>JAGWAS010000011.1 GCA_021296235.1 Paracoccaceae bacterium | reverse complement strand
ACTTGAACAAATCGCGATCCAGCAGGGATTTTGAGGAAAGGCGGTGCCAGATCACACAACCGGCAACTCCGGCAAATTTTTGCAACAGAGCCATTGATTCTTGTTGAGATCATCCTGTTTGCCCCCGCGCGAATTGATTTGGTTCTGTCAGGTTCAATTGATTCCGGAAAGCAAATCAATGGAAGGAACAAATTATGAGTCGCGACAGAGTTTTTGAAATATGCCGCACCTTCCCCGGAGCCGAACATTCGGACCCATGGGGGGATGGTCATGACGCATGGAAGATCGGCGGAAAGATGTTTGCCTGCATGGGCTCCGCTACACCGGGTGTTTCTGTAAAGACAGACAGCATTGAAACGGCAGAGTTGCTGATTGAACTCGGAATTGGCCGCAAGGCACCCTATTTTCACCGTTCCTGGGTCAGCATACCAACGGATGCGCCGGAGGAGGAACTGCGCCACCGGCTTATCGAATCCTACCGCATAGTGCGGTCCCGGTTGAGCAAGAAAATGCAAGCAAGCTTTGGTCCGATTGATTGAAGTCCGTGCTTTCCGGAGAATGTCCGGCAAACCGCAATGCACGTTCCAACACACGCAAAGTCGGGAGTTCATAAGATCAGACGACCGAACAGCCAGCGGATGTTTCCGGGCCACGGAGCAAGCTGAGAAAGCCGGGGAACGAAAGCTGCTTCGGCATTCACGATTGCGCCGCAGGTCGGACCGGACAGCATTGAAACCGCAATTTCAATTGAGTGCAGGGTCGGCACCGACACCGCGATCGGATGGGTAATGGCCAAATGGGCTGCCCGACACCGGTTTTCCCCAACCACCTCCGGACAGTTTCTTGCCCTGCCCCGTCAGTTCAGCTTGATCGCTTCCTTGTTGATCGCCAAAACATAACCATTCTTGGTTATGTTCTTGATCAGCAACCTTGTCATGATTTGATTGCCCAGAGCATCCCGGAGCCGTTTGACCCGCGTCGCACCCGCGGCGTCCTCGCAATCAACCACATCTTTGCCGGAAATCAGAGATTCAAGCTGGGAACCCGACAATACCTCATCGTCAAGTCTGGCCTCGCATAGGGCTGCAAGGGTTTCCATGGCTGCCGGCGTAAGCTCCAGATCAAGGTCATTGAGTAACACAACCTGTTCATCGCGCCTGAGAATGAGGCTCCTGACATGCATGCCTGCCCGCTCAACCTCTGAAACTCGGCGCCCGAGAGCAACCGTGTTGAGCAGGAATACGGCCGCCGCGATCAGCAGGGCAGCGGCAAATGCAAAGAGAACAAGAACGATCATTCGGTAGGATGCAAGCGTGTCGGAGAACGCGCTGCCCGACTGTGCCAATATTTCCAGGAGGCGCAGTTCCGTCTCCGAGGTCAATTCCTTGTTTTCAACAAACAATCGTTCGACATGGTTGTTGAAGGCATCCGCGTCCGGCAGGCTGTAGATAAGAAAGAAGGCTGCACCCGCCAGAATGGCCACGACCGCGCCGAGGGCCAGAACCACAAATCCAGCTCCGTGGAGTGGTCGCGGAAACCGCCTAATATCGGAGAAGGTACTGGCCAGCGTCTTCGCTCCTTTGTTTCAACCCATTAACCCCGAATAGCGAATCCACCACAAGCAAAACCCAGCCCTCGGTTGAAATGCGTTCGGCGATATAACGCGCAGCTTCATCTTGAGAACACAAATGATCCGGAATCTGTATGACGCCGTAGTGCAATCGAAACGGATCTTCACTCTTGGCCCTATAGTCGGCATAGCAATCGGCCGACGGCGAACTCGCCGACACCAGAAATAGCGCGATGGCCGTCATCAGAATCCGAATCTTCATCGTGCCCTGATCTCCCATTTATCCGACCTGAAATTCAATAACACGCCGTTGCCGAATGCAAATGACGAGTCTGTCAAGAGCCCCTCAACCGTTCCGCCTCCCGCAAACACTACAGGCTGCACCATCCGATTTGCCGGTGAGATCAGAACCATTCGCCTGAAATCCAATCGGATTTTGGAGGCTGATATTGGTGTCTGCAATCGAATATCAGCCGACTGATATTGCTGTTCCCGAAGCTCCTGCGGTCCAATCCGCCCAATCGGCGTTGATACGGTCAATTGCCGGGAACAATTCCGACCAAGGAGGACATTGAACATGAAAAGCAAAATCACCGCGGCAGTCACTGCAATTTCGCTGGCACTGGGAGGATTTTCGGCGGCTCCGGTCAATGCCGGCGACGATGCAAGGGATCTGGCCAAATTCCTGCTGTTTTCGTCAATGCTGATGGCAATTGTTGCCGGCAATGACAATCACGACAAATCTGCCGGAAGGGCTGCTCCATCAAAGCCGCGCAAAAAACACCATGCGCATTCAACACCGGTGCACCCTGCGCCCCAACACCACCGATCAAGACACAAAGCGTGCCTTGAAGATTTTTGGAATGGGCAGCGCTGGGTTACATTTCAGGATCATTTGTGCCGCCGGCACAAATCCGACCGCAAGGGTTTTCGCGGCGTAAAGAGGTGCCTTCGCCAAGAGTTCCGGCACGGACGGTGGATAAGCACATTTGATGGGAACTGCATGCAACGAAAGGGCTTCACCATTCACCGGAGACGCTGACACGCAAGTGGATCGCCGGTTGCGGATCAAGGGCAAAAACTGGGCAATGCCAGATCAAAAACCTTGCGCATAAGTGTTGGCAAGGAATCGCGAACGAACTCTTCAGTGGGCACGAATTCTCCCCGGTTCGCAGCGCCGGCCGCCGGAATTTTTGCCACAAAGACTCTCAACTCCAGTTTGAAGTGGGTGAAAACGTGGCTTACGGACCCTTCAACACGGTGCCAATCCCCATCCCAGGGCGGTTCGGCAGCAACCTCATGTCCCCAGCCGGAACCGGGCCAACCCGGCATGCCTCCAAGCAGCCCCTTTCCCGGTCGGCGCTCCAAGAGCCAAGCACCATCTTCGCGTCGTCCGACATATGCCTCGCCCAGAACTTGCGGCTTTGCCGCCTTGCGCAACCTGGCCGGCAGAGAATCTTCGATCCCGAGTTCCCTTGCCCTGCAGGCCTGGCTCCACGGGCAGTGTTCACAGTCGGGACGGCGCGGTCGACAGACGATCGAGCCAAGGTCCATCATCGCCTGAGAGAAATCGCCATAACGTCGGGAAGGCAACAGCTGGGCAGCCAGCTTGCGCAATTCCGGCTTTGCCTTGGCTAGAGGCTGCCTGACGGCATGCAACCTGGCCACAATTCGCTCAATGTTTCCATCAACTGCGATCGCCCGAAAATCATGAGCAATCGCAGTGATCGCCGCTGCCGTATATGGCCCTATGCCGGGAAGCTTCACAAGTTCGGTTTCCGTCCGGGGAAACTCGCCGCCCAAATCGTTGACGACGATCCGGGCGCACTTGATGAGGTTGCGTGCCCTCGCATAGTAGCCAAGCCCGGCCCAGGCAGCCAAAATGTCCCTGTCTTCGGCGGCGGCGAGATCTTCGACAGTCGGCCAACGGTCACAGAATCGATCGAAGTATCGGGCCGCCACCGGAACGGTCGTCTGCTGCAACATCACTTCGGAAAGCCAGACCCGATAAGGGTCGGGCAACTCGCCATTGCGGCTTCGGGCCGGTGGAATTCGCCAGGGCAGATTTCGGGCGTTCCTGTCATACCAAGCGAGCAGGGTTGCGCTCAAATCTGCATCACGCATTGTTCATTGCCCGAAATGCCTGGTCACTAATGACTATTCGCCTGATATGCTGCAACAATACAAAACCGCAGCCAAGCAGATTTGGGATGGTGTGCAATATCGGCAGAAAAGAACATTTTCCGAACGAAACCCGCAACAGGGGAATGGAGCACATGTCCACCCTGATCCGCGACAGCTTGCAGGATGCCGCGGCCAAGCAGGGTTTTGCAAGCTCAATGATTCTGACCGGCTGGGCTGAAATCGCCGGGGCGGCGATTGCGGCAATATCCTCACCGGTCCGCATCTCTTACGGCCGCGACGGCAAGGGTGCAACGCTAATACTGAAAGTTCTTGGATCCCGGACCCAGGAGGTGAGCATGAACGCTCCCCGCATCATTGAGCGCATCAATGCGAGCTATGGCTACAGGGCAATCGAATCGATTAGGGTCACGCAGGTGGGCAAAACGCAAGACGGTTCCGCAAACCCGGTTGAGTTGCCGCCACAACGGAAAATACCGGACGCCGAGGAACTGAACCGGCTTGAGTCCTCGATTGAGGACATCGAAGATGAGAATTTGCGCAATCTGTTGTTTGAATTGGGGAAGTCCGTCCTAAGCAAACCGAAATAGGGGAAAGGAACATGCAGCATGGTGAGTTTTAACCGTATCAAGTCAGTCGTCGCAGTTGCGATTTTCACTCTGGTTGCCATCCCAATGGGATTGGCGGCACAGGAAGAACCCGAATATGTGGAGATGACCCTTGGCAACCCCGACGCCAAGGTGATCGTAACTGAATACGCCTCATTCACCTGCCCACATTGCGGCACCTTTCACCAGAATGTCTTCGGCAGGTTGAAGAGCGAATACATCGACACAGGCAAAATTCTGTTCAGGCTGCGGGAAATCTATTTCGATCGCTATGGGCTGTGGGCTGGGATTGTCGCTCGATGCGGCGGCGAATCCAAGTATTTCGGCATCGTGGATCTCCTGTTCGACAAGCAGGATTCCTGGTCGCGCCAAAACAGTCCCGCACAGGTCGCCGCCCGTTTGCGCGGGATCGGTCTTGCCGCCGGATTGACGGACACACAGCTTGATGCATGCCTGACTGATCAGGCCAATGCGGAGATGCTGTTTGCGGCATACCAGGAATTTGCGGATGACGACGGCATCACATCCACTCCAACATTCATAATCAACGGCAAACTCCACTCAAACATGCCTTACGAGGATTTCGCGGAACTCCTTGATAACGAGTTGTCCGAATGAGCCCTTCCCGAAACAAACAAATGTTCCCGGCGGTCAACCTGCGTCGGGAACAATTACACCCAAGCCTGCAAGCCGGTCATCAATTTCCGACCAATCCGAAAGTTCCAGCCGTACCGGCAGGGTGAGTACCCGGCTACGCCAATTCTTCGGTAACCTGACTGCATCCTTTTCGGTTGTCACCAGTTGAGCCGACCGGGATTTTGCAACCATCTCCAATCTGGTCATCAGGCGTCCATCCAACACCTGATGATCCGTGAGGGGAACCTCATGGACGACATTCGCTCCAAGGTCGGAAAGACAGGAAAAAAACTTCAACGGATCACCGATTCCCGCAAAGGCGACAACCCTTTCGTCCCTCCAGTCCTTGCCTGTGGGCAGGACGGTCGTATTTGCCTCGATCACGGGCAAATCGGAGGCGAATTTCCACTGCTTCCGGAACCGTTGCCCGTTGCTGCCAACCACCACCAGAACGTCTGCGCGGTGGAGCCCTTCATCAACCGTCTCCCGAAGCGGTCCGGCCGGCATAACCCGGCAGTTGCCAAATCCCCGTTCGGCATCGACGACGATGACGGAGACATCATGGGCAAGGGAAGGATCCTGATGGCCGTCATCCAGGATTATGACACCCGCACCCGCTTCGGCGGCGAGCCGTGCGCATTCTGGCCTTTTGGCCCCCACCCATGTTGGAACAAACGAGGACAGTAGCAGCGGCTCGTCTCCAACATCAGTTGCGCTGTGGCGGGACGGATCAACAAGGGTCGGTTTGCTCGTGTTGCCACCGAATCCTCGAGAAACGGCGTGAGGAGATTCGCCCGCTTCGGTCAGGCGACGGGCCAGTTCCATAACGAGCGGGGTCTTTCCGGTTCCGCCGACGTTGAGATTGCCAACGCAGATCACCGGAATCTTGATCCTTTCCCTGCGCCCCTTTCCAATCCGATTGCGCGCTGCAGCTCTCCAGATGACCTCCAGCGGGAAAAGAATGCCCGAGAGCACCCCTGGTTGCTTGAACCAGAATTCAGGCTGCCTCATCGGATCCTGCCCTGGGCGGCATGAAGTCAAGAATTGCGGAAACCGCCCTGTCGATGATCTCATCGCCACCGGCACAGACTTCAAGCGCCGCCTGGGTCATGCGTTGCGTCAACATCGGGTCGTCGGCCCTGTCGATTGCATTCGCCAGTTCCCGGGCACTTGCAACCCTGATCGTTGCACCGGCCGATTCCAACCTGCCGAAATCCTGCGAGAAGTTTGAAACATGTGGACCGTGCAGGATCACCGATTCCAGAAATGCAGCCTCGTAGGGATTGTGCCCCCCCGACTTCACCATCGATCCGCCAATGAAACTTACCGGTGCAACCCGATACCACAGACCAAGTTCACCCAGTGTATCGGCCACATAAATCTGGTCATCGGTGCCAGGAAGGCCTCCTGCTGACCGCCGGCACACCCGAAAACCCTGGGCAGACAGCTTCTGTGCAACTTCCCGTCCCCGTTCAGGATGCCGCGGAACAACAATCAACAGAATTCCCTCCCGCCGCTCCCGCAGCAACGAATGCGCCTCTCCGATTATCTCCTCTTCTCCCGGATGGGTCGACGCCGCAAGCCAGATGGGTCGATCGCCGCAGGCCTCCTTGAACGCAGTTTCTGCCCGGTTGTCGTGCGGGAGAATTTTTGCCCCCATCTTGAGTGAGCCGGTAACCTCGATCCTCCGCTCCGGAAGGCCAAGCCGCCGAAGATACCGTCCTGTTTCCTTGTCCTGAACGAGAGCTGCGCGGAATCGCCGCAGAAGGGACGCCGAAAATACGGGCATCCATCGCCACCTGCGGTAAGACCTGCTCGACATTCTGGCGTTCACGAACAGTAGCGGAATTCGGCGCCTGTGCGTTTCGCAAATCAGCGCTGGCCACAATTCGCTTTCCGTCCAGACCCCCAACGACGGCCTCCAATAGTCAAGGAAGCACTCAACGGCAGTTCTCACATCATATGGCAGAAACTGGTGAACCGTCCTTGCGGGCATTCGTTGCAACAGCAGTTCGGCGGAAGACAGCGTGCCGGTGGTTATCAGGAACCACAGGTCGGGACGGAGCCGGCCGATAACCTCCACAACCGGCAGGATTGATGTAACCTCGCCCACACTCGCCGAGTGCATCCAGATAATATCGCCCTCTGGTCTCGGCATGCCCGGTCGGCCAAATCGCTCTTCGGAGCGCTGGGGATCTTCCTTGCCCGCTGCAATGCGCCTTTGCAATATCCTGCGCGCCGGTGGCTCCAGCCTAGACGAAATTTGGAGGTAGATTGCGAGGCCAAGCGAGTGCCCCATCACTCCTCTCTGCTTGGCGAAGGAAGATCGGCATGGTCCAATTCTGATCCCGGGCGCTCCTCGATCCGGCCCAGGCGGGCAATGAAGTAGCGCATCAACGCATTGTCCACCGACCGCTGAGATGAGTCCTTCCAGGCGGCACGGGCCGATTCATAGTCCGGGAAAAGGCCAACAACCTCGACCTTCTCCAAGTCCCGGAACTTGGCCACCTGTGGATCAATCAGTTCGCCACCGAATACCAGATGCAATCGCCTGGTCATTTCGGGTTGAACTCCGTTGCCGCAATGGAAATTCGCAATCCCCTGACGGCATTATGGTGTGTTGATTCCGTTTTGTTGTCGCGCATGACCTAATCTCCGGCAATGACAAGACCCTCGACCAGAAGGCTGGGCACCCTTTTGCTGGCAAACGGTCGGGCATCGTTTCCGGGAATTATCGACTTCAGCATCCGCCTTAAATTGCCTGCAATCGTGAAGCCGGAAACTGGACCGGCTATTCTTCCTTGTTCAACCCACAATCCCCCGGCACCCCTCGAATAGTCACCGGTGGTTGGATTGATAGTCAATCCGATCAGGGACGTAACTATGAGCCCGGTTCCCATTTCCTCCACCAGCCCGTTCCTGTCCCTGCTGCCCGCGGTCAACTCAACGTTCGTAACGCCAGGATGCGGAGGCGAGGATGCATCCCTGAACGCATTCCCGGTACTTTCAAGGTCAAGTTGCCGAGCGGTCGAAAGATCAAGAATCCAACTCTTCAGGACACCATCCGAAACAAAGGCCTTATCTCGCTGCGGCAAGCCTTCAGCGTCAAACGGTCTGGAGGCCAGCGAGCGGGGTCGCAACGGCTGCTCCACCAAATCGATCCCCTTGGGAAGAACTTCCTCCCCCAAATCATCAAGAAGCCAACTTGCACCCCTCGCGATTGCAGTGCCGCCGATGGCCGCAATCAGATGACTGATTAGGCTGGAAGCCACGCGCTCATCAAAGATGACAGGACAGGCACCGGTCTTTGGCTTTGTGGGTCCAAAGCGTTCGACGACCCTTTCGCCGGCGCGCTTTCCGATGTCCTCCGGTGTGGACAAGTCGCATTCGAAGACACGTTCTTCGCCATAACCGTCAACTTCCATCTCCAGCCCGGTGCCGGCGATTGCCGAACAATCGAGGCCGAAATGGCTGCGCATGTAACCGCCCGAAAACCCATTCGACGCAGCAAATTCCCACGAGACGGTTCCATATTCCGCAGATGTAGATTCAACCTTCTCCACGCCACCAACCGACCGTGCCGCATTTTCCGCGCGAAGCCCCTTTTCAATCAACTCATCCACGGAAGGCGGGCTCGATTCATCCATCAGATCAAGGGAGGCGGCGTCAATATCGGAAGCAATTTGTTCAGTTTCGGCCAAACCAACATACGGATCCTGCGGCGCCTCCTTGGCCATTGCAACCGCCCGGCGGGCCAATCCGGCCAACTCATGCGGCTGCGTATCGGACGCGGATACGCAGGCCTGCCGCCCGTCAACCAGAACCCGCAGGCCGACATCGGTGCGTTCCGATCTTTCCACATTCTCCAGGGCAAGATTTCTCATTTCCGCCACCACTGAGCGGCTCGTTCTCATCAGGACGTCAGCCGCATCGCAACCGGCTTCCTGAGCCTCCCGCAACAGAGCCTCCAAAGTGTCCGGGGAATTTCCGTTCATTGCTCCAGCTTCAAGCATTCAAAGCTCCAAAAATTTCCGATGGTTCCGTTGGCTTGGATTCAGAAGTTTATGCCGTTGACCGCCACGCCTTCCGGCCCAAGAAACTCAACCTCATACACCAGATTGCCGTCATCCAGCTGTCTGCCAATCCCCAAAAGCAAACTCAGAAACCCCTGGAGTTCGTCCCCAACCAGGCCAGCTTTGTTTGCAGTTGCAACAAACTCCTGGGCACCGCCCAGTTCCACAATCAGGGTGCCAAATGCCGCAAAATTGTCGAATTGATAATTGAGATTCCCGTTCGCTGACAACGAAATCCCAAACAGTTCTGCGCGATCCAGATCCAAGGCAACGTCAACATCCGACCCCAACAACTCCGCCGCAAACTCCGTCGCATCGGAGTATCCATCCAACGCCGCCCACAATTTCGAAGGAACCGTTACGGACACTTCCCCGGCAAATCCTCCGGGTGGATTCGGAATCAAGCCGCTTGGGTCCAATTGCGCCAGCGTGTCCGGGCCCAGCCTGATGCCTTCGATTTCCCAATCAAGCCTGCTTCTTACTTCTTGGGACTCCATTTGAGTTTCATTTTCAAAAGTCCAGTCGACCGCGGCAAATTCAGCCGAGTAACTTCCAGCCCCATTGGGTCCGAAGAAGATTTTTGTATCGGACTCCGAACTGTCCACACTGAAGGTGTCCGGCTGATTGCTCATGGCGAAATGCATCGGGCCCACGCCATAGAATGCGGTAAATCCGATTTCTTCGTTGTCGGCCAGCATGGTCATTTCGAAACTGTCGACGGCGAGTTTGAATGCTCCCAGTGGGAACTCCCCTTTGGGGAACAACTCCGCTCCAAATGTCTCCCAACCCTTCGGCAGTTCAAACTCCGAATCCAACGCAAATCCGCTGATGTTGGCCGCAAACCTTGTGTTTGAATTCGACGATAGGACCTCAATCGAAATCAGTTCCGAAGAGGCCTGAGTCGTGATCAATTCCGGACCGCCATCGTCGGACGGGTGGAGATTGGTTTCCTCATACCCCTCCAAGTTGACCAAAAGCGAACCGATCACATCGCCGAATGTTCCCTTGAACGTTCCTTCGAGCACAATCTTGTCAGTTCTTGACTCCGTCTTCAGTCGGGAATCCCTGCTCGCAAGAAATTCACCGCCCTCCAATGAAAGTGTGCCCGTGAACCTGAATTCATTTGCAACATCAATCTTCAAGTCAAATTCTTCAGGGTATTCGATCGACACGTAGCCGTCCCCGGTTTCGGTGAGCCTAAGCCAGTCGCCATAAACCGAAGCTTCAATACCAGGTTGGCTGAATTCTAAGGAATATCCGCGCAGCAATTTGCCATTGCCGGTTTCTTCGATGGTTTCCCATTCGAGCACCGCTCCCACCGAATCCGCATTTCGCTTCATTTCATCCAGATATTCCGCTGCAGTCAAATCTGCATGCAATTGACCACCTGCAATCATCGCCGATGTCAACACGATGCCAGCGACCGCCTTGATTGGTTTCAGGGTCATGCGAATTCTCCGGAAATTTTGTGGAACGCCGGTCGCGTAGACATTTGTTGAAGGAAGGAGTCAAGAACCGGTTCGGCATGCCTGAACTTGGCAGTCCTTGCCCAAACCAGACAATGGGCAAGAATGAAATCGGGGACGGTCGGACCCGGTCCGGCAAGGAAACTCCCCGGATCCATGCGGCTGGCCAGCCTGGTTGCCGAACGGCTGAACTCCCAGCGAAGTGATGGTTTGATCTCGGGGACGCGTTGCTCTTTCGGCAGAACGAAGCTGTGCCTCGCCGCCATCCACAGACAGGCGTCAAACTCGTCAAGCAGCAGGTTTGTCAGGCTGTCCTGCCTGGCTCGTTCAATGGTGCCCGAACGGTTGGTGAACCGATCATTGGTGTCGGCAAGATAGTGCAGGATTGCAGTGCTGTCTGCCAGGGCGGTTCCGTCCACCAGAAGAACCGGCACTTTCCCCGAAGGATTGTGACGGATAACCTCAGCGGATTGCGGCATCGCCGCCATATGCTCATAGGGCAGCCCGAGTTCCTCCAACATCCAGAGAACCCTGAATGTTCGGCTTCGCAGGTTTCCGATCACACGAAACATCAACCCGTCCTCATGCGCGCCACCCTGACAAGGGCATGTTCCACAAACGCCCTGGCCGGATATTTGCGGCCGGATCTGAGGGCGCGATCGGTTGTCAGGAATTCCCGGAGTGCATTTTCTGCTCCATTCACACCCCATAGCCGTGCGTGCTCAATCAATTGCCTCCTTCTCGGACCGAACACCGGCGGACGGAGGCGGCTTACCCCCGCATCAGGCCCGCCGGGGTCGCTTGCAACCTTGTGAATCCGCCTGAACATGGCCGTTGCCAGGATACAAATCGAAACAGGGTTCTGCCCGCGACCCGCGACGTGCCTGAACGCCGGGCTGACCAGCGCAGGCTTCCTGTCGGCAACGTGGGCAAGCAGCCTGTCGACGAGAACATCGCTTGTTGTTGGGGCGCAGGCCTGAACGTCATCCGAACTCACCGGCGAGCGGCTGCCGAGCTTGTAAAGGGCAATTTTTTCGATCAATTGACCAAGTTCAAGTGGCGAAATTTCCTGTGCCAATGCAGACAGGTTCCTCATCGCTCCGGGATCAATGTCCCTGATGGCAGCCCGAGCGATGAGTTGATTGATTTCCTCCGGATCTGCGGCATCGGCATAGACCGGAGCACTGCGTGCGGTCCTGTGGCTCTCAAACAACTTCCTCAGCTTCGATGCGGGACGGAGATTTCCGGCGGTTACCAACAGGAACGCATCGTCAGGGTTGCGTTGGTCCAAGGCCTCCGCGACCGCACCGGCAACAGAATCGTTTGCCCGATCCATCTGCACCGTCCTCACTCCCGGAAAGAAACTCTGCCCCTTCAACACTGTAACCAGCGCCCCCGCATTTCCGCTCACCGCATCAGCGCTGACGCTGTCAGCCCTCATTTCCTCTCGCCCGTTCTTTCCAACAAGCTTGTCGACCGCTCCCCTGCAGGAATGCTCCACCCTGGCCGGCTCCGGACCATAGATCAACACGGCACCGCATGACCGATCCGGATTCCGCAAGAACCGTTTTGCCTCAGCGGAATTGAGTTTCACCAATGATCATCTCCAACAACGTTTCCGGCTTCGGAGCAAATTCCATCAAGCCGATCATGAACCCGGCCTGCCCAGCACTTCACGGTTCCTCAATTCCGGCGCAATGCAGCGAAGCATCAAAATTCGATTTGTGCCATCTTCACCGCAATCGCCCTTCCAATCAATACAGACAAGAACAGAATTTCTGTGCCGCGTTCAAATCGGGAAATTGCGTTTGGGCACAGCAGGAACGACAGAAGGGGCAAAAATGAAATTCACCTACGGTTCGCGGCACTCCGCCGACCTGTCATAAGTTGCCTCGCATGCCGACATGTTTTGCAGGACGTTCGTTTCAGCCATGGGTGCAGGCGGCGGCGACTTAACCAGATGTCGGCGGCGTGCCTGATCGGCATGGCTCAGTCAAAAGGTGCCAACAGTGCAACTCGCGTCGACAGTGATGTTTGGCGGGGATTGCGGCCACCGTCCAGAAGGTGGTTGACTTTTCCTCGAGGTCACTCAAACTCTGGCCAAACAGTCCAGGGAGACGATCATGCGCTTTTTGCTCACGACTTGGCTTATCGCCAGTATCGCAACTTCAGCCACAGCCCAGAACAGCTGCGCGACCGGGCAGACACTGGAAGAAGGCAAGCTAACGATCGCCACCGGCAACCCCGCCTATTACCCATGGGTGATGGACAATGCGCCGGAATCGGCGGAAGGCTTCGAAGCCGCCGTCGCCTATGCCGTTGCAGGCGAGATGGGATTTTCCGACGATCAGGTCGTTTGGGTCCGGTCCTCCTTCGATCAGGCCATCCAGCCTGGTGCGAAAGATTTCGATTTCAACCTTCAGCAATTCTCAATCACCGAAGAGCGGGACAAGATCGTAGACTTCTCGATTCCCTATTACTCGGCGGCCATGGCAGTCCTGACACGGCAAACGGTTGTCGATGCCGGAGCCAAGCCGACCATTGATGCGCTGAAAGGCCTGATCTGGGGCGCGGATGCCAATACGACGGCGGTGCCAATGCTTGCCGAAGTGATCGCACCCGATAGAGACCCGCTTCTGTACGGTGACAATGCAGACGTCATTGAGGCGATGAAGGCGAACCAGATCACTGCGGCACTGTTTGATCTCCCGACGGCGCTTTACCTGTCGGCGGTGGTGCTGGATGATGGCGTGATCCTCGGTCAGTTCCCGGCCGGTCGGAGCGAATCGCCGGATGAGTTCGGGCTGCTGATGGAGGAGGGCAATCCGCTCAAGGCGTGTGTTGATGCAGCCATTGAACGGTTAACCGCCAAAGGTGCGCTCTCCGAACTGGAAGCGGAGTGGCTGTCGGAAGCTACGGGCGTGCCAGTCATCGAGTGACCCTGAGCGATGGAAAGGCCCGGCTGTTGTGGGGTTATGCCCCACAAACCGGCCCATCTTTCCAAAGAAAACGCGAGGCAAGGCGCGCGCGCTGACTGCGTCGTCTGATGGCAACGCGGCGGCAAGTCTACGAGGCAAGGGTTCGGCGACGATCAACATTGATCGCCGCAGGATCGACGTTGGCCGTTTTTGCCGCAATCATGGTTCTTGTGCCACTTGCTCCGGGCTGGCCTGCCGTCAAGAAGAGCTTCTTCAATTCGGAGATATTCGTACAGGTCTTTCCCGGACTGCTGAATGCGTTTCTTCTGGATGTTGCGATCTTTGCGTGGTCTGCGCCCCTGATCTTTTCGCTTGGCCTTCTGGTTGCGCTTGCTCGTGACGTCCGGGCGCCCGCCGCCTATCCCCTGCGGCTCTTCGCGATCCTATACACCGATATCTTTCGCGGCGTACCGGTGATCCTGGTGGTCTATCTCGTCGGCTTCGGCATTCCCGGCCTTGGATTGCCGCGCCCCTGGAACTCTCCGTATATCTGGGGAACTGTTGCGCTTGTTCTGACCTATGCCGCCTATGTCGCAGAGGTTTTCCGGACCGGGATCGAGGGAATCCATCAAAGCCAACGCGCCGCGGCACTGTCCCTTGGACTGTCGAACTCCGACACGATGCGGTTCGTGATCCTGCCGCAAGCGATCCGTAAAGTGGTGCCGGCGAACATGAACCTCTTCATCGCATTGCAAAAGGACGTCGCCCTCCTGTCCTTCATTGGACCGGTGGAGATATTCCGGCAGGCGGGGGTATACAAATCCCTACTCGCTAATTTCACACCCTATGTCGGCGCGGCGCTCATTTTTCTTGCGATCACGATCCCGGCAACTCGATATGCCGACTTCCTTTTGTCCAAGCAGATGCGGGCACGCAGCTGATGGCGCGGCTTGAAACACACGGGCTATGCAAGTCATTCGGCGAAAACATGGTGTGCCGGAACATCAACCTGACCGTGAATGATGGTGAGATGGTCTGCCTTATAGGTGCCTCGGGGTCGGGAAAATCGACCCTTCTCAGATGCCTGAACCTGCTGGAGCCAATCGATGACGGGGTGATCCTGCTTGATGGAGAGGACATCTCAACCCCTGGTCTTGACCCACAGCCCATCCGTCAGCGCATCGGCATCGTATTTCAAAGCTTCAACCTGTTTCCGCACATGACCGCCGCCAAGAACGTGATGTTGGCCCCATGGCGGATACACGGGCGCAGGCATGTCGACCTGCAGGGCGAGATTGCAGCCTTGTTTGAGCGCTTTGGGTTGGCCGACAGGATGGAGCATTACCCGGACCAACTCTCCGGCGGACAGCAGCAGCGCGTGGCTATCGTGCGCGCACTGGCGATGCGTCCCGAGATCATGTTGTTTGACGAAATCACAAGCGCACTCGACCCAGAACTCGTCGGCGAAGTGTTGGATGTTCTCAGACAGCTTCGTGCGGAAGGCATGACGATGATCCTGGCGACCCACGAAATGGGATTCGCGCGCGAATTGGCAGACAAGATTTGCTTTCTCGATGCCGGCGCCATCGTGGAAACCGGCCCCCCCGAGAGACTGTTTTCAAATCCGACGGAAGCGCGAACACGGGATTTTTTGGCCCGCGTGATCTGACACTTTGGCCTATGGCCAGCCCAACTCGACTCGCGTCAGTATTTGGTTCGTGCAGTCTTGGATTCGTCATATGAACGAATTGATACAGCGTTCTTGTGTCCGTGATCGGTATTTCAGACCGTCAGCCAAGCATTTCCGACTCAACCCGCTGCCAATATTCGGCTTGGGAATCGGCAGATGTAAAGTCGGTCAACTGACCCGGACACCAAAGTTTCAGAAACGCCCGCGAAGGACAAATCAATCGAATTCGATTGCAGTTGGCATCAGGCGAAACGCGCATGTGAGGTCAATGCTCAATCACAAGTTCGACAATGTTTCATCTTGGCTGGATTCGCGAACAACCAGGCTGACGGGAGTGCGCATTTCGGCCTGGGGCTTGGAGCCCTCCTCCAACCAAGCAAGAACCGTTTCGGCGATGCGTTTTCCGAAGGCCGAGATGTCGCAGTGAACGGAGGAAAGACTGGGATAGATCTGTGAACAATCCTCAATGTCATCAAATCCAACAATTCTGAAGTTGGTGCCAACCACTTTGCCGCTGCGAGCGAAATCCGTAAGCATTCCCATCGCAACAAAGTCGTTGAAGCAAAGCGCTGCATCAACGTCATCGAATTCCATTTCGAGTCTCCGCACTGCCTCATGCCCGAACGCTCTGTTGGATCGGCCGGTCAGCACCACCGGATCCATTTGGATTTCCTCCAAAACCGCAAGGTAGCCCGACATGCGCTCACTCGTGACATTTCGTCCCTGCAACCCTCCCACAAACGCAATGCGTTCCGCTCCACCTTTCAGAAGATGCTCAGTCGCAATTCTGCTCCCTCTGCGGTAATCCGGTGCCGCAAACGGAAACAGATCGACACGTGGATCGACTTTCCTCAACACCTGCATCAACGGCTTACCGGCGCGCGCGATCGCATTGAAGGTTGCTGTTACGTCGCCATAGGCGGGCGAGATCACGAATGCTGAAACGCCATGCTCTATCATTGCTCGGACAACCTGGTCCTGTAGCATGGGGTCCTCATCGGTGTTGGCTATCACCGCAGAGTAGTTTCGGGCTGAAAGTGTCATTTGCAATGAGGTCGCAAATTGGGTGAAGAACGGATTGCGCAGATCATTGATGACCAGCCCGATCAACCCGGCATCGGCACCGCGCATGTTCGCGGCCGTGCGATTATAGACATAACCCTCTTCAGTCATGGCGGTGCGCACAATCGCGCGCGTTGCCTCCCGTACAATTGGGCTGTTCCGCAAAACCAAGCTTACGGTGGATTTTGAAACCCCCGCCCTGCGCGCCACATCAATGATCGTTGGTCTGCGCGCCACGATCGCACCTATGAAACAACGATGTGCGGGGAACGCACGTTCCCGCTGTCAAATTCAGCGTTCAAGGACACTTCTCCGCTCCTCATGCGGAAGCGTGGCCCAAATCCCGGAGAGCATCGAATATGCTGCTCTGCAGCGGCCGACACGCGGGAGAAAAGCGACCACAACCAATCCGGGAACGGATGAGATATCGAAGACCGCTCGGATTGATTTTTGCTTTTGCTCGGGGCGGCGGCACGCAACCCCGGTCTGGTCGTTGGTTTCAAGGCCGGAATGGCCAGCTTCGTCCTGGCGACCGAGGTGCAGGCCGCCGGGAAAAATTGACAGGACACTGAGTTGTTCCGACCTGCCGAACGCTGCGCTCCGAATGCCACCAATTCTTGCGGATTCCTTGGAAATGAAATCGGACAGCAATCCCGGGCGGTAGTGCAGTTGCCTCGTCTCCAATGCCGCGCAATCAAGGAGAACGGAAATCCGGTCCAAACGCTGAAGGAAGGCCATATCCGGTGTGACTCAGATGGTGGGTGGGCGCCGGTCGGCCACGAATTCGTCGTACGTATTGACATGCGGCCATTCAATCCCTGCTGAAACAATGCATCATCAATGTTCGGGCGGTTGCAATGTTCGGCACTCCCGCCCGAACTGCCTGTCCGTTCTTCAAAACTGCTCGCTGACAATGCACAATCCGCGAATTCAGGGAGTGAGCGTATATGCGCAATCCCGCAGGTCATGATCTCAACCGTGCATCGCACTGATCATGTCGGCGGCCTTCTCGCCGATCATGACCGCCGCTGCATTGGTGTTTGATGAAATCAGGGCGGGCATGATTGAGTTGTCCACAATGCGAAGGTTGTCAATTCCGCGAAATCTGAGTTCAGGGTCAACCACTGCACCTTGATCCGAACCCATCCGACAGGTGCCTGCCGGGTGGTGATCGGTCTTTGCGTGAGCGCAGGCATAATTGAAGTAATCCTGATCACTGCGGACATCGGCGCCCGGCAATTTCTCGGATCTGATGAACGGCTTGAGCGCATTTTGGCGCATTATCCTTTGGGCAAGCTTCAAACCGCGAATTGCCTGGGTGCGGTCGTGCGGATCCTCCCAATAATTGGGATCGATCAGCGGTGCATCAGCGGGATCGGCGGAGGCAAGTCGGACCGAGCCACGCGATCTCGGACGCATATAGGCGGTGTTGAGCGTTACCCCACCGTCCTTCATTGCTGAAACCCCCGCCTCGATTCCCGAACCGAGTCCCAGGTGGAACTGGATGTCAGGAGAGCGGGCGTCCGGGTTGGCGTACCAGAACCCGCCGGTTTCGAACAGGCTGGAGGCGGCCGGACCCGTACGGAAGAGAAGATATTGCAACCCGGCGGCGAGCGAGCGGTGCGGTGCAGCAAAGCGGTCGTAGGTGTGGGGTCCTGAACATTCGGCGACAACATAAAGATCAAGGTGATCCTGCAGATTGGATCCAACGCCTGGTTGATCGAACACCACCGGCACTCCGATCTTCCGCAAATGATCTGCAGGTCCAATTCCCGAAAGCTGAAGAAGCCGAGGTGTGCCAATGGCTCCCGCCGAGACGACAACCTCTGCATCTGCGCGGATCACCCCTTCATCGGCCAATTCGACACCCTGTGCCCGACCGTTCGATACGACAATACGCAACACTTGGGTGCCGGTTCGCACCGACAGGTTTCTGCGGCGCCCAACAATCGGATTGAGGTAGCTGCTGGAGGTCGAGCACCTGCGCGCCTTGCTTTGGGTAAGTTGGTAGTAGCCAACGCCGTCCTGAGATTCGCCTGTCATGTCATGGTTGCGCGGTATGCCAATCGCGCCGGCGGCCTCAAAGAACGCCTCGCAGATCGGCAACGGTGCCGCAGGCTGGCTGACGCTGAGCGGGCCATCCTTTCCATGATACCGATCTTCATGTGTGTCGTTGTCTTCAGCTTTCCGGAAATACCGCAGTACATCCTCGTAGCCCCACCCTCTGCAACCCATCTGTTGCCACTCATCATAGTCAAGGGCATTGCCCCGAGTATAAATCTGGGCGTTAATGGTGGATCCTCCGCCCAGCACCTTTGCTTGGGTAAAACGGATAACCATGTTTTTCATGTGCTTCTGCGGAACCGTATGCCAGCCCCAACTGCCGATGCCCCTGGTCATTTTCGCAAAACCGGCGGGAATGCGAAATAAGGGATGCCAATCACGCGGCCCTGCTTCAAGAAGAAGAACCCGGGCCTTCCGGTTCTCCGAAAGGCGCGCTGCCAGCACTGCACCCGCTGACCCTCCCCCGACGACAATGAAATCGTATGCGCTTCTCAATTTGTCACCCTCAAACCAGTGCAGGAGGCAATCCGCCAACGTTCACCAGTCCGTTCGCATCGGACCAAGTTCGTTTGCCTGACGGCCCACAGTACTTTTTCTCTGCCGGTGCCAACCAACATTCCCATTGTTGCGCCAGATCAGGCTACCTCACGGTCATTGGTGCCTGCCAATCGCCTTGGTCTTCACTCTCGTATCGGCCGCCCTCAAGACTGCCCCGTGGTTTCGTTGCGCTGTTGGAGGCACCTTGCCCAATAAAACGGCACGGCAGATATCCAGGCCGGTATTGGAATCCTGCAGCCTTGTCATGATTCTATGCGCTTTTCGGTTTCCGGATCGAATGCCACGGCCTTGTCCATGTTGAAGGCAAGATCAACAGTGTCGCCCCTGCAAACGTTCACGTCAGCGCGCATCCTGGCTGTTACGTCTATGCCACCGAGCGTCATTGTAACGAAGGTGTCGGAACCGGCCGGCTCGGTAACACCTATGCGGTTTCGAAGACTCACAACATTTGTTGAGCCGCGGTCAGCTCCTTCCGGGTCGGTAATTGCCTCAGGACGGATCCCAAGCAGGATTTCCCGCCCATCCCAACCTGCAAGATTTGCTTGGCTGAAACGCAGCAGCTGTTCGCCATCCCCGGAATCGGTAACACACGCGAAGGGCACTCCTTCCTGCACGGCTACGCGCGCTGGAATCACGTTCATGGCCGGGCTGCCCATGAACCTCCCCACGAAGACATTCGCTGGCGTGTTGTAGATTTCCTGCGGTGTGCCGAGTTGCTGAATGTGCCCCTGTTCAAGCACCGCAATCCTTGTCGAAAGCGTCATCGCCTCAATCTGATCGTGGGTGACGTAAACAATCGTGGTCTTCAGCTTTTCGTGCAGCTTCTTGATTTCGGTGCGCATGTCCACGCGCAGCTTTGCATCTAGGTTTGACAGAGGTTCATCGAACAGAAAGACATCCGGTTTGCGCACAAGCGCCCGACCCATGGCAACCCGTTGCCGCTGGCCGCCGGACAGCTGTCCCGGCTTTCGGTCGAGGAGGTGGTCAATTTGAAGGAGTTTTGCCACATCAAGGAGTGCCTCTTCGCGTTCGTGTCGCGAAACACCATGCATTTCCAGACCGAAGGTTATGTTTTTTCCGACCGTCATGTTGGGGTAGAGGGCATAGCTTTGGAAGACCATGGCTATGTTGCGCTGCGACGGATGCACGCCGTTGATGACCCGCCCCCTGATGGACACCTCCCCGGATGTTATGCTTTCGAGACCGGCTATCATGTTCAGGAGAGTTGATTTGCCACAGCCCGACGGCCCCACCAGAACGAGGAATTCGTCCTCCTCGATTGAAATGTTGATCCGGTGCAGAACCTCTGTCTGTCCGTAGAATTTTGTGACG
This sequence comes from Paracoccaceae bacterium, assembly GCA_021296235.1. Lineage (GTDB taxonomy): Bacteria > Pseudomonadota > Alphaproteobacteria > Rhodobacterales > Rhodobacteraceae > JAPOXR01. The sequence continues at coordinate 84,056 of JAGWAS010000011.1, read as the reverse complement.
TCCCGGATATCGAGGAATCCCATGATTTCAGCCTTTCACTGAACCCGCCATGAGGCCGCGGACGAAATACCGCCCTGCGACAACGTAAACAACGAGGGTGGGAAGTGCGGCGATAATCGCGCCGGCGAAGTGAACATTGTATTCCTTAACGCCGGTTGAGGAATTGACGAGATTGTTGAGCGCAACCGTCATCGGCATCGAGTCGAGATCCGCAAATGAGGCTCCGAACAGGAAATCGTTCCAGATGTTGGTGAATTGCCAGATAATTGACACAACCATGATTGGCCCCGAAACCGGAAGCATGATGCGCCAGAAGATCTTGAAAAACCCGGCACCGTCAATCATTGCCGCGCGCACGAGTTCGGTGGGGAACGCAGCGTAGTAGTTGCGGAAAAAGAGTGTCGTGAATCCCAAACCGTAAACCACATGCACAAGCACAAGGCCGGGTGTCGAACCGGCCATTCCCAGGATTCCCAGAGTGCGCGCCATTGGGATCAATACGATCTGAAACGGTATGAAACACGAAAAAAGCATGAGACCGAACAGAATGCCGTCCCCACGGAACCGCCATTTCGTGAGCACATAGCCGTTGAGGGCACCAAGAATCGTGGAAATTGCAACGGCGGGAACAACCATCAGGAGTGAGTTCACGAAGTACGGTTTCAGCCCGGTCGGCTCGACTCCGATCTGGGCGGTCGACCATGCCGACAGCCAAGGCTCGATCGTCCAAACCGCGGGAAGGGCAAGCATGTTTCCCGAAGTGATTTCGGAAAGGGGTTTTACCGAATTTATCAGCATGACGAGGAACGGAAGCAGATAGAAGAGCGCGAACAAAAGCAGGACGAGATATATGAAGGTTCTCGCAACCCTCCCGGTGTGAACCGCGGTGTCCTGCGCTGCTGAACCCATCACTTCCGTTCCCTGAGTTCAGAGTAGAGATACGGAACCATGATCGCAGCTATGGTCATCAGCATGATAACCGCGCTTGACGCGCCGATTCCCATGGAATTGCGCGTAAACGTGTAGGAATACATGAATGTCGCCGGCAATTCCGTTGCTCTTCCCGGTCCTCCTCCGGTGAGAGCAATCACAAGATCGTACGATTTGACCGCAAGATGGGCAAGAATGACGAAGGCCGACAGGAAAGCGGGGCGAAGGAGAGGTATCACAATCCGCCGATAGAGGTTCCAGTTGGAAGCACCATCAATCTGCGCCGCCTTGAGGAGTTCGTTGTCGATTCCGCGCAAGCCTGCCAGAAACATGGCCATTACAAATCCGGATGTTTGCCAAACCGCCGCTATGACCACCGTGTAGATGGCCATGTCCCGATCCTTGATCCAGCCGAATTCGAAACTTTCCCAACCCCAGAGATGCATCGTCTGTTCAAGACCAATTCCGGGATCAAGAAACCATTTCCACGCCGTACCCGTAACAATGAAGCTCAGCGCCATTGGATAGAGGTAGATCGGCCGGAGCATGCCCTCTCCCCGAATCTTTTGGTCCAGGAATATGGCGAGTGCGAGTCCAATCAGTGTGCAGAAGATTATGTACAGCGAGGCAAAGATGCCGAGGTTGGTGATTGCCGTCCACCAATGCGAAAGCCCCCAAAGCCGAACGTAGTTCTCGATGCCGATCCAGTCGTAGCGCGGCAGCATCTTTGAACCCGTGAAGCTCAAATAGACCGTGAAGAAAATGAAACCGTATACAAAAAACAGTATCGCCGCGAGGGAAGGGGAAAGCACCAGCTTTGGAATCCACTGCTGGAGGCGCGTTCGGAAATCCGCCGCTCTCGCCACATCGGCCATTACTGCTCCTCTCCCGCTCCCAATTCCTGAGGCGGCGTCCGACCCCGTCGCTTGGGGTGGCGAAGTATCATGTTCAGCCGCAGTTTGGGAAGGCGGTGCATGCCCGCCTTCCCATCAGCATCACATTGCGGCTTCAACCGCGTTCGCCAGCTCCTCTGCCGCGGTTTCGGCATCGTATTCGCCGTTGAAATGGGCGGTAACGACATCGTAAATCGCGTTCTTGACAGCGGCTCGGTTGGCATGGCCGTGCGCCATTGAACCAATCAACGTTCCGGAGTCTGCTGCGGCGGCAAGTTCCTGCATACCGGTCTTCCCACACGCGTCGAAAGCATCGTTCGGAACGTCGGTACGTGCAGGGACGGACCCCTTGACCACGTTGAATGCAGACTGGAATGCCGGGCTCATGATCGCCGACGCCATCTTGGCCTGGGCACCGCGAGCGCCTTCGTCGGTTACATTGAACATTGCAAACTGGTCGGAGTTGAAGGTCACCGTTCCCGCTGATCCCGGCACGCGGAAGCAAATGAAATCCTCTCCAGGCTTCTTGCCCGCGTTCACAAACTCGCCCTTGGCCCAATCTCCCATTATCTGGAACGCCGCCTCACCATTGATCACCATTGCCGAGGCGAGATTCCAATCGCGCCCCGAAAAGTTCTCGTCAGCAAACGAGCGAAGGGTTGCCATGCGGTTGAACGCTTCCACCATTGTGTCAGAGCCGAGGGCATCAACGTCAAGATCGATGAATGCACTCTTGTAGAACTCGGGTCCACCTGCCGAAAGCACGACACCATCGAACATGGTGGCTTCCTGCCACGCCTGTCCACCATGGGCCAAGGCGACCTTCCCGGCATCCTGCACCTTCTGCATCGCTGTAACGAAACCGTTCCAATCTGCCGGCTGATCAATGCCGAGTTCATCAAGGATAGCCTTGTTGGCCCAAACCCAATTGGTCGAATGAACGTTGACCGGAGCGGATATCCAGTGTCCGTCGTACTTCGCGAAAGCCTGCAGCGCCTCGGGAACCACCGCATCCCAACCTTCTGCGGCTGCGACATCATCAAGGTTGCCGAGTGCCCCTTCCGCGGCCCAATCAAGAATGTCAAATCCGAGCATCTGCACGGCAGTTGGCGGATTGCCTGCGGTTACGCGCGCCCGCAATGTGGTCATGGCCTGCTCACCGCCTCCACCGGCAACCGGCATGTCGTTCCACCCAATGCCCTGACCCTGCAGGTCATCCTTGAGAACATTCAATGCGGCGGCTTCACCGCCGGAAGTCCACCAGTGCAACACTTCCACGTCAGCGGCTTGTGCAGCACCCGCCGACCCAATGACCGTCAAGGCCAGTGCAGTCTTCCTTACAAAACATGCGTCCATAAGTTCATCCTCCTTATTGAATTCATCCAATTGGTTGTCCCGGCGGTCGCGCCGGGGGGTCTTCGCCCAAGGCAACCATATGCAGGTTTGCCTTGAGGAATTTCAGCAGATCGAAGGGACCGCAATCCCTGTCAGGCCGGATCAGTCGCAAGACGCCCTCTCCGGAAACGTTGCATCGGAACGGCTCCCCCGGCGAAGCAAAACGCCGGCGAATGCGACTCCCGGAAAATTGGTTCCAAGCACCGAGACCTCCCGACCTCCGCCCAACGATTGGCATGCAGAGTTGATGTGCCACGGTCAGGTTCCCGGAAATTCCGGAGCACGCTTTTCGCGGAAGGCGGCGACACCCTCCAAACGGTCTGCGCTGGCGGAAATCGCCGCACCCCCGAGAGCGTCGATCATCGCGTCCCTGTCTTCGCCCCGAGCTGCATGGATCATCCATTTCGCGGTCTCTACAGCGCGTGGTGAGAGACAACAAACTCTGTCGGCGATCGCCTTGGCGACTGCGTGCGGATCGTCAGCCACCTCGGCGGCGAAACCTAATTGAAGGGCGCGATCAGCCGTGAGCCGACGTCCAAAGAGAACCATCTCCTTCAGGACGGACTCGGGCAGGAGCCGGGCGAGGCGTTGTGTGCCCGACCATCCGGGTACAATTCCCACAGCAGCCTCAGGAAGGGCAATCGTAGCGGACGAAGCCATGACGCGCAGATCACATGCCGCCGCAAGCTCCAGCCCGCCACCCAGGGCCGGTCCATTCAGAACCGCAATTGTCGGTTTCGACAGACGGGCGAGACGGTCGAATGTCCTGTGTCCTTCCCGTATCCAGCGCCGTGCGAACTCGGCAGGGGAAAGATCACCCCAACCGTTGATGTCGGCCCCGGCACAGAAGGCCCGCTCCCCCTCGCCCGCAATCAACAGGCACGCCACATCGGATCTTCCGTCGACTGCCTCCAGATGCCGTCCAAGCTGGTGCAGCATTTCTGCGGTCAGGGAATTCAACTTTGCATGGTTGTCGATCCTGAGCTCTGCAATCCGACCAACAATGTTGAGATGAACCGCGCTCATGGCGTCCATTCCATGAATTCCCTCCTGAACATCGGAGACGGCAGTCCGGTCGCATTCGGTGCAGCCGGAAAACGCCAATGGGAAGCAGCGACGATGCCGGCCGGCCGCAGGTCTTCACATTTCCCGTTCATCATTGGGGCATTGATCCCTTGCTGCGCCCAAATTGGCAATAACTCAGTGCCATTGCTGTTTTCAACGGAACCGGACAATTCCGGTCATTACTGGAACGTTCCAAACTTTGCAATGGATCAATTTGCCGACAAGGACGATCTTCGGTGGCTGTGCCGATTCAAGGAATGCTGCGAACAGGGCGGAATTGCACTTCGCATCAACACAGCTGTACCCCTTACGGCTAATTCGTGGCACTCTTAGAGACGTGATCCACAGGGTCAATCTGTAAAATTTTCCGCTCTCTCCTGCACCGGTCCATGGAATGAGTTTCCACAGGCAAATCAACCGTGCGGAATTCGGACCGGCATCCAGCTGCGGACTTGCATGTGAAATTGCAGCCGAATATTATCAATCGGATCAATGGGCATGCCAGCGCCCAGCAGCAATTTATGGAAACCCAAGAATGAGAACATTAGCGAGAATTGCCGGAGCGGCTGTTGCCCTGACAATGATTGTCGGACCCGCTTTGGCTCAGAGCCCCACATTTTTCCGCATCGGCACCGGCGGCGCCGGCGGCACCTATTTCCCAATTGGCGGCACAATTGCCAACGGAATTTCTGCCCCTCCCGGCGCTCGCCCCTGCGACAAGGGCGGTCAGTGCGGCGTTCCTGGATTGATAGCGATCGCCCAATCGACAACCGCTTCCGTGTTCAACAACGCCGCGGTTCAGAATGGTGAACTCGAAGCCGGCCTTGCCGCCGCCGACGTAACGCGATCAATGTATCTCGGCAGTGGCAAATTCGACGGCAAACCGCACCCGAAGCTCAGAATCGTTGCCAACCTCTATCCCGAGGATCTGCATTTGGTTCTCCCGAAAGGTGAATCAATCAACAACCTCGGCGACTTGGCTGACAAACGGGTCGGCATCGCGCAGGCAGGTTCCGGCACGCAGGTGGCAGTCCTTCAGATGCTCGAGGCATGGGGCGTAACCCGGGACAACATGGACGAGGCGGAACTCAACAATTCCCAAAGTGCGGAGCGGCTCGCAGACGGTCAGCTTGATGCATACTTCTATGCCGCCGGGTGGCCCGTCGCCGCGATGGTGCAACTGGCTTCCACCAAAGGGATGGAACTGCATTCATTCACCGAGGCAGATGTCCTGAAGATCAACGAGATCATTCCGGCCTACATTCCTTCACAGATACCCGCAGGCGTGTATGAAGGCATAGACTACGTGGTTCGGACCCCAGCCGTCAGTGCACTTCTGGTCGTGTCTTCGGACCTTGAAGAGGAACTGGTTTATGGCATCACGCAGGCGCTGTGGAATTCCAACACGCGAAAGCTCCTCGACAACGGCCATGCCAAGGGCAAGCTCATCACCGCCGAGACTGCCCTCGACGGCGTTGATACGCTCGGTGTTCCGCTGCATCCGGGTGCAGAGCGGTTCTACCGCGAACAGGGTATGATCCAGTAGACAATCTGGGCCATCCATCATGATCGGGCCGGCGGCGCACAAGGGCACCGCCGGTTTTGATCCACTTGAATGAAGCCATTGGATCGGCATGCCTGACAGCATCGATCAAGGCCTCAGCAATTCCGAACTTGAGGCAATCGAACGGAAGTTCGATGAGGGCATTGCCACCCGGCATTTGGCCGGCTGGGTCAACAGTGCCCTGCGGGTCGTTGCACTGACCTTCGCCGCCTACCACTACTACACGGCCGGATTTGGACTGCCGACAGACCATTGGCACATGGGTTGGCATCTGTCCGGCCTGTTTATCCTGGTCTACGCACTCTTTCCGGTACTTCGCACGGCCGGATTGATGGCAGAACGACCAAGCGCATTCCGGATTGGCAACATTCCGATCTATGACCTGATACTCATGGCTCTGGGCGTTTTGGCGTCGCTTTACCTCGGTTTGGCATGGCATGGCATTCCTCAACTGGGGATTGAGGAACAATCCTTCCGGATGGGCAATCCGAACAGCTATGACATAATCTTTTCGGTCATCATCATCCTTCTGGTGCTCGACATCGCACGGCGGACACTTGGGTGGGTGCTTCCACTTATCATTTGCGTCTTCATTTCCTATGCGCTCCTTGGGCCGTATTTCCCCGGTCTGCTTCAGCATCCCGGTGTGCGGTTCAACACCTTCGTATCATCCATGTATTTCCCCCAAGAGGGGATCTTCGGCGTTACCCTATGGGTGGTTTCAACAATCGTGTTCCACTTCGTGCTGTTCGGGGTGGTGGCTCAACGCACCGGTCTCGGCAAGCTTTTCATCGACAATGCGACCATCATCGCCGGTCGATACACCGGAGGGCCGGCGAAGGTTTCAGTTGTCTCCTCAGCTTTTTTCGGCACCATCTCCGGATCATCGGTCGCCAACACCGTCTCCACCGGCGCACTGACCATCCCCAACATGAAACGCCTGGGCTATCCGGGACGTTTTGCCGGTGGGGTGGAGGCGGCAGCTTCTGCGGGTGGGCAGATCACTCCGCCCATCATGGGTGCCGCCGCCTTCATCATGGCCGAGTTCCTTGAAGTAAAATACACCACAATCGTCATTGCGGCGATCTTTCCTGCGTTGCTTCACTACGTCGGCGTTTTTGCGGTCGTGCACCTGATGGCAAAGAAACTCAATCTGCAGGGCATGGCAAAGGAGGCACTTCCGAAGTTCGGTGAAGTCTGGCGGGATGGCTGGGCGAACGTCATTCCGCTGGTCGGACTGCTTTGGGTGCTGTTTTCGGGCTACACGCCTTTCATGTCGGCGTTCTGTGGAATATCGCTGGCCATCGTCGCGGGAATGTCGCGTCTGAAGCAACCGTTGACCTTGGCCTACCCCGGCGCCTTCATTCTCTTCATTCTCTGGAAGGTATCCGACGGCGGGTTTGGCCTTCCGATGGCAGTCATGCTGATCACCGGTTCGGTTTTGGCTACCCTGAACCCACAGAAACCGACCCACATTGCCGAAATGTCCGACACCTTTGCAGTTGGCGTGAAATATGCCCTCGCGGTTGGAGCGGCTGCCGCCGCGGTTGGCATCGTTGTCGGGGTTATCAACACCACCGGGATAGGTTTTCGAATTGGTTTCATGGTAACACAGGGTGCAGCCGCATTGGCATCCGACATTGGCGGCCTATTCACCTTTGGCAGCCTGGAAATCCTTGACGTCGGCGAACTGCAACTCTTTCTGTCGCTTTTGTTCATTGCTGTCGCCTGCATTCTCATGGGTGCCGGAATCCCGACAACCGCACTTTACATCATGCTTGTTTCCGTGGCCCAGCCGGCGCTGGTGCAACTGGGCATTCCACCAATCGCAAGCCATATGTTCGTGCTTTACTACGGTGTCGTGTCCGAGATTACACCGCCGGTTTGCACATCGGCATACGCCGCATCAGCCATCGCCGGCTCCGACCCGTTCAAAACCGGATTATCGGCGTTTTCGCTCGGCTTGGGAAAAGTGGTGGCTCCCTTGGCCTTTGTCTACTCCCCCGTGTTGCTGTTCGTGTCATCCGCCGGTTTTGATCTTTGGGAGTTCACCTATACGGGAACAAGTTGCATCCTCGGAGTCGCTGCACTTTCCATTGCCGTGGTCGGACATTTCCTCACACCTGTTGGTGGTGCCTTCAGGTTCCTCATGGCACTGGCGGGGCTGGTTTTCATTGCACCCTCGCTGCAGGCAGATCTGCTTGCAACTGCAATTGCAGCTCCTGTCCTGATCACCCAGCTCATCTCTTGGCGCGCGGCGAGGAGAGCAGGCTGAGTCCTTCCTTGAAATTGATACCGCACACAGCACTGAAGGTGTCTTATCCAGCGGCACCGCAAGGGCAATGTCGACGGATGCATGGTCAATGATGAATCGGGCAAATCCCCGCCGGTCCGAGAGGGCCGAAGGATGACCCGGCCGGGCGGGCGGTGCGTTACACTCGTCGACTACGTAACTCCACTTCACCCGCTCCCTGTTCTGTCCGATGAACTCGGCATTGACCTTTCCATCAAGCGGGATGACTTGGCCGGTGCACCATTTGGCGGCAACAAGTCGCGTCAACTTGAACACTATTTGGGAGCTGCGCTGAGAGAACAGGCAGACACCATCCTGATAACCGGTGCAGTGCAATCGAACTTCGCCCGCACGGCGGCGGCGGCGGCCCGTTCACTCGGCATGGAAGCAATTGTGCAGCTTGAGGATCGGGTTCCCGGCATGGATGACATCTACCGGTCCTCAGGAAATGTCCTGCTTCTCAGGATCCTGGGAGTTGAAGTCATGCACCACCCCGACGGCGAAGACGAGGCCGGAGCGGATGCGGCATTGCGCAGGCGGGCCGAGATGTTGCGCATTGAGGGAAAGCGACCGTATGTCATTCCGCTGGCGCCTGATAATCCTCCACTTGGAGCGCTCGGATATGTGCAGGCAGGGCAGGAGATCGTTTCTCAGGCGGCCGATTTCGACTTTGTTGTCGTTCCGTCCGGCAGCGGCCTTACCCACGCCGGGCTCCTCTCCGGGTTACGGCGTGCCGGCAGCAATGCACGGGTAATCGGGAGCTGTGTGCGGCGGGCGGGCGCGCCGCAATTTGATCGAATGCTTCAGGTTCTGAACGGATTGTCGCTCCTTCTGAACACCGTTTCTGTCGCCGAAAAATCCGACATACATCTTTGGGACGGCGCACTTGCGCCCGGTTACGGGAGAATTGGCGCACCAGCGGCGGATGCCATGCGCATGATGGCACGCCGTGAAGGCATCATGCTTGACCCAGTTTACTCGGCAAAAGCCTTCGCCGCCATTCCGGCCTTGGCAGGCACGGGGCTATTTGTGCATACCGGAGGCCTTGCTGCCACATTTGGCTATCAGGCAATGCTGGAAAAGACGTTCAAAACGGAGTCCACGCAGGATTACGACTGAAGGTGTTTCAAAGATCGTTTGCAGAATGGCCATGGTTGAATCGCGGTAGCGGATTTGACAAAACTCCTTTCGCCGCAATCCCCACTCCAATCGTCTGGAATTTTGTCAAAAACAAGAGCCTCGTTTTCCCAAACCTCAAGGGGCGTGGCTGATCTTCAGGTCAGACCTGATTTCGAGGGAACCCATATACATGACTTGACAGCCGCAATTCGTTCCTTGTCCTGCCCCGCCATGCCGGCGGCGGGATCCATGAAACTACCGGTAAAGAACCTCTCCGCAAATTCCCGGAAAGGCAGTGCTTCTGCAAAGCTGCCGGGAAAAGGAAAACAGCCTTTCCGGATTAATTCGACTTCCAACCAACCGAATGCCAATCCAATCCGAAACAAATCGCCCGTTCACCGTCAAAATACCCTGCAACCCAACACGGGTCCGCGCGACAACGTAGCGTTCCGCAACATTGCGGCCAACTACCGCCGCCACTTCGCGACCAAGGTGCAAGGGCATGTAACGGATCGGGAAGCTGACCGCTCTCCACAGGGCCCGGACTTCACCTGTCGCGTCGGCAGATCCACCGGGAGCCAAGTTATCCAGCAGCACAAGGATTTAATTGGAGCCTTCTGGCCGTCAGAGCGACCACTCATCTGAATTCAGGAGAAGTCGGGCTACAATCTTCTCTGCAAGCAGATCGGCAAGCCGCTGTTCGGCATCCTTCCGGGCTGCATCAGAGGCAATGATCTCGTCAATTGAGGAAAACGTCACCAAACCCTTGACCGCACCATCGGCCAACCGAACATCATCGGCATCGCTTACAGTGAATTCGGCTGCTCCGGACAGCAAAAGGCGATCCACACCTCCCGACCCGGTGGCCGCTCCCTTGCCTTCGCTGACCTCAAGGGCAACCTGCATCATGTAACTGGGGATGCCACCGGAATTTCCCAGCCGCTGCAGCAGACTTTCCTCCAAAAGGAAGGCGATTCGATCGCCCGGAACGGAAACGCTGAATTGACCAGCCAGAATTGCCGCAGATTGTCCACTGCGCAAGGCCGGTTCAAACCTGCACCCGCCAGCGGCCAATCCGGCGAGCAGGGCAAGTGCGCCTCTTCGGCTAAAATACAACATTCACGATACGCTCCGGCACCACAATGAGTTTCCTCGGTTGGGATCCCGCAAGGTATCTGGCCACGGCCGCATCCTCAAGCACCAGTCTCTTGATCTCGTCCCCTGCCGTGCCGCGCGGGACTTGGATTTCCGATCTTCGTTTGCCGTTAACCTGTATCGGCATGGTAACCAGTTCGTCCTGAAGCAGGTCGGGGTTCGCCTCTGGCCATCCCGCATCCGCGACAAACCCATTGCATCCCAGCATGCTCCAAATCTCTTCAGCCAGATGCGGGGTTATCGGCGCCATCAGCCGAGCCACCACCCGAAAGGCATCCCTTTTTGACTCTCCCCCCGCTTCCGAGCGGGCAATGAAATTCACCAACTTGTAGAGTTCGGCCACGGATTTGTTGAAGGCGAACCTGTCAATTCCGCTTGTAACTTCACTGATGGTCCGATGCGTAGCCGCCAGCAGGGCTGCATCCGCCGCTTCATCCCCTGACCGCTGATCATCGGCAAATTCAGCAGCCATTCTTTGCATGCGCTGCAAGTGCTTCGAAGCAGCTTCAACACCGGCGTTGGTCCATTCAACATCGCGCTCCGGCGGAGAATCGGAAATGATGTACCATCTCGCCGTATCGGCACCGAACCGGTCGATCAAATCCAATGGATTGATCACGTTCTTTTTCGATTTGGCCATTTTTGCTGAAGGAATGACCTCGACCGGCTCACCGGTTGATTTCAGCATGGCTCCATCATCGGAAAACTCAACCTCGTCGGGAAAATGGTGGAGAGGTCGGCCCTTGGCATCCCGCGTCATGTATATCTCATGGGTTACCATGCCCTGCGTGAACATGGCATCAAAGGGCTCAATCGCCTTTTTCGGCAGATGACCGATTATGTTCATGGCCCGAGCAAAGAACCTGGAATAGAGAAGGTGCAGGATCGCGTGCTCAACTCCGCCAATATACTGATCGACATTCATCCAGTATTCCGCATCCTCCATTGAGGTCGGCGTTTTGGCATGTGGTGCCGTGAACCGCGCAAAATACCAGGAGCTGTCGACGAATGTGTCCATGGTTTCGGTTTCGCGCTCCGCCGGGCGACCACACTTCGGGCAGGGCACGGACTTCCATTCGGCATGCCTGTCAAGAGGGTTGCCGGGCTGTTCGAAACTTACATCCTGGGGAAGGACAACAGGCAGATTCTCCTTTTTCTCGGGAACCGTTCCGCAAGCTTCGCAATGAACGGCCGGAATTGGGCAACCCCAATATCTCTGTCTGCTAATTCCCCAATCCCTTAGCCGGTAGCGGACGACGCCCCTGCCCAGCCCGGCGCGCTCGCAGCGATCGATCGCCGCATTCACGGCTTCTTCGCCTGTCTGTATCTCCTCTCCTGCAACCCTTCTGAGATACCTGACCTTGACATTCTTTGGCGGAACGAAAGCAATGTCCTCCACAACTTTGCAGGATTCCGGCGCCACAAACACGTCAATGACCGGCAGCCCGTATTTCCGTGAGAAATCCAAATCCCTCTGATCATGTGCCGGACAACCGAAAATTGCGCCTGTCCCGTAGTCGTGGAGAATGAAATTTGCGATCCAGACAGGCAGCGCTTCATCAGGCAACAGCGGATGCCTGACTTTCAAACCGGTGTCGATTCCGGTTTTTTCGATTGCCTCCAGTGCAGCCTCCGAAACCGCGGTTCGACGACATTCGTCGAGATATGCCGCAATCTCGGCACTCGATTCCGCCAGTACCCCCGCCAGCGGATGATCGGCCGAAATCGCAACAAAATTTGCGCCGTGGAGCGTGTCCGGTCGCGTTGTGTAAACCTTGATGCTTTTCTGTTTGCCTGCCCCGGCAACAATGTCGAAGTCGATTTCAAGACCCCGTGATTTCCCGATCCAGTTTCTTTGCATCAGCCGGACCTTTTCGGGCCATCCGTCAAGCCCGTCTATTGCCGCAAGCAGTTCTTCCGAGAATTCACTTATTCTGAAGAACCATTGTGTAAGGGTGCGCCGTTCAACCTCCGCCCCCGAACGCCATCCCTTCCCATCCACGACCTGTTCATTGGCCAGAACGGTCATGTCCACCGGATCCCAGTTAACCAAGGCGCTCTTTCGGCACACCAAACCCATTTCGAGCATCTCAATGAACATGGCTTGCTGCTGACCGTAATATTCCGGATCGCAGGTGGCAAATTCCCGGCTCCAATCGATCGAGAGTCCCAACGGCTTCAACTGGTTCCGCATGTCCTCAATGTTTCGGCGCGTCCACGCTCCGGGGTGTATGCCATTCTCCATGGCCGCGTTCTCGGCCGGCATTCCGAACGCATCCCAACCCATGGGATGAAGAACATTGTAGCCGCATGCCATTCGATAGCGGGCGATGACATCACCCATGGTGTAGTTCCGGACATGACCCATGTGAATTTTGCCGGAAGGATAGGGGAACATCTCCAGGACATAGTATTTGGGACGGTTGTCATCCCGTTCTGCAGTGAACACGCCGGCCTTGTCCCACGCCTGCTGCCAAGCGCGCTCAATTTCCCGAAAATCGCGAACTTTCATCGGTGTTGGCACCCCAGTTGTTCCGACCCGGAAATGCGGCGCCCGGCACCGAATTTATTTGGCTGCCGCCAGCCTGAGTTGCCTGGCGCGGGTCAGTATCGCATCCTCTACGGCGGTAACGGTCGCCGCGTCGGCGGGGCCGCTTCTGGTCATGAGCGACACGCGCAGTGCCCGAACGTCAAGTGCAGGGTCGGACACAAGTATGGTCGCCTTGTATGACGTGTTGCTGCCGGGTGCCGTGCCCCAACCTGTAACTATGACCCCCGTAAACGGATCAACCGTCTCAATCGGAAGGAAATCCAAGACCTCGAATGCAGCGTTCCAAACGTATTTGTTGACGCGAACCGTGGTTGCCGGACTCTCTCTGTTCTGAAACAGTGACCAGATGGTTTCCCTTGTCTCCGCCTCCCGCTGAACCGGCTCCTGCGCCTCATTGTTGCCGGAACATGCAAACAACGCAGCGGAGAGCACTGCCAAAACTGCACCAAGCCGCAAATTGCGCATGAACAACATTGATGATCCCCGGATTACATTCGGCGATTCCATTACTGACTTCGGATGGTCTGCACAAGTTGTTCTCAACCACGTTTGAACGGTCTGGAGATCAAGACGGAGACCAAACGGCTGGCAGAGCATGGCCCTGTTCGTTGCCTGCGCCATGAAATGTTCATTCCGGAAAAACAATTGCACTTCCATCAGCCTGATCGATTTGCAATCACAATGCTCAGAACCCATCTGGACTTAAACCGGCTGGAACTGCCAGCGCAAACCAACCACCCGCCGATCGTGATTGCCAGGGAAAGTGGCATCGAGCAACGGCAAACTGCCAAGAGGATCATGATGCCCGACCATGCTAAGCACGCGCAACCTTCGGGGCATGGGAGCTTTGCTCCATGCTGGGGCTACGGAACCCAAAACGGTCCCAACAATTGGGGCAGCCTTCGCCCGGAATTCAGCTGCTGTGACACCGGAGGCGAACAATCGCCAATTGACCTGATCAACTGGCGGAACAGCGAACTTGCTCCAGTGGAATATGATTACGGCCCCGCCCGCCTTTCTGTGGAAAACACCGGGCGCACGATCCAATTCAACCTGGAATCGAAACACGGTATTGTTCTTGATGGGGTTTACCATGAACTCCGGCAATTCCATTTCCACCACGGAAGTGAACATTTGGTTGAAGGATCCCGGCTGCCGCTGGAGTTGCATCTTGTGCACGAAGGCAAAGACGGCTCACTCGCCGTGGTGGGAGTGCTGTTCAGGGAAGGTCCGGAACACGTTGCGCTGGAACCCATATGGAAGAATTTCCCGGGCCAGCGGCGTGTCGTCGCAGGTAACTTCGACCTTTCTTCCCTGCTTCCCCGAAGTCACTTGTCATGGAGATATCCTGGATCCCTTACAACGCCACCATGCACTGAGGGTGTTGCCTGGATCATTCTTGGCGAGCCACTTTCAATGTCCGCCGGGCAGATTGCGCGTTTTGCCTCAATATTCCCGAACAACTTCCGGCCGACACAGCCGCTGGGCGACCGGATACTGCAATTTGGATAACTGGCAAGGATCCGGTGCCGGCACGAGATTGCCCAGCGGGGTCGAATTCCTTGATCGCACCGGGTGGATCAGGACATTGCTGCCGGCACCCTTGCCGCAGCGCAACCTTGGATAGTGGAAGTTCAGCATGTCACTTGCCGAAATGGATCGTCGCATCCGGAAGGCCGAAAAGGATGCCGGAAGGGAGCAGGGAAGCACCTGCTTGCTGGCGATCTCAAAACTTCAGCCCGTTGGGCGAATCCGTGCCGTTCTTGGCAGTGGGCATACCCAGTTCGGGGAAAACCGCGTTCAGGAGGCGGCATCCAAATGGCCGGAACTCATGGATTCGCACCCCGGCGTCTCCTTGCATCTCGTTGGTCCACTGCAGTCCAACAAGGTGCGGCAGGCGATGAAACTCTTCCGCTGCATCCATTCCTTGGATCGACCCAAGCTGGCCCGAAGGATTGCCGATGTCGCCCAGGAGATTGGCCAATGCCCTGACCTGTTCATTCAGGTCAACACCGGCGAGGAAGCTCAGAAATCCGGCGTCATTCCTGATGACCTTGACCGGCTTGTCTCCACCACCCGGCAATTGGAGCTTCCCGTGGTTGGACTCATGTGCATTCCGCCGGTCGGTGAGGAGGCAGCGCTGCATTTTGGCCTGTTGGCAAATCTTGCGGAACGGAACGGTTTGAACAAATTGAGCATGGGGATGAGCGGAGATTTTGAAACTGCGATCGCACTTGGGGCAACCCATGTGAGAATCGGAACTGCAGTGTTCGGTGAGAGACCCCAATCTTTGGCTGGAAACAGGGGGTAGGCGGGTCGAGCCGGTTGTCAGAACGCTCTGACGATCAGGCGGGTTCGTTCATTTAGCCGCTGTACGATCCAAATCAGGTCATCCCTGGAAAATGCGATACAGCCGGCAGTCGGATGTCGCGGTTTCCTCCAGATGTGCATGAATATGGCTGAGCCTCCGTTTGGGACCGCACATGGCCAATTGTGGTCGATCGGAACGACAAGATCATACTGTCCGTCCGGGCGCCTCAACCGCTCATGGCTGAAGCGACGGATTCCGATTGAGTGCGTCAAATGGTTGTATTCAGGATCAAGTGGATCGTCCGACCAGATGTCAGATCCGAGTATCGGCATCGCGCCGGCAAGGCCGGCAACTCCAATCCGGTCTGGCCGGTAGAGCACACTGAGCAAACGGAAAACCCCGGCGGGCGTGGCTCCGTCGCCTTCCCGTTTCCGGGTGGTTATGCCGTTGCGGCCGACTGAGCAGCACAACTCCCTGCCACGGAACCGGGCCCCTCTTTTGGTAACGACAATGCTGTCGGGATTCCGGTTCAAAGAATGTGACCGCTTTTCGACGCTTTGGTCGCAAGATACGCTTCATTGTGGCACGTTCGACCGGCGAGCAACGGCACACGTTCGACAACATTGATGCCCTGCGACTCGAGCATCATCAATTTGGCCGGGTTGTTGGTCATCAGCCTGACGCCGGAAAAACCCAGTTGCCGGAGCATGTCGGCGCCGGCCCGAAAATCACGTTCGTCATCTTCGAAACCAAGCCGGTGATTGGCCTCCACCGTATCAAACCCCTGGTCCTGCAGGGAATATGCCCTGATCTTGTTGGTCAATCCGATCCCGCGCCCTTCCTGATTGAGATAGAGCAGGATTCCGTTCCCTTCTCCGGAGATGATCTCCAAGGCCGACCGGAGTTGGTTGCCGCAATCGCATTTGAGCGATTCAAGGACATCACCCGTGAAACAGGCCGAATGCATGCGTGCCAGCACTGGCCTGTCCCTGGACGGCACACCGATTTCAATTGCACAATGTTCTTCAGTTGCACCCTCGGTTCGGAACACATGAATCCGGGCGTCCTCGGACACCGGCAAGGGCAATTGCGCCGAAATCAGCCGTTCCAAATGCCGGGGGGAAGACGGCATTTCCTCCCACAACTCCTGTCCCAGGCAAACCAACCGGTTGGCCTCCGCCACCGCCTCTGCATTCTGAACCGGCACGGCGACAACCGCCGGCAGCAGCCGGGCACTGCGAGCCAATTCAATTGCGCGCCTGCACGCACCCGCCGGACCGTTCCGTACCGATTCCAGCGGCCCCTTCAGCGGATTCCACAGATCGGTTGACGGATCCGCCAGTGAACGCAGAAGCTGCGGCGCTGCATTCGCCGGAATCCTGATGCGAGCCATGTCTCCGTCATAGATCCGCGACTTCAGGGTTGCCGCGCGCCTTGCAGTCAACGCCAGCACGGCACCATCGCATTGGGCGGCACTCAGCAGCCTTTGGTCTGACGCTGTCTCGACGGACAATGCAAGAATTCCGGAGCCACCCTCCAAAACCGCAACCGGAATCCCTATGCGCAGGTCATTCGATGCCCGTTGAAGAAGTTCGGCAATGTCGGGTTTGAATTCCTGATTCACGTCAATTCCTCGCACGCGGAGCCGGAAACGGTGCCTTTACCGAATTGACTTAGACCTTACACCATACAACGTCAAAGAATGCCTGCATGGCCGGGCAGCCCGGCGTTCCGGAATTGGTGAGCATCAGGGAGCAGGAAATTTTGCTTGTCGAAATTGCCGGATTTCCTGTAGGATTGGTTCGAGGCAAAAAAACAACAACAACGAAACGGGCAGTTACGTTGAGAAAACTACTATTGGTAATCCTGCTTGCGGGATGTTCTTTCGTCGACTTCGGTCCACCGTCAGATTTGAATGACGCATGCTCCATCACCCGGGAAAGACCAAAATGGCACATCCATATGCGCAATGTGGAAAGAAGCTATGGTTTGCCGGTATCCGTGCAGATGGCTGTCTTATGGCAGGAAAGCAAGTTTGAGCAGCGGGCCAAAACACCGCGAACCTACTTCCTGAAGGTCATTCCAACCGGCAGGCAATCGTCCGCATACGGATATGCCCAAGTGATTGACGGAACTTGGGACTGGTACAAGCAGAAAACTGGCCGCAGTGGCGCCAGCCGTTCCAACTTCCGGGATTCCGTTGAGTTCATCGGTTGGTACACTGACATCACGACCGAGAAGTATGGAATCAGCAAGTCGGATGCCCGAAACCAGTATTTGGCGTATCACGAAGGCCACACCGGGTTCGGAAATCGGAGCTATCTGAAGAAATCCTGGCTGGTGAATGTGGCCGACAAGGTGGCGGGTCAAGCCAAGCTCTACGAAAGGCAACTCAGAGGCTGCAGGGTTTGACCCCAGTCACTGACTGCTCTCCTGCAGGCTGGTTTCGCGTTCGATGTCGAACAATGCCGGGCTGGGATCTATTCCGGTGCCGAGAGCATCGAACTTGACATGTGTCCGGTTGCCGAACTCGTCGACAAATGTCCAACCGTCCAATTGAAGCGGATGGTTTCTGAAACTCAGGATCAGCCTGCCGGAATCGTTCTCGGACGGACTCTTCAGTTGGAGTTCGCTGTGATCCGGACCGGTTGTAAAACTGGCAGACAATCGCTCATCAGTGAGGTCGATCGAATCCCTCAACAGGAGATGGAGCGGCGTTTTGCGAAGCGGATAAATTTCAGGGCCGGAATTTGACTTCCGATCGAAGATGGCAATCCGCCGGCTGCCGGCGACAATCAGGCCGGAGTCCGGCGGATCGTATTCAAGTCGAGCGCGCCAAGGCCGTTTAACCACCAGAGTTCCCCGTGACAGCGAGCCGTCGGAATTGATCTGGGTGAACCTTGCCCAAGCTGTCGAAAGGCCATTCAGGTAATCCGAAAGCGATTCAACCGTTACTGAATTCGTCCCGGCAGGTTCGGCTGTGTCTTCCTCGCTGGCTTGTCCGGACTGAACCGCCACCGCCCCGCCGAGCAGAAGCGAGAACAGAACCGCACGTGCCAGCCCTGCAGCGCCGGTTCCCCAACGCCCGCCTATTCGGGAACGAGGATATCCCGTTTGCCCACATGATTGGGAGCACTTACCAACCCCTCCTCCTCCATTCTCTCGACGAGGCGGGCTGCCTTGTTGTAGCCGATTCCCAGCTTCCTCTGCACATATGAGGTCGAGCATTTGCGATCTTTTCTGATGATTTGCACCGCCATATCATACTGCTGGTCCTCAGAGGAAGAGTTTCCGGCAAGTCCCAACACCAGATCAATGCTGTTTTCCCTGGCCTCGTCGGGGCCATTAATGATTTCAGGATGATAATCCGGCGGACCCTGCTCCTTGAGGTGGCTCACGATGTGTTCGACCTCGGAATCGTCAACGAACGGACCATGCACGCGAGTGATCTTGCTGCCACCCTCCATCATCAGCATGTCGCCACTTCCGAGCAGTTGCTCGGCACCCTGCTCGCCCAGGACGGTGCGGCTGTCGATCTTGGAAGCGACCTGAAAGGATGCCCTTGTCGGTATGTTGGCCTTGATCGTACCGGTAATGACATCGACTGACGGGCGCTGTGTGGCCAGGACCACATGGATTCCCGAGGCCCTGGCCATCTGTGCCAACCTCTGGATGCACGCCTCAATCTCCTTGCCCGCGGCCATCATGAGATCCGCCATTTCGTCGACGACGATCACGATGTATGGCATGGTTTCGGGTTCATTGACCTCTTCGACATAAACCGGCTCTCCGGTGGTGTCATCGAATCCGGTTTGAACCCTCCGGGTGAATTTCTGGCCGTTCGCAATGGCTTCACGCACCCGCTCATTGTAGGTGCTCAGCTTGCGCACACCCATCTTTGACATCTTTCGGTAACGGCTTTCCATCTCCGCAACGACCCATTTCAGGACAAAGACCGCCTGTTTCGGGTCGGTTACCACCGGTGACATCAAGTGCGGAATACCGTCATAGACACTCAGTTCAAGCATCTTCGGGTCGATCATGATCATTCGGCAATCCTCGGGGGACTGCCGGTAGAGCAGGCTCAGTATCATGGTGTTGATGGCAACCGATTTTCCCGATCCCGTCGTTCCGGCGATAAGCAGGTGCGGCATGGAGGCCATATCAACGATTCTCGGTTGCCCGCCAATGTCCTTGCCCAGCGCAATCGGCAGGTCATGGTTCGAATCCGTGAAACTCGAGTCGGCGAGCAGTTCGCGCAGATAGACGGTCTCCCTGTGCTGGTTCGGAAGTTCAATTCCGATGATCTGCTTTCCCGGAACCGTGGAAATTCGGGCGGAGATTGCCGACATGTTGCGGGCAATGTCATCTGAGAGCCCCATGACCCGGCTTGCCTTGAGCCCCGGTTCCGGCAACAGTTCATAAAGTGTTACCACCGGACCCGGACGGACGGCATCAATTGTGCCGTTGACGCCATAATCCTCCAGCACTGCCCTCAGCCGGGCGGCATTGTCTTGCAGCACACTGTATCCGACCTGCTCAAGGCGCGTTTCGGGCGGCGGCTGCAGCAGCGTAATCGGCGGCTGAATGTAGGCACCGGCTGCGGTGTCCTCCGCAGCCTGCTGGCGGACCGGCCGCACTTTCGGCTTTTGTTTGGGGGCGGCCCGTTTGCGTGCGGGGGGCGGAGAAATTGCCGTCGCATCGTGATCCACAGCCACATCCCTGTTCTGAACTTCCTCGTTCCGGGTTATCGGCGGCTCGGAAACTCCCCTGACAGTCTTTGGACTGCGATCTTTGTTGAACATTTCCAATTCAATTTTGCGTACTCGGCCCGTGAATGCAGGAAAACGCCAAATTCCGCGGGTGTTTCCGCCGGACTCGGGATCGCTCGCCACGTCATCCCCGGATTCATCCTGACGATGCACAGCGACAGCTTCCGCAGCCTGTTCGGCCGCCTCGGAGGCGCTTTTTCGATCCACCCGCAACCGCGAGAAGGCACCGAGAACCGATCCCGGCAGGGATTCGCCAGTCGGCTGCTGCGCCTTGGCGGCCGATGCAATTCTCCCGGCCATCCGGCCCTGTTTGGAAAGGGAGCGCGGCAAGCTCGCCAACTCCTCAAGTGTCACGCCCAGGGCCAGGAACGCAAACAGGGCAACCGCCGCTGCCGAAATGTAGGCCGACAACGCCTCCCCCTGCTGAACGCCGGACGGCCAGGAGTAAACTATGATGCCGAGAGCGGTTTCACCGAACATCCCGCCGACCCCGAATTCGTGAGGCCAATTCTCATGCGGCGTGAGGCAAGTCAGATGAATCGTCAATGCAACAATAAGAAACGGCAGGAAAACCAGCCTGCTCAGGAATCGGTCATCACCGGAATGCGACATGAAACGAAAGGCCCAAACGGCGAGAAACACCACAAAACCCCAAGAACTGAGACCAATAACCAGCATGAGCGGGCTGGCGATGGCGGCTCCGGTTTCACCCAGAAGATTCTGGATGGGATTGTCGTTGGCAGTGAAAAGACCGGGGTCCGTTGCCGAATAGGTTCCCAACATGGCTGCGGCGGCAACACTTGCGGCCAGCATTGCGACCCCCAGGACCTCCTTGCTTCGTTGTTCGATTATGGTTCGCGAATGACTGTCAACCAACGGGCTGCGTTGTCTTGCCTCATACGTCATGACACAACTGCTCCTTGTTCGCCTATGAATTTCCTAATTTTCCCGAGGCCCGCTTCCAGTTCGGGTTCGTCGGCAACGAGTGCAACCCGGATGTAACCTCGACCGGGATTACTTCCGTTTACCTCCCGACCAAGATACTCACCGGGGAGGACGCGAACGCCGTAATCGGACCATAGTTTCAGTGCCGCCGACTCGCCGTTGCCGACACTCAACCAGAGAAAGAAACCGCCCTCGGGGCTGCGGTATCCCTCCAAATCTCCGAAAATCCGGTCCGCAACATCAAATTTCCGGCAGTATCGCAGCCTGTTCTCTTCAACATGCAATTCGTCACCCCATGCCAGGGCCGACGCCTTCTGCAATGGTCCCGGCATTGACGGTGCCGAGTATTCCCGCAGTGTCTTCATCCACTTCACGGTTTTGCGGCCGGACACCAGAAACCCCGATCGCAGACCGGGAAGGTTCGACCGCTTGGACAACGAATGAAACGCCACAACACTTTCGCGTTTGACCTTGTGCGCCGCAGCGACTTCGAGAATTCCCGGCGGTGGAACGGTTCGGTAAATCTCCGAATAGCACTCGTCGGCAAGAATTCGAAAACCGTGATGCTCGGCCAGGCTCAAAAGCTGCGCCAAATACTCCGCTGACGCGACTGCGCCCTGCGGATTCGAGGGAGAACACAAAAAGGCAAGTGATGTGCGGTCAAGAATGTCCTGCGACAGCGATGCATAGTCGGGCAGGTATCCCGTTTCCTTCACCGCCGGCACGTAGACCGGTTCTGCTCCCGCAGCAACGACACCGCCGGCATAAACCTGGTAGAACGGATTGGGAATGAGAACGCACGGAACCTGACCATTTTCAGATTCGGGAACAAGCCAGAGACACGCGTTGAAAAGCCCCTCTCTTGTTCCATTGAGTATCAAAATTTCCCGATCGGGATTTACGTCAACCGAATAGCGCCGTTCAATCCATCCGGATATTGCACACAACAGTTCCGGGGTTCCCATGGTGGGGGGATAGGTCCCAAGCCCGGCACTTTCATCGGCTATCGCCTCGGAAATCCAGTCGGGAAACGCGTGTCGCGGATTACCGACAGAAAGGTCAATGACCTCACCTCCGGGCCGTCTCTTCCGCAATAATCCGTTCAGTCGCGCGAACGGATATTCCGGCAGCACTGAAAACCGCTCTGGGAAACTCATGTTCTGCCTCAAAAATCGGGATCGTTTCGCCCCGTTCGCTCACAGCATATAAAAATTCCTCCGGCAGGTAAAGTCTCACGAATGCAGTTTCCCCGAAACCGGTCCGGACTGTGCAACTTCCGTGAATTGGCTGCCTTATCCCAAGGCCTTTTCAACCTCCAATCCCGTCTTCAGGATACCTGCTTCGTCAAACGGACGCCCAAGCAGCATAATTCCAGTCGATGGCAATCCTGTTGGCAGGGTCAGTGCAGGAACCTCCATCAGATTGGCGATGCGGGTATTGCGCAGCGCCAGCAGATTCTCGGTTGTGTGGTGATCGCTGTCCTCAAGAATCAATTTCCTGTTCGGTGGCAATATTGGGCATGTCGGGGCCAGAACAGCATCGAATCCGGAAACCGCCAGCCGGTACTCTTCCCTGAGTTCGTCCAACCGACTCCAGGCCTTGACATATTCCGTGCCGGAAAAGGCCAAGCCGGCGGTGAACCGCTTGCGGACTTCACTGAACATCAATTCGGGATTGGCCTCGATGACATCAATCCACTCACCTGCGGCCTCGACACAGTAGAGGCACGCGGACAGGGGCCAAGCCTCAGCGATTGCGCCAACCGATCGTTCTTCAACTTTGGCACCTGCGCCGCGGATCAAATCCACCGCCCTTTTGAAACCCTGCATTGGCCTGTCTCGAACCCCTTCCAGTGCATTTTCCAGCACCAGGAAGCTCAATCTGTCGATCCGGCTTCCCGCAAGATCCGGCATTTGGCCGTTTCCGCACAGGGCGGCCAGAACCGCGCCTGCATCCTCAACGTTCCGGGCAATTGGCCCAACAGTGTCAAACCGCCTGCAGAGCGGCACAACCCCCGTCAGGGGAAGCAGCCCTGACGTGGTTTTCAACCCAACGAGATCATTGAAGGCCGCTGGAACCCGAACCGACCCGCCGGTGTCCGAACCGATAGCCGCAGCCGCCAGATCGAATGCAACCGATGCAGCGGCACCGGAGGACGACCCGCCGGCAACCGCATTTCGGTCGTTCACGCAATGCGGGGTTCCGGCCATGGGATTCAAACCCAAGCCGGAAAAGGCCAGTTCGCTGAGATGCGTTTTGCCAAGGCAAACCAGTCCGAGTGCCGAGGCGCGTTGCAACACCTCTGCGTCCCGAGCCGGGGTTCTTCCCTTGAGAAGCAGCGAGCCGGCCTCGGTGCCGATGCCCGCGGTATCGAACAGGTCCTTCCATGAGATCGGGACGCCGTCCAGTATCGAAATTCGGCGCCCCGCAGCGGCGCGGCGCGCCGCCGCCTCCGCCTCGGCATATGCACGATCCGCCGTTACCCGCACATAGATTTCGTCGGCTTCCGGGAAATTCCCGATACCCTCCAGGAACGACTCAAGAAGCTCAATCGGGTTGACTTCACCCTGGCCGATCAGTCTTCCCAGCCGGCAGGCACCCATTCCAGTCCAAATCTCGTTCATGCCTTGGTCCCCTTGTCCATATTGCGATCTGGTACGGAACGAATTGATGCCCGACAATCCCGAAATTGCCGGACCGGCGACTCAAGTCTGCACTGGCGGGCAATCAAATCAGGGTGATCCGTCCCAAGAATGGGCAAACTGAATTCCCTCTTGCAACCAATCTTCCATCCATTCAAAAATCACTCGATTTCAAACAGCGGCAATGGTTCGCCGGATCCGCATGATTCGATGATGGGCAACATGGATTACGAATTTGATCTGGGGTCCGTTCGACGCTCAATCACAACAGGCGTCGAGGAGGCACAGACATGGTTTGACCGCGGCCTTGCCTGGACCTATGGATTTAATCACGAAGAGGCGGTTTCCTGTTTCAGAAGGGCAACCGAAGCGGACCCGGAATGTGCCATGGCCCATTGGGGCATTTCGTATGCGCTCGGTCCGAACTACAACAAACCTTGGGATGCGTTCGATGAGCGGGATGCGGCAGTTTCGTTGGCTCAAGCCTACGATTCCGTGAAGATTGCATCCGTTAAATCGGGTGGGTGCACGAATGCCGAGATCGACCTGATTGAAGCATTGCGGGCCAGGTATCCGTCAAGGGAACCGGCCGCCGACATGTCCCCTTGGAATGATGCATACGCGGCTGCCATGCGCAGGGTTCACCAGGAACATCCGGAGGACACGGACATCGAGGCGCTATTCGCCGAGGCGTTGATGAACCGGACGCCATGGGCTCTCTGGGACCTCAAAACCGGAGAAGTCGCCGACGGCGCAGACACGCTGGAGGCACGCGATGTACTGGAAAAGGCAGCCAACCGCCTCGCCGAAAGCGGAAACAGTCCGCATCCCGGCATCCTGCACATGTACATACATCTCATGGAAATGTCCCAAACCCCGGAATTGGCCCTGGATGCGGCCGACAGCCTCAGGGGACTGGTTCCGGATTCCGGCCACCTGCAGCATATGGCGACCCATATCGACTCAATCTGCGGCGACTATGTCAATGTCGTCAGATCGAACAATGAAGCGGTCAGGGCAGACCGGCGCTATCTTGAAAAGAAAGGCGCACTTAACTTCTACACACTCTACCGCTGCCACAACCTCCACTTCAAGGCCTACGGAGCAATGTTCTTGGGTCAATGCCGTACGGCGATCAACGCCAGTGAGGAACTGATTTCCACGCTTCCGGAGGAGTTGCTTGCCGTGGAATCACCACCGATGGCAGACTGGGTCGAAGCTTTCATCCCGATCAAGCAACATGTGTTGATCCGGTTCGGAAGATGGCAGGAAATTCTGCAGCAGCCGCTTCCGGAAAACACCGACCTTTATTGTGTCACCAATGCAATGATGCTCTATGCGCGCACAGTTGCATATGCCTCCCTCAGCAACTCTCAAGCTGCCCGCAGGGAAGCGGAAGCATTCGAGGATGCAGTCAGATTTGTGCCAGAAAGCCGCTGTCTGTTCAACAATTCCTGTCTGGACATCCTTGCAATCGCCAAGGCGATGATGTTGGGGGAGATCCTGTACCGGGAGGGATCATTCGAGAGGGCCTTCACCGAGCTTCGAAGGGCGATCGAGATGGAAGATAACCTGCCCTACGACGAACCATGGGGTTGGATGCAGCCGGTCCGACATGCACTGGGGGCGCTGCTGATTGAGCGAGGGCGGCTTGAGGAGGCATGCGAAGTATACCGAACCGATCTCGGTCTCAACACAAAATTGAGTCGGCCCTGTCAACATCCCGACAACATCTGGAGCCTCGCGGGATACCATGAGTGCCTGACCAGGTTGGGGCACAGCGACATGGCGAAACAGATCGAGCAACGACTTGTGCTCGCCCGCGCACGCGCAGACACACCCATCACGTCATCCTGCTTCTGCAGGTTGTCGGCAGTGGATTGAAGCCAAATCCGGGGGTGTCATGGATGGTGACATAGCGATCAGCGGAGGAGGCATCGTCGGAACCTCACTGGCATTGACGCTGGCGCGGGAAGGGTTGTCGGTTCTGCTTTTTGACAGGATGCCTTCCGCCACACCGAAAAAATCCGGAGTTGATGGCAGGGCCTTTGCCCTGTCCCTGTCCTCGTGCAGCCTTCTCAAGTCAATTGGACTTGCCGATTTGCTGCGCGACCGCGGTCAGAAAATCACCTCGGTGCACATTTCGGATGGGCGGGCGGGGGAGGGAGCCGGCCCCATCGCGCTGAACCTTGACGCCGGCGAAATCCAGACGGACTCGTTTGGATGCATGATTGAGGGACGTTACCTGCTTGAAGGATTGATCGAACTTGCTGCAGTCGAACCGGGAATTGTCCGATTCTCGCCATCGGTTGTCTCCAAATGCCGCATTGAATCGTCGAAGGCGATCCTGTCACTTTCGTCCGGACAAGAATATTCTTCCACCGCCGTCGCCGGCTGCGACGGCCGCAATGGCCCTGTGGCAAGATGGATCGATCCACCACGAATCGAGAAAGATTACGGGCAATCCGCAATTGTCTGCGCTGTTGCGCATGAACGGCCGCATTGCGGAACGGCGCACCAGTTCTTCATGCCTCCGGGTCCGATTGCGATCCTGCCCATGCCCGGTTCCCTGTCGTCAATCGTGTGGACGGAATCCACTTCCGAAGCATCCAGGCTTGTGTCCCTCCCGGAGGAGGAATTCATGCACGAACTCAGACCCAGATTCGGAGATTTTCTTGGCGCGCTTCGGCTTGCCGGAGATCGATTTGTCTGGCCGCTTTCCCTTTCGTTGGCGGAAAGGACCGCTGCACCGCGGGCAACACTTGTCGGCGAATCGGCGCATGGGCTGCATCCGCTCGCCGGTCAGGGGCTAAATCTCGGGCTGCGGGATGTTGCCGCGCTGACCGAGATCATCGTTTTGGCGCATCGGCGCGGAGAGGATTTCGGCAGCATCAATGTGCTGCGTCGCTACCAGGAATGGCGACGCATTGACGCTGCATCCCTTGCAGCTGCAACTGATTTCTTCAACTGGATTTATTCCAGCGACAACGGCATGCTTCGGGCGGCGCGCAGCCTTGGGATGGGTATCGTCGACGGCATGCCATGGCTGAGGCGGGCACTGATCCGGGAGGCTGCGGGGATGTCCGGTATGCAACCAAGGCTGATTTCCGGCAAACCGCTTTGAAGGAAATGTACGACTGCGCCGACAAAACTCAATCGAGTTCGCGTGCCTCGTTGACCAGCATTATCGGAATGCCCCTGCGAATGGGAAAGGCAAGACGTGCGGCATTGGATACCAATTCGTTCGTATCCCGATCATAGCTCAGTGTTGCATGAGTAACCGGGCAAACCAGAAATTCGAGCATCCGGCGGTCAATTTCCTCCTGATCCTTCATTGGGTCGTCATTTCCTTTCCGCAGCTCATGTCCATCCTTAACAGGAATTCAAGCGCACGGCATCGTTCCTGAAGGTGGGGAATTTCAAGCAGCGCCTGCTTTTCCTCGGGTGCCAGATCCGCAGACATCGAAATCTCATTAACCAAAAAGAAAACGCCCCGCCCCTCAACCGGATTCAATTTTACCGAAATTCCCCTTGAGGCGAAGAATTCCTTGACGATCTTGCCGAAGCCCTCGTGATCAAATTCCGGCGGGTCGTCCTCCACCCGCATGTCCTGACTGAAATCGGACCAGTCCACAGTTGCCATCAAATACGGTGCAGCGCTCTTTGCAACAGTTTGGAGACGGAACCTGGAGACGCCGAGAAGAATGATCTCAAAACGTCCATCATCGGTCTTTCGGCAGCCCGAGACAAGTCCGGCACATCCAACGCCGTAAAGTTCGATCTCATCGCCCGATCGCGACTCCGGTTGAACCATGCCAATCAGGCTCAATTCCTGTTCAAGAGCGTCGCTGACCATCGCAACATATCTTGGCTCGAATATGTTCAGCGGCAGCAGGCAGTGCGGGAACAGAGTTGCACCAGACAGCGGAAAAATCGGGATCGTTTCGGGCAATTTGGTCAGGTCTAGCATCGCGAGCACGATTATGCCTTGCATTCACGCGCAACGGCGCCTTCACGGGTAAATGATGGAGGACAGCTTTCTGCGACCCCGCAGCGCCGCCGGGTCGCCCGGTTTAAGGGACTCAAATATCTTGAACAGCTGTTGGCGCGCCGCGCCGTCCTGCCATTCCCG
Organism: Paracoccaceae bacterium; assembly: GCA_021296235.1. GTDB lineage: Bacteria > Pseudomonadota > Alphaproteobacteria > Rhodobacterales > Rhodobacteraceae > JAPOXR01. Next base: position 56,289 of record JAGWAS010000011.1, on the reverse strand, counting down.
GTCTCTCCGGAAGAGTTCAAGCAATTCGTCGATTGAACCTTCAACATCATTGGCGGCAAGCTTGGCCGTTGACAGGTCGAAACGGGCCTGCAGATCGCTTGGATTGGCCTGAACCTGTTCCTCCAACGTCTTCACCGGGCCAGCCTCGGAGGCCTGCATCGCCAAATCGACAGCAGCGCGTGCCGCTTGGATATCCTTATGATCGCAGATGGACTCGGGAACCGATTTCAACAGTCCGTCCGCCTTGTCGACATTGCCAAGAGCCAAATGCGCCCGGGCGAGCCCACTGAATCCAGACGCGTTTTCCTGATCCTCGGAAAGCACCGCGGAAAAATATTGAGCAGCTTCGACGGCGGCCCCTTCCGCAAGAAGCGCTTCAGCCTGCTCAATGGCGGCGTCAACCCCGCCATTCGCCGAATTGCCTGCAAGTTCCCTGACGAATGCTGCCAACTCCGATCCGCTCTTTGCCCCAACGAACATGTCAACGGGTCTTCCGTCCACGAAAGCAAACACTGCCGGGATTGACTGGACGCGCAATTGCGCGGCCAGTTGAGGGTTCGCTTCGGTGTCGAACTTGACCAGTGCAACTTTTCCGGCCGCAGCCGAAACCGACCGTTCCAGTTCAGGACCGAAGGTCTTGCAGGGTCCGCACCATGCAGCACTGAAATACGTAATGACCGGACGTTCCTTGCTGGCTTCCAGCACATCCTCAACAAAGGTCGCTTCCGACCCCTGTTTGATCACCCCATCATCCGATTTTTTGCCGAAGCCAAGCATGCGTTGTCGCCCTTTCCGCTGATTGCAAGATATTCCAATTCATCCACGAATTCCAACCTGAACACGATCCCGCGTCAGCATTGATCTCAAGATTCCGACCGGGGCAGGCAAATATGCCTGTGCATCGGCGGATCCTCGTCGAACAGCCCTTCTTTCACCCGTCGAATGAGGCAAAGACCGGCACGTGATCGGATGGTCGGTCCCATCCGCGAACTTCACGCAGAATCCTTGATGAGTGAAAGGTCCCGACAAGATCGGAAGTGGCCCAAATGTGATCAAGCCTGCGCCCGCGATCGGACGCATTCCAGTCGCGGGCCCGATAGGACCACCAGGAATAGAGTTTGCCTTCCGGAATGTCGGAACGCACCACATCGGTCCAATTTCCGGCCTCAATCACCGAATTCAACAAATCGGTCTCAATCGGCGTGTGACTGACGACTTTCAGCAACTGACGGTGCGACCAAACGTCATGCTCCAAGGGTGCGATGTTAAGGTCCCCCACAAGTACCGTCCGAGTTGGCGCATCCCTGTGCGACCAGTCGCGCATGGCACCGACGAAATCCAGTTTGTCGCCGAACTTCGGATTGACCGTTCGATCCGGCTCATCTCCACCGGCCGGCACATAGAAATTCTCGATCACCATGCCGTTCTCAAGCCTTGCCGCAACATGGCGGGCTTCACCGCGACCAAGAAAATCGCGGGACCCAAGATCCTCAAGCGGCAATCTGGACACTATCGCAACGCCATTGTAGGCCTTTTGACCGCGCAGCACGCAATGACGGTAGCCCAGCCGCGCAAATCCATCCGTCCTGACGAGTTCCTCAACCGATTTCAATTCCTGAAGACACAGGATGTCCGGCTGTTCCTCTTCAAGCAGCCGGCAAACCAAATTTTCGCGCAGGCGGACCGAGTTGATGTTCCAAGTGGCAATAGTGACCGTCAATGTTCGCACCGCAGTGTCAGTGTTGCCGGCCGTGATTCTCCGGCGAGGCGGAAATCACACCATCATGCAAACAAGCGCAACCCCTATCCGGAAAGCCGGTAACCTGCATTGCGTCTTGTTTCAATCAACTCTTCCCTGAAACCATTTGACCTCAGCATGTCGCGAATTCGGTGAATGTGGGATTGCACGGTGTGCGTGTCCACATTCGGCGCATAATTCCAAACTTCGGTCAGCAATCTTTCAACCGGCACGAAACCTTCCCGATTGACATGCAAGTGTTGCAGCACCCTGGCCTGCATGTCGGTCAATTGCATCTCGACCTCTTCCCCGCTGTCACGCTTCCGCCCAACCAGCTTTCTGCTTACGGGAAAGAGCGTAAACTCACCGATCAGGATTGCATTCTGCCTCTGAATGGTGCCCGCATTCACCAAAGATTTGATTTGTGCCAACAGCACCCTCAACTTGACCGGCTTGCTGATATATGTAACCGCACCGGCGTTCAGGCCTTCAGCCATGTCATCATCCTCACCCCGATTGGTCAGAATGATGATTGAGCAAGGGCGCCGCTCGCCTACGATTTTCCGGGCAACGTCGAACCCGTTGACACTTCCCGCCAATTCAACATCCAAAATGATGACATCAGGCTGTTGCTCGGCAACGGCTTCCAGTGCGCCCGCACCGTCGGCGGCTTCCTCAATGTCGAAATCGCCGGTCTGCAGCAGTGGCTCTACCAAACCCCTGCGCTGTATGACGTCGTCCTCGACAACAAGAATTCGAACCTTGTTCGACACGTTCGGCAACCTCTCAACCTCCGCAGGCATCTATGGGAGCACCGACCGATCGGTCAAGGAGGAGGCGGGCGCACGGCTTGTCATTTGCAATCTCCCGGAAAGGGCCGCCTTGTGACCATCGCCGGAAGGCCTAAGCCGCGATTGCGGGTGGATGCGATGCAAGCCTGTAGCCACCCTCATCGGAAACGACGTATTGCGGACTGGCCGGAAACGGTTCAATCTTTTGCCTGACCCGGTATATGTGAGTCTCCAGGGTATGGGTATTCACGCGTGAATTGTAGCCCCACACGCGCTCCAGCAACTCCTGCCTTCCGACAACCCTTCCCCTCGCAAGATACAGCATGTGGAGAATTCCCGCCTCCTTGTCGGTGAGCAATTCCTTGCGGCCATCCCCGAGAACTATCTCCCTCCGGCCGGTGAAGAGGCTGAACGGGCCAAATCGAAGTTGCGGATCGCTTGAACTCTCACCGGCACGCAGTTGGCTCTCGATTCGCGCTTTCATCTCCCGACTTGAAAACGGTTTTGACATGTAGTCGTCAGCTCCGAGGTCAATCCCATCGGCCTTGTCATCGCCGGTGTTGCGTTCACCCGAGAGCAAGATGATCCGCCCCCGAAAGTTCATCTCCCGCAGCTTTGCACATGCCTCATGGCCATCCATCCCGCCGCCTGCGAGGACAACGTCAAGAATTGCAAGATCGACTTCGGTGGATTCTGCGATTTTCAATGCGTCTTCACCGTTCGCCGCTTCATGCACTGTGGCAACAGCGAACCCGCCGCCTGCCGAGTATTCCCTGAGCAGGCTCACGAGGTTTTCCCTCTGAATCATGTCGTCTTCGACGATCAGAATGTGCTTTTCTGGTTTCCAAGGGTCATTCCAATCCCGGGCATTCATGCCAACCTCCATTTCTTCATTCGTGACAACCAAGAAAATTCCCATTCTCTCGCCCGTCAAGCCCATTGATCGAACTTTTCAACAGTTTGAAATGTTGACATCTTGTTCACATTCAGTTCCGCTGATTGTTACAGCATGCCGTTCCCAACCCTGCAATTATGTCGCGGCACAGGAACCCGGCATGGAGTTCGAAACCGACTGAACAGAACACAGTTTCGGCATTATGCGTCATCGGTCAATCCGATGTGGCTTAAACCCCCGGCGGAACGAAATCCTGCATCGCCACTTGATACCGGTCTTCCCAACCAATAAATCTGGGACCATCAGCAACCGTAATGCGCGGCGTAACGCATGTCGAAAATTGAAAAAACAGCGGCAAAGTTTGACATTGGCCAAGTTGTGAAGCATCGAAGCTTCCCGTTTCGAGGCGTTGTGTTCGACATAGATCCCTCTTTTTCCAATACGGAAGAATGGTGGCTGGCCATTCCGGAGGAGATCCGTCCCAGCAAGGATCAGCCATTCTATCACCTGCTCGCGGAAAACGAAGAAGCGCATTATGTTGCATATGTGTCCGAGCAGAATCTGATAGTCGACAATTCCGGTGAGCCGGTCGACCACCCGGAAGTCGAGTCGCTTTTTGGTCAGCTCCAGAACGGCAAATATGAACTCGGCATCTACTTGAATTGATCAGTTGCCGGTTCCGGCCGATCGCTTGCCGGTGAATTTCAGCGAAACGGACCATGTGAACTTCGCCGGCACCGCCAATCCTGCATGCGGATCAATCGTCAACGGCACCCCTTTTTCACCCTCGGCGGCTGCACAGTTGCGCCGTGACGTCCGGATGGCGCTCAACCGGTTTGTCGGTTGCACCTGCCGCCGTCCGCAGTGTGTTCGTGGCCGGAACCCGGCCCTGCGTGTCAATATCCCAGTGCGCAGCCATCCTTTCTTTGATCCGATGCCCCCATCAGCACACCGCTTTCGTGGTCGATCAGGATTGCCTGGCCTCCGCCATGCGGAGTCTCCGGCACAACAACCTTGTGGCCGAGTTCCACCAATCCTTGCCTGACTTCCGCACTGTAGCCCCTTTCGAGTTGCAGTTCGCCGTCCTCAGGAAAGCAGCGGGGGCTGTCGAGCGCCTGTTGCGGATTCATTCCATAGTCCGCCATGCTTGAAACAATGCGGGCATGGCCAACCGCCTGATACTGCCCGCCCATCACACCGAAGGGCATTACCACCCGTCCATCCCTTCTGAGCATGGCCGGAATGAGGGTGTGCAGCGGCCTCTTGCCGCCGGAAAGTTCGTTGGGATGCCCTTCGGTCAGACAAAACCCTGCACCCCGGTTTTGGAAATTTATGCCGAATCGGCTTGACGCAAGTCCGGATCCGAAACTGTGGAAAATCGAGTAGATCATCGAGACCGCCATCAAATCCCTGTCGACCACGGTAAGGAGAACCGTATCCCGGTGTACCGCTTCGGTCCTGACCGGCACGCATTGCATCGTCTTCGCAGGATCTATCAGTTCGGCCAACCTCAATGCCGTTTTGGAATCAAGCAAATATTCCAATCTGTTGGTTGAAGACGCGTCGCCGATGAAACGGTCCCGGGCATCCAGAGCAATCTTTGCCGCTTCGGTTTCGATATGGGCTTTTTGGACACCGTTCGGATCAAGCGACTTGAGATCGAAGCATGAAAGGATGTTCGCCAAGAGTAGAGCAATCGCGCCCTGGCTGTTCGGGGGATGCTCAACAATCGAGTAATCCCCATATGTCCCCTCAATTGGGTCGCCGTATTCGCAGTTGGTTTCCGCAAAATCGTCCAAGGTATGCACTCCACCCGCACGCCTGAGGCTGTCAACCATGTCCTCGGCAACCTCACCTTCGTAGAATGCCTTCCGTCCATTCTGGGCAATCCTCTGCAGCACTTCCGCCTGGCCGGGTGCGCGGAAAATTTCCCCTGCAGCGGGTGCCCGGCTTCCATTGAGATAGAACCGCCTTGCATCCCCCTGAAGCATCTCAACCGCCCGGCCCCAGTCAAATGCAACTCTCGGCGCCACCGGCACGCCCTCCCTTGCGTATCTGATGGCCGGCTCAAGGCTTGATGCGATGCCCAGCCGTCCCCAGTCGGCTGAAAGTCGGCAAAAGGCGTCAATGGCACCGGGAACGGTTACCGCATCGGCGGCATGCGTAGGCACTGCGTCATGCCCCAATCGGCGAAGATGCTCGGACGAAAGTTTCCGGGGTGCCTTTCCGGACCCGTTCAAAGCCACAATCCGGTCTTCACCTGCAGGCTTCAGCAGGACGAAGCAATCACCCCCGATTCCGGTTGACTGAGGTTCACAAATTCCAAGCAGCACTGCAGCTGCAATCGCAGCATCAACCGCATTGCCACCGTCCTCAAGCAATCGGACCGCTGCGCGGGCAGCCAGCGGGTGGGAGGTGGCGCACATTCCGTTGGTTGCATATGCCGGCGACCTGCCGGGAACCTGAAAATCTCTCATGCTGCTTTCCATTCGACGGAAGGGGTTTGCCTGTTCCCTCCACATTGCGTGAAATCGGTCCATTGACAGCAAGGGCGGTGGAGAACAGCTGCTCCCGCGACTCTCGCTCCTTCGGCAAAACGCTGCACCATGATCAATTACGAAGACGGCTTGCACAATTCAACAACAATGGCCAATTATGATGTTATGGCGATTCGTCTGTCCACCGCGCAACAAAAACGCCGGAAAGAGCGACTGGGGAGTGGCGCCCCAAGGATGGTTTGCTTCAACCGGTCCGAACTTGGCGCAATTCTGAACACATACAGCCGAATGGTTGCCGCCGGAAAATGGCGCGACTACAGCATCTCACACATGTCCCGTGCCGCCGTATTTTCAGTGTTTCGTCATTCCGCCGAGCAGCCCCTTTACCGAATTGAAAAGCGGCCGGCATCCGGCGACGAATCGGACACCTATGTCGTCATTGGAATGGATCAGCGGATTCTGAGGCGCGGCAACGACCTCAACCAAGTCATGGGCTTGTTCGCAAGGCAACTCTTCCGGATTGTATAGCAGCGGTTTCTGCGATTAACTGTGGTTCGCGTGATCCGAATGCCGTTGCTTCAACCTGGGTTTCGCAAACATCTCTACCCATGTTGATGCACATTCACGGGCAATGAGTTGCGGGCTTTGTTCAACCAGATGCCGATTTCCTTGGTGACGAATGAACCGGAATTGGCGATCCTGCACCAAGCGACTTTCGCGTCAAGGAGGAGGGACATGCGTCCCAGCCAGACCCTCAGAAAATACTTCTGGGGCACCCATTCACAATGGCACGGCGGACCCCGGAAGCGGCCGCTTCCGGCATGATCAGTGATGTTAAGGTCCCGGCTTGAATCCTGACCTCGTTGACCATGCGCCCTGCAGCCCGGGCAAGGATGTGATCTGCCGTTCCGATTGCCGCGATCCGACTTCACCCATGCGCAGGTGGTCTTGGGAGGGCAAAAGCATGCCCTCCCTCTCCGAATGCCCAATGGATGCGCTCTGGTTGCTTGGAGGGGTTCCGAGGAAGAAACGCAGAGAATACCTGCACGCTTGACCTTGTTTCACTGACTGGCTGTTATGCCGCCATCCACATACATGATCTGTCCGGTCACGAAGCCAGACGCTTCCGAACAGAAGAACATAACCGGTCCCACAACATCCTTGGGATCGGCAATTCGGCCCAACGGAATGCGCTCCAACAGCTTGTTTCGAAATTGTGGATTATCCATCACATGTCGGATCAATTCGGTGTGCACAAAGGTGGGTGCCACGCCATTGACAGTGATGCCTTGCTGGGCAAGCTCCATGGCATGCTGCCTTACCAGCATCACCATCCCGCCCTTGGTGCTGCAGTAGGCGGAATAGCCGCGGCTACGCAGTCCGAGACGGGAGCGGACTGACAGCAGGTGCACCTGCCGACCACCCAATCCGGCCGCGATCTGGTGACGGGCGACTGCCTGGGCCAAGAACATCGCAGCCTTGAGATTGACGCTATAAACCTCGTCATATGCATCCTCCGTTACCTCCAGCAGAGGCTCCTCGCGCTGGATCCCGACGCAGTTGACAAGCACATCAATGCGACCGTGACGGCTGGCTACGCGATCAACCGTTTCCCGGATGGAGGCAACGGATTTCATGTCCAAGACGATGCTTTCGGCGGAAAGCCCATGTTCGGACAGATCATCGACCAGGCTCTGTGCCTTTCCCGCATTTCGGCCCCCCACGGTAACGTGTGCACCAGCCAGCGCCAAAGCCCAGGACACTGCCTCACCGATGCCGCCATAGCCACCAGGAATGAAAGCGACCTTGTTGCGCATGCTGAAGAGATTTGACAACTCGACTGGCGCGTTAATGGATGGGGAAATTGGTTTCATGATTGACGGTCATCCTAGTCCAAGTGCAGCCCACCGTTGACGTCAATTATCTCACCGGTGATGAATCCGGCGTGCTGTGACACCAGAAAGGCTATCAGTTCTGCGACCTCGCCGGGTTCGCAAAAGCGGCCGACCGGAATTTGCCGAACCAGTTCGCGACGTTGCTCACATGTGAGATGTTCGGTGATCATTGGTGTTCGCACATATGCCGGTGCCACGCCATTGACGGTAACGCCTTCTGCTGCGACTTCGCGCGCCAGGGAGAATGTAAGGGCGCCAAGACCCCCTTTGGATGCGGTGTAGGCGGTGCCGGCGGTCAGCCCGCCGGTCTTCATTGCGAGGGAGCATATGTTGACCACGCGACCGAATCCTTGCCGCCGCATTGCAGGAAGCAGGGCGCGGGAGAGGTAGAATGCACTATCGAGGTTAACCGACAACAATTGCCGCCACTCCTCTGGCGATGTGCCCTCTATCTTGTGATTGGAAAGGATCCCAGCGTTGTTGATGAGGGTGTCCGCATCGCCATGCCGGTGGCAGATTGTGGCACAAGCGCGCTCCACATCCTTGGGATCGGCAACGTCCACTGCCAGTGGCCAAACCGCGTCTCCGATCAGGCCGGCTTCCATTTCAAGCCGATCGGCGGCCATGTCCATCATGATTACCCGGTGCCCTGCGGTCACAAGACGCCGGGAAATCGCAGCGCCAAGTACGCCAGCCGCGCCGGTTACCACCGAAAGCCGGTCTGCACTCATGGCAAATGCTCTGCTTCAGACGGTGCCAGCTTGCCAAGATAGGTTCGGATATCAGGTTCCTGCAGCATGGAACCGAAATTCGGGAACCCGCGGATCCGACCGGCCAACACGAAGACATATCTTTCGCAAACCTCCTCCATCAACTCCAAGTGATAGGGCTCATTCGGGTGCAGGCATACGAATACAAGCCGTCCTTGAGCTCTCAACTTGCGAAAGAAATCCAGCATGAAACCGATATACCCGTCCTGCGTATTGAACTGCGGCTCGTCGAACAGGTGCACAATCGGGTAATCGTGGCCAGCAGCCTGCATGAGCAGCGATGGCCGGGTCCGGCGGTAGCGCCGAACCTGGTACGACTGGTGGTAATGGATCGCGAGCCGGTCCCGCTCTGCATACTTCACGTCGTGAATGTTCCGGCCCATGACCCTCACATTACCTGCGCTCGGCACGTTGGAGCCCGTGATCAACTCGAACAGCGTTGTTTTGCCTGATCCATTCGGCCCCAATATTCCGACAATGGTCGAGTCATGGAATGTGAGGTCTGCCTCCAGTCGAAACGTCTCCTTTTGCTGGAACAGTCCAGTGGCGTAGCGCTTGACCAGCCCCTCGATTTCGAGAATCGGCACCGACAACTTCAAACCCCCAACAGGCTGACGCGGAGCTCGTCGTCAGCCAACAATTCGCACGCCAAACCATGATGCACGATCCGGCCGCGGTCCATGACGTAGGCGCGGTCGCTGGATTGCAGTGCTACGACAGCGTTCTGTTCCACAACCAGAGCCGAGATACTGGCGTCCCTCAGGCGCGAGACCGTCGCCATTACATCCTGTGCCACCTTTGGTGCCAACCCCTGGGTGGGTTCATCAAACAGGACGAGGCCCGGCGCGCCAAGAAGTGCACGGCTGATCGCAACCATTTGCATCTCACCACCGGAAAGATTCTCGCACTCCCGATCCATGAGGTGTTCAAGAGCAGAGAATATGCCAAACATCTCCTTAAGCGACCATGTTCGAAACCTTGTTTGCTTGCGGGCAATCGCGAGGTTTCGTGCCACCGTCAGCGTCGGAAAGATACGGCGATCGTCCGGCACCCAACCAATGCCGAGGCGGGAGATTTCATGGGTTGCGCTGTGGGTGATGTCGCTTCCATCAAACCGGATTGAGCCGCTCCGAGCCGGCGTCAACCCCAGTATTGAACGCAGTGTTGTTGTCTTTCCTGCCCCGTTTGGCCCCAACAATGCCACCACTTCGCCCTGTTTGATCTCCAAAGAAACTCCAAAAAGGGCCTGTGTTTCGTTGTAGAAGGTCTTGATGTCCGAAACTTCAAGAATCATTCGACCCGTCCAAGCATTGAACGCCGGACCCACTTGTTTTCGCGAAGGGCTTCGGGTGTGCCGCTGGCGATCACCTGCCCCCAGTGAATGACCGAAATCGTGTCGGCAAGATCGAACAGGAATCGCATGTCATGCTCAATGACAACGATCGAATAGTCACTTTTGAGGCTCCGCACCAATTCTGCAAGGCGCGCTGTTGCATCGGCACCGAGGCCCGATGTGGGTTCGTCCAAAAGCAGCAAACGCGGCTCGGCCGCCAGCGCCACGCCGATCTCCAGCGAACGGCGCTCGCCATATGCCAAGTCACCTGCGCGACGATGCTCGCTCCCCGCAAGGCCAACCCGTGCGAGGACGCATGAGGCCCGGTCCGCGGCTTCGCTGTCCGCATCCAGTCTGCGCATCATGCTGAAACCGCGTTTTCGCACCTCCGGCAACGCAATCAACAGATTCTCAAGCGCCGAGTACTCGTCGAACAGACTCATGATCTGGAAGGAGCGCGAGATTCCCCTGCGGGCAATTCCGTTCGGCGCAAGTCCGGTGATATCCTCACCGTCGAACAGTACTTGGCCGCGGTCAGGCTTGAACCTGCCGGTCAGCACATTGAAACAGGTGGTTTTTCCTGCACCATTCGGTCCAATGACGCCACTTAGTTGGTTTGACTCGAAACTCAGGTTGATTTGTTCAAGCACCACCTGATGCCCAAATCGTTTATGGATGCCATGTGCCTCGAAAAGGGCCATTTCTCACTTCCGTCCCAGCCGGAACAAACTTGCCACCCTCCGGTGAGAACCGGTGCCAACATATTGCTGCCAAGCTCCCGCAATGCCCTCAGGCTTGAACAATACCACAAGCACGAAAAGCAGCCCGAACCACAGCAGCCACGTCTCGGTCATGGTGCCGAGAACATCTCGTGCGAGAAAGTAAACCGCCACCCCGATTGCCGGTCCCCAGAAGCTGACGAACCCGCCCCCGATCAGGGTCATCATGACAATAATGCCGGATGCGTGCAGGCTCATGACGTCCGGGTATGCGCTCTGCTGTGCCATTGAGAAAAGCGACCCGGCGAGCCCGGCAATGGCTGCAGACAGCGAGAATGCGGCCCATTTGAACAACCAGACATTGTAGCCCACAAAACGCGCCCGCGTTTCGTTCTGCCGGATGGCCTGCAACACCTTGCCGAACGGTGAGTGGACGAGCCGCCACAGAACGACGATTACGACCGCGAGCACGGAAAGGGCGAAGTAGAAAAGAGCAACATTGGAACCAAGGCCGACCGACGTTACAGCAACTTCCAAGGCGGGACGAGGTATGTTCAGCAACCCGTCCTCACCGCCGGTTAGGGCGTGCCATTTGATTGCAATGAACCAAAATACCTGTCCAAATGCGATGGTCATAAGGGCAAAATAGATGCCGCGCCTATGACTAAGGAAACACGCGACAATTGCACCGGCAACAAACGAAGCTGCGACCGCACCCATGATGCCCAACAATAAATTTTCGAAGATTTGGACCTGAAATAGCCCGAAAGCGTAGGCGCCAATTCCGAAGAATGCGCCGTGCCCAAAGCTGGGAAGTCCAGAATAGCCAAGCAGCAAGTTGAATCCGAATCCGTAAATCATCCAGATCACGATCTCAACGCCCAGATACTGGTACAGCCCGAACGGCTCGATCCAGATCGGAAGAGTAACCAGCACGAGCAGAAACAGCAGCATCTCACGCGAAACCCAGCGGCCCACAATGGCTTGGAGTGCATCCATCGACTTACGCCTCCAACGCACTCTTTTTGCCAAGCAGGCCACGCGCACGCACCGAAACCACTGCAATCAGGAGCAAATACATCGACAGCAATGACCACTCCGAGGCGTAGGCGCCGGTAATTCCGACTGCCAATCCCACCAAGATTCCACCGGCAACGGCGCCCCAGAAGCTGCCTACGCCACCGAGCACAATGATGAGAAAGGCCGGAATGACGGCGTCGATTCCCACATGCGGACGCAGCCCCCAGATCGGTGTCAGCACGATACCGGCAAAGCCGGCAAGCCCCGCGCCCAGCCCGAACACCAACAAGCGAAGCCTCGACAGGTTGATTCCGAGTGCCCGGACCATCTCGCTGTCGTGGGCGCCAGCCTTGATGATGGCACCGTACGGGGTGCGTTCGAGGAAAAACCAAACCAGAACAATGGCTCCAGCAGCAAACAATGCAGCAAAGAGCTTGTACTTTGAGTAGATCAGCCCGGCGAACAGAACGGCACCTGAGATGGCCTGTGGCACCTGCAGGTACTGCTCCGACGGTCCCCAGACGAGCCGAATTGCTTCCTCAATGACCAACGCCGCACCGAATGTCATGAGGAGACCGTATTCCGCTTTTTTTCCGTAGGTTCGGCGCATGCAGAATTCGAGGCCCATTCCAACGACAGCAACCATCACCGGTGCGACAAGAATGGCCAAACCATAGCGGAGCGACAGGGGAACCGCCTGCCAGAATTCACCGACTGCACCGGTCCAAACAAGGTTCGGAGAGATGATCATCATTGCAAAATACGCACCCAGTGCGAACAGCGATCCATGGGCGAGGTTGATGAGCTCCATGACCCCGACGATGAGCATGAAACCAAGTGCAATCAGTGCAAAGAGCAGACCGAGGCTCAATCCGTTCAGGATGTGTGGGATGATTTGTGACATGTTGGGGCGGTTCGACCAAATCCCAGTGTTCAGGCAAGCAGTTGAAATCCTCTCACGCAGTGGATCCCATCCGCTGAATGATACTCCTCCGATCCCCTGTAATGGTCAACAAGGGACCGGAGGCAAAATGAAGGCCTACATTTCAAATGTTGGAGTATCGTCGAGCGACTCCATCATGCAGGCCGCGTCCGCCCCAGCGTCCCGGATTTCCTCCGGGTCGGACTGGCTCAGAATCCTGAACAGGTCATCCTGGTCCTCAGTGCCTTGGTTTGCGGTCGCAAGATAGACTGTCTGCTGCATCTGATGCGTCGCCGGGTTCATGTAGGCATCGTGATGCTGCATCCGGTCATGGGCTGATACCTTCAAACCTTCAAGTTCACGGATGACCTTATGGTTGTTGGTCGAACCGGCCCGCTCCACTGCGCTGAGGAGTTCCTTGGTGGCCATGTAACCATTGTAGAAAACATTGCCCGGCACGCGCATCCTGGTATCCGGGTATGCTGCCTGGTACCTTTGAACAAACTCGGCGACACCTGGCAGGTCAAGCTTCCAATACCATGTGGTGCCGAAGACGCCGAAAAGGTTCTCAATAGGCAAGCCGTACACATCCGGCCAATCCTGCTGGTTGTTGATCCACGCCATCTTTTCGCCAAGCCCGAGTTGGGAGACCTGTTGACGCATTGCCTTTTGATCATCACCCCCTACTGCAGCGGCGACCACCTGAGGCGCTGCCTGCTGCACCTTGAGCAGCATGGAGCTAAAGTCCCGCGTGCCCTGCGGAACCAGGATCTCGTCTATGATCTCTCCCCCGAACTGTTCCACCAATTGCCGGGTGGCGGCCGAGGTATTGTGGCCCCAGACGTAGTCGTTGGTCATCAGCATCCACTTCGTTCCGTAGGAACTGATTGCATTCTTGACGGCAGCCTGGGCGAAGTTCTTGCCGTTCCCGTCCCATACGAACTTTACCCGGTGGCAATTCTTTCCGGACTCGGTGGGCGAACTTGAGTTGGTGTTCAGGTAGATGGTGCCGTATTTCTGGGCAACCTGTGAAATTGCGTTTGCAACTCCCGAACTCACCGCTCCAATGAGGAACGCACACTCGTTTCGGGTGATGAGGCGTTCTGCCGCCCGACTCCCTGTGGCTGGCGTTGTCTCGGTGTCAATGTGGATGGTTTCGACCATCCGCCCCAAAACACCGCCGCGCTCATTGAACTCGGCTATTGCCATCAGCATACCGCGTCGGTCTGACGCTCCAGAGTTGGCGTATTGGCCCGATGCATCGGATGTAAGTCCAATCAGGATCGGCTTGTCCGAAGCGGCGGCATAGACGCGGTTGTAATACCAGGGGCCCATGAAGGTGACTGTGCCTGCCGCAGTGGCGAGGCCTGTCTTTTTCAGCATGGAACGCCTTGTGAGTTTCAGTTCTGCCATTTTGTTTCTCCTCTTGTTTGCTTCGGCATCCTTTGTTCAGTTGAACGCGATTCACGCGTGTTCGGCATCGCCTGAGGTTTGTTCCGGCAATGACGCGTTGTGGTCGAGTATCCCAATTCCGTTAAGTCGTTCCTGGACACGAACCAGATCGCCAACGAGTCCGTCGGCGTAGCCAAGATTGAGCCCTTGGATAAGCGCATGCTGAACGGCACGCCCGAGCATGCCTGCCAACGGCACATCATCAGTCATGCGGTTGAAGTAACGCAGGTCTTTTTCGGCATTGGCAAGGCTGAAAGCAAGTCCGGAACAGTCTCCTTGCGCAATCGCCCTCGGAACGATCAACTGGAAGATTCCGCTATTGGCGCCGCCTGCGGACACGACGTCAGAGAAGCGTTTCAAATCTACGCCGGTTGCAGCACAGGCACAAAGCGCCTCGGAAATTAGTGCCGCATACCCCATGGTAATGAAGTTGTAGACAAGCTTCGTCTTGTGGCCGGAGCCGACCGGCCCCATGTGGAAGATGTTCTCGCAGCATGTCTCCAGTATTGGCCGGATACGTGCGAAATCTTCCGGCGCGGCTCCAACCATGGTGTTCAGCCGACCTGCCTCGGCATCAGCCGGGGTGCGGGCAAGCGGTGCGTCCACAAGGGATGCGCCACGTTCGCCAAAATCGCTTGAAATCCGCTTGGTCGAGGAAGGTTCGCTGGTTGAGCAGTCAACTACGATCAAGCCGTCATGTGCTCCCTCAAGCAGCCCATCCTGCTGATAGACGATATTCTCGACTTCGGGTGTTCCGGTTACACAGAGCAGCACCAGATCTGACTCTGCCGCCAGTTCCCGGTAACAGGAGTGTTCTGTGGCACCCTTGGCAACCAGCGCATCGACAGGTTCCCGGGCGCGGTGCGCCACGACAGAGAGTGGATATCCGGCGGCGAGGATGTTCTTCGCCATGCCACTTCCCATCAATCCAGTGCCAGCAAATCCGACCCGTTCAGTCATGACAGTGCGATTCCCTATCTGCATGTTCGTTCAATTATGTGCATTGTATTCGAATTTTCGTTCTATTGCAACATCAATTCATATCTGGATATCAAGAATGAAATTTCATTCAAATAGTCACATTGTGAATGTCGTTGCATTCCTGCTCGAATTTTGGAAACATTGCGGTGTAAGGCTAAACGTGGCCATGATGGGTGGATCTTGAACGTTGTGAACTCCGAACCTCCCAAGGACTTTGACCGTTTGCGCGAGGCGTTTCAGCAGAGGTTCGAATCCTTGAGCCCGCACCTCAAGCGAATCGCACGGCATGCCTTGGCCGACCCCAATCGGCTTGCGCTTCAAACTGTGGTTGAGGTGGCAGAGGAAACAGGCGTCCAGCCATCCACTCTCATCCGGTTCGCCAAGGTGTTCGGATTTTCGGGCTTTTCGGAAATGCAATCGGTTTTCCGACTGCGCCTGATCGAAGGTGCGCCGTCATACCGGGATGAGATATACCGGCATCGCAACAAACTGGAAGAGGCAGCCAAAGATGATCCGTCCGCGATCCTGAAGGAGTATGCCGACGCCTCAGCCCTTGCAGTCAGTCAGCTCAAGGACGACATCGACGATGATGCGTTGCGAAGGGCGGTCCGTATGATGGACAGTGCAAACGCGGTTTATGTCATTGGACAGCGCAGGGCGTTTCCGGTCGCAGCATATCTGGCGTACGGACTCACCCGGCTTGAGTATCGATGTCATCTATTGGACTCGGTCGGTGGAATGTTGCCTCAGCAGGCCGCAATGTTGGGCAAGGACGACCTGTTGATTGGCGTCAGTTTTGCCGAGTATTCCCAACCGGTGGTGGATGTTGTTGGTGACGCCCATATCCGCAAGGTACCGGTGCTGGCGATCACAGATTCTCTGGCCAGTCCGCTTGCCCCCAGATCCAGTGTTTGTTTTGTCGTGCGGGACACCGAAGTGCACCGTTTCCGGCCTCTGGCGGCTCCAGTTGTGTTGGCTCAATCCCTCATAATTGCGCTCGGCTACTACCGGGATGCGCGCAACGTTGGTGGTTCCTGCGACGACAACAAGATTGATGGCTACATTCCGGATCCAGCCTGGCCACAAAGCTCAAATTTCAAGACTCAACCAAGCTGACAAATCCTGAGTTGATCGAGGCGGGAGGTTGAGGTGGCATGGAAAGTGGTTTCGGCGAAGTGATGCAGACCCTCCCCGGGGCCTGTCTCCCGGAGATTTGGCAGCCAAGGAATTTCTCCGCAGCAAGACTTCTTCAATCCTAATGCGAAGCACACCTCCACCCGACTCTACCTGCCTTGGATCCGAAGCTGAAGGATGGTGATCCTCTAGGAATCTGTCGGATTTGATCATCCATTTGCGGTGATTTTCTTGCATTTCACACAAGATATGGAGGCGTTGGCTGTGATCAAACGCCTCTGGAGGGTGATGTTGTGTCGATCAAATTTCAAAGGGCCGAACGCAACGAGGCATGGCTCCTGCCGCCTTCGGTTCAGGATTGGCTTCCACAGTACCATCTTGCCCGTTTTGTCGTTGAGATTGTGGACACCCTGGATTTGGACGGGATCATTGGCACCTACAGGCATGGGGGCAAGCCGGCCTAATGTCCATCGATGATGGTGGCGTTGTTGTTCCATGGTTATGCGACGGGCGTGCATTCGAGCCGGAAGCTTGAGGCGGCGACGCATGATTCCGTTGCGGTTCGTTTCATCACCGGCAATCTTCATCCTGACCATGACACGATTGCCCGTTTTCGCAGGCGTCATCTTTCTGCCCTGCAGGATTTGTTTTTGCAGGTTTTGGCGATTGCCCGGACCATGGGGGTTCTGAAGCTTGGCCATGTGATCCTTGACGGCACCAAGGTGAAGGCGAATGCCAGTCGTCATCGGGCGATGAGCTGGGCGCATATGGAGCGTGTTGAGGTCCGGTTGCAGGCGGAGGTTTCACGTCTGTTGGAGCTTGCCGAGACTGCGGACGGGCAGGATTGTGAGTTTGACATACCCGAGGAGCTTTGCCGCCGGGAAGGGCGTCTTGCCCGGATTGACCTGCCGAGCAACACGGTAGATTTCCTGGTTTAGGCGGAAGCCGTGATGCACTCGGCCATGTCATATGCGCACCAACTTGCCGGAGAAGACCAGCGCACCTCCGATTGATCGTTTCGCTCTGGATTATTCCAAAGGACATTCTGCAAAATCTGTTAAAGACAGATTTTCCCTATCCTCGACACCGGCAAGCGTAACGCCGACCGGTGCGGGGCAAAGAGGCAGAATTCGTCAGGCATGGACCAGGAGGATCTGAAAGGATGGCCAAACGCTGGAACGCTCGCTACGGTCACAACCCATTTCCACGACAGTGGTGCAATTGGCCCGCGACAGCAAACGGAGAAGGCAGCCATGGAAGGGATTAGCAACTTCTGGATCGATAAATCGAAAAGCACTTCAAGATTGCATCGAGCGCAGGCAAAAGGTTCAGTTGCCTCTCGCAGCATGCAAGGTCAGGTAATGACACTGACATTCCCCGTACCGCAGTCGTCCTGCGCAGTGGCACTTGCGCTCCTTATGCTTGTGATTGCAACGAACGCACCAGTACAGGCGCGCGAGCGCGTGTGGACCGTGACTTGCGGCTTGCCGCAGCAGGACAACCCGATCCTCGAACTCATGCCCACAGGAGGATACACTGGTCCTTGGTTTGGTGATCCTTACAGCGGACATCTTGAGGTGAAGACACTCAACCGCCCCCATCCCGAAGGTAGCATCAGCACCGAAATGTGGTTGCTCTCGCGCTCCGTCGGCTGGTGGAGGCTGAAAGCTATACGTGTGCACCCGGACGATCACTCGAAACTCGACACCGAAGCAACGTGGCAGCGTGCGCTCAAAAAAGAACCCATTCCCGGAGTCCGCCAGATCATCGACTCACCATTCCTCTCGCGACCCGCCGTCGTGCGTGCAGGGAATACCAAGGACGAGGAATTGGTGAATGGACAGATCCTGGCACTGCTTCCGGATGCCTCCCAACTGCGGTGTGCCAGTTGGTCCAATGGGACAGATGCCGCACGCGTTGCCGCGGTCCAACGCGCGCTTGCGAATCTCGGATACAATCCGGGCCCTATCGACGGGCGCATGGGCCCGCTCACCCGGGCGGCACTGCGCGTTTTCCAGGCCGAGCATGGACTGACACCCCATGGACAGCTTGACGATGCCACCTTGGAGCGGCTGCGATAGGTCACCTTTCCCATTACTGGGATTCCATTAAACCCGGCTGAACTTGCCGCTGCCTGCAAAACCCGCCTACACAGTGCCCTTCTGGTGGGCGAAACGCCGCCTGGATGACCTTTGGGCTGCAAAACCGTTCCCCCTGCTCTACGGGCCAAAAAACGGGGTTCTTGTCGACTGCCTGCGCGTGAACGAAGCTCCTTGCAACTGACACGGATCTGCTTCGACATCGGGATGACCTGAACGACCGGGTTCGAGAACCCGTGGACAGAAAACTATCTCCGGATTCCTTGACAACCCCGTTGCGTTCGTCCTCCGCCCCGGTGGCCACGCTGTAATGACCCCATTAATGGCATTCCCGGGCAAATTTCTATATAAAAACATCAAATATTGACCTCTATATGACACTTGAAGCATGAGTGACTTCATTATATAGTGTCATGATAATCACCGAGGGCAAAACAATGACCAGAGAACGCATCAATCCAGAAACACTGAAACAGAATCGCAACCGCGCTGGTCTTTCACAGCAGGGCCTGGCCGATGTGTCAGGCGTCAGCAAGAAAACCATTGCCCGCATAGAGGCCGGCAAGTCGTCTGCAAACACCAACACGGTCAGGAGGCTTGCGGAGGCGCTCGACGCTAAACCCGAGGAATTGTCCGGGCAGTCTGGTCTTGATGAAAGAGAAAAGCGGCTTTCTGGATTTCGTACGCTCAAGGCCCCCATCCACGACAATACTGAGCTAGCGTTCCAGATGGTCGAGAAACATTACGGGATCCCCCCGCGAACCCAAGTTGTATTGGCTCCTCTTCTTGCGGCCATTCTGGCCGAGGGAAGCCTTGCCTGGCGAAGACAGAAACTCGAAGTGGCGGAAGAAGCCGCTGACACACTTATGGGTGCCGACTACGGGCACCGGCTGTTCGTGGTTGGCGGTGGCAGCGCGAAAGAAGGAGTGGGTGCCGAGTGGGAATCCTTAGAGCAGCGCGATGTCTTCGGCGAGAAAGTCATGGAATGCGCTGCAGACGATATGGGGGTCGATCCTGAACCTACCGACCCCTTCACGGAATATCTGAGGCATCTCGCCAGGCAATTCGGCACCGAACGCATCAATGTTCTGCAGGAACATATGACTGACGAAATCGACCTGTGGGGAACATCTGCTCAATTCGGTGCCTGGTCGTCATTAAGTTACAGCATCAATCCGGAAGAGCTGGACCGGCTGACCGGCGGCGACTTCTGGGCCGGGATGGCCCTGAAGCGCGGTCACGTCAAGATCTCCGACATCCCCGAAGACCTGCTGGATGATGATGCATCAGACAAACGGATTGAATGGCTCGGGAACAAGATACCGCAAGACGAGCGCGATGAGATTCAGGCCAGGGCTGACGAAATCTACGCCTCGTTCTGACAATCCCATAATGAAGGAGTCCTGAAAATGAAAATCAACTGCACCATCCATGCCATCAACCGATGCGGGCACAGGGGATTCAGGGAGACAGATCTCGACCTCATTGCCGAATACGGCACGACCACTGACGGGGGATTCCTGTTGACCAGGAACGATATCATGGAATTCGAGCGCCAGGCCAAGAAGCGCTTGGATCGTCTATACAAGCTGCAGGACGCCTTTGTTTCAACAACGGATGATGGCCGGACGGCAAAGACGGTTTTCCGGGCAACAAGAAAACAGAGGCGGCGCCAAACCGGCCGCTGGTGAGCCCTGAATTGTCAATCTGGTCCGAGAATCCGTGACATGATCGCGCGGGCCACCCTCTTCTGTTTCAGGCTGTTGGCGGCGTGCAGTCAGCCAGTCGAACCGGCGGGACATCGCAAGCATCCGGACCGCACCAACAGCTTCCTGATTAAGTTTGACTGGATGGCGCTGCTACCTGAAAATACCTGCTTGGGAAAGAAGAGCTGTACCAGATTGTACCTGATCAAACAAAAAAGACGCACACAGGGAACGTGGGGAAACCCGCCGGTGTGGCTGACCGAACGGCCATAGCAGGTCGAGGGTAACGCCTGCGAATGAAATGCTGTCGGGAATCAATCACCTGCAGAATCGCAACCGGACGTTACCATTCCCGTCGTGAGATCATGTTGGCCATGAGACGAAATGCGCCCGGAACCAGGTTTTCCATCTGATGATGCAGAATGAGCGAAACGTGAACATGTCGCCCCCGTCCGATGTCTGCCGACAATATCGCTCCTTGATGAGGCTCTTCGCCCGGATCTGCCATTTCGACCAAAGGACGATAGTCCCTGTCCCAGGATTTTGCAAAATAGAGGCCCCGCTCCTTGTGCCAACCGTCCCAATCTTCGGGCCCAATCACGTTGGGAGTGTTCAAGATCGGGTGATTCATCTCTAGGTGGCGAACCTCAGCTGTCGGGTCAGTTACGCGCCAGCGCAATGAGGGCTGTCCAATTTCCAGCCTCTTCGGCGGCACGGTATCGGGATCCCAACTGTCCCAGGGCCGGTGGTAAAGCGTAACAAGCGTTCCGCCTGCCTTGATCCATCTGTGAAGGCGCGGGATTGCTTCGAGAAGTCCATGGCGGAAACGCATCGTGAAAATTCCGGCGACAAGCGTATCGTATGCTTCAAGCGAAAAATCACTCTTCAATTCCGCATCTGTAACGTCACTTGCGTCGGCACCAAGTGCGTCCAGCCAATAACCGACCCTGTCATTGCCGCCACCGATATAGCCCACACGAACATCGGGCACCCTTGCATCCAAGACAAGCAGTCTCACTTCCGCGGAACGGTAGCCAATTGTCGGCGCAATGTGAGGATGGGCAATTCGCCGTACCGAGACCGCCGGTTTGCCGTCCAAACGCAGCGGAAAGGTGTAGAGGCCGCAATTGATTTTGTCCGGCAACACAATCGAAAATCCGCGATCGGTTCGATTTGCGCTCCAACCGTCAGGGATTTCAATGTCGGGGGATGCTGCAGCCGGATGCCATTCCGACAGGGCGACTTCGATGTCACGCCGTTGCCCGGCGAGATTCAGCACGACCGCTTCAGGATCAAGTGTCGCGCAACGGGCGGGCAGGAAAACCGGTGCATTGTCAAGTGGAAGCCGGCAGGAAACATCGGTCCCGCGGTCCCCTATTCTGACAGCGAGCGCAGGGGTTGCGGGAGCTGCGGGATCGTACTGTGACCGATAGGGATCGGTTGCCGCAATTTCCCGATCGAGATGCAGGACATCCTCTTCAACTCTGCAGCCTGCAGGAACGTCAATGTTCACGTCGACGCATTCGGCGTCTCCCCTGCAAACCTCCACTTCGACCTTGGAACTCTCTCCCGGATGAAGCCATGTACGGGATGTTCTGCCGCGAACCTCGACACCCAATGCAACGCGGATGACATGGCTGAGTTGCACTTCCTTTTCATCCAGACGGTGAAGGATCCTGTCTTTTGCTTCATGTGGGCACGACCCGCGCGCGTTGCGAATGTGGCCGATTGATTGAATGGCGGAACGCGCAACAGCTGCAAAATCCGGGTATGCAGCAACAGCTGCATCAATCGCCGCTCCGGCCGAGTGCAGTTCTTCCGCGATCGGTTCCGCTCCCGCAAGATTCCCCAAATCGGCAACTGTAACCGGAAGGCCTGAAGTCAGTGATTTGTCCGGTCCACAAACATGGCTTTCTACGAGATGGAGCGGCCAGTCTCGATTCTCACCCGCCGGAACCCAGCGACCCATGCCTTGGCTGCGGTGAAAAGCTCGCGATTGCTGTCCAATTCGTTCCCAACTCCATCCACTGACCGGATCGCCGCTTCCGCCGGCGAACACTAGCGTGGCGGGTGGAGGCGGCTCGTCATCGTCATAGGCCCTGCCCGCACCGGACCATGCCGGCAGATAGAACTTGCTCGGTTGCCAAGGCGGATTGTTGCTTGGAAATCCGGAATCTGCCGCCAGGGTCATTACCTGAAGAGCAGCCTGTGTCATTGCCCGATGGTGTCCATGCTGACCGGGGACATCAAGGAATGTCGGGCAGACAATGTCCGGACGTTCTTTCCTGACAATCTCGACCAATCGGGACAATGTGCGATCGCGCCCCCATCTCGACAGTGTTTCGGAACCGCTCTTGGAAAACCCAAAGTCGATTATTGAGTCGTCGGGAGTTTCGGAAAGCCAAAAAATGCGCATGCCGAGACTTTCGCAAGCTCGCTCCATCTCAGCGGTTCTGAGTGCGCCAAGATCACTTGCCAGTTCGGTCCCAATATCGTTCTGTCCGCACTCGCCCCTCGTGGAACAGGCAATGGAAAGACTGAAGCCCTCGCGGATGCGAAGGGCCGCAAGCATTGAGGTAATTTCGTCGTCGGGATGTGCACCCGTATTCATGAAACGGACAACGGAAGTCAAAGGCCGCAAAGCCCACCAGAGCTCCATGACACGCGGCCTCGCCATGTCATCCACTATGCGAATTTGATCCAGCGTCGGCATCTTGAGCTTCCCAAACCGGCAACAGCATTGCATGGAAACAGGATCGAATGAGGTAAGACTCCGGCGCATGCTGCTGGCATGTGCCAGAGAGTGCGGGCCAACCGGCCCACAGTGAACCGCCCGACGGTGCCTGATGGCCCTCTCATGATCCCGCAACCGCGTTTGTCTGTTGATTTTGCTTCTGCAAAATGGCGTTTTGCCGGACTGGCAGTCATGTCCGTCCGGTAGTTGCGTTTGCTTGATTTTGCAACCTGCCTGCAATAGGGTTCCAACATCGGGCTTTGCGGGAAGAACCCCCAAATGCCGAAAAGCAATTCAGGAACAAGGGGGGAACTTCAATCATGATTGCACATCACATCAGGTCGTCGGCCGTTGGCGCGACCGCTGCTCTTGCACTTTTGACGGGAACTGCAAAAGCTGAAGTTGAAATTGAGTATTGGCAGTATTTCTTTGACGCCCGTGTTGCTGCGATGGAGCAACTAATTGAGAACTTTGAGACTGCCAATCCTGACATCACGGTAAAAATGACCCACTTCCCCTACGCCGATTATCGCACGAAGGTTGCGGCGGCAATACCGGCAGGCGAGGGTCCGGACGTGGTGCAACTGTTCTACGGCTGGCTGAACGACTACGTCGCCGCCAACCTGATTCAGCCGCTTCCGAACGACTCATTTCCGCCCGACATGATTGCAGGCGAATTCTTCCCTATGGTGTCCGCGATGCGGGAGGGCGACAATTATTGGGCCCTGCCAACCGCCGTGCGCTCGCTTGCTCTCTTCTACAACGAAAGGCTGTTTGAAGAGGCAGGCATTGCGGGGCCGCCAGCAACGCTGGACGAGATGATCGAAATCGCAAAGAAGCTGACCAAGACGGATGCCGCCGGCAACATTACGCAAGTGGGCATCACGGCCGGAATGACCGCGCAGGATCACCACTGGTTCCGAGAGGTTCTGGTGCGTCAGTTTGGAGGTGAGCCTTATCTTGACGACTACAAGACGGTGAACTACAACTCCGATGCGGGCGTGAAGGCAGCTGAATTCTATGTTGGCTTGGCAAACGAGCATGAGGTTACTTCGTTCGGATTCATGGACGAGCCTCAAGCCGCCTTCAAGGCGGGGCGTGCAGGCATGCACATCGACGGATCGTTCCGCATCGGTTCGCTGAACAAAACACGCGGCCTTAAGTGGGGAGTTGCCGAGCTTCCGGCAAACGCGGATGGCATGAAGTCCAACTACTCATCCTATTGGGTGAATGCCATAACCACGAAGGCTGAAGGCGAAAAGTACGATGCCGCCGTGAAGTTCATGCAGTACGTTACTTCGGACGAAGCCATGCAGATTTGGCTTGATGTGGTCGGCGAACTCCCGGCCAAACCATCGGTTGGCCTGACCGAGGCAAACGCAAACGACGAAGTGTTTGGCCCATTCATTCGCGGTCTTGCTTACGCAAACACGACCAAATTCGCCAACGAAAGCGCTCAGCGCCAATTCCTGATCGACATGGTCGAACGCATAGACCTCGAAGGGCAGTCGGCTGCCGACAGCGTCGCCGCCGCCGCCGAAGCCGAGCAAAAATTGCTCGACGAGTACTACAATTAGGCAATTGGGAGCCCCGAACCAAACACGGGGCTCCACCGCCGTTTTCAAAGCACCCGGCACCCGCCGGAACGGCTGAGTGCGAGGGCGATGTACCGCAACCTCTCTGTTCACCAAAAGCAGGTCGTTTGGGCTTGGGCATTTTTGGCCATCCCCATCATCTTCTACGCAGTGATCCGGTTCTATCCCACTGCCAACGCGATGCTGATATCACTTCAGGACTGGAACCTGCTTGGAGACAGGGTTTGGGCCGGCTGGGAAAACTACGACAAACTCTGGAACGATCCGATCTTTTGGAAGGTATTTCGAAACACTTTCGCTTACCTTCTGATCGGCACACCGATCAGTCTACTGGTTTCGTTCGCAATCGCATATCATCTGGACAAGCTGCGCTTCATGCACGGATTCCTCAGGATGCTGTATTTCCTTCCGTTCATGACCTCCGCAGTGGCAATGGCATGGGTCTGGCGCTGGTTCTATCAACCGGTACCCATTGGCCTGTTCAATAACTTCCTGTCCACACTGGGCATTGCGCAAATCGAGTTTCTGCGCTCAACCACGTTGGCACTTCCCGCCATCCTGGCCCCGGCCGTATGGGCGGGCCTGGGTTTTCAGGTGATAATTTTCATGGCAGGCCTGCGGGCCATCCCGCGCAGCTACTACGAAGCCGCCCGGATCGACGGCGTATCCGGCTGGACGGTTCTTTGGGAGATTACGATACCGCTGCTGAAACCAACAATTGTTTTCATTGTTGTGTTTTCGTCGATCGGGTTCCTCCGCATCTTCGATCAGGTATTCAACATGACCACGGGCGATCCCGGCGGTCCGCTGAACTCCACAAAACCTCTGGTTCTGATGATTTACCAAAGTGCATTCACGGACTTCGACATGGGTTATGCGGCGGCCCAAACCGTGGTCCTGTTCCTGGTCCTGCTCATTGTCAGCCTGGTTCAGTTGCGCATCCTGCAGGATCGCTAGCATGGCTGTTGTCGGAACAGAAATCCGGGCCACTTCGGAGTCACTTCTGACCGCGCGCCAGCCCCGCAAAGCCGCAAACATGGGACAGATCATTCGCTGGCTCCTGCTGTTCGCCGGCGGAATCCTGATGGTGGCACCGATTGCCTACATGATCTCGACCTCACTCAAATGGCCGCACGAGATCTACAATCTCGCCTTGATTCCAGACGAACCCCATCTGGAAAACTACACCTACGTGCTTGAGGATGGCAGGTTCTACGGGTGGTTCGTGAACTCGATCATCATCGCCACGATTACCACCGTCTCCAATATCCTCTTTGATAGCCTTGTCGGCTACACACTGTGCAAATTCAGGTTTGCGGGGCGCTACATCATCTTCATCGCCATCCTGTCGACGCTGATGATACCCACTGAAATGTTGGTCATACCGTGGTATTTGATGTCCCAGGCATTGGGCTGGCTCGACAGCTATTGGGGCATCATGTTCCCCGGACTCATGACCGCCTTCGGAACGTTTCTGATGAAGCAGTTCTTCGAAACCGTTCCGGACGATTTCATTGAGGCAGCGAGAATCGATGGCCTCAACGAGTTGGAGATTTGGTGGACAGTGGCAATGCCGCTTGTCAGGCCGGCTCTTGCCGCATTGGCCATCTTCGTGTTTCTCGGCAACTGGACTGCCTTCATCTGGCCGCTGATCGTTACGAATTCGGTGGAGATGTATACCTTGCCCGTGGGGCTCTCGAGCTTCGGCGACGAGGCAGACGTGCAATGGGAGCTGATCATGACAGGTGCGGCAATCTCAACCATTCCGACCCTTGTCGTATTTCTGGTCTTTCAGCGTTTCATAATCCGCGGCGTGGTCATGGCAGGCCTCAAGGGATGATGAACGACTCGAACATGCCCGATCCAGTTTACCGGGAAACAGTGCTCGCCCCGCTTTTCGAGACGGTGAAAACGCACTTTGCCGAACATTTGGAAGCGATCAACCGGGCGCATCTGGTGATGCTTTGCGAGACCGGAATATTATCCGCAGATCAAGGGCGGAACATCGCCCGAACGCTCGGGGACATTGCACGCGAAATCGACATCGACGCACTGACATACACCGGAGAGCATGAGGATTATTTCTTTCTGGTTGAGGCCGAATTGATGAAGCGCCTCGGTGGATTGGGTGGAATGCTGCATGTCGCCCGCTCACGAAATGACATGGAGCACACCTGTTTCAGAATGGTGCTGCGCGAAAAAGCTGAAGGACTGCTTGTCCGGATGATCGATCTTGCGGACAAGCTCACAGCAAAAGCTCGCACGGAACGGGATACGTTGATGGTCGCCTACACGCACGGGCAACCTGCGCAACCGTCCACCTTCGGTCACTATCTTTCGGCAGTCATCGAAGTTCTCCTGCGCGATTCAGAGCGTCTTGAAGCCGCCATGATCAATCTGGACCGGTGCCCGATGGGTGCGGCGGCGATCACGACATCCGGTTTTCCGACGGATCGGCAACGTGTGTCCGATCTGTTGGGATTCAGTCAACCGGCGTTGAATTCGTATGGTTGCATCGCGTCCGTGGACCACATTACCGGTCTTTACTCCGCGATCAGGCTTGTGTTCCTGCATCTTGGCCGCGTCATTCAGGATTTGGGCCAATGGTCGGCCTTCGAGGTTGGCCAGCTCTGCGTTCCCGACGGTTTGGTACAGGTTTCTTCGATCATGCCGCAAAAGCGGAACCCGGTGTCAATTGAGCACATGCGCCTTCTTGCAAGTGTTGCCAGCGGCCACTGCGACACGGTCATCAACACAATGCACAACACGCCGTTCACCGACATGAATGACAGCGAGGCTGAGGTTCAGCAAACTGGTTACAGGACGTTTGACTGCGGTGAGCGCGCCCTGTCTCTGTTCGCAACATTCATTCCTGCCTGCTCGATAAATGCAAGTCGGGTGGTTGCAAATGGTGAAGCTGCCTGCATTACCGCCACCGAACTTGCCGACACGGTGGTGCGGGACGAGGGATTGGATTTCCGTCAGGCTCACGCAATTGTTTCGGCCACCGCGCGCGCGGTCATTTCGAGGGGCACGGGCCTGCAAAGCGGATATGACGACTTTGCAACTGCATTTTCGAAGGTTACGGGCAGGGAAACAAATTTCTCGACTGC
The DNA here is from genome assembly GCA_021296235.1 of Paracoccaceae bacterium. Classification (GTDB taxonomy): domain Bacteria; phylum Pseudomonadota; class Alphaproteobacteria; order Rhodobacterales; family Rhodobacteraceae; genus JAPOXR01. Next base: position 28,894 of record JAGWAS010000011.1, on the reverse strand, counting down.
CCAGTATTTGAAAGCGGTTTCTCCTGAGGCCTTCATATCGCGCCGGGACCGCTTGGGCGGTCCAGCTCCGTCGGCGTTGGAACATGCATTCGTGGCCTATGAGAACAATGCTCGGGAATTCCACGATCGACACGTTGAGCGTGTTTCAAACCGAAGGAAGGCCACCGCTGTTCTGGAAGCCACCTTCAACCAGCTGCTGGAGGTTTAGTTCATGGCAAGTCTCACCATTCGAAATCTGGTGAAGACCTATGACAAGACTGAGGTCCTTCACGGCATCAGCCTCTCGGTTAAGGACGGTGAATTCGTTGTATTCGTTGGACCATCTGGCTGTGGAAAGTCGACAACCCTGCGCCTCATTGCCGGACTTGAGGAAACGACCTCAGGTGAAATCGAGATTGCGGGCCGAACCGTGAACAACCTTGAGCCGAAGGACCGCAACATTGCGATGGTTTTCCAGAACTACGCCATTTACCCTCACATGACGGTGCGGAAGAACATTGGATTTGGACTGCGCACTTCAAAGCTGTCGAAGACAGAGAGAATTAGCCGACTGGAGGAAGTCGCCTCCATCCTCGACATGACAGAACTCCTTGGCCGCAAACCATCGCAGCTTTCAGGGGGGCAGCGCCAAAGGGTTGCCATCGGACGGGCCATGGTGCGCGACCCGGCAGTGTTTCTCTTTGATGAGCCACTGTCAAACCTTGACGCCCAGTTGCGCACGCAGATGCGGCTGGAAATCAAGAAACTCCATCAGCGGGTGGGTAACACGATAGTCTTCGTTACCCATGATCAGGTTGAGGCGATGACCTTGGCAGACAGAATAGTCATCATGAAGGATGGCCACATCCAGCAAGTTGGCACCCCATCAGAGGTTTATCACCAGCCCGCCAATACTTTTGTTGCCCAATTCATCGGAGCACCCTCAATGAACATGATTCCCGGCACAGTTGCGGGCGGCATGGTCCGTGTGGGTTCCGAACTCAAGATCGGACTTGGCCTCGCGCTTGAGGAAGGGCGATCGGTTACGCTCGGTGTAAGACCGGACGATCTGCACCCCGGCGGTGCGGCTTCGCTGGTCGAAGGCAAGGTAACCGTGCGTGAACCCCTCGGTCCGGAAACGCTCATATATGTCGAAACCGAACAGGGTGAGGTCATTGCCAAGGCTGACGGCAAAAGTCCACCGGAAGTCGGTGAGCATGTGAAGTTGAACGCGGAACCGGACAGCATTCATGTCTTTGACGGAGAAACGGGAACATCATTGGCCTGAGCCATGCTTCCCCATGGCTCATACAACAATTTGAAATCAGGGAGTTGCCGCCAGTTCGCAGCGGGAGTGAATTGGATGCCTGTTTTCATGGCACGATGCCGGGGAATGGCTGTAACGCCCCCCTTGAGACATACGCTGGGGATCATGTGGCACAGAACCGCCACACACCGGACCAAGCAAGTTGTCTGCAACCCGGGCTTGGTTGGGGGCAGGCTCGGCAGACCGGGGCAATCGGGTCAAATTGACAGATTCAGCTTTGGTTGCCAGAACGGGCGGAAGAGTTCGATCTTGGGGCATCGGTTCATGACAACCTTGAGGCCGGCATCCTCAGCCAATCTGGCAGCCTTATGGTCGACCACGCCGATCTGTCCCCACAGCACCCTGGCACCAATGGCAATGGCGTCTTCGGCTATTCCCATCAGGTCTTCGGGACGTCGGAAGACCTCGACCATGTCGACGGGGCGGTCAATGACATTGAGCATGGAATAAACCTTAAGCCCGCGAATTTCCTTCACATCAGGTCGCGGATTAACCGGAATCATGTCATAGCCGGTCTCGTGCAGAACCCGCAGGACCCCATAGCTGAACTTCGTCTTGTCCGGGCTGGCACCGACCATGGCGATTGTCTTGACGGATTTCAGGATGCCCTGGATGTAGTCATTTGAATAGGGTTGCGTGTGGTCCATCTCACATGTCCGTTGATGTGGCGATATCCGCCTTGAGTTCATGGGGTTGCAGTGGAACCAGGAAAGGATTGCGGTAAAGCCTGTCATGGCTTTCAACGCCGATTTCGAGCGTTATGTCCGTTTTCGGGATTGCCACGCAAAGGATCACGTAGCCGTCGGCAATCTGCCGATTGTTCAGTGCAACCTGCCGATGCTGGTCAACCTCGCCAACAGTCAGCTTGGCCGCACATGTGATGCAACCGCCATATTTGCAGCCATACGGCAAATCGACACCCTGCTCCCGCAGTGTATCAAGCAGCGGGCGGTCGGCATCAACCTCGTAAACCGCGTCCCCGCGATTGGACAAGGTAACCTTGCTGGTTGTCATATCCAGATGTCACTTGTGCAGTCGCCACCGGGAAAACGGGTTTCGTGGCAACGGCTTGGGCCGTTAGGTTCCTTGCCAAAATCGACCATGAAATCCCGGTCGATCTCCATGCCGCCATCTTCGGTGTTGCAGTTGACCATCAGCATGCAGCCGCCATTGGTGCGGATCTCGGGATAGAACTGATTGTCCCATGTGGAAAACAGCGAAGTGGTGACATACAGCCGCTTGCCGTCAAGGCTCAGCTGAATCATTTGCGGCCCTCCGGTAACCTTCACTCCGTTGACCTCCGGTGCGCGGCCCAGGAGGCCGCCCATCCACACCTGACCCGCCAAAATCGGGTTATGGGTGTCTTCAATGTTGTACTGGCGGATATCCCCATGCAACCAGTTGCACAGATAAAGAAACCGATCATCCATTGAGAGCAGAATTACAGAAATCACCCCGGGCACCGGGATCGGCCAATCGGGATGAGGTTCATTCTCGACATCAATGATCTTTTCCCATTTCCACTCACCATCGGTGTCCCTCCACCAATGGATGATATTGGAGCTTAGTGCCGCTCCGCAGAAGCCGTGGGTGCTGTCGGGATTATGGTGGAAGCGAACCTCCAGCGGAATCAAACCATCTTCGCCCAAATAGAAGGTTTGCCTGGGCCTGCGTTTCTCGAAATCCCAAAGATGGATGCGACGGCCATATTTCAGGTGGCCCACCTCTTCAAGGTCAAAGCCGGGCATGAAGGTGTTGGGGGCAGCCCATTCGGAGGACACCATCACATTGTGGCGAACCTGATACCAGAAATCATAACCAAAGGGGATATCCCCCATGGAGTCTTCCCAGCGGCCCACGATTTCAAAATCCTTGTTGAGGTGGAGGTAACCTCCCGGCGCCTCGCCCTTGGCATCTCCCAACATGGAGACGATAATCTCGGAGCCGAGACAATGCACTGTGTGTGGAGCGCTGAGGTCGGTCTTGCCCTTGATCTCAGCACCCTCGATGATCTTGTGCAGGCGCGGTGAGCGCGGGTCGGTGGCCGTGTCGACGACATGGATGTTCGACGTCCGAACCCCGGGCACCAATAGATGGGATCGACTCATGGAACTGTCGCCAAAGCACGACGAACAGGCGTTCCAGCCCATGTGGTGCAACTCATCGCCGATGCCCGGCATTTCCAGGCGGTGAATCACCTGAGAATGGGTCGGGCTTTCCGGATTGGCATCAATGGTGCAAAGGTAGTCGGGTTTCTGGATTCCGGTTCCGGTATAAATTGCAATTGCATAAAGCAACTCTTCGCGCGGTGCCCTCATGGCCTCCGCAGGAGTGGCATAGCCTGGTCCGCAACACCCCATGTTCTATCCTCCCATCCGGTTGGCAATTGCAATGATGCGAAACATGTCGCTCAGCACAGGTTTTTCGATCAACCTACAGTCAATGACTGGCATCAGCTTGGCAATCCGTATTCGAACAATCCATGCCATCTTGAATCACAGGACAATCCGGCGTGAAATCCCCAAAATCCCTTGGCGCGGCGCATCTCGCAGATATCTTGGCCAACGAAACGGGCGGCAAAAGACTTTGCACTGTCAGCGCAAGAGCACAGCTCAGAGGCACCATAAAAGTCCCGGCAAATTGCCCTGTTGCTGAATTGCGACAACGCCGGTTTCTGCTGCCGCGAAACTGTTCATCCGACAACGGGCGCGCTGATCTACTCGTCGGAAGGGCGTGAACACGCATTCAGGATCACGATTTGCTTTGGATGAACCGAATCCTCAATGACAAGTCCAAGATCACTAGATTTGTCGGGAGCTCTTCCTCATGATTGAGGTGAACGGTTCGACGAGGCTCGCACCCGCAATCAGGATAACGCCGATGAGTTCTCGGCTTCCGAAGGGCTCCCCTGCAAACAACGCCACAGAGATTGCACCCACCACGATTTCCGTCATGAACAAGAGACCGGACACACCGGGGTTGAGGAATTTCGGTCCCCAAAGCGACGCATAGGTGCCTGGGATAACAAGGAACAGCACAAAGCCGATCAACAAGGGCAGGACCGGCGCTGTTTGCCGCAAAGAAGGGATATGCTCCGGTGCCAGAGCCAGCGAAAATGCAGCTGACAGGATTACACCCCACGTGAAGAACCCCGCAGTCAAATCCACCGCGGCGTGGTCGTCGTGCATGCGAATGCGGACCATGGCACAGGCCCAGAAAATGCCTGCCGCCAGTCCCATCCAATCGCCGGAATTGTGCGGAACCGGAAACCCGGTACCCAACCCGAACAATGTCAGCATGCCCAATATGGCCAGTCCCATGGCGACGACGCGGATGAGTGTGATGCGCTCTTTCAGAAACACCCGTGCCAGAAGTATGCTCCAAATTGGCATCAGGTAGAACAGCATCAGTGCGCGGATAACGTCAGTGAATACGATGGACGCAGAATAAAGCGTCAACGCGGCTCCACTGGCCAGAACTGTCAGCTGCAGGGCCAGACCGCCCCGCAGTATGGATCGCCAACGCAATCCCAGAACAGGAAGCACGCAGATGAACGGCAACAGGAAATAGACCGTCGTAATCCAAAGGCTGTGAAGCCCGGCTCCTTCCAGCGCCCGCAACGGAATCCAGAAAAATCCCCATACCGCCCCTGCGTACAAACAGGCGAACTTTGCCCTGGCTTCAATCGCAGCAAACATCGCGTGTGTCTTTCTCAGATGACATGGTCATGACGGCTTCCGTTTGCGTGAAATGCCGGCCCAGTTCAACTGCGTAAGTCTAGGGACCCACATACATGACTTGACAGCCATATGTGGACGCCCCCTGCGGTACAGGCGGGCTTCGCAGCTGGCGCAAGCGGGTCAACTGACATCATTGACCAAGTAAATGGACCGGCCGACCTGATCGGTGAAAGCACCTTCGACAGGGATCCTGTACCTCAATCGACCATCTTTCAGCAGCATTTCATGGCTTTCCCCAGGTCAAGCTACGTCACACGCGTTTCGCTTGCACCTTCACAAATGCACACATACGGCTTGCAGTGAAAGTGGAGTTTACCCTTCTCCCGCTGTCGGACTTGAACCGTTCCCCTTGGAGCCAATTGACCCGGCGTACGCTATCCCGGTTAACGTTCGCTTTTCATGCAGACCAACACAATTGATGCCAGTGGTTTATCAAGCGTGAAACAGATCAACGCTGCATTGTTCATGCGGTTGGCAACGGTATGGGTGATCGCGGGCCGCCTGCCATTGCCATAACCCCCGATGCCACTCGCCCCAGTTCGCCCTGCGTTGAGCTTTGTCTGTGGATTGCTGGATTCGATGCCCCATCAAGCACGCGTCCTCCGGACCGGCGGAAATGCCTTGCCGTCACCGGGAATCGAATGCACGCCAGAGCGGCCGACTTGCAACCATTGAGAGAAGAAGAGCACCGGTGCCAGCCACAAGGAAGGGCATGATCAGAGCCAAATCCCTCGTCACTACGTTTTCTGCAGTCTTGACGATCAGGCCCGACAGGAGCAAACCGACAGGCATCATCCCCCATGCGAAAAGCCGGTAAAGGCTGCTGACCCGCCCGAGCAAGGCGTTTGGGATCACGCGCTGGCGATATGACACCGAAACTGTATTCCAGACCAACCCCGAGAACTCGAACAGAAACAGCACCACCGCCAGCGATATTGCCGTTGGGGCAAAAGCGATGGCAAGAAATGCGGGTGCCGAGGCAAATAGCATCCATGCTGCCGTGCAGCCTGGGCCGAAACGCCTGATAATCCAGTCGCCGCACAGCCCGCCCAAGATGCCGCCAACCGCACCTGTGGCCACTACAACCCCAAAGCTCGTCGCACCGATTCCGATGTTCTCCTGCGCATGAAGGAAAAGCGCCACAAACACCATCTGGAACAGCAGGTTCCAAGCCCCGGTGACATAGGCAAGGAGCCGAAGCAGTGGTGCCGTCCGAAGAAAGGCGAAGCCCTCTCCGAGTTCACGCCGCCAGTTTCGGGTCTCAGGCACCAGGGTCCGACACCGTCCTGAAATCTGCATCATCAACAGTGCGGCAATCGCGTATCCGACGGCATTTATGGCGAAGGGAAGGAACGGTGCCGCGGCGATGAGGAACGCGCCAAGTGCCGGGCCGACCAGCATGTTGCCCGTTAATTCTACACTCCACAAGCGTCCATTCGCCCACTCTAGGCGATCTTGCGGGACGATGCCTGGCAAGATTGTTTGAGCCGCCGTATCACGAAAAACCTCGGCCACGCCTGCCATCAGCGCTGCTGCGATTACAGCAAAATAGAGCCCCGGTCGATCGAGTCCGCTTTCTGACGGCGGGTCAAGCGGCATCATTGTCCAAATACACAATGCCACGAGGCAAAAGGAAAGGGCGCGCAGCGCGTCCATTGTCAACACCAGTTGCCGACGGTCCATGCGGTCTGAAAGGATGCCGGCCGGAACAGCGAACAGGAACCATGGCAATCGCACCGCAACGGGCACCAGTGAAACAAGCGCTGGATCACGGGTGATGAGCGTGGCGAGCCATATCCACACAACGGTTGCAATACCGTCGGCAAGATTTGCAAAGCCGCTTGCCGCAACGAGATTGGCAAAGGTGCCGCGCGGTTTGGTTTTGATCATTTGCAGCAGTCTCTCAAAGCAACTTTCCGGAACTGCTTGCCGAAATCACCTGAGCGTCCAGTTTGGAATTGGGGGCCAAAAATGGCTCAATCGCAAGGAAAGGCATGTGCCGGCGGGAGCGGGAAAAATTCCAGCGAAGCACATTGGTTTTGATTGGTTAAGCCGGTTCAGGCTTGGAGTTCGGATTCTGCAGATGGGAAAGATTTCCTTCACCAAAATCCATTGCTCGAATGGCCGGCAACATCAATGCGCGCAATTTCGAAATTTGCCGAACGAAGGGGCGTAAGTATGTCCGTTGGTCGCAGAATACTCATGAGACAATCTTGGCGAGATGGCATGCGGTTCATGGAATGAACTCATTCATACGACGCATTCGGCGCCGCCTGCACGGGATGCCACACCGGATTGGCCCCTGTTCGAGCCACAGGGTGGGTGAATGCCTGGCGATGAGGTTGACACAAGCCACCAGAACGCCCTGGAGGATGCTCCCGAAGTGAAATTGGGAATCAGCTGTCGGCAATTCAGGCTTTGCGATTGCGCCGATGACGCCCCTGAACTGAGCCTCACCATCACAATCTTTTCAACCCCTGAAATTGCGCCACACCCTGCGTTTCAATTCTCGCAATGACTTCCGCCAATGGTTCCCTGACAACCGCCATGTGGTGACCGGTTGCGTGCAGCATTGTCTCTGCATCAAGCATGATGCCAACATGGCCCCGCCAAAACACCAAATCACCACGATGCGGCTGTTTCAGGTTCGGAACCCACTCGCCAATGCCTGCCTGTTGCATGTCAGAGTCTCGAGGGCACATCTCACCCGCTGCAATCAGCGCCATTTGCGCCAATCCCGAACAATCGATTCCGGCCGGGCTGTTGCCTCCCCACAAATAAGGTGTTCCCAAATAGAGTTCCGCAAAACCAACATGATCAAACAATTTATCCGTTGCCGGGCCGACATGTGCGGCAGGAACAAAACCGCCATCCTTCAATTGCAGGAAAGCTCCACATGCAGTTTGCTCTTTGATCTCAAGGCGAGAGCCCAGTGGAATCGACACTGTCGGCAGCGACCTGACTTCCGGTTTTGCGTATATCTGGGTCCACAGTGAGTTGACCTTGTGGGTGGGTTGATTGTCCGGACCAAGATGGTCGTTTCCTACAAAGCCCACATAATTGTCGCGCTCCATCTGGCCGAATGCCCAACCCGATCTGACCTCCAGGACGCGGAAGCGCTCACCAAACAAGAGTTGGCTGTCCATTCCGCCGTTCGGTGAGTTGAGCAGCGGAGCAACCGCACTCCGGCAACGAAGCCAGTCCCCTTCAACAAGACGCAGCGATTCCACCCTGCCACTGAGTTCAATGGCGGCAACCCTGTCGTTTGCAGGGGTTATGCGGCGGTCGCCAATCAGAGCAGGAACTCCGTAATGGCCTCTAAAACCGCCCTTCCCGCCTGTCCGCATCCACCCTTGGGCCGACCCGGCGCGGCACTTGCCTGCCAGCCATAAATGTCGAAATGGGCGAAGCTCTCCCGACGGCGCACAAAATGGTTCAAGAACAATGCTGCCGTGATTGAACCAGCGAACGCAGTGGATGAAGAGTTTTTGATATCTGCGACATCCGATTCCAGCATGCCCCTATACGGCTGCCAAAGAGGCATTCGCCAAAGAGGGTCACGAACCCTTCCGCCGGCTTCTTCCAACAATCCTGCAAGCCGGTTGTTCACGGCATAGAACGGCACAATCTCCGGGCCAAGCGCTGTTCTTGCAGCTCCGGTGAGTGTCCCAAATGACACCAGAAGATCGGATTCCCTTTCCTCCGCAAGCGTCAGCGTGTCCGCCAGGAGCAGGCGGCCCTCTGCGTCGGTATTCGTTATCTCCACCCTGACGCCGGACTTCGAAACAAGCACATCTCCCGGACGCACAGATCGCTCGGAAACCGAGTTCTCGGCGACGGGAATCAAGGCGCGGAACCTGACCGGCAACTTCAGTTTCATGATCACGCTGCACAGGCTTGCAACCACAGCTGCGCCGGCCATGTCTTTCTTCATAAGCGCCATTGCCCGACCAGATTTCATGTTCAGGCCTCCGGTGTCGAAGCACACACCCTTTCCCGCAAGCGAAACCAGCGGTCCGGAAGTGCCCCAATTCAATTCCAGAAGGCGCGGTTCGTGCTCGGAGGAACGGCCGACCGCATGGGTCATTGGGCACTCAACCGCCAGTTCCTTTCCCTTGACCACCCTGAGATCGGCGGAGTTCGCCTCCGCAATGCGCCGGAACACCTTTTCAAGACAACCGGGGGTCATTTCGGAGGCCGGTGCATTGACCATGTCCCGAACCAGGAATTCACCTTCGGCAATTGCCAGCAACTTCTCGCAGTCTGTGCCTTCAGGTGCCACCAGCAGGGCCGAATGACTGCGGCCGTTCCGGCGTGTGGACGGCCAGTATTGCGCGAACAGCGACGCAAGTGCCGCTTCATCTCGGTCCTGTTGCGAAAGCTTGTTTGCGAGGCGATAGTTTCCTGCGGGCAACCTTCGCAAAACCGAGGCAAGATGAAACCTCGTGTCATGCCCCGGATCCTGACTGACCCCGCCAGCCAATACCTCCGCAATGCCTCCGGAACCGTCAGGCACCGACAGCACTTCAGTCGGTTCAGCGCCAAAACCATTTGCCTCGACCCAGCGCCTACCAGTCTCGGTTGCGTTTCCGCACCATTCGGCAAGTTCGGATTTCGATAACACCGTCAACTTGACGAACGGTGCATCCCGGGGCGCAAATTCAGGCTGCATCCAACGCTCCCGGCAGGAGTTCATGAAGTCTCAGCTTCCAATTCCGGAGCATGTATCAGCCCCGTTGCAAAACACGCCGCCCGAAGAGTTCGGCAATTTGGACCGCATTGAGCGCCGCTCCCTTTCTGAGGTTGTCGGAAACGCACCACAGGTTGAGGCCGTTGGCGATCGTTTGATCCTGCCTGATCCTGCTTGCGAACGTGGCATATTCGCCTACACAGTCCATTGGAGTGATGTATCCCCCGTCCTTGCGTTCATCCACAACGACTACCCCGGGGGCACTGCGAAGAATTTCTCTTGCCTCCGCTTCGTCAAGATACTCTTCGAATTCAATGTTCACAGCTTCGGAATGACCGATGAAGACCGGCACCCGCACACAGGTGGCTGTCACCTCAATTGCCGGATCAACAATTTTCTTGGTTTCCGCCACCATTTTCCATTCCTCGCGGGTGGTTCCATCCTCAAGGAACCCGTCTATGTGCGGGATGACATTGAACGCTATCCTGCTGGGATAGATGGACGGAGACACTTCCTCACCAGGGCTGTACAGGGCCTTGGTCTGGTTCCAGAGTTCATCCATTGCCGCCCTGCCCGAACCGGAAACCGACTGATAGGTCGATACCACCACGCGCCTAATTCTGGCCCGGTCATGCAGTGGCTTCAGGATCACAACCATTTGTGCAGTGGAACAATTGGGATTTGCGATGATGTTGCGTTCGCGAAACCCCTCAACCGCGTCGGGATTGACCTCTGGAACGATCAACGGGATATCCGGATCGTAGCGGTACAGCGACGAATTGTCGATTACGGTGCAACCGGAATCGGCCGCCCTGGGGGCGTATTTCGCTGTTGCTTCCGACCCAATCGCAAAGAGTGCGATGTCCCAACCATCAAAATCAAATTCGGCGATGTCGTCCACCGGCAACTGAGAATTGCCAAAATCGACTTCCATGCCCAGCGAACGGTTGGATGCCAACGCAGCCATATCGTCGGCGGGGAACCTTCGCTCCGCCAAGATGTTGAGCATTTCACGCCCGACATTGCCGGTCGCACCCGCAACCACAACCCTATAGCCCATGAATGAAATTCCCGAAAATTGTGTGGAGCATCTGTAACCGAAACCTTGGCGGAGGCAAAAGACGAATCTGGGTGCTGGGCCTGCCTTGGCGGATGTACCGTCAAACACAGCTTCGACTGCCTCCCTTCGAGCAAACCCGGTGGTTGCTGCGATTAAGTCACAAGAAGATCCTGCCTTCTCCGGGCGAAAGTTCCGAAAGCTCAGATTCCTCCATGGTCAGTCGCAATTTCGACAGCACCCCACCGTGGCCTGAATCACTTCCAACTGACGTTAGAAGTAGTCCAGGACAAGAGAGCGGGTTGGTGCGGGCAAGTCGTCAAGGCAAAGTTCGGCAACGGATCCGAATGCGAAATCGACGGTCTCCTCACCGAAGAGCTTAAGAAACTCGGTGATGAAGTGCATTTCCCTCGGCTTGAAGCAAAGGGTTCGGAAGTGCATTGGAACTACCAAATTCGGCCTGACCAAACCCACAATCCGTTTCAATTCTTCAAGCGATATGACCGGAAATCCGCCGGCATGGCTCAACAGAACGTTGACACCGCGAAAAAACTCAATGTGCTCCTCCGAAAATTCATTGCCCATGTCGCCCATGTGGCCGATTTCAATTCCGTCGATGCCAAACCGATACATTGCATTCTGATCCGGGTGGCCGCTCGGATGCAACTCGTGCTCCATTGCCTCAATCGCACTGAACCCGATTCCGTGAGATGACACAGATCCATCATGCAGAGCCACCTCCAATGCATCGATGACATCTGCACCAGCCTTTTTGGGAACAAGATGGTCGTTGTCATGAAAATCGTCACTGCTACTGGACTTGATGACGATGTCTGCCGGATCAGGGAACGGCTTGAATCCAGCCTTGTCGGGATCATAGGGGTCGGTGACAATCCTGACGCCATCGGCAGATTCAATGCCAAAACTTGCCTGCCCGTACCAAGTCATCTTCACGTTTTCGTCCTCCAATGGCCCCTGCAACCCAATCTCTGCCGAAGGATGCAGCGCGGAATTGAACTGTGCAAGTTCCCATGTCGATTTTCCGAACTGATGCGACAGGCTTTTGGAACATGCTGACGCTCGGCGCTTGACACCGAGAGTATCAGATCCGCCATTGCACCCTGCAAGTCCAGATTCCTTTGCACCTATGCCTTCAGGATTTTCCCATGACCGCGGCGGTGATTTCTGGCTTGGCATACAGTAACACCTGATTATTTCTGCAACGATCGCAACATCTGCGCCCATCCCGGCCATGTGGTGATGGAGGCGGCGAATCGTCGCTGACTCAAAAGTCGGCGCGACTTGGCCGCTGCCTGCCTGGCGACGGTGATCACCCTTCTGCCGGATTTGTTCGCCGGTTGCGAACCGTCGGTGCGGTCGCTCAGCTGAGTACTGGTTGAACATGCAGCGCAACGACGATCTCGCCCATGCTGATATTGACTTGTCCGGAATTGTTTCCAGCGACAATCGGAGTGACGAAAGGGCGTTCAGGGGGTGGATCGGCGGAAGGCGATGGTAAGAGAGCGCAACACAACTCGAGTTTCCTGCTGCTCGAGCCAAAATTCGGCATCCTTTTCAGGTGCCTCGTTTGACGTCTGCGATCGTTCGGGCACTATCCCGCAAACTCCTTTGCCGTGTGGAGAGCGGCCCCCGGCTTCCGCGACACTCTGAATCCGCCCTGGTGAAGTTTCTTACGTCAAGCTGGCCATTGATCCAACTCTATGCTCAGATTGCTGGCATGAACATCAAACAACTCAGGACGCTTCTCGCTGTCGTAGAAACCCGATCATTTGCTGCTGCCGGAGACAAAATTGGTTTGTCTCATTCTGCTGTAAGTCTGCAGATCAAGGCAATGGAGGAAGAGTTGGAGGTTCAACTGTTTGATCGAATAAGGCGACCCCCGGTTCCTACTGCGCAGGGACGTGCCTTGGCGGAACATGCAAGAAAGACCCTGGCTTTGTTTGAAGCTTCAGCATCGGTCGCACGCGGCGAATTGGTGCGTTCAAGATTAACCATTGGCGCTGTTCCGACCGCCCTTGCAAGTTTTATTCCTGCCAGCCTCAAATGCCTTCAGCAGCAGTTCCCAAAACTTCGAGTTGAATTGCGAAGTGGCGGGTCGTCAGCATTGGCGGCGGCACTGTCGGACGGAGATCTGGATGTCGCAATCTGCACAAAACCCGTTAACCCGATCCCGGGACTGGAATGGCATTCAATCGCAGCAGAGCCACTTGTCGTAGTTGCACCTGCCCATGCCCAGGGTGCGGATTGGCGCAGCTTGTTGGAGGATCACCCGTTTATCTGGTTCAACAGAAAAACCTGGGCGGGGCAAAGTATTGAGGATGCCTTAAAATCCAAGAAAGTTGCCGTGAAAGCGGCGATGGAAATCGACTCCCTTGAGGCGATCACAAATTTGGTCGGCGAAGGGCTTGGCGTATCAATCGTGCCCATGTGCAAAGGCAAGCGTCCCATCCGCCATGTTCCATTTGGAGAGCCGCCTTTCTGCCGCGAAATTGGTGCATTTACCGGCACCGACGGGCGCAACGATCTGGTGGTCGATGCCTGCATATCCGCTCTGCAGGGCACCTGAATTATCTTCAAAAAAACTCATGTAAGAAATATGATTTTATAATTAGCATTCATAAATCTGCCGATGTTAGAATGGAGGTAATCCAAGCAAGTGCTCCCTCAATGTTGCAAAACGTTCCATCGATCAGACCTGCAGCGCGACGTTCAGAGTAGGGCAAGGCAAATCGCCGAGACCATTGCAGGTCCTTTGGCTGCTGAAACTGATCGTTCGGAGCAATATCCGGCTGAGGTTGTCGAGGCGCTGACCCAAGCGGGGTTGATGGGGATGACTGTTCCGATTGATCTCGACGGTCCTGGACACAGTTATTTCGATGCCGCATTGGTCGTTGAAGAATTGGCAGTGAAATGCGGCGTTACCGGCCGCATCGCAGTTGAAGGCAATATGGGGGCGGTCGGTGCGATCATTGCCCATGGCACCGAAGAACAGCGCAAGATTGCGGCCAACCATGTTCTGAGCGGCGACAAGCCTGCCATTTGCATCACTGAACCAGATGCGGGCAGCGCCGCGACCGATATGACCACAACTGCTCATCGTGATGGCGACAGTTGGGTTTTAAATGGCAGGAAGCACTGGATTACCGGCGGCGGCGTTTCAAAGTTGCATTTGATTTTTGCGCGGGTGATCGAAGATGGAAAAGATGAGGGCATCGGTGGTTTCATGTCATTCCTCGGGGAAGATGGCCTGATCATCGGCAAGCGGGAGCCAACACTGGGACTGCGCGGCATTCCTGAAACCGAAGTCGTTTTTGACGATCTCCGCCTGCCCGCGGACCGGCTTATTGCTCCGCACGAAGGCATAAAGTGCGGCTTTGCTGAGTTGATGAACGCGTATAACGCCCAACGCGTCGGTGCCGCCGCAGTCGCGCTTGGAATTGCGCGGGGGGCTTATGAAACCGCCGTCGAATTTGTGAAGAAGCGGAAACAATTCGGCCGTCCGATTGCAGAATTTCAGGGGTTGCAATGGATGATTGCCGATATGGCGGTCCAGATTGACGCGGCGCGGATGATGATCTGGCGAGCAGCTTCCAGTGCAGAAACGCAGACGTCCGGTTTTCCGGATCCGATGCTGGCGGCGCAGGCCAAGATCTTTGCTTCGGAAATGGCAGTCAGGGTAACCAACGACGCATTGCAATTGCACGGTGCGCGTGGATATTCACGCAACAACCAAATTGAGCGCATGCTTAGAGATGCGCGCATGTTCACCATCGGCGGCGGCACTGCGCAAATGCTGCGCAATTTGGTCGCCGGAAAAGCACTGGGCATGAAAACTCCGCAAACCCGGGGTGGTTACCTTCCACAAGAAAAAAGCAAGTAGGCAAATGACAACCCAACAGTCAGTTTCGGAGGTCATTGCCGAACGCCTTTATGAAGTGGGCTGCCGTCACGCATTCGGCATTCCCGGCGGCGAAGTTTTGGCACTGATGGACGCGCTGGACCAGGCAGGCCTTGAGATTGTTTTGGTCAAGCACGAAAACTCGGGCGGCTTTATGGCCGAGGGTACATGGCATGCCAATGGTGCACCGGGTGTGTTGTTTGCCACCATTGGTCCCGGAATAGCAAACGCTGCCAATGCCATTGCGAATGCCTGGCAGGACAGGGTGCCGATGATTGTGCTTACAGGCTGTGTTCCCGCGATTGGGGCACACACCTACACCCATCAGGTCATTGACCATGTCAAATTCCTGGAACCCATAACCAAGGCGGTCTTCCGGGTTGAAACAGGCACAGCGGGTGTCATCATCGACAAGAGCATCAATATCGCGACCACGGGGCGACCTGGCCCAGTTGCACTTGATGTACCGATTGATGTGCAACACGAATTGTCTGGCGCCTGGACAAAACCCCGATTTCAACCGCAATCGCCGATGGCCCCATCAGGGGAAAATCTCACGATGGCTCGTGATTGGCTGAAAGACGCAGACCGGCCCATTTTGCTGGCAGGTGTCGATGTTTTGACTCAAGGCCACTCCGCAGCGGTTGCCGATTTTTGTGTTGGCAATGGCATTCCGCTGATCACCACCTACAAGGCCAAGGGCATTCTGGGAGAGTCGCATCCCCTTGCATTGGGAGGTGCCGGCCTCTCGCCAATCTCTGACGAGATTCTGCTGCCACTGCTTCAATCATCGGATTGTCTAATCCTTGCAGGCTATGATCCGATTGAAATGCGCATCGGTTGGCGGAACCCGTTCGCGCCAAACCAACGCGTCATTGATATTTCGGCCGAGATTAACACCCACTACATGCATCAGGCGCCACTGAATTTCACCGGTGATATCGCGGCTTCGCTGACGGCCTTGGCCGATGGCCCGGAGAGCACTGCACCCTGGGACCAGGATGAAATCTCAAAGATCAAGGCAAGCCTCCGCGATGCTTATCATGTGAACGAAGACTGGGGGCCGGCCGCTGTGGTGAATGAAGCCCGCAAAGCCTGCCCAGCCGGAACAATCGCCACTGCCGACAGCGGGGCACACCGGATCGTTCTGAGCCATGTCTGGCAATGCGACGTTGCCCATGGCCTGCTGCAATCCTCTGCCTTTTGCACAATGGGCTGTGCTGTGCCTTTGGCCATTGGGCGCAAGATCGCAGAACCCGAACGCCGGGTGATTGGCTTTGCCGGTGATGCGGGTGTCGAGATGTTTCTGGGGGAACTCGCCACTGCCCGTGACCACGGACTCTGCCTGCCGATCGTTGTTTTCGTTGACGAACAGCTTGGGTTGATCGAATTGAAGCAACGCAGCAGTCGGATGACCAATCTTGGCGTTGAATTTCCAGGAACTGATTTCACCGCCGTCGCTGAAGCCATGGGCGGCCATGGTGCAACCTGCCGCGACCGTGAAAGCCTGAACACTGCAATCACAGCCGCCTTTGAGCGCGACACCTTCACCCTGATTTCTGCCTTAATTGGAAAAAATGCCTACGATGGCCGCATCTGACATCGCAACCAAATCAAGAGCCTTTACCGATATTCGCGGCGTGCCCGTGTCCTACGCCGACAATAGGGCGATTGAAGGTTTGGAGGAAGCCATTGAGATGTCACTTTCGTTCCGCGGCGATGCCATTGCCCGGATTGATGAGGTTCTGAAAGAGTTTCCAGATTTCATCATGGGCTGGCTGTTCAAGGCGGGTTGGCTGACACAGACGATGGAAACGCGCATCTACAAACTGATGATCAGCGCGCTATCTGAGGTTGAGAAAAGACTGAAACACGCAAACGACCGCGAAATTGGGCATTACGAGGCAGTCAGGGCCTGGGTTAATGGCGATTTTTTTGCCGCGGTCCAAAAATGGGAGGCGGTGCTTTTCAAATATCCCAAGGACCTCTTGGCAATGGAACTGGTGCATTACACCGATGTGCTTTTGGGCGACATTGCCGGGCAGCGCGATGTGGTGGCGCGCGCCTTAACCCTATGGGATGAAAGTGTTCCAGGCTACGAATTCGTGCTGGGGTTTTACGCTTTTGGTCTGGAAGAAAACCGTGATTTCTCCCATGCGGAAGAACTCGCGCGCCAAGCGTTGGCGATCCGCCCCGACCATCCCTATGCAGTCCATGCCGTCAGCCATGTAATGGAAATGCGCGGACGACAGACCGGCGGCATTCGGTTCATGGGCGAACGGGCAAATCAATGGGGCACATCGAACTTTGCCAATCACCTGTGGTGGCACACCGCGCTCTATCATCTTGATCTGGAACAATACGATCGTGTGTATGATATTTTTGACAACCACCTGGATTCACGCCGAAAAGATGGAAACAAATACGAAGAACTGGATGCAGCCGCACTTTTGTGGCGCATCAATCTTGTAGGCCAGAGCTCTGGGGATCGTTGGACGCACCTGGCTGACAAGTGGGAACCAGCGGCGCAAGACACACTCTATGCCTTCAACGATGTCCATGCGATGCTGACCTTCGTGTCTGATGACCGGACCGAGGCTCAGCAAAAGCTGTTGTCTGCGAATGAACGATATTTGGAATCCGCCTCTGACGCGAATGTGGCCATGAGCCGCGAAATTGGCCTGCCCTTCTGTCTGGCAATGCGCGATTTCAAAGCTGAAAGATACCGCGAATGCGTCGAACGGCTATTGCCGGTCCGTTATATGACTCACCGGTTGGGCGGAAGTTATGCGCAGCGCGACATCATCGGTTGGACGTTACTGGAAGCCGCAATAAGGGCTGGCCGTTTTGACTTGGCGATCGCCTTGGCAAATGAACGCACTGCCCTCAAACCAACCTCGGCCCAGAATTGGCGCGCACTTGCCCGTGCATTCCAAGGATTGGGCGACACGTCAAACGCGAACCGGGCAACTGCCAAAGCGCAATCCCTGATACTCGCATGAATGAACTTGCTGCAAAACTCCGATCTGCGGACAGGCTTAAAAACGTTCGCTCCTCAATGATCCTGGAGTTGGTTCGAAAAGCGCGAAGCCTGAAGGCAGACGGCCATCCGGTGATTGATCTTGGTATTGGCGAACCGGACTTCACGACGCCAGATCATGTGAAACAGGCCGCAATGGATGCGATAATCCGGAATGAAACCCGTTACACTGTTGTTCCAGGAACGGTCCCCATGCGCCGTGCCATTGCTGACAAACTGAAGCGCGAAAACGGGTTACACTATGATCTGGCAGAGATCACCGTCGGCGGTGGTGCCAAAAGCATCATCTTCAACGCGATGCTGGCAAGCCTTAATCCAGGTGACGAAGTCATCATTCCCGCCCCTTACTGGTCATCCTATCCCGACATTGTGGCCATGGCTGAAGGGGTGCCCGTCGTTGTCGATTGCCCACAGGAACAACGGTTCCTGATTTCCCCCGACCAGCTTGCTGCGGCAATTTCGTCAAAGACCCGATGGCTGATCCTAAATTCTCCCAGCAACCCAACCGGCGGCGTCTACGGCATTGAGCATCTGCGAGGCCTTGCCGAGGTTTTGCGGGCCAATCCGCATTTGGCGATCCTGAGCGATGATATCTACGAACATCTGGTGTTTGATGGTCATCGCTTCACATCAATCCTGAATGTCGCGCCTGATCTGAGGAACCGCACTTTACTGGTCAATGGCGTCTCCAAGGTGTTTGCCATGACCGGTTGGCGGTTGGGTTATGCCGCCGGGCCTTCAGACTTCATCAGTTCGATGAACGTTGTGCAAGGGCAAAGCCTGACCCATGCCTGTTCGATTTCGCAGGCTGCAGCCATCGCTGCACTGAGTGGCCCGACAGATTTTTTGTCCACCCGTGCAAAGAGCTTTGAAAAGCGCCGCGACATTGTCGTTGCCGAAATCAACAAGGCCGATGGCCTAAACTGCATCGGTCCAGAAGGCGCGTTTTATGCCTTTCCCGATTGTAGCGGTGTAATTGGAAAATCCACATCCGACGGCATGCTGATTTCATCCGACATCGATTTTTGCACCTATCTTCTGGAAGAGCATTTCGTATCAGTTGTTCCAGGCGAAACTTTTGGCCTATCCCCACATTTTCGGATTTCAACCGCTGCCTCAGACAGCAATCTTGCTGGCGCCTGCGCCCGCATTCAATCCGCCTGTGCAGGTTTGAGTTGCACATGATGGCTGAACCACTTGCCAAGATGAGAGTTTTGAACCCAAGTCGCATCCTTGATGAGGGCAATACTGAAGCAGAAAATCTCTCCATCAAGAACCCATATGCCAATGGGAATGACATCCGCTGTTGGGGTTCACCCTTTGATGGCCACAAGGATGGCAAAGGTGTCATGATAGGTCCGGAGAAATTCAAGACCGGTGATTTCAGGAGGCCTGATTGGATGACGCAACAGCTCGGCCTATCTACAAGTTTCCCGATGAGATGGCCCGCTGCCATATTGCCTTCCGGGTCCAACTCCAGGAGTTCAAGCGCCCGCGTCCACACCGGCGACGGCCGCACTGCCAGCGTGAATCGGAAATCGCTCTTGAGAACCTTTTGCCGGAAAATGGGTGCAAATTTGTAGTCAAATATGACTGAAAGCTTCAGAGGCGACTACCCTGATTGAACCGGAGGACAAGCTTGATATCGTCTGTAATTCAAAATAGGTTGAGGTACACGAAATGAGAGTTTCAATCATGTCTGACGGCACTGCGGAAGGGCAAGTTGATTTGATTGGCAACTCACTCAATTTCTCCAAAGCACCCATGTCCCGCCGGTATCGCCGACCAAGTTTTGGTGCCCATACGCAGGCAATTCTGGAAGATCTTTCCGAAAGGAAAACAGACGAAAAGTTGAGCCAATTGGCGACAACCGAAGGGGCAAAACCCCACCAACAAGGAGGAAACAATGTGTGATCTATACGTCATGAATACCGTGAAGGATCAAATGATCTCACGCCGTAATTTTTTCAAGGCAAGTGCAGCGTCTGCTGCGGCAGTTACGACAGCGGCTGCCTTTACCCCGACGCAGGCATCAGCCGCGGGATTTGATAGTGTCGAAGACATGACACACGAGCTGTTCGAGGATTTTCCAACCTATTTTGGAAGCCCGCAGTTCTCGAAAAAAGTCTTGTTCAACCACGCCGAACATTACTTCGGGGCGAATGAGCTGACGATCGCCGAACATACCGGTACCCATATCGATGCACCGTTGCACATGGCGGCCGACGGTGCCTCTGTCGCCGAAATACCGGTGAACAATCTCGTGGCACCACTTTGTGTCATCGATATTGCAGACCGCGCTGCGGACGATGCTGACACCCAGGTGACACCTGACGATCTAAAGTCATGGATCGCGGACAACGGCGATATTCCACAACACGCCTGCGTAGCAATGCATTCCGGGTGGGCTTCTCGGCTTGGAACAGATCAATTCCGCAATGCAGACGGGGATGGCATCCAACACTACCCCGGCTTCCATGTTGAAGCCGTCAAAATGCTGATGGAAGATACCGGCGCAAACTCAATCGCCGTCGATACACTGTCGCTTGATCACGGCATTTCACCAGATTTCGCAAGCCATTTCACGTGGTTACCCTCAGGCCGCTTTGGCATTGAGTGCATTGCAAATCTCGACAAAATGCCTGCAACCGGTGCGACTCTTTTCATAGGAGCACCAAAGTTCCGCGGCTGCACCGGCGGTCCTGCCCGGATTTTTGCGATGATCTGACAGCAACGGATATCACCCCACGGAGCCTACCTGTCGGCGTCGTGGGGTTGGTCATTCGACAACAATGGTTGTTCCTCCACCCGGTGCAGAGGCCGCTTGTTATCGCGCTACGCCCCGGTCGCTTACAAAAGTGTTTTCGGAATCGTGTTCAAATGCATCGGAATACGCAGCTGTCTAGGTTCACCGAACCAGCGAACTCTGTTTTTCTCTCGGCAATGTTTTTGATTTAGTGGTCGGAGTGAGAGGATTTGAACCTCCGGCCTCTGCCTCCCAAAGGCGAATTGGCAGTGGTCTTGAGGTCAGGATCCCTTGTTTTGTGGGGTTTCAGATCAGTTTGGATCGCTACAGATCATTTGATACGTTGCGGTATCGTTGCGGCGGATTACCCAAGGTAGTCAATGATTGGACATTCGGGCTGATGATCTCCGCTGCAGCTATCCACGAGGTGCGAGAGATCGTCATGCAATGCCTGTAGCTCTCGCTGCTTTGCCCGAATTTCTTCAAGCTTTTTCGAAGCGATCTGCTTTACATCTGCACTACTCCTGTTCTGATCTTCATAAAGGCCCAGCAGTTCTCGGCACTCTCCAATGTTGAACCCGAACTCCCTTGCCCTCCGAATGAACGCCAGCTTTCGGATCGATGCATCGTCATATGTCCGATATCCAGAGGCAGATCGTGAAGGGGCAGCAACCAGACCAATGTCGGCGTAATACCTCACCGTTTTGACCGGCAGTCCGGCAGCATCGGCGGCGACGGAAATGTTCATCGCAAAGTTCCTTGACCTTCCAGTTACTGGAAAGATTAAGTAGTGGTGAGTACGAATTCAAGCCACTGCCGAGAAGTCGCCATGCCCAAAGATACAACGACGAAAACCGCCACGCTCTATCGGATAGTGATGACTGACCACATGTGTCCCTACGGTCTGAAATCTAAAGACCTGCTGGAGCGAAACGGGTACATCGTCAAGGATCGGCACCTGACCAGCAGAGACGCGGTTTATACCTTCAAAGCGAAACATGACGTGAAGTCAACGCCACAGACATTTGTCGATGACGAGCGTATCGGCGGCTACGAGGACTTAGCAAAACATCTCGGGGTCGGCGTGAAATCCAAGGATGAAACAACTTACCAACCGGTCATAGCGCTCTTTGCGGTTGCGGCACTGATGGCGGTCGCTGTGACCTGGGTTTCTCTTGGTACGGTGTTCGCCGGTCGGACCATCGAGTGGTTCATCTCGATTTCTATGGTTCTGTTAGGGCTTCAAAAGCTGAAAGACCTTGAGAGTTTCGCGACGATGTTCCTGAACTATGACCTGCTGGCCCAACGGTGGGTTAGGTATGGTTATGTCTATCCGTTTGCGGAGACGGGTGCAGGACTGCTTATGATGGCGGGTGTGTTGACCTGGCTGTCTGCCCCAGTCGCCCTTGTCGTCGCCGGGATTGGCACTGTTAGCGTATTCAAGGCCGTCTACATCGAAGGACGCGAACTGAGGTGTGCCTGCGTCGGCGGCAATAACAACGTGCCTCTCGGGTTCGTCTCGCTAACCGAGAACCTGATGATGGTTGGGATGGCGATCTGGATGCTCACGAAAGCGTTAGGTTTTGTCGGTTGACCTTCCGTCTACTGAAAACTCCAAAAAGTCGAATAGGCTACGGAATACCTAATGCGGGCAGTGCAGCTATTTTTCATTGTATTGGGAGTCGGTGGTTTGGCCTACTGGTTCACGATGGGCTCGGACAGCCAAGTGGCACAGGTGCCCGAAGAACCCACATCGGCGATTGTCGAGATTGTCATTCCCGAACCTCTGTCGGCAAACGCTCAGGTCGGAAAAGCGGCGTTCGAGGCGAAGTGCTCAGCCTGCCATGGCGTCAACGCTGTAGGTCAAAACGACGTAGCGCCACCTCTCGTCCACAAAATCTACGAGCCATCGCATCACGCAGATGAGTCATTCCAACGAGCGGTGACTCTTGGGGTTCGTCAGCATCATTGGCCGTTTGGAAATATGCCTCCTGTCGAGGGCCTCACCAGAGATGAAGTGACCATGATCATTGCCTACGTTCGAGAATTGCAGCGGGCCAACGGTATCAACTGACCAAGAGAACAAGACATGAAACGGAAATACACAGCCTTTGGCCTTGCACTCGTCACCGCAATTGCTGCTTTGGCTCCCAAGGCGTTCAAAATCCTGCCGTCAAAGCTCGAATGGACGGGATGAGTGCCATTGCTGAGAATATGAAGACACTCGGCCAGATGGCGAAGGGAGCTACGGAGTTCGACGCTGCCATGGCAAGGTCTGCTGCTTCGACCATTGCGGAACATGCCTCCGCAACGCCGGGATTGTTTGAAGCCAATGAGACCGACCCGAAGTCCAAGGCACGGCCCGAGATTTGGACCAACTTCGAGGACTTCGCAGCCAAGGCGACTGAACTCGAAGCCATCGCTACCGGCTTTTCGACTTCTATCAACGAACCTTCGGACTTTAATGCCGCGATGGGCGAACTCGGGGCGAATTGCAAGTCGTGTCACTCGGTCCATCGTGAGTGATATGTCGATATCGAGAAGAACATTCCTGGCTTCGTCAGCAGCTATGACCCTTGCCACATCTAGGGGTATCGCCGGTACTCACCGTTTGAGGGCAGAGCCGGTTCTCGCTCAAATTCTTGCTGAGGAGTTTAGCGACTACGGGCCAACGCCATCACTCGGCTTCAATGGCAGCACCCCGGGCCCACTCCTCAAGGTCCGGCAAGGCGAAGAGCTTGCAGTGTCCTTTGAGAACCGGACCGGCGAAGCCTCGTCCGTTCACTGGCATGGCATCCGAATTGCCAGCGGAATGGACGGTGTGCCTGGTCTCACCCAAGACGCCGTTCCTGACGGCGGAGACTTCGAGTACCGCTTTGTTGCTCCTGACGCAGGGACCTTCTGGTACAATTCCCACAGCAGGTCGTGGGAGCAGGTTGCCAGAGGGCTCTATGGCCCCCTCGTCGTGGAAGAGATCACGCCTCCGGACGTGGACGCCGACATCATCGTCTTAGTTGACGACTGGCGATTGGAGGAAAACGGAGAGTTCCGGGAAGACTTCGACGGGATGTTCCAATTCGCCCATGGGGGCCGAATGGGAAATTATGCAAAGATCATTCCTTCTCATTCCTCCGTCCGACGAGGAGATCGCGTTCGTCTCAGATTGATCAACTCGGCGAATGCCAGGGTCTTCCCGGTCGATTTGGCAGGGATAGAAGGTAATCTTGTGGCTTTGGACGGGATGCCCCTCGAACAGGTTGAAGATGTAGAGACCGTCACCTTGGCTCCTGCCCAACGGGCCGATATCATTGGCGACGTTGTAGAGGCCATCAAGTTCAGCTTCTGGACCGGCCAAGATGACTACGCCTTGGGTACGATCGCCGTCGATGGGTCTCATCCTTCTCCACGAACCCGGGAGATTTCGCCCCTGCCGTCGAACGGCGTCATAAAACCAAGCGGAGAACCGGCCCGCCGTGAAACGTTGCGGATGCAAGGCGGTGCCAAGGGCGGGCAACATCCTGGAGAGGATATCTGGTCCTTCAACGGGGTGTCAGACCTTCCTGATGAACCGTGGCTGAAGGTGGCCCGAGGCACAGTCGTTCAGATTTCTTTGGTGAACGACACCTCATTTCCCCACGGAATTCACCTCCACGGGCAACACTTCTTCGAAGTCGCTGAAGGTGGATCACTCGGTCCGCTCCGCGACACGTCACTGGTCAATACCGGAGAGAGCAGAGATATCCTTTGCGTGTTCGACAACTCCGGAAAATGGTTGTTGCACTGCCACATGCCCGGACACTTAGCCACAGGAATGAAAACTTGGGTGGAGGTGACATGATCTGCCGGATCACAATCCTCGCCTCAATCCTGCTCCCGACATTCACATTCGCTGGTCACGAACTCAAAGGTCGTGATATTGTACGAGGCCAGACGCTATATTCGGAGCAATGTGCATCGTGTCACGGTGCCGAGCTTCAGGGGCAACCGAATTGGCAACGATCGAACGATGACGGGACGTTGCCTGCTCCTCCTCATGACGAGACCGGGCACACCTGGCACCATGACAACCAACTGCTCTTCACCTATACCAAGCTCGGCGGACAAGGTGCATTGGCAGAGCGCGGCATCACGAATTTCAACAGCGGAATGCCCGGATTTGAGGATACAATATCTGACGAAGAAATCTGGGATATCCTGGCCTACATTCGCTCGACGTGGCCCGAACGTGTCCAGGAAATCCAAGCCGGAAGAAACCCGCCGCATCAGTGAGTTTCATCAGGGGAGCTTGTACTTGCCACGGCTAGGGTTCTCTAGCCGTCCTTGGCTGACAAGTGTTCGCAATGCCCTGTAGGTCGCCTCATGCGTCAGGGCGATCCTTTGCGACAGGTTCATCACCGACGTGTCCAGCAACCCAGCGACCACTGCGGCGTATACTCGTTCGACTGCGGACCTTATCGACATGATCTCAACGATCTGTCGGTAAGCCTGGACCTGACGAGACATGATACGGTTGTAGGCGATGGAGAACTCGGGATCGGTAAATCCGTCCAAGATGACCGACGTGGGAATGCGAAAGATATCGCCTTCTGTGAGGACAACCGCATCGCAGTGGTACCTATCAGCGAATATGGAGGCTTCAGCAAAGGATTGGGGTGACTCGACCGTGTGGATCGTAACAAGCTCACCATCCGGCCCGATGCGTTCCATCCTGACCGCAGCGGTCAAACTTACGAACATTCCATCCGTTGGATCGCCTTCTCGGAACAGAACCGTCCCCTTCACAGCGGTGAACTGTTTCAGCCGTTTCGACGGCAACATATCAAAGGGCGCAGGGATCATATGATCTTGATCATATCCATTATTGCCTGACGGCTGTAGAGGAAATGGGAACCAAGGAGAACCAGATGCTCAGATTTGCCCTTGCTGCGACCCTCTTGCTCGGCAGCCCAGCTTCGGCGCAACACACCCACAATCTTGGTAACCCAACGGAGGTCGGTCAGTCCGCTTTCGCTGCTCTGGCTGAAATCGTGGACATGCTCCGACAGAACCCACACACAGATTGGAACTCCGTAGATATTGCCGCTCTTCAGAGACATCTTGTCGATATGGAGCTTCTCGCCACCCAGTCCGAGGCGGAGCAAACGGTGGCGGAAGGCACGGTACAATTCAATGTCACGGGCGATCCGAACGTGATCGAGGCGCTGCATCGTATGGTCCCGGTACACGCTCTATTCCTCGACGCTGAGACAGGCTGGACGACGGAAGTCGAACGCAACGAAGTCGGCGTGATCGTCCGAGTGATCGGCAAACAGCAAATGATCAAAGCATTGGGGTTCCACGGCTTGATGACAATTGGAGCCCACCATCAGGACCACCATCTTAGGATCGCGACCGGAACGATGTCCCATAATTGACCCAACATTTGGTACCAGGAGACCAGGATGACAAACGGCGGACCAGTTACTCAGAATATTCGAAGTTCAGTTCAAGGAAGGCCACGTCGAGGAACTTCTTGAGAACTTCGCGACCACCTCCGCGAAGGTGGTAGAGGACCATCCCGGAAATAAAGGACACTTCTTCGCTCGATGCATCCTGGTTGGCGAGAACATGGTGATGTTTGTTTTCATGTGGGACAATCTGGATGCCATAAAGCTGTGGTTCGGAGACGACTGGCAGGTGTCCCATTTGCCGAAAGGTTACGAAGACCTCATCGACTCCTGTTCGATAGGACATATCGACGTGGGCTCCGGATGGAACGTTCATTGTAAAGGGCCGTACTCTCGATAACGGTGGTTTTTGAGACTCCGAGGTTTTGAGAATAATCCAGCGTTCGCACTGGTTTTTGGGTGCTCAAAACCCCTTCTCCAAACCCCAATCACGAACAGATGCTGATTGATGAGTTCCATAGGTATCATCGAAAAAGGCTCAGGACAGCAAGTCCGACCCATACGCTCGACGCGTGGTGAGACGACAAGAAGTGTGGCGGTATGGCAACAAGCCAACTTCTGGGCCGGACAAATATTGGATGTCGATCATTTTTCACGCGGTTCAAGGGCTTGGCAGATTGGCAAGCAACAAAAACTACGCCATCCTCTACAACATGGCGTTCGGTGTTTTCATCCATAGGACTGATTCAATCTACGACGACATTCCGTCTGAGCAGTATCAGTTTCCGAAGCAGTACCTTTCACGTGCTCAGCAGTGCGAAGGCGACTGGATTGTATATCTCGAACCAAGCAAGGTCAGGCAGGCGAAAGGCTACTTCGCCGTAGCCAGGGTCCAAGAGATTATCGCTGATCCCAGACATGAAGACATGTATCTTGCCGTGATCGAACCGGGAACGTATCTCGATTTCGGCAATCCAGTTTCGTTCAAAGACGATACGAGCATCGTCGAACGTGGACTGTTGAATGATCAAGGCAAGATTTCTGGGAGAGCGCAATCGGCGGTAAGGCCATTATCTGCCGCCGACTTTGCTCGAATATTGGAACGCGGGCTGGAAGACGAAACGGAGATTCTTCCTCGTACAGGGCATCCGCTCTCGAACGGCTTCCGTGAACAGCCTACAGGCTTTGATCATCTGATAACCCAAGACCGAGTTGTGCAACTGACGAACCGGGCTGTTCGGGACAGAAACTTCAGGAGGAATGTTCTTCGGGCATATGGTGAACGATGTGCAATTACCGGGCTACGCCTAATCAATGGTGGTGGTAGAGCAGAGGTCGAAGCTGCGCACATCAGACCAGTGGAACACGACGGTCCGGACATCATAAACAATGGTATCGCGTTGTCAGGCACTGCTCACTGGATGTTTGATAGAGGGATGGTTGGGCTGGCCGACGATCTTACGATTTTGGTTTCTCGGCATTCTAACGACCCGGTTTCCGTTCAAGGGATGATAAACGAAAGCCATCGTCTTATGGCACCTAAACGCTCATCTGAACGACCAAGGACGGAATTTATTTCTTGGCATCGGGAAAACTGTTTCAAAATTTAGGTTTGACGAGTTTGTTGAGAGGAAACCAGTGGCACGGAAACGCGAGGGCGCACTCACAGAAAGTGAGAAACGGATCGTTAAAGGGCTTTTGTCCAGTGGTGAGCGCAACCAGGATATTCAAGCACTGGTCAACCTTGGACGCGAAGCAACCATCAACAGTGCACGAATTACTAAAGTCAAACAGGACGACACAATCGTCCCAGCACCTGAAGTCGAACTCGAATTTTTTTGGGAGAAAGAAGAAGTGCTACGTTCCTCAAACTGGTTTGAATGTATACGACGACGAACGGTTGATCCGTGCCAGAGAAGCAATGCTCTTGGCCGTTCAGGTTTTCAACAGCCCGGCCCTCAAGTTCAAGGCATAGGAATTTGCTGTTCAGGCAAACATCGCTTGGACTTATTTGCTGCATGAGTTCTTCGAACGTCGTGGGGTGCAGATTGTCCAAGAAGACGGAAGATCGCTTCTGTTGAGCCAGATGATTACCCGCGAAGATTGCCGCTTGTCTCAGGGAATCAAGGACAACCTGGAAAGCTTGAAGCAGATTAGAGATGCGGTAGAGCACACACTTTTCGAAGAGCAGACGCTCGATTTCTTTCGATCTTCCAAGCTTGTTGTTTGAATTTTGAAAAGACGATCTGTGAACTTTTTGGACCCAAAGTGGCTCTGAGCAACGACCACTCTTTTTCCCTCCAGTTTGCGAAGATGGATTTTGAACAACTTGGGCCTGTTGACAATCATGTTGCTGCGACCACGCCGGCGACGAGGTGAATCGCCGCCGCAAACTCTCTTCAGTCTTGTAGCAGAGCGTCGCAACCGCCCGGAACTCTTTGATCCCTGCAAAGAAATTCTTGATCTGGCGTCGCCACTTGTACATCTCACACTCATTATCAAGGGGCTGCGTCCGGTTCCGCTTCGAAGGAATCACCGCCGTTGCTCCGTTTCCTTCAACTTCCTCAAGAAGCCACTCAGCATCGTATGCCTTGTCCCCTATCAAGGCTCCGAACCGGAGATCCTCAAGAGGTTCCGCCACCCCAGTAAGATGATCATGCGCCTGGCCGGGAAGGATCACAAACCTCACAAGGTATCCAAGCGCATCCACGACTGCCACGGTCTTGCTGGTCAGGCCGCCCCGGGAGCGTCCGATCCCCTGCCCGCAGGTCCCCCCTTTGCACCCGCCGCCTTCCGGTGCGCCAGGGCGATCGTGCCGTCAACGAAAACATACTCAAGGTCGAACTCGTCCAACGACTCGTTGAAAACACGTTTTGAAGACACCCGAAACAGCCCAGCGGCGGAACCGCTTGAACACGCTATTCCAGTTGTCGAAACGCTCCGGAAGGTCGCGCCAGGGCGATCCCGTCCGGGTCCGCCAAAGCACGGCCTCAAGAAACTGCCGATTGT
>JAGWAS010000026.1 GCA_021296235.1 Paracoccaceae bacterium | reverse complement strand
ATCCCAAGCGCCTTCCATGCGCTGTGCCAAATCAATGAGTTGTAAGGAAAGGCGGTGCCAGCGGACCACTGAACTTCAGGTTAGATTGCCGCGTGTGAGATACAGCAATCCGGCGCGATCTGCATGCGGTACATGGGCGATTTCGAGACCGAGTCGGCCCTTCAGCATGTCGGTGGACGCGTATCGGGAGGGCGGAGCAAGATCATGCCGTATCCATAAGCGCGGTGCCGCCCAATTCCCTCTATCAACCTATTGTTGAAAGCTTCAGGATCAGAAACAATAAGGTTGCCCTGAATCACCGCGTCTGGTCCTTCCACGACTCTACAGTTCCGAACCGCTTTACTACGCTGAAATCTGACCAACCGCGCCCGTTCAACCATCGCTATGCCATTCAATCGGGCGGCGAGCCAATCGGAATAGACTGCCTCGCGACAGCGACCGGTTCGATTCATTCCAGTTCGGTCGTTTTTGTGATCTCGCAGCGCTTCAGCGAGGAAAACATCAATCTCTTGTGCTTTCGTTGTCCGGCGTTGGCGAACAACCGGGCGTAGCCGAATGTCGAAGCCTATCCTTTGGTTAATATACCAACTTGCTGGCATGACCTTTGACTGGATTTGCCCCGGATCCAGCACAGCTGCAGTGTCCGGCAAGCTTACGGAGAATGCGGTCCGACGAAGCTCTTCGGCATCGAAACGAGTGTAGGCATATAAGTTGGCACTGCGTTCTCCAGGCGCGACCATTAGACGGAACGGCTGAATTACTGCTCTGCCAAACATTTCAACCAGCAGGTGATGAAGTGCAGCGCCCTCGTCGTAATGCTCGGTCAACTTCTGTTGCCCCCAGCCCCGATCCTTGGCCCAACGGGCCAGTGCCAGCGGGTAAAGGTGTGCCCGGACCAA
This sequence comes from Paracoccaceae bacterium, assembly GCA_021296235.1. Classification (GTDB taxonomy): domain Bacteria; phylum Pseudomonadota; class Alphaproteobacteria; order Rhodobacterales; family Rhodobacteraceae; genus JAPOXR01. The sequence goes on along the minus strand of JAGWAS010000026.1, from coordinate 22,372 downwards.
ATGATTGTTCATGGCAAGCGTCCCTCAATTGCAATTCGAGATCCTCCATGTAGGTCAGTGCGCCAGTTCCGTTGATCGGTAAGATTGCTGACACGATCACCGTCCGGACCTTCACCAAGAGGCCAAATTGCCGTGCACTTTGGAGCAAGCAAAGTGAGGGCGGTATGCGCCGATTCCGCCATGATGCTTTTCTTGAGAATGGGAGCAGTCGGTAGGCAAGATTTCCGACCAATGAAAAGCGGTCGTGCTGGATTGAACAATGCAGTTTCAACGGAATCAAGGCTTGGCACTTCATCTTTTGGTTCTAGACGAAGTACGACGAGTAGGGCGCCATCCTGCAGGTAGTCTCGTCGTCTGCGATGTGGTGCAGCATAGCTGGCACCTGCCCTGCCTTCCGGAATGCCATGAGTTGTCCACGCTCGATCGGACTTGCTAAGTTGTGCGTTTTGGCTGTCCGTTAGCTTCTCACCCGGCCGCAGACAAGCTGAAGCAAATATGAGTCGATCCTGAAGTCGTTGCAATGCGTCCCGGTCGTTCCAGTGCCACCCAAGTGCATTGGCAAGCAGCCCGGTTAGCATTGAGACTGCAGGATAGTCCTGTGTCGGGCCCAACTGGTCGATGGCCTCGCCACCAAAGGACATCAACGGAGCCTCAAGTTGCAGTGTCAGCCAGATGTGGCTCATGCCAATTCCCTTGCCCAGTTTGCAAGCTCTGAGAGATTCCCTGGGGTGGCACCTGGAATTGCAACGTTACTGAGCGACATTACACGGCGGGCCTCTCCGGTATCGTAAGCAGCGTCCAGTGCTGCAAGATGGTCCCGAATCGCCGATTCAGCTCGCTCTACGGACGGAGCACAAGGATCACGGAATGCATTGGCCAGCGAACGGGGTTGTCTGTTACCAACTTCGAGAATCATCATCGCTGCACGACCATAGGGAGCAGTCGATCCTAGTTTGGCGCCGGGAGAGACCTCGGAGATCAGATAGACGAGGCTGTGCAAAACCTCTTTCACGAGCCGAGCGTCGTTCCCAAGATTGCTGCGCAAGCCTGGCAAGTCAATAACAACATATCCGTAGAAGAGACCACTTGTCAGTTCAGTGTCCTGAATCGTGTCGGCCCCAGTAACTCCTTCTTCAGCAAGATCATCCAATGCAGTGAAATAGTCGCTCTCGCTTTCCTCCTGGTGGACAGTAAAGGCATGAGCCACATGAATTGGCGCGCTAATGTTGGCATTCGGGTCGGATGTAACCATCCGCCCGAACAAGGCCCCCGTAATGCCACCTGGGATGGCTGCCGCTTCAACCATGGCCTTGAGATTGCCCTTCATTGATTTTCCCCATGCTTCCGCAGCCAACTTGGCTACCTCCGGGTCGCCATCCGCTTCGTCGGCAATGCTCCGAGCTTCCCGTGCAAGCCAAGCAAGCTCCGCTTCGCCGAAAAGAAGAGTTTGCCGTGACTTTTTTTCCAGTCCCTTGTCACCGTAGAGGAACGTTTGCAAAGTAGGTTCAATAACTTCAACTACATCCTTGGGAACATCCGATAGCGTTCCAACCACTTTCTTGGTGACCAGTTCTCTGGAACGGTAAGCCGACTCGGCGCCATCAATTTGGTTCAGGGCGTGTGGATCCTCAGCTAAACGCCAGTGTCGCTTGAGACACTGGCTTGATATCCGTGTCCGACTGGTGCCCCCAAAACGCAGTCGCTTGGCCAATCCCGTATCATCGCGGTTCAGAAGTGCTGCGGTATAGGCAGTTAGCGTGTGGATCTGCAGAAAACGTTGTTCAGTCATCGGATTGGGGTTCCCTTTTGTCAAAGATGTCTCGATCAAGCCTTTGGTAGTACGGCTTGGCGATCACTTCATTTTTTTCTGGTTTGAGCACAGCCAACGCAATATCGGCAACGTTGACGCTTAAACTAGAACTGTGCTTGGCTCTAAGTGCTTGGACTGCACGGATCATAAGTACATGGCGAACGGTATCTCGCGCTGCCAAAAGTTGTGCCAGACGCAGTTCTGACAACAGTGGACGATCATTGGCTGTCCATGTTGCTTGACCGCCATCGCAAAGTAACTCGCCGAAGTGTTTTGACTCGTCGTGCAGAGAACCCCGCAATTCTGGCTCTCCACGGTCAGTAAGGATGGCTAGTATTCTCGCGATCACAACCCACTTACACGATTCCGGCAAGCCGAGTCGCCAGAATTCAGGCACAGCACCGTCCTCTGGCATCCGTCGGAGCCGTGCAAGCGCACCAGGGCTCAATTTCCTCAATCGGTTGGATGTACGAATCGCCAAGAATTTTGGGTCATTTTCAGACATGCTTGAATTCCAATAGTTTTCCTGATTTGAACAGAACGTTCCGGAAACATTTCAATGCGCGCACTCTTGCCCGCGGTGCCCACGTCTGACTAATTGGCGTAGCGTACAACGCAGATTTCAGTTCGTTATAGGCAAAGTGGATCAATTGATTACGAAAGGCCGTTTGCGCAGGCAACGAATCGCCCAACCGTTCGGCTTCAACCCACTGCCAAAGAGATTGAAAGAAGATTCTATCGGTGGATTGGTCAAATCGTCTTCGTGCATCTGCCGCGGCAAGTCGTTCTGCCTTACCAACTTTGCCGTGAACTCCCCTAGCAACAAATATGGCAATGCTATCGCGGAGTGCTGTGTCGATGACATGGATCTCATCTATCATGGCATCTGCTGTTGAAGCGGTGTCTTCTGCATACCAGCCGGATTTCGGTAGAGGGATTACCCGCCGTTTCAATCCATCAGTTCTGCTGTTGCCGCGCGAAATCGCTTCGGCCACAAGCACCAGCTTGTCTGATTGCTCTCCTGGACCTTGCTTGGCAAGTAGCGGTATTGCCCAATCCCCATACAGGAGATCCCTGATTGTCCTGTAGTCAAAATCTCTTGCACCGAGCGATAGTGCCTTGCTCTCGACACGGTGGATTGGTGCCCAAGGATCTCCGAGAACACCCTTGAAAGCCTTAGCGTTGATTCGTGCTTTCTTGCTCGTTGAACGTTCGGCCTTGATTTTGCCGGAGACCTGAAACAAGCGAATTCGGCGGCACACCTCCAAGAACAATGGGTCAAGGTCGGCGATTTCCAGTTGCTGGCATTCAGGCCAGGGAGTGCACCAGAGCAGTGCTTGCCCGCCAATTTCGCCAACAGACTCTGATTTTTTGGTTCTAATGTCGAGCAATCGCTCTACGTCTCGGCGCCACCAAAGGGAAAGGTCAACACAACCATGTTCGGATACTGGCGCTGCAGCAAGCATTGGCCGGCTTGACGAACCTCCATTCATTCGGGCGATTCCAAAATTGCCTGCACCACCATATCCTTCCATTGTCTGAAGCGTTACAAGTGCAAATACCCAGTCCTCAGAACGCGCATCTGCCGCAACTTGGGCCTTTAAATCGTGGTTCTTTGAGGAAATGAGCATGTCCAGTGCATCGGGTGTTGGAACGTCGTTCCAATTTAACCCACCGGGGTCAGGTGGCTGGAAGAATGCAGGACGACTGCGGTCATCAACCACCAACTTCCACGGATCATCTCCAAACTCGGTAAGGCTACGTATGGCAGTTTCCCATTCTTTTGGATCTCTGGGCCATCCGAAGTTTTCGACCGCAATTGTGCCCAATTGCACAAGAAACATATGCCAAGCGGCGCGTTGATGGGGCCTTAACGAAGTGAAGGCACGTATGTCACCCTGCGCCAAACCGAAAAATAGCTCAGACAGTGTCCGGCAACCTTTAGGTTCGCACCGGAAAATGGAGTCGGAGAGCAGATTCATGTCAAATCTCTGTACGCCCCAGTACGGCCGGGGAATCACCGAAGATCAATTGAGTTGCCTTCGACCACACAGGTCTATCCCACCAGCGGTGGGTAATGCTAACCGTCCGAGATGCCCATGAGTAAATTTCCATCTTATGTTCCATATCTGTACTTTACTAAAACTTCCATTCGAACACACGTTGTCACTGATTTGAGGCAATATAGGAACAGGCGCATTCAGGTTCAAGTGGAAATTTGAGTCAAACCGCATCGGAGATATGAGAAAACATAGTCGCCGATGAACAAGTCGTGATTTTCAATTCGCACGGATTCCGTTCCGTTTAGCCCCTTGGACCAATGAGCAGGTAGGCTGAGCCGCCGAATCTCTGTGCCGAAGGGCCCGATTGTTCCTTTAGGCAGGTCGTAGATTGCTCCTTCCCCACCAAGCCGTGTTCGCAAAGCGGTATCATCGCGAAATGGACGAAATGAATCAAATGCTTGAGCCTTAGAAAAGACTGCATGTTGGCCTTGCTGGTTCAACGCAATCTCTTTGGCGGTGATGGTCGCGTTATAATTCTGCCAGCCCATTTCTTCAACAATATCTGCAAGAATCTCAGGATGAGTAGCAGCCTCCACCAAGTGGCGGTTAGCTGAAGGGATTGACCAATTCGGAGAGCCAATAATGGCACGGCGGGTTGCTTCAAGCGCCGGAAGATTGGTGTAAATCCCTTGTAGTATTCCTTCGTCTTGCCAAGCACCAAGACCGTTTTCAAAGTTAGGTTCAGCAAGGTGATTGAGGTTTGGCCCAGGAAGGAGTATTTCGGCGCGCGGTTGTTTGAACCCGTTCGGTCGGTTGCGGTCATGCCGGTGCAGCCGTCCCAACCGTTGCAAGAGGACATCCATCGGACACAGATCGGTAAACAGGATGTCCGCATCAATATCGAGTGCCTGTTCAAGAGTCTGTGTGCCTATAACGATGACCCCCTGTGAAGCTGCTCCCTTGCCAAGCACGCCTTCGACAGCTTCGTCGAGGAGCCAACGATCTTCAGCTGCAAAGCGCGCGTGATGAAGTGCTGGTCCGCCTTTGACGCTGAGAAGAAGTTTCGGATCACTATCTTGAATCAGTTGCCAATCAGCTTGTGCAACATCGACCGTGTTGCGAATGACAAGAACCCTTGCACCGTTTTTGGCCGCATTGATGGCGCGTTCGGCTAGTGGCTCAGGTGCCATTGTGCAGATGGTACTCAAGGATATGTTCTTGGTTTTGCCCTCACCAGCGTTGTATGCTCCCGTCTTCGTCCAAACAACAGGATACAGGCTTGCTTGTGCTATTTTGAAGTCAGGCTGCTTCTGGTCAAGCCATAGTGACCGTGCCGAGGATCCGAGAGTTGCCGACATGAGCAATGCATATCCACCGAGTTCAATATGGTCCTCTAGGAGTTGGCGAATGATCCGAACCATGTAAGGGTCACTCGCATGAACCTCGTCGACCACAAGTAGGCTGCGGGATAATGATGCTGCTCGCATGGGTGCGTGCTTGACAGACATGGCCGCCATCATGGCTTGATCGACAGTGCCAACGGCAAACGGAGCGGCTAAGTACCGGGTAGCATGTTCTGCCGCCCAATGGAAAGTTACTTCCTCATCCCAACGGACTTCCCAGTTTGGCAAGCGGTAGCCATCAAATTCATCAACTCGCGTTTGACCTGGCACCGCAAGTGTGACGCCGGGAGAAAAATTGAGCCAAAGTCCAAGCAGTTTGGAAATTCGGTCCTGCAATTGAAGTGCAGCGGCCCTCGTAGGCAGCGCAAAATAAAGCCCGTCGACACGGCCATCTGCAAACAGCCGGGCAAACCGCCAAAGGGCTGCTTCTGTCTTTCCAGAACCGGTCTCTGCCTCAAAGATGACGAGCTGCTCGTCCAAGTTGATCCTTGCAACTGCCATTTGGCTTTGGTTTGGTTTCGGGTGGCCGGTAAGTTCCTCAAATTCAGGAACAACACTGGGACGCCATTTTTCGACGGCGAGTCCGATTTTTGAGAGTGCCCGGATGGCACGTTCTCGTGCACGTTCTCCATAGTTCAGATCAAACGACTCAACAAAATCAAAATGGTTTCGATCAGACCCAATCCAGTCCGCCAACGACAGAAGACCTGCTGCAAGATGAACAAGTCGGGGGGCGTCTGGAAGAATGCCGGAATAGTTTGTGCACCATCTGCATAGGCCATCCAGAACTTGGCTCTCGGCGGCTCGCCAGTCGTATAGGTCCGAGGTTTGCCAAGGGTATTTGTTTGCAGTCACGGAAGTTGGTACACCGTGATGTGCCATTAAGGCCTTACACCAATCGCTGTGAGGGTTAATCCATGGCAGGAATTGACTTTTTCCGTATAACTTTAGCCAGTCCCATCCGCAGTCGAGATGACTGCGCGTTGGGCCCTTGTAGGTGCCCTTTTTCCAGCCTTTGGCCTGAAACTCCAGTGCAAGCTTCCCAATGTCGTGAAGATAGGCCCACCCGACTAGTGCACAAGTTGGGACGTCGCCTCCAGCCGCCCGTCGGAGCCTGTTTCGGATTGTTGGAAGATTGACCAGGGCCTCGAAAACTGCGGCAACATCCATTAGGTGATGGGCCAAGTGGTGCCTTTCGCCCGTGCTTTTATCAGTTTTTCCCCAAGGTTCCATGAAGGCGCCCTAGTTTGTGGATTGTGCATTGACGATCGCGGTGTGAATACCTCATCAGACTGAAATCTGCCGCCGAGGCAAAACGCTGAGCGATCAACTGTCATTAGATAGGGCAATTCCTACAGAAGCAAAACAGCTATTTTTTGTTTCAGTTGTGTCTGGGAAGTTGAACCAAGATCTTTGGCTGCAGTCGCTGAAGTTCATTGTTAGGCCAATGATTGCCACTTCCTCGTGGAGCAATTGATGCAATTGGGTATGCGTCAGCAGCAAGAGTGAATTGAATGATTTTGTCGATAAGTTGAGTTTGATTGATATCTTTCAGTGACCCTGAATTTGAAATTGTAAACTTCAGACTAATCTGTTGCAGAATTGAGTTGTTACCAAGCGCTCTGGAGATGTCGGACGAAATCTGGTTTTCTCTCGGTTGTTTAACTTGAACCGAAGCTTCCGGGTTGGTTGGATGCTGAAGTAACTACTGTCAGTTGCCGTGAATTCCACTAGCGACTATAGGAACCACAGACGGTCCAATTGGCAGGTTCTGGCTGGGCAGAAATTTGAACCCCAAGAAGTGGCCGAGCCTGAAACTCGGAAATCAAACATGGCCTACAGCTACGACAACTCAAACATTTTCGCCAAAATTCTTCGGGGCGAAATTCCTTGCGGCAAAGTTCTGGAGACCGAGCACAGCCTCGCGTTCAATGACATTGCCCCGAAGGCGCCGGTCCATGTGCTGGTGATCCCGAAAGGATCCTATGTGAATTTCGACCACTTCGCTGCGGAGGCGAGTGATGCAGAGCTTGCGGATTTCTCGAGGGCCGTGGGCGAGATCTGCCGAAGCACCGGCGTCGCCGAACATTCTGGCGGAAACGGTTACAGATTGATTTCGAACTCCGGCTCTGACGGTGTTCAGGTGGTTCCGCACATGCATGTGCATGTCATAGGAGGGTGCCTTCTGGGATCATTTGTTCAGCCTGCGGGTGAATCCCAATGAACGGAGACCAAAGCAGGTTGAGTGCCGGCCACGAGCCCCCGGAAACTGAAATTGTCCACACGGTTCGGGTGTCCTGTGAGGGTGGAGGGGTGTTGGGTCATCCAAGGGTCTGGTACAGCATTCCCGAGGACAAGGGCTGGGTGGAATGCGGCTATTGCGACAAGAAGTTCATCCTGGCCGGAAGCGCTGCGGACACCGAAGACAAACGTTCCTGAAGTTGGCCACTTCAGCCGAGTCCGTGAAATCGGAAGTTGAGGGCTGACATGACCGAATTCGGAAATGGAAATCACCTGCAGTTGATCGACGGCTCCGGGTATGTGTTTCGTTCATTCTTCATGGCCGAGCGCAGCCTGCCGGCAAGAAACCGTTACCGCAGCGACGGGGTGCCTGTCGGAGCGGTTCACTTCTTTTGCAACATGCTGTTCAAGGCAGTTCAGGACCGCCAGAGGAACGATCCCTCAACGCATGCCGCCGTGATCTTTGATCATTCGGGCAAGACATTCAGGAACGACATCTACCCGGAATACAAGGCCAACAGACCGCCTCCGCCGCCCGATTTGGTTCCTCAATTTCCGCTGACAAGGGATGCAACCCGAGCCTTCAATTTCGCCTGCCTCGAACTTGAGAACTATGAGGCCGATGACATCATTGCCACGCTGGCCACGCGGGCAAGGGATGCAGGTGGCGAGGTCACCATCATCTCATCGGACAAGGATCTGATGCAGCTTGTCGGCGACGGGATTGAAATGCACGAGCCGATGAAAAATGTTCGGATCGGTGGCGATCAGGTCAGGGAGAAGTTTGGCGTCGGACCGGAACGGGTGATCGATGTGCAGGCGTTGGCCGGCGATTCGACCGACAACGTTCCCGGTGCCCCCGGAATTGGGGTCAAGACCGCAGCTCAGTTGATCGAAGAGTATGGTGATCTTAACACTTTGCTTGCCCGCGCCGACGAAATCAGGCAGCCCAAGCGAAGGCAGACCCTCATCGACCATGCTGATCGGGTCAGAATGTCTCGCAGGCTTGTTACGCTGCTGCGAGAAGCACCTGTCGACCTGGATCTGGACAGTCTTGCCATCAGGGAACCGGACACCGAAGAGCTCTTTGAATTTCTGCTTAAGCAGGAGTTCAGAACCATCGTCCGTCGTGTGGCCGAACACTATTCCATGCCTGTTCCGGAATTCAGGCGGCTTGAGCCGGCGGACCAGCAGGCAACCGCAGGGAAAATCTCCGAATCCGGGGAGACGGCAGCAGCTGAACTTCCATTCAATGCGGCAGCTTATGAGTGTGTGAACACAGTTGAGGCGCTGGAGAAATGGATCAGCAGGGTGTACCGGCGGGGATATGTGGCGGTTGACACGGAGACCGACCGGCTTGACGAAATGCAGGCCAACCTTGTCGGAATAAGCTTGGCGGTTGAGCCGGGCGAGGCATGCTACATACCTTTGGGGCATGTGTCCGCCGCGGAACCCAGCCTTGAGCATCCGGACATCCGGCATCCGGATCAGTTGGAAATGCAAGTGGTTCTGGACAGGCTGGGACCGCTTCTTGAGGACCCTTCGATCAAAAAGATCGGGCAAAACATCAAGTTTGACTTCAAAATCCTCGCGCGACTGGGAATCAGGATGGCGCCGGTCGAGGATACTCTTCTCATGTCATATGCGATGCATTCCGGCCTGCACCGCTTTTCAATGGACGAGTTGTCCGGGAAATACCTGAACCACAATCCGATCCCGATCAAGGAACTGATCGGAACCGGCAAATCGGCAATTACCTTCGGCGAGGTGGAACTCAGTGAAGCCGTAAAATACGCCGGAGAGGATGCTGACATCACATTGAGGCTTTGGAAAACCTTCTCGCCGATGCTGCACCGGATGCGCGGAACTACGGTTTACCAAACCTTGGAGCGTCCGCTGATTCCGGTTCTGGCTGACATGGAAATGACCGGAATTAGGGTAGACCGAAGTCAACTTGAACTGCTTTCCAGTGAGTTTGCCGGAAGAATCGATGAATTGAAGGGTGAGATTCATGAGGCCGCCGGCGAGGAGTTCAACGTCGCCAGCCCAAAACAATTGGGTGTCATACTGTTCGACAAGCTCAAGCTTCCCGGCGGGCAGAAGGTTAAGACCGGAGGCTGGGCAACGGGCGCACGAATTCTTGAGGAACTTGTGGTTGAGGGGCACACGCTGCCCTCTCTGGTGCTGGACTGGCGGCAGATGGCGAAGCTCAAATCTACCTATACCGATGCACTGCAGGATCGGATCAATCCGGAAACGGGAAGGGTGCACACCTCATATGTGATCTCCGGAGCAAACACCGGAAGGTTGGCGTCGACCGACCCCAACCTGCAGAACATTCCGATCCGCACTGAGGAGGGACGTCGCATCCGGGAGGCATTTGTCGCCAGGGAGGGCCATGTCCTGCTGTCCCTCGACTACAGCCAGATCGAATTGAGGATCTTGGCGCACATCGCCGGGATTGACGCGCTCAAAACCGCATTTGCCGACGGTATGGACATCCACGCCATGACGGCGTCCGAAATTTTCGGCGTTCCGCTGGAGGAAATGGACCCGATTACCCGTCGCCGGGCGAAGGCCATAAACTTCGGGGTGATCTATGGCATCTCAAGCTTCGGTCTTGCCAGGGATCTGAAGATCAGCCGTTCGGAGGCGAAGGAATTCATCGACACCTACTTCGAGAGATTTCCCGGAATCCGGAATTACATGGAGCGGACCAAGGCCTCTGCCAGGGAGAAGGGATATGTCACAACCATGTTTGGCCGGAAAATCCACACTCCCGGAATCAATGACAAGGGGCCGGGTCGCGGTTTTGCCGAGCGCGGTGCCATCAATGCGCCAATACAGGGAACGGCAGCAGACATCATTCGCCGCGCCATGATCAGGATACCGGATGCGATCGGCGGAATGCCGGCGCGGATGCTGATTCAGGTCCATGACGAACTCCTGTTCGAAGTTCGCGAAGATGCCGTCGAGGATTTGGCCAAAGCGGCGGTTGCGTTGATGGAGCGGGCCGACAGGCCGGCGGCCCGCATTTCGCCGGCGCTGGTCGTGGACTCGGGATGGGCTGCCAATTGGGCGCAGGCCCACTGAAGAATCCTATTCCAGTTCCTTGGATGGAATGAACGGAAAGAACTCACCATCGGACCAGAGGCCGAACCAACTCTCACCGTCCCGTTCCTCATGGACACAAAGGTCGACAAGCCGGTGAAAGCTCTTGCGGTCGATAAGCGCCTCAAGGTTTGATCTGACCAGCACATATGGCGAAACCTCGCCGGTTTCGGGATCCCTTTCGACCCGAATCGGACGTTCGGAACCGGCAACCGTTTCCTCATCAACATTTGTTGTGAAACTCACGAGTTGGTCCTGGCCGCTGCCGGAAACATCGAAATCAACCGCCACGAACGGAGCATCGTCGACCCTTATGCCAACCTTTTCGACCGGGGTTACAAGAAAGTAGTCGTCGTCATCCTTTCGAATAATCGACGAAAACAGCCGGACCATGGATTTTCGACCTATGGGGGTGCCCAGGTAAAACCAGTTTCCGTCCCGGGCAATTCTCATGTCCAAGTCGCCGCAGAATGGAGGATTCCACAGATGAACCGGGGCTGGTCCCCTCTTGGCGGAAGCCTTCGCGTGGGCTAGGATATTGTCGGTTGACGGGCTGTCGCGGAAGGGACCGCCGTCTTTCAGTTCCTGCATCGTTCCGTTAGTTGTTTACCCAGCAGTGGAAGTGGAAGTTCATGTTACCTGATCGTGGAGGGACTGTCATGGCCAAGAACGATGACTTGGCATTGGAACGGATTGAAGAGATCGGTTCAAGGATTCGAGCGGCCAAGGATATGATTGGCAAGCGCATATTCGGCCAGGACGAAGTTCTGGAGTTGGCGCTTATCGCCCTTCTGTCGGGTGGCCATGCGCTGTTGGTTGGAGTGCCAGGTTTGGGCAAGACCAGGCTGGTCGAGGCAATCGCAACCGTCATGGGGCTCGACTCCAACAGGGTGCAGTTCACGCCGGATCTTATGCCGGCTGACATTCTTGGCTCCGAGGTGCTTCAGACGGACGATGAGGGAGGACGGCATTTCAGATTCATCGAAGGGCCGGTTTTCTGTCGGCTGCTCATGGCCGATGAGATCAATCGGGCCAGCCCCCGCACCCAATCCGCACTTCTGCAGGCCATGCAGGAAACTGCGGTGTCCATTGCAGGCGCTACCCGTCCGCTGCCGCGGCCTTTCCATGTCCTTGCCACACAGAATCCAATTGAACTTGAGGGCACCTATCCACTGCCGGAGGCGCAACTTGATCGGTTTATGCTTCGGATTGATGTCGACTATCCCGACCGGGACGCCGAACGGCGAATCGTGCTTGAAACCACCGGGGTTGACGAGGCGCCGATCGAAAGAATTCTTGATTCAGAGGATCTTGCGGAAGCGCAGCGGTTTGTTCGTCGCATGCCAATTGGCGAAGCGGTTGTTGATCACATTCTGGACGTCGTTCGGTCTCTGCGGCCGGGATCGGAGGAAGCGTCATGGAATGCAGCCGGTGCCGTCGAATGGGGTACCGGGCTGAGGGCGACCCAATCACTGATGCTCGCAACCCGCGCCCGCGCCCTTCTTCATGGAAGAATGGCACCCGGTGCCGGTGATGTCGCGGCCATGGCCCGTCCGGTGCTCGGACATCGGATGGCACTCAACTTCACCGCCAGATCGAGGGGGGAGAACCCGGAACAGTTGATCGCCGAGGCCGTTCGGCACTTCACCTGATGTCTGCTGTGTCCCCTTCAAATTCAGTTTCGGACCGGGCGATTGATCTCAAGCAGCGGGCGTATGCGGCAGTGGACGGATTGGAGCGTTCGCTGGCGGAGGCAAGGCAGACCGACGCCTGCATGCGCACGGGAACCCATGGACGGCGCCGAAGCGGAACCGGTGAGGAATTTTGGCAGTTCAGGCCTGCCGCAGATGGCGATCCGGCACGCCTGATTGATTGGCGGCGATCCGCCAAATCTGACGGTCATTTTGTCCGAGACAGGGAGATGCAGACATCGAATTCCGTGATCTTTTGGGCAGATGGATCCCGGTCGATGCAGTTCAGTGGAAATGCCGGTCGACCGCCGAAGAATGATCGATCCCGGTTAATCGCCCTGGCCGCGGCAATCCTGTTTGCAAGGACCGAGGAGCGGGTCGGAGTCCTCGGCAGCCCGGGGAGGCCTGCAGCGGGGCTGAGGCAGATCGATCAAATGGCGCATGAATTGTTCGGCGGGGACGGGGCGGAATGCGGGCTGCCTGGTGCCGCCGGGCTTCCAAAGGGGGCGAGGCTGGTTCTTCTATCCGACTTCCTGGCACCGATCGAAGACATACGAGCGTCCATCGAAAATTTTGCCGGTTCAGGGGCAACGGGCGCGTTGGTTCAGATCCTGGATCCAGTGGAATTGAACTTCCCCTATGACGGAAGGACGCTGTTTCGCAGCGTGGCAGGAACCGTTCGGTTTGAATCTTTCAAGGCGGGCGGTCTGCGGCTTGCATACCAGAGCCGCCTGCGGGAGCGGATGGAGGCGGTCGCCGGGATTGCGGAGGAATTCGGTTGGCGCAAGAGCTTGCACATGACCAACTCCAATGTTCGAACCGCACTCAATTGGCTGTGTGGCCTGTCTGGATCGGATCGGTAGAGAGCCATGCTGTTCCTCGGGCCGGTCGGATTTGCAACTCCGCTTGCATTGCTTGGGCTGATTGCCCTGCCGTTGCTTTGGATTCTGCTTCGGACCCTGCCGCCGCCTGCGCGCCTGCAGGTTTTTCCTCCGGTGGTTCTCCTTGGCGGCCTGAAGGACGATGATTCTGAGACGAAGTCGATCCCGCTTTGGTTGCGGCTGATGCGGATCTTGGCTGTGGCTGCGGCGATCATCGGATTTTCGAACCCGACCATTGTTGGCAAAGGGAATGAAACGCAGGAGTCAGGCAAGCCGGCATTATTGCTGGTTGAGGCGGGCTGGGCGGGAGCCGCGGGCTGGGATTTGAGAAAGGTCGAAATACTGGAAATTCTGGAGCGCAGGAGACACGGCGGAACACCGGTGTTGCTTCTTGCCGCCACCGATCTGCCACATGAGTTTCAGGGATTCAGGGAAGCGGGAGAATGGATCGACCGGCTGCCCGGGCTACTGCCGAAACCGTGGTTGGCGGATGGAGATGAGGTCAGGGCTTGGATTGAATCGCACATTGGGGAACGGTTTGACACCTGGTGGTTTTCGGACGGGTTGGAAATCCCGGGCCATGCCGGGCTTGCCGAACTTCTCGCCGAGAGGGGGGATCTGACAGTCCTTCCGGCGACGGGTCCGGTGCTTGCCCTTGGTGCCCCGGAAATCAAGCCGGACTCCGTCCGCGTTCCGGTCAGGGCGCTTGGGCATGACATGTCACTTGCGGTCCAGGTGGCGGCGGTTGGAAGTGGCCCGGACGGCAGCAGGCAGGCAATTGGATCGGTCGAGCTTCGGCTCGAACCGGGCAGTGGCGAGTCCTTTGCCGAGTTTCGACTGCCAATGCAGCTGCGAAACAGAATTGAGGGCTTTGAGGCCAACCCGGATCGATCCGCTGGCACTGTGGTTCTTGCTGCAGACAACCTGCTGCAGAGGCGGGTCGGACTGGTGACCGGCAGGGGGCCGCAAGAGGGAGGGACGTTGCTGTCCTCACTTCACTTCCTGCGTCGCGCAGTCGAACCGTTCGCCGAACTGGTTGAGGGTGGGTTGGATGAGGTGCTGCAGAGTGCTCCCGATGTCATCATTCTTGCTGATGCGTCCCCCGTTCCGATCACTTCGCATGAAAAACTCGTTGATTGGATTCGGGACGGCGGCCTGCTGGTCCGCTTCGCCGGGCCGCGAATTGCCACAGGGAATCTTCTGGTGAACGTGACTGAAGATTTGTTGCCGGTTCGGTTGCGTCCGGGCAGCAGGATTCTGGGGGGTGCGATGTCTTGGGACACCCCCAAGGCGCTGAAACGGTTTCAGCCTGGCTCCCCCTTCTTCGGCCTGGAGATTCAAGAGGAAATCACGGTGAGTCGACAGGTCTTGGCCCAGCCGGGCCCCGATCTGGCCAAAAGAACCCTCGCCGAATTGGAGGATGGTACACCGCTGGTAACCGGTGCCGGCCTGGGTTCGGGTGAGCTCGTCCTCTTCCATGTTCCGGCCAATGCCGAATGGTCGAACCTGCCGCTTTCGGGACTTTTCCTGCGGATGCTTGAGCGGTTGGCACTTTCGGCGGAAACATCCAGACGGCAGCTTGGGACAGTCGATGGTGACGCGCTTTGGATACCCGAAATCCTTGTCGACGCATTCGGAACGTTGCACAAGGTCGAGGATGCGGCGGGCGTGTCGGAGCAACTTTTCAAGGAAGGTTACGTTTCGGCAATGTTGCCTCCCGGCATCTATCGGTCGGGTGAACAGATTGCGGCCGTCAATGCCGTAGGCAATACAGAAATGCTTGCGGAGCCGGATTGGCCGGTGGGCGCAGTGATTGCTTCGGCAGCGGACTCCGCTGCCGTGGGTTTGAAGGGGGGATTGTTGGCTTTTGCCGTCATCATTTTTCTGGTTGAGGGCTGGGCCACATTCAGGATCGGCGGGCGGCTGGCAACGCAGGCTGCGGTTGTGGTCATGGCGGTTGGATTGCTGCTGATTGCGGAATCGGGAGAAGCTCAGTTTGGCGATGAACAGGCGATTGCGGCGGTGCGCGACACCGTGCTCGCTCATGTCATTACCGGCGATCCGGAGTTGGATCGGATTTCCAGGGCCGGACTTGTCGGCCTGTCCCGCGTTGCGGAGGCCCGAACAACGGTTGATCTGGCCGAGCCGGTCGGCATTGATCCGGGCGACGACACCATTGCCATGTTCCCGCTTCTGTACTGGCCGATCTCCCCGGTGGGACCGGAGTTGTCCGAGGATGCCCAGAGGAACCTCCAGGAATATTTTCGAACCGGTGGAATGATTCTCTTCGACACGCGCGATGCGCTGGTTCGAGGCGGTTCCTCCCTCGATTCGAATTCGCAGCGCCTTATCGAAATTGCCGGTCCCCTCGGCATTCCGTCCCTCGGCATTCCGGGCTCCAACCATACGCTCGCGCGCAGTTTCTACCTGCTCGACGAGTTTCCCGGACGCTACCGCGGCGATATCTGGGTTGAGCATTTGCCCAATTCGGATGGCGCAGCGGCCGGCAGAACCGGCATTGACGGAGTAACGCCGGTCGTCATCGGCGGAAATGACTGGGCCACGGCCTGGGCGGTCAATGAAGAGGGTGCCGCAATGTTCTCGGTCGGTGCCGGCGAAAGCGGCGTTCGACAGCGCGAGCTTGCCTACCGCTTTGGTGTCAATCTGATCATGCATGCGCTTACCGGCAACTACAAGCTGGACCAGTTGCATGTCGACGCACTGGCAAGAATGCAGGGCAACTGAATGCACCTTGAGGTTTTGTTCGATCCGTTGCTGCCGTGGTTGGCCATCCTTGTGCTTGCCGCGATTGCCGCAGTTCTCTTGACCCGCGGGCTCCTTGTCCGGCATCCGGGAGTTATTCTGAGGCTGCTTGTTCTGCTTGTCCTGCTGGGAGCGATCGCCAACCCGTCCCTCAAGCAGGAAATCCGCGAGTATCATGATGACATTGTCCTGGTTTTGGAGGACCGGTCGGCAAGCATGGAAATCGGCGAAAGAACCGCCGAGGCCGAGTTCGCCGTTGCCGAACTCAAAGAAGGCATTGAGGCGCTTGGTGACATTGAGATCAAGGAGGCGGTGTTCAGGAACGGTCGCGATGCAGAGGACTCGTCAATATTCACCGCACTGTCTGAAGCTCTGGCCGACCTCGACCGCAGCAGGCTCGCCGGGGTTGTTTTGACCACGGACGGCCAGATTCATGATGCACCGTCGCAAACAGATTTTCCGGTCCCGTTGCACGCGCTGATCGCCGGTGAAAGGGAGGGGTTCGACCGGCGGGTTGTGCTTGATCAGGTTCCGGCCTTTGCCGTCGTCGGCGAATACGCACAATTGTCTGCCTCGATTGAGGACACCGGTTTCTTTCCACATCCGGTGGCGGCACCGACCGTGTCCTTTTCGGTGAATGGCAGCCAACCGATCGACGTTCCGTTGTCTGGGCTTCGGGATCTGCAATTGGGGCCAATCAGTCGCGGCAGGAACATCATCGTTTACTCGACACCGCCAGTTGCCGGCGAGACAACCGTTCGCAACAATGTGGCGACCGCAGTCATCAATGGTGTCAGGGATCGATTGAGGGTTCTGCTTGTCTCCGGATTTCCGCATGCCGGGCAGCGGACCTGGAGAAACATCCTCAAATCGGATGATTCAATTGAACTCGTTCATTTTACGATCCTGCGTTCACAAGGCGATCAGGACAGTGCGTCGGCAGGCGAATTGTCGCTGATTCCATTTCCGGTGAATGAACTCTTCCTTGAAAAGATCGCGACCTTCGATCTCATAATATTTGACCGGTATGTGCTTAAGGGTTTCCTGCCGCCAGTGTACTTCCACTACATCAACAACTATGTCGCTGCCGGCGGTGCAATGCTGATCTCGGCGGGCCCTGAATTTGCCGGAACCCAGAGCATTCATGCAACCGCACTGGCAGACATTCTTCCGGGCAGGCCAACCGGTGCTGTGCTTGAGTCCGGGTTCCGCCCGAAGTTGACGCCGGTCGGGTTTCGTCATCCGGTTACCGCCGGACTTCCGGGTGCCGGCAAGCCCAATGGGGGAGAGGGTGCCGAGCCGGAATGGGGCAGGTGGTTTCGTCAGATAGAGATTTCCCCGACCAGTGGGCACAACTTGCTGGAGGGGGTGAAAGATAGCGGCCCGCTTCTGCTTCTAGACCGTGTGGGGCAGGGCAGAATTGCGCTGCTGGCGTCCGATCAGGCTTGGCTTTGGCACAGGGGCGTTGAGGGCGGCGGCCCTCAGCTTGAATTGCTTCGCCGGCTGGTCCACTGGCTGATGAAGGAGCCGGAGCTGGAGGAGGAGGCATTGAGCATCAATGTGGAGGGCAATCGGCTTTCGATTGTGCGCCGTTCCATTGAAGATTCGGTTCCTGAGATTGAGGTGATTGGTCCAGAGGGAGCCGCGGTTTCAATTGAGGGCAGCCTCTTGTCCCCAGGCAGATATCTTGCAGAATCGGGTGCAATTGAGCCCGGCCTCTACCGGGTGAGCGACGGCAAGAACGTTAGGTTGGCTGGCGCCGGGCCTGAGCATCCCGCTGAGTTTTCTTCCACTGTTGCGACAGATTCGGTTCTGAGGGCACCGGTTGAGCAATCGGGCGGCGGCCTTCATTGGATCAGGAATGGTGTGCCGGAGGTGCGGCGCGTGAGCGAAGGGCGGGCTGCATCGGGCAACAATTGGATCGGTTTGACGGAACGCAATGCCTACCGGACAGCCTCTGTGGAAATAGTGCCGTTGCTGCCAGGCTTCCTGGTGATGCTGCTGACAGTGATCGGTGCTGCCGCAGCTTGGTACCGGGAAGGTGGAGCAATTCGTGCCTGAGCGCGATTCTGAACGGCGGCAGTTTCCCTGCAATGGAAGTTGCCGCAGCTGTAGCCGTGAATGGCCGGATCAGATGTCTTATCTGTGGTGATGCAATCAGTCTGACAATGACAGATCAGCTTGGATCAATGGGTGTCAAGCATGCGAATATCAGCTGCGAAAATCCGCCGAAGTCATTTCCGGGATTGTCGGTGAATTCCTTGCTGTGTTGTGTCAATTGTTGAAAACTTCTTTCTGCATGTCGAAACAGCGGGTAGTTGAATGGAGCGGCAGCATAATCTGACGTCCAGCCATTGGGGCGCTGGTCTCGTTGAAGTAGAGGATGGAAGAATAACGGCGGTGCATCCGCACCCTTCCGATCCCAACCCATCGCGCCTGAACGAAAATATCGCCGGAAGTGTAAACGGAAATGCCCGGATTCTGCGTCCGGCGGTACGGCGGGGTTGGTTTGAGAATCGTGCCGGTGAGCGCGGTCGGGACGGTTTCGTTGAAGTCGGATGGGGCGAGGTGCTGGAGCTGATTGGCAAGGAGCTTTGCCGGGTTCGCTCCGAAATCGGAAACCGAGCGATTTTCGCCGGATCCTACGGTTGGGCCAGTGCCGGGCACTTCCACCTTGCACAGAACCAGCTTAAGCGATTCCTGAACACCCAGGGCGGCTTTGTCCGGTCGGAGGGCAACTACAGCTATAACGCCGCATTGGTGGCGATGCCGCATATCGTCGGCGGGAGCTTTGGCATGCATGTTGCCGAGGCCACCCGCTGGAAGGTCGTTGCCGAGAACACAGACTTGGTTGTCATGTTCGGTGGCATGGCATCGCGCAATACCCAGATATGCAACGGAGGCATCACGAATCACCGAGCCTCGGAGAATCTCGCAGCCTGCGCAGACAAAGGGGTCCGGTTCGTGAATCTAAGCCCGCTGCGCGGTGATGCGAGCGACCAACTGAACGCCGAATGGCTTCCTCCGCGGCCGGGGACCGATACAGCAGTGATGCTTGGACTGGCCCATACCCTTTTGGTCGAAGGCCTCTGCGATCGTGTATTCCTGAACCGCTTCACTGTGGGGTTCGACCAAGTGGAGTCCTATTTGCTCGGGGTGGTGGACGGAAAGCCGAAGACCGTGGAATGGGCGGCTGGGATATCGGGCCTTGATCCCTGTCGTCTCAGGGAACTGGCCCGGGAAATGGCACAGGGCAGAACCATGTTGACCTGTGCGGCAGGGCTCCAGCGGGCCGACTGGGGGGAACAGACGCTTTGGATGATCGTTACCTTGGCGGCGATGCTTGGACAGATTGGATTACCAGGCGGGGGTTACACGATCGGTTATGCGGTCAACGGCAATGTTGGATGCGTCAATCGACCCTTCCGCTGGGCAGCATTGCCGCAGGGAGAGAACCCGGTCGAGGATTTCATCCCGGTTGCGATGATTTCGGAGATGCTGCTTAACCCTGGTGGACGCTATCGCTACAATGGCGGGACACAAGTACTTCCGGACATTCGCTTGCTCTGGTGGGTGGGCGGAAATCCCTTTCACCATCACCAGGACCTGAACCGTCTGCGGGCAGCGTTTCAGCGGCCGGAAACAATAATTGTCAACGAGGTTAACTGGACGGCAACCGCCAAGCATGCCGACATCGTGCTGCCCGTTGCAACCGCTCAGGAACGGCTGGATTTCGGTGCGGGCAACACCGACAATTTCCTGGTGCCGATGCCGAAGCTGGTCGAACCTCCCGGCCAAGCGCGCGTTGAATTCGACATTTATGCCGAACTTGCTGGGCGTCTGGGTGATGCCGAGGCTTTCACCGAGGGGCTGGACGCAGATGCTTGGGTGAGGCGCCTCTGGCAGGAAACTCAGGATGCAGGTTCCGAACATGGGCACATCCTGCCTGACTGGGACAGCTTCATCAACGGGGACATCCTCGAATTTCCTGACCCGACACCGGACAGGGTGTTCTTGGCTGAATTCAGGGCCGATCCGGATGCACATCCGCGCCCCACACCGAGCGGAAGGATCGAACTTCACTCCGCCGTCGTCGCTGGCTTCGGTTTACCCGATTGCCCGGGCCACGCGTATTGGAACGTTCCGCGAGACGTTGCAGATGGCAGGGAAGAAGTTTACCCGATTGCCCTTGTTTCCGGTCAACCCGCGACACGATTGCACAGTCAATTCGACAACGGGGCATTCAGCCGATCATCCAAAATCAATGGACATGAACCGGTCTTGATCCACCCGGTGGACGCGTCCCGGCGCGGAATCGCCGACGGCGACATCGTTGAGCTGTTTAACGAACGCGGTCGCTGTCTTGCAGGAGCGCGGCTGACCAGGGACATCCTGCTGGGTGTGGCGTTCCTTTGGACAGGGGCGTGGTTTGACCCAGACTTCGACGCGCCAATGCACCGAGACAGGCATGGCAATCCAAATGTCCTCACTCATGACAGACGCACCTCGGAGTTCAGCCAAAGTCCCTCTGCGCATTCGTCGCGGATCGAAATCAGGAAATTCGACGAACCTGTCCCGAAGGTGGTCGTTCATGAACCGCCGGACTTTGAGTTCGTCGGGAAGTTCGGCAGCGAATGAATTCGAGCAACGGGTACGATGCAACATGGATCAATTCCACCTTCTCGAAGAGGCTTCGAATTTTCGAAGCGTTGGCCTCCGCAGGCTGCGGGCGCGGGGTGTCGGAACTCGCGCGGGAATTGGAAATGACTCAGTCGAACGAATTCCGGCTTCTGCAAACATTGACCAGGCTCGATTATGTCCGGAGAGAGAAGGACAGGACCTAAAGCGCCACTTTCAAGGCATGGAGAGTCGGTTGGCCCTTGAGAATTCAAGCCTCAGGGGCATAGCCCGACCGTTGCTCCTTTATCTGAGTCAGGAAACCGGCGAAACGATCTATCTTTCGGTGAGGAAGAACTTGCAGGTCGTCTACATCGACAAAATCGAGAGTCGAAAGCCGGTCCGCTCGTGGAATCCGGTCGGGGCACTGCGCCGCTCGATTGCGTTGGAACCGGAAAGGTAATTCTGGCGATGGACTACGACAACCTGAGCGCGGCCATGGTGGGGCAAATGAACGCGTACACCGACCGGACCATCACCGACATCAATGATCTCGATAGCAACGTAGCAGAAACCCGGATGTGCGGCTATGCAGTCGACACTGGCGAGTTGCAGGAACTTATCATTGACTGCAGTGCCACGGAGTAGTACCCTGACATCAAGGAGGCTCCAATGACGGTCAAATCCTCAGTTTCACTCACCGATGAACAGTATGCCTTTGCCCGGACCTTGATTGAGGCAGGGCGTTACTCGAGCGTCAGCGCGGTGTTGCAGCAAGGCGTCGACCTGCTGCGGCGGCGAATGGATGCTGAGGAGTTGGAAACGGCGGCGCTTCGTGAACTGCTGTTACGCCGGCGTAACGGAGAATTCACAGACGCGCGAGGAATGGATAAGCGGCTCGCCGAGATGGTTGCCGACAAGCGCCGCGCCCATGGTCTACTGTCTTGAGTTCTCCGTCGAGGCCGAGCACGATTTCGGACTGATCTTCGATCATCTTCTGGACAGCTATCTCAATTTTGGCGAGCAACTGGAAAGTGCACTTGAGCACGCTGGAGCACGTGTGCTGGAGATCCGTGCAGCCGCAGAGCGCATAGTGGCCGCGCCGAATCGCGGCGAACGGCATGACGACATCCAGCCCGGCTTGCGGTATCTTTCGATCAGACGAGCAATTTACTGGTTCGATGTGGACGAGGAGCGCCGGGCGGTACGTATTCTGGCGGTGTTCTTTGGTGGTCAGGACCACATCCGTCACATGATGATACGGCTCCTTTAGGACTGAGGCGGATTGTCGATGTAACAAAAGAATGGGCGGGGTCGGGAGAGCACCCCGCGAGCGTCCGTGTTTTCTGTCAAGTGATCTTTCCACAGGTTATCCAGGGGTTTTCCACAGCTCTGCCTCCTCTTCAGGCGCGCCAGTCGGCCCGCTGAAAATGACAGCTGTTGGATTGCAGCGCATTTTGCGGTGAGTGGTCGATCTGTTTGGGATTGAATCAGAGCCTGATTGGTTGGAATCCGGAATAGTCCGGAACGGCTGTTTTCCTTCTCCCGGCAGCTTTGCAGCGGCATTTCCTTTCCGGAAGCTTGCGGAAGGGTTCTTCCCCGGCAGCTTAATTGATGCCGCCGCTGACGTGGCGGGTCGTTGAATTCGGGGATTGGTTCACCTGTGCGGGTGATTGACTGCGGCCCTGGCGAGGGCGTTCCGCCTTCACGTCAGCCCAGGCCAGAACCCGCATTGTGAGATTTTTGAAAGGAGGTGGCCCGTGCAGGTCGGATCTCCGTCGGGCCAGTTGCCGTCCTTGCAACTAATTTGAAATTTGTCGTTGTCCGGCGAGGATTGCGTTGCCGCACGATC
>JAGWAS010000025.1 GCA_021296235.1 Paracoccaceae bacterium | reverse complement strand
GCAGGTTGATTCGGGGATATTCGTCCACAACAGACTGACATTACAGGGAAAACAGCAAAAATCTCCTCATGAAGTTCCGCTGTACGGCGACCCGGAGCGGATCCGAGAAGGCATGATGAAGGAAAGCAGCGACAGTCCCCGGCTTGACCCGTGACTGGCTTATCCAGGCAGCCGTGGTATGGTCGCGCCTGACGCCAGGCGGGAAAGGATTAGCTCATGAGTTGGAGATCCGCATGAATGGCGGCCGCAACGGTGACGTTTCTCGCCAAACTATCGGGAACTGGAGCATCGCGAGTTTTTGCCTTTCGCTCTCTGTTTTCCCACTCGGACTGGCTGCGTCCTTTCTCGATTCCATGGGCGCGTGGAAATACGTGCCGGGGCGGGCGGCCGTCATAGATGTGTTTTTCGCGACCTGTGTGCTGCCGCCGATCGCGGGAGCCATCTGTGGGCATGTGGCCTTGAGGAAGATTGCCGCGAACCCGGAGCTGGCAGGCAATCACAAGTACCTGGCCACGGCCGGGACGTTCATCTGTTACATTTTGGTGATACTTTGGGTTTCGTATGTGGCGTTTCTCTTGATTATCGACATCTTCGACATACGGCTGATCAATTTTCACTGACCCGGATCGAGTCCACTTTCCGAGCGCAGCCGTGGTGGCGGGCGATTGTCCTCCAGCGCCTTCGGCAGATCGAGGAACTGTTTCGTTCGCGGTGATCGAATTGCGCTCGCGGATTGGTATTCGGAAAAGCTGTCTATCGAACGTTGAGCAGGCGGAAAATCGCTTACCGTACGATTCTGCTTTAACTCAGGTCACGCCACATTTCTTCTGCGCTCAGGACCTTCTCCTCACCCTTGCGAACGCGCTCCAGGACCTGCTCGCCCATGTATGCATCCTCCAGATCTTCGATCTTTTCGAGGCTTGCCTTGAGAACCGAAGGTAAGCGGACTTCAAGCACTGAAAAACGCAACGGTCCTTAACCGTTTGAAAAAGGTCTTGTCATGTGCCAATCAATCGGACACGGCCCTACGCTCGCGGCAGTTTCCGGCAATCCGTCCGGAACTTCTTCTTGGTGTGCGGGTCGCTGCCGGATTTGCTCCGAGACTTGCGATTCCGCGTACCGTCTTTCCGTTTCAGGCCCTTCGTCTCGTTGATCCAGATCGGATGAAACAAATGGTCGAGATGAAGGGTGCTCGCCGCAAACCGTTGTGCCAGATCCCGGACAAGACCGCCCAGCGAGTACACCAGATAGGTCGGTTGGCAGCGATGACGGGCGTGCGGCACTGGACGGCCACCTCCGGGCTGTGAAAGAGACGCGCCCGAAACCCATCAAATATCTTGAAAACAGTCCCCCGTACTGGCACCGACCCGTAATTGTGTCTCCATGCCCTTCCTTACCGAATTCCTTTCCAGAGTATGCGCACGGCCAAAACGGTCCACACGGCTGCCATATTGGTTCGCCACGAGAACTCGCGCTAGGCAGGGTTGGATGCATCAAGGATTCCCAAAAGGATTCCAAATGATTGCGGCGAAAAACAAGGGCCGCCGTAACCAGGCATGCCAGCATGGAAGCAATCCCCAAGGACCACTTTTCGAACCGATCGTCCACCTCCTTTCGGCGATGCTCGGCCGTCGACGGCACAAGTTCGGCCCGCTCATCTTGGCGATCGTCCGGCAATCCATGACCTGGCGGCGGGAGAGGGGCGAGTCGCTGACTCACGACGAGATCGTACGGCTGAACGAGATCCTCCTCCGGCTGTCCATCAAGATACCGGAGCTGAACGAGCAGGACTTCTTGAAATCCCTACACCATCCCAACGCAAGGCGGGACGATCCCGCGTCGCCGGGCGGCTCCCCGCCCACCGACGAGGTCGCAAAGGCGCTCTCGCTGAGACTCATCGGTCTCTATGACTATCCGCCGCAGCGGAGGGCTACGAATACGAGCGGTTTCTTACGGAGCTTTTTGACGACTACGGGCTGAAGCCACGCAGCCCCTTCAAACTGATCGGCGAGCAGATCGACGGAAGCTTCAAGCCGCACGGAGAGGCGTATCTTTTGGAGGCCAAATGGCACACTGGTAAGACCGACCAATCGGACCTTCTGACCTTCTCCGGCAAGGTCTCGGGCAAGGCGACCTGGTCCAGGGGCTTCTTCATCAGCAATTCGGGTTTCTCCGACGACGGTTTGAAGGCGTTCAGTTCCGGTCGCCGCACCAACATCATATGTGCCGATGGGCTCGATTTGCACGAGATCGTTCACAACCGGCTGTCCTTGGTCGAAATCCTGGAAGAAAAGCTGCGCCGGGCGGCGGAGACCAATCGCGCTTTCGTGCCGGTGAGGGAACTCCGATGACCATTCGGTCCGCATCGCCGACACCTGGAAACGGATCCGAGAGCCGGTTTGGACACAAAAGCAACGAGGCATAGCAAATCGACTATTCGAAAGAATTATTTAGAATAACAGGCCCCACACCTGAGAATGGCAAAGCGAATTCGAATGATAATTCTGGACAATGAGACCGCGACCGACATGATCTACTCCGAGGCCGTCTCAGCGACGGTCGCGCGCGTGATCCGGGATGCCGGCGCCGAGCCGCTGACGATCGGGGTTCACGGCGATTGGGGCGCGGGCAAGTCGAGCGTCCTCCTCATGCTCGAACAAGCCTTCGAGGGGGACGACAGGACGTCCGTCGTCCGGTTCAACGGCTGGCTGTTCCAGGGCTTGGAGGACGCCAAGACGGTCGTCATCGAAACGATCGTCGAGCAGCTGCTGCGCGACCGCGCGACAACCACCAAGCTGAAGGACGCCGCGGCACGGCTCCTCAAGCGCGTCGATCTCATGAAGGTCGCGTCGAAGACCGGCGGATTGGCCCTGACCGGGCTCACCGGGTATCCCGCGCCTGATCGAGAGCAATGCCGACCGGTTGGATGATGCCGAGATCGAACTACATATCGTGACCGATTTCATCCTAGGCCCAACACTTCAGCAATGGCGCGAAAGCTGGAAACAGGTTGAGCTTAACGATGCGATTGCCGTAACACGGGAACTGCTTGTAGTTCTCAATACGTGTCACGTCGCCGACTTGGTGCATCGGCATGTGAAACCCGACAACATCATCCTTGCGGATGGTAATCCGGAACGGCCGGTCCTGCTCGATTTCGGTCTCAGTTTTCGAAAGGTATCCGAGATCGATTTTGAAAGCGAGGCCGGGCAGGAAATCGGCAACCGTTTCCTTCGATTGCCGGAGCTCGCAAGTGGCAATTCTCAATAACGGGATGCGCGTTCGGACCTGTCGTTTGCAGGTGGTATTCTCTTTTACTTCCGGACCGGACAGCCTCCGTACATCCTGGAAGATTCCGACAGGCGCCTACCCCACCAACGCGACAAACCACTTGCAGTTTTTCAGGATGTCGTGAATGCCGAGCGGCTGCCGCGATTGTTGTCATGGTTTGACAAGGCCTTCACACCGTCCTTCGCAGATCGGTTCGGAAGTGCCGATGCAATGCTCACAAGCATGGAACGAGTGATGGATCCACGTGATGAACCCCATTCAAAGGAATCCCGGCTGCAGGACATTCGAGAGGCGATGGATACCGATAGTCCGCGCGTACGAAATGGCGACAGGCGCGTGTTCAGATGGCGTGCTGCGCCAACGCGCCACGATATTGAGTCATTCGGGGAAGTTCAGATCCACCATTCATCTATGGCGGCAATGTCGTTGTCTGACCAACCGAAATGGTGAGCCAGTTCATGAACCATGACGTGGGCCACAAGATCCGGCAGCGCCACATCGCCTCTCTCAACCCATTCATCAACGATGGCGCGTCGAAACAGCCAGATTGCATTCGGCTGTCCGGGCTGGTCGGACACGGACCTTTCAGTCAGAGGAATGCCGTCATAAAGCCCCGTAAGCTCCGTGGGGTCATCTATCCCGAGGTCTTCAAGAATCTCTTTGCCGGCAAAATCTTCAATTTCGGAATTGTTCCGGCAATGCTTCAATCGCCGCAATTGCCATTGCCTCAATGTCGGCGGCGTCCGGGGCAATTGTGTCTGTCCAATCCATGCCATCAAGCCGGTGCAGCAGTGGGATCAAGCAGGAAGCAACGAATGAACGCCAATATCCGACCCGTTCGGGCAAACATCTCAAAGGAAGGGCACCGACGAAGTTTACTCATGTCCATCCATCCTTCCTTCCTCCGTCTCTCGGGTAAGAGAAGCTCTTGCTTCGCCTGAGCAACGGCGGTCCCGGCGGCGTCAGTGTCAAGCCAAGCAGGTGCAGGCAGGCAACTTGATTCCTGAACCGTGTACCGCATCCGTTGCCTCCAAATCCGGTTCATCAGGCTCAAGTCAAGCTACTCAATCCACTTGCCTGTCGCAACCGACGACGGGCGCGGCGAACATTGCGGGCTCGTGCAGTGGCCAAGGGCCGGCAAGGGGCGCGGATAGCCTGGCGCAGGTCAACCATCGGCTTGTGCGAATTCGGAAGTATCGGGTGCAGCCCACAACGGTCAGATCCGATGCACATTCGTCAGATTCAACAACAATTTTTGGGACCGGTGGCGCTCGGCGGGATGCGGCTGGGCCGGCGTTCAATGGCTTGTTGCAAGGGCTGCTGCGTGCGCATTCCATTCTGAAACTCTCGACCAAAGCTCCGGACGAAATTAAATGCGTTTCACAATTCTGTTCTGCGTGTGCATAATGGCGGGGCAGGCCCGCAGAACGCTAACAACTGTGAAGGCGAATTGATGCCGGATGGTGATCCGATCATCGAGATCCATAACCTGGACAAGTTCTTTGGTGATTTTCAGGCTTTGTCCGATATCAGCCTGACAGTCAGCTCCGGAGAGCGCGTTGTTATCTGTGGCCCTTCGGGTTCAGGCAAATCCACGCTCATCAGGTGCATCAACCGGCTTGAGGAGCATTCGGCGGGTGAACTCTCGGTGGACGGAATCAAACTCAATGACGAAACCCGGAACATCAGGGCAGTTCGCATGGAAGTTGGAATGGTGTTTCAGCAGTTCAACCTGTTTCCGCATCTTACTGTGCTCGAGAATCTTACGGTTGGCCCAATCAGGGTTCGAAAGCTCTCCAAATCCCAGGCAGAGGAGCGGGCAAGGCAGTATCTTGAACGTGTGCACATTCCCGAACAGGCAGAGAAATATCCGGCTCAGCTATCGGGCGGTCAGCAACAGCGCGTTGCGATTGCCCGTTCCCTGTGCATGGAGCCGAGAATAATGCTGTTTGATGAGCCGACTTCGGCACTGGACCCTGAGATGATCAATGAGGTGCTTGACGTCATGGTTGAGCTTGCCTCCACCGGAATGACCATGGTGTGCGTCACCCATGAAATGGGATTTGCCCGCAAAGTTGCCGACACCATGGTGTTCATGGAAGAGGGCCGAATCGTCGAAACGGCCCCGCCGGCAACGTTCTTCTCAAACCCGTCCAGTGAACGTTGCAGGATGTTCCTCGACCAAATTCTGGAGCACTGACAGCTGTGAATGCCAACATCGGTGGCAGGTGGGGTGGAGCGGCCAACAGTTTTTGGTCGGCCCGGAGCAGAGGATTGCTTGGTCAGATCCTGAATCTGGTGCGGTCCAGGCCCGCTTCGGTCGCGCTGTACCTGATCATCGTGTATTTGATTGCCCGGCTATCGCTGACCGGCGCGGAAGCGATGGGGTACAACTGGCAGTGGTACCGAATTCCGGACTATCTCTACAGACTCACTGATGACGGGTTCCAGTGGGGCGAGATCGCGATCGGGCTCGTAACAACAATTGAACTGTCGGTAACTTCGTTCGTATTTGCCACGGCACTCGGTTTGTGTCTTGCGTTGCTTCGGCTTTCAGGTCTGCTTGTCGGTACCGCCGTGGCGGTTGCCTATCTCGAATTCATCCGCAACATGCCGCTGCTCGTCCTGCTCTATCTCATCTACTATGTGCTCGGCCCCATCTTTGGGCTCAACCGGTATTCTGCGTCGGTGCTTTGTCTTGCGATCTACCACTCGGCCCTGATCTCCGAGATATTTCGCGCCGGAATCAATGCGGTCGGAATCGGTCAGTGGGAGGCGGCCAAATCAATTGGCATGTCAACTGGGCAATGCTACCGATTCGTGATTCTTCCGCAGTCGGTCAAATTCATGCTGCCGCCGCTCACCGGCGAGGCGGTTCATCTGATCAAGAGCTCTGCCATCGTCAGTGTCATTGCGGTTGCGGAACTGACGACGGTCGGCCGAAACCTGATTTCCGACACCTATATGAGTTTTGAGATATGGTTTACGGTGGCGGCAGTGTACATGGTGGTAACACTCATTCTGTCCGTTGGGGTCACTCGACTTGAGAGGCGCTATGCGGTCAAAACATAGGGGCATCTGCCCCGCAGCATCCGAAGGAGGATCGAAATGAATCTTAACAGACGGCTTTTGGGAGCAGTGCTGGCCGGCGCCATTGCAACGGGCTTGGCGTTGCCGTCATCCGCTCAATCCAGCGCGACGCAGGCGTTGAGCAGCGAAAGTGTGATTGAGACGATCAAGAAGCGCGGCGTAATCAAGATCGGTCTGTCGCTCTTCGTTCCGTGGTCGATGCGGGACAAGACCGGCGAACTCATCGGCTTTGAGCTTGATGTCGGTCGAAAGCTCGCCGAGGACATGGGAGTCGATGTCGAATTTGTTCCAACCGCTTGGGACGGCATCATCCCGGCGCTGGTCGCCGGCAAGTTTGATGCCATCATCAGCGGCATGTCGGTTACCGCCCAGCGCAACCTGACGGTTAACTTCACCGACCCCTACGCATTTTCCGGCCTGACCATTCTGGCCAACCGGAAATTGACCGAGGGTTTTTCGGTTGAGGATCTGAACAGTGAGGATGTGATCTTCACCGCCAGACGCGGCGCCACCCCGGCAGTTGCAATT
Organism: Paracoccaceae bacterium; assembly: GCA_021296235.1. GTDB lineage: Bacteria > Pseudomonadota > Alphaproteobacteria > Rhodobacterales > Rhodobacteraceae > JAPOXR01. The sequence goes on along the minus strand of JAGWAS010000025.1, from coordinate 20,375 downwards.
GCGCAGGTGTTTCCAAAGGCGCAGCTGCTCCAGTTTGATGAAGATGGAGCCGCCGCTCAGGAGGTCATTAATGGCCAGGCACACGCGACCATGGCTTCGGAGCCAACACCTTCACGAGAGGCGCGGACATATCCGGAAGCGGTTTATGTTCCATTTGACATGCTGTTCGACCAGCGCGGTGAGGGATTTGCCGTGCGCAAGGGCGACCCAGATGCAATTAACTTCTTCAACAACTGGATCGCACACCATTGGAGAACGGGCTGGCTGAAGGAGCGCCACGACTATTGGTTCACCACAGAGGATTGGGCTGACCAGGTCACCCAATAGCAAGAATGGTGCCCGCCGCCTGCGCGGCGGGCCGCCAAACTGCGACAGTTCTGCAGGAATTGCTGAATGCGCCGTCTGTTGAAGAGGCTGCACTGGCTGGATGTTGTCATCCTTGCCGTGTTGTTGTTCCTCTTCTTCTATGTTTGGAGGCAGATTGAGGGAACGCTTCAGTACAAGTGGCGCTGGGAGTTAATTCCGAACTATCTGTTCCGATATGACGAAGAAAATGGACGTTGGGTTGCGAACGTACTGATACTTGGGCTGATTACCACCATCAGGATTAGCATTTATGCAAGTGTATTGGCACTTGCGCTCGGAATCATCCTTGGTGTTGCGCGAACAGCTCGAAATCTCACCGTTCGAATGCTGGCAAGAACCTATCTGGAGTTCCTGAGGAATATTCCGCCGGTCGTTGTCATCTTCATATTCTTCTTCTTTCTGTCCGAGCAACTGATCACAGCGCTCAATATTGAAGGTTGGTCGCGCAGCATCGCCAAGAGTGAAGACAACGGGATTTGGGTATTTTTCTTTGGCGACATGAGAAGGTTTCCGTCTCTGATTTCGGGCGTCATAGTCCTTGCGTTGTTCGAAAGCGCATTCGTCGGTGAAATCGTCCGCGCCGGCATCGAGTCAATCGGGCGCGGCCAATTGGAGGCCTCAAGGTCGCTTGGGCTCAGCTGGAAGGACGAACTCCGCTACATTGTGCTGCCCCAGGCTCTGAAGAGGGTGCTTCCACCCTTGGCCAACCAGTTCATTACACTGATTAAGGACAGTGCCATCATTTCACTGATTTCAGTGCAGGATCTCACCCTGAGAACCGTTGAACTTGCAAACTCGACCCGGTTGACCTTCGAGGCCTGGATCACAACGGCGGCACTCTACTTCGGTCTTTGCTTCAGCCTCTCGCTCTTGTTCAGGTACTTGGAAAACAGGGGAAAGAGCCCTCACTGAAGAGCTGTTGACCGCTTGAGACAGATCGCCGGACCGGAATTCAGCCGGATTGATTGAGTTTCTCCGCTTCGATCAGTTTCCCAAGGGATCGCCGGAACAGCTTGGCACCCGCATCAAGCCCAAGATCTATGTTGGGTGTCCTGCGTTCCTTCATTCCCGCATGCACGGATACGAGTACATCGCGATCCTCTTCGAAAGCCGCCCGGGCACCGGCGTTCATCCGCTCCGAAATGCCTTGTTCGTTCGGATCCGTATTCCGGTGCTGGAACCAGAAGTAACGTGTCCGGTCTTCATCAAGCGGTGTCATGAAATTGTATGAGATGTTGACATAGGTTTGTTCGACCGGAGCCTTTCCCGGCCCGCCGGTGCCAACGGGCGTATAGACCGATTTGTTCAATCCTATGGCCGGAAAACACATCTCGTAATGCTGCAGACGGTCGCATTCGCCGACGAATTTCACGAGATCTGCATAGTAGGGTGAGGGCATTCCGCCGTATATCCATCGCCAAACGACGACGCCCCGGTCGGTTCTGTCAACCTTGAGCGGGCTGTCGTCCGTTCCTGCGCCAGCGAACGATGTGATGTGGACCCATGCGACATGGCTGGGGTCCAGCAAATTGTCGGCGATCCAAAGATAGTTGCAATCAATGTCAAGTACGCCCCCGTCGGTCTTGCCCCAGGCATTGTTCTCGAAATTCTCGATCGGAAATATCAGGTCCGGGTCAGCATTCTCGGGATTGCCCATCCAGATCCAAAGAAACCTGTAGCGGTCCACAACGGGATAAGATCTGACAACTGCTCGAGCGGGAATTCGGCCCGGCTGGGTTGGCGCGGCAATACAGGCCCCGGTGCAGTCGAATGTCAGGCCATGGTATCCACATTCAATGGCATCGCCCTTCAGTCGGCCCTTCGAAAGCGGTAGTTTCCGGTGTGGGCAGGCATTCTCGAGCGCAACCGGTTGGCCGTTTTCCTTCCTGAAGAAGACGATGGACTCCCCAAGGAGTGTTTCCTCCCTCAAATCGCGGGTGAAGTCATTACTCCAACCGGCGACGTACCAAGCGTTCCTGAGATACATCCGCTCACCTGAAAGCTGCAACATCCCTTTTGTGCACCGATCCTGCGTTTGGAACAACCCCGCACCGGATCGGTCTGCGAATGTGGATCGCCTGAACGCCCCGTGTGAATTTTCCCCTTGCAGTGTAGTAAATCAGCAGGAAGAGGTGGCAGCGGAGGAGTGGATGTCTGCTTGGATCAGAATGATTTCGGATGAGGAAGCGGATGAGGGGTTGCGGTCGGTTCTGAATTTGGCCCGAACTCCCCACGGAACGGTTGACAATGTTATGCGTGTCCACTCGTTGCGGCCTTCAACCATGGAAGGTCACTGTGTGCTTTATCGTGCGGTTTTGCATGATGCGGGCAACGAGATTCCGCCATGGCTGCAGGAAACGCTTGCCTGTTACGTGTCGATCCTGAACGATTGCAAGTATTCGTTGGCAAATCACTGGGCCAATGCTTGCCACCTCATAGGCGACAAGGTCCGTGCCACCGAAATCAGGTCGGCACTTGAGGATCGATGCCTTGACCGGGCGTTCACTGGTGAACAACTGGCAATGTTGAGATACGCCGAAAAACTGACTCTCAGACCGCAGGACATCGAGGAAGACGATATCCTTGAACTAAAGGAGGCGGGGCTGGACGATGGGCGCATCCTGGAGGCGAATCAGATTGTGGGATATTTCAACTATGCAAACAGGCTGTTGAACGGGTTGGGCGTAACAACGGAAGGTGATGTGGTGGGATACTACCCGAATGAGGATGACGAAGGGCCGAACGGAGAGTCCAACGGGGACTGAAGCGCAGATGGGTTTGAATTGGCCGGTTTCCTGAGATGAATCAAAAATACTCGCTTGCGGCACTTGTGGGTCGCGCCATCACAGGACACCGAAGCTGGAAGCCGCTCTGGCGTTGCCACCCGCTGTCCGAAAAGTACCAAACAATAATTGTCGGAGCGGGCGGACACGGGCTTGCGACCGCATACTATCTCGCCAAGAATCACGGCGTAAGGAACATCGCCGTGCTTGAGCGCGGATGGTTGGGGGGTGGAAATGTGGGGCGCAACACCATCACCATCCGTTCGAACTATCTGCGTGACGAGAGCATTCCGTTCTATGTGGAGTCGGTCAAGCTCTATGAAGGGCTGTCGCGGGATCTCAACCTCAATCTGATGCATTCCAAGCGAGGCATGATCGACATCGTGCAGACTTGGCCAAGACTGCGTGAACTGCGAAGGAAGCAACTTGCAATGGACCTGCACGGCTCGACTTATGTGCAGATTGGTGTCGATGAAATCAGGAGGAGGATCCCTGCTTTGGCGGGTGGAGGGCCCGGCAGCCGCCTTCCGATTCTTGCCGGAATGGTTCATTCCGACGCCGCAGTGAACAGACATGATGCCGTTGCGTGGGGATATGCTCGCGCAGCCGATGCCCTGGGTGTTCAGATTCACCAGCACACGGAAGTCATGAGGCTTCTCAGGAACGAATCGGGAAAGGTTTGCGGCGTGGAAACGAATCGCGGAAAAATCATGGCCGACGCAGTCTGCCTTGCCGTTTCCGGCCACACGACAACCTTGACCGACACCATTGGTCATGGCCTTCCGCTTCGAACTTTCAATCTCTCGGCGTTCGTCTCCGAACCAGTGAAGCCGTTGGTTGATGTTATCGTGAATTGCCCCGACCTTGGCCTCTACCTGTCGCAAACGGATAAGGGGGAATTGGTCATTGGAGGGGCGCCGGACCCGGGGCAGTCATTTCGCAGAGGAATCAAACAGAAGGTGTTCGAGGACACCGTCTGCGCGATGCTGGAACTGTTTCCCGCATTCAGCCGGCTGAAATTGCTGCGGCAGTGGGGAGGCCATCTGGACATGGCCCACGATGCGTCCCCGATCATCTCATCCGCGAAAATCCCTGGATTGTTCATCAGTGCAGGTTGGTGGGGAGGCTACAAGGCAATCCCGGCCGGCGGGCTGACATTTGCCCATCTCATTGCAACCGGTTCACCGCATCCGCTGGCGGAGAGCCTTGTTCTTGATCGATTTGACCGGCTCAATTTTGTCCTTGAGACCGGAACCACGATCTCGGTGTAGGAACCATGCTGATCATTGATTGCCCTTTCTGCGGAAGACGCGACGAGCGGGAATTCACTCATGGCGGTCCGGACTTCGGGCCAAGGCCGGATAATGCCGGGGATCTCAATGACGATGACTGGGTCAAGCAGTTGATCGTCCCCGACAATCCGCTTGGATCGGTGAGCGAATGGTGGTGGCACGAGCGTGGATGCGGTTCTTGGATGCTGGTTGTTCGGGACACGAAAACCCATGAGATTCTCTCCGTTCAGGAGTCCCGATGATGACGGGAGTCAATCGCCTTGCAACCGGAGGGTTGATCGACCGCGACAAAACGCTGAAGTTCACATTCAATGGGAGGAACCTTCAGGGCGTTGAAGGCGACAGCCTGGCATCGGCTCTGGTTGCGAACGATGTGTTCCTGACCGCACGGAGCTTCAAATATCATCGCCCTCGGGGAATTGTTTCATGCGGCCATGACGAGCCGGGAACACTCGTCGAATTGACCGGCGATCTCGCCAGCGCCAACCAACCGGCACCAACAGTGAACTTATGCGAAGGCCTTGACGCAGTTTCGGTGAATTGCTGGCCATCACCCGAATTCGACCTTGGTTCGCTGAACCGGTTGCTGGCACCACTGTTGCCGGCAGGATTCTACCATAAGACATTTCTTTGGCCCGGCTGGGGGATCTACCGGCCCTTAATCCGCAGAATGGCCGGACTTGCGCATGCACCCACCCGCCCGCCCGAGTGCGGAAGGTTCGAAAGCCGCAATCGCCATTGCGATGTGCTGGTTGTCGGAGCTGGGCCAGCAGGGCTTTCGGCGGCGATGGCGCTGGCCCTTTCCGGTGCAGATGTCATGATTGTCGACCGGGGCCTCAAGCCAGGAGGATGCCTGAATTGGAAACGGATTGAGATCGCCGGCATGTCCGCCTGTGATTGGGCTGCCGAAACATCCACCGCGCTGGCAGCGATGGAGAACGTTCTGTTCCTCCGGAATTCGGAAGCATGGGCTGTCAGAGAAGACAATCTCGTACTCGTGAACGAGCACAACCCTCAAAATCCGGATGTGATTGAGCGGAATTGGAGCGTTCGCGCCAAGTTCCTGGTTGCTGCGGCCGGTGCCGCGGAGCGAATGCTGGTGTTCCCCAACAATGATCTGCCCGGAACCATGCTGGCCTCGGCAATCCAATGCTACATCAACAGATACGCAGCCAAGCCGGGCCAACGCGCGGTTTTGTTTACCAACAATAACAGTGCCTACGATGTTGCTCAGGATATGCTGTCCGCCGGAATCGAGGTGGCGGCGATCGTCGATTCGAGACCCAATGCGCCATCAGGACTGTTACAAGGCCTGAAGGGCATGCGCATGCTTGGCGGGCACGAAATAACCGATGTCAGAGGAAGTCGGCGGGTGCGGCGTATCGTTGCCAGACCGGTGCAGGGTGGCCCCGGCATAGGCATCAATTGCGATCTGCTGGGTGTTTCGGGAGGATGGGACCCGTCGGTTCGGCTTTGGTCACAGGCAGGCGGCGGAATTGAATTCAGTGACAAAATCTGTGCCTTCATTCCGGCCGGCGGTGCCGGACCGGTTGTCTGTTCGGGTGCGGCGGCGGGCATTCTCTCCGCACCGGCTGCCCTGGGCGAAGGGACAAAAATCGGCTGCGCAGTGGCGCGGATGCTTGGTCGCAGAGCGAATGGTGCGAGCCCGGTACGTGAGGCTGGAGGTGGCTATTCGATCGAACCGTTCTGGCGCGGGAATGCGATCGGACGGGCGGATGTTTCGTTCGTGGATATGCTGAATGATGTGACATTGGCAGACATACAATTGGCGCTGCGGGAGGGGTTCACATCGGTTGAACACGTTAAGCGCTACACAACGGCTGGAATGGGTTTCAACCAAGGGCGGACACTCGGGCCCAACATGGCAGGAATCATCTCTGAAGTCACCAAAAGGCCCGTTGGTGAAGTCGGCGTAACGACCTTCAGATCGCCAACTGTGCCGATTTCCTTTGGTTCGATTGCAGGCGGTCGGCCTGGCCCGGCTGTTGTTCCGTTCCGCAACACGCCGATAACCCAATGGAACATTGATCGGGGAGCGGTGATGTACGAAGCAGGTGCCCGCTGGCGCCGTCCGGGATACTTCCCGGAAGCCGGGGAAACCATGCAGGACGCAGTCAACCGGGAGGCATCTGCCGTTCGCAACGGGGCAGGGATCTACGACGGCTCTCCCTTGGGCACATTCGCAGTCAAGGGTTCGGATGCAGGCCGCCTAATGGACATGCTGTTCACAAACGACTGTTCGGACTTGCCGCTGCGAACCGGCCGATACGGCATCATGCTGACGGATGATGGCAGAATACTGGATGACGGTGTTGCCTTCAGGATGGGCGAACATGAGTTCCTTCTGTCGACGTCGACCGGCCACGCTCCGCTGGTCAATCGCCACATCTCCAAGTTTCTTGCGGTAGACCGACCGGCCTGGAATGTTCGAGTAACCGATCTGACCTGTCAGTGGATGAACGCGACCCTGTGCGGTCCGTTGGCAAGGGATATTCTGGAGGCAATGGGAACGGACATCGAACTGTCCAATGAGGCCTTTCCATTCATGACAGTAAGGGAAGGTGTCGTGGCCGGTTTTCCAGCCAGGGTCGTTCGGGTAAGCTTTACCGGATCGCTTTCGTTTGAAATCAACGTCAGGCCCCGCGACTTGCGTGCTCTTTGGGACGCAGCGATGCAAGCGGGCCATGGTTTCGGAATTCAACCCATTGGTTCGGAGGCGAACCATGTGCTTCGGGTCGAGAAGGGCTTCATATCGTTGGGCCACGAGGTTGACGGCACTGCGGATCCACATGACCTCGGACTCGGTCGGTTGATGTCGGGAAGGAAGGCGGACTTTATTGGGAGGCGGTCGGTTGAACTGAGGAGGCAACCCGGAACGCCGCGCCGCCAACTGGTTGGCCTGTTGACAAGTGATTCCTCAAGACTCATTCCCGAGGGGGCTCCAATAACGCCGGACGGGCGCAGGTGCGCCTCTAAAGGATTTGTTTCCGCTTCAGTCTGGAGCGTCGCAAACGGAAGGTCGGTTTCCCTTGCCCTTCTCTTGGATGGCCGCAGCAGAATTGGCGAGACGATCTACGTCCGTCTTCCCGAAGAACGCCTGCCGGCCAAGGTCGTTGGTCCCTGCTTCTTTGATCCGGCCGGCAGGGAATTGCGGAGCTGAATGATGGGGCTTGTGCATGTTGGCGCGTTGCCCATGCGGGCGTGCTTTGACCTCAAGGGCACCAAGGAAATTGTTGAGAGTGTCTTGGAAAATGCGCCCCTGCCATCCAAGCCAAACACAAGATCGGAAAATAACGGTTTTGAAATTCATTGGATCGGCGCCGAAAATTGGATGCTGACCGCACCGCTCGAGAGTGAGAACGAATGGATCGGGCGTTTCAGTGAATTCTCAGCAAATCCCGAATTGTTGGTGTTGACGGTTTCGGATCTTTTTTCGTTCGTGGAGATCAGCGGCGAAGGCGGCGCAGATGTTCTTGCCTCTGCCGTGTCGGTGGACTTCCTTGGGTTGGGGGCCGATGCCTCGCTTTTCACTGAGGTGTTTGGCCAAAGGGCACTTCTGGTGAAACGCACACATTGTCATGAGATTGCAATTGAGAACAGCCTGACGGAGTTTCTGCTCATCAAGCTGCGAATCGCCGGCGGCTTGGCGTCGCCGAGCTAGGCAGGTGTCCGACTGCTGCATGTTGGCGCCATCTGCAGAAGTTTCCTGCAATGACCCCGCTGGAGCGCGGTCGCATGCTTGGAGGAGCGGATCCGCAATTTGGGTCGCCAAGATGCAATTTCCGTTGGAACTGCGGCTCGGTTGAAGCCGGATGATGTCCAATCCGGTCTATTCAGTTTTTGGTCGTCCTGGCGTAGCTTTCATTCCTGATGCAGAATTTCCAAGGAAATGCCTGATGCATTCGATGGCATTTGTTTCAGGCTCGTGCTCCATTCGGTTGAATTGGTCGGGCGGGGAATCGGGGCAGGAGTGGAGTTGATGGATTGATGTTCGGATTGAAGCCAGTTCCAAGAAGCGGAATTGATCGAATTCGCAAGCACATGGTGGTTGCGGAGGATGACGGGCCGCCAATTTCCGTATTCCTTGATTCAAATGAAAGTGCGTTCGGACCAAGTGCCCATGCCACGGCCGCCGCAGCGGCTGCAGCCGCATCCATGCATCGCTACATCGAAAACCAGGAAAGACGGATGGTGCCGGCATTGGCCAGTCATCATCGTCTTGATCCCCGACGGATTGCAATTGGCTGCGGCTCCGACGATTTGTTGGTTAGGCTTTGCCGAGCGTATCTCGAACCGGGTTCAGAACTGATCCGTTCGGTCAATTCCTATCTGAAGGTGCCCAACTATGCTCATTCCAATGATGCTTTCCCGGTATCGGTGCCGGATCGCGGGTTTGCGCCGGTTCCCGAATTGATGCTGGCGGCTGTTTCCGACAGGACCCGGATTGTCTATCTGGCCAACCCGGACAATCCCTCGGGCAGCTATGTCAATGTCGATTCCGTTCGCGCCCTTCATGAGCTGCTTCCGGATAACGTTCTCCTTGTGATTGACTGTGCCTATTTCGAGTATGTCGACCGGGACGATCCCAGTGGATTTCTTCGGCTGGTCGAGGAGGCGAAAAATGTGGTTGTTACCCGCACATTTTCGAAGGTTCACGGGCTGGCAGGTGCGAGGGTCGGTTGGATATACGGCCCGCCGGATGTCGTCGATACGGTCAATCGGCTATGCTACACTTTTCCGTTGGCAACACAGTCCATTGCTGCTGCGTTGGCTGCCCTTGAGGACAAGGATCATGCGGGATTCGTCGTAAGGGAAACAAGGCGATTGCGGCGATCGTTTGCCGTGGGATTTTCTTCAATGGGACTCAAGGTGCACGCAAGCCAGGCAAACTTCCTTCTGTTGGAATTTACCGACCCTGCTCGGACTGCGGAAGCGGCATGCGCTTGGTTGCGGCGGCAGGGAATTGCCGTGAGACGCTTCACGGCTCCATCTTACCGAAACTGCCTTCGCATCACCTTGGGTCTTGAAAACGAGCTTGGTCTCGCCCTAAATGCAATGGCCGAATTCATGCGCAGCGGAAAATGAGCGGGAGTCTTGCTCAACCGGTCACGGATGAACCCGTCGGCAAAGCACCGTCAGGCAGGCGAATCATCAACGGGCTGATTGCCGCCGGGGTACGCTTTGTTGCTGCGGTTCCGGACATTGTAACCAGCGAGGGCCTGTTATGGCCAATTTCCTCGGAAAGACGGCTTCGCCTGATCAGGGTCTGCAAGGAGGATGAAGGCGTATCAATCTGCGCCGCCATGTCCTACAATAATACTCGCTCGGTGTTGCTGATGCAGCAAACCGGGCTTCTTGATTCCCTGAACGCCATCCGGGCAATCGGCGTGGACTACGGGTTGCCCGTTGTGATGCTCGTCGGATTGCAGGGCAAGGAATCTCATCTGCCGCCGGACCGTTCGACTTCCTTTGGGGTCCGAATTGTCCGGCCAATCCTGGATGTAATGGGAATAGAGCATTCTGTTGTCGAAACAGATCGGGATGTCGATGCGATTGAGCACGGAATCGAAGTTGCCTACGCCGAATCCCGTCCTCGCGTCTTTCTCATCGGCAGGGAGCCGACAGCCAAATGAAACGCGATGCCGCTTTGAGATTGCTGGCGAAGTCTGTCCGAACCGACGACATCGTCGTTGCGGTTTACCAGACACTCTTCGACTGGCTGGAAATTTGTCCCCGCGACCTGAACTATGTTGCAACCGGAGCGATGGGACAAGGCTCATCACACGGTCTGGGTCTTGCTTTGGCGAACCCGGAGCGAAGAGTTTTGGTGTTCGACGGCGATGGAAGTTTGCTCATGAATTTGGGTTCGCTCGCAACTGTCGCCGGTGCTGCACCCTGCAACCTATTTCACTTTGTGTTTGCAAACGGAACCTACGAAGTGAATGGATCCCACCCAATTCCGGCGGCGGACAGGATTGATTTTGCCGCCATGGCGCTGGCCGCAGGCTACAGCACTGCGGAGAAATGGGACTCCATCGACGCACTCAATTCGGGCGTTCAAAGTTTTCTTGGAAATCCAGGACCGGCCTTTGCCGAACTGACAGTTGAACCGGGCCGCCCTTACCGGCGCGACTACAGCTACATCCACAGTTACAAGGCACGGGATGCGTTCAGGCGGGCACTGAATGCCAGCTGACTGCTGGATTGCAGTCTGGTGCAACTGAATTCGGTATGAGGCGTGCCCACTGCTCCAACCTCACCGTGTGCCAACATGGCTCGGTTCATCCTGCAGGCAGCGTTCGACTTAACCGTTCATGTTGGAACCAGCAAATGTCGCCGAAGAGAACAATCTTCAAGTGCTTGAATGCAAGTTGAGCCCATCCAATCGGACCGCGGCCCAAGATTTGTGCGAGATTGGTGTGGCCACCGTGCGTATTCCGATGGTGCCGAGCGCGATATTCGCGCTCATGTTACCCAGCGGAAGATCTCGTTCGGAGCCCGGAGCGAGAGCGGGCTTGCGGCCGGGGATGCCTGTCTCGGGGCGTTGAAGACCTGCAACAAGCTCGGCGTGTCATACTGGGATTATCTGCGGGATCGCCTCGAAGTTTCCGGCGTTCCCAATGTGCCAAGGCTTGCGGATCTCATCGCTCAGCGCGCCGCAACCTGAAAACACTCACCGTCAAAATACTCCGCACCCCAACAACGCACCCGGCAGGGAGCGACCGGCAGCGTCGCACTCCAGAACCGATTGCGCGCAAACTTGACCAACTCGACGCAGCCACAAACTTGGACGACCTAGCGCGGCCTGGCAACCGTTTGGAGGCACTTAAGGGCCGTCGCCGGGACTGTGGAGTATCCGGATCAACGTCCAATGGCGCATCTGTTTCACATGGCCTAAAGGTAGCCTCGGACCCACCGAAGTGGAAATCTTGGGCTACCATTGAGGGGAAAACATCATGCGTGCCCCCATCCATCCGGGCGAAACGCTGCGCGAGGATCTCGACGCACTTGAAATGAGTGCGGCTGAGTTGGCACGGCGTATTGAAGTGCCGGTTAACCGCATCACAGAGATTCTCAACGGTCGGCGTGCAATCACCGGTGACACGGCGCTGCGGCTTGGGCGTTTTTTCGGAACCTCGGGAGAGTTCTGGCTCAATCTTCAGAAACTCTATGAGTTGCGGCTTGCTGAACGGAAAAGCGGTGGAACCATCGCCCGGCTGCCAACCCTGTCTGCTGGTAAAGATCTGCACGCTATCGGTTGAGGACCAGCCTGCCACGATCTGTCGTATGGCGGGCGACAAACTAAGGCACTGCCAATTTCCATGACAATTAACCGCGATTCCAGCCTCTGATCCGCCTCCTTGTTCTTAAGTTGTTCATGTTCTGCCTGTTTTCCGGCATTAACCGCAATGAGAGGTCTGTTCTTTCGCCCTCAGACCTCCCGATGAAGGTGCCGGGCCACCGGGCAATCCCGACCCAAACTGATCAGCCAATGGGTGATGGTGGTCTGAACGGGTCGAAACTGCCTTCGGTGGTGTCACTGGTTTGCTCCGCTTCTGGCGCTAGCTCCAACTCAGCAAGCAATGACTGCACCGTCTGGCGCAATTTGGGGAGAACATTCACTGCCGTGTCCCACACTTCGTCCAACTCGACCTAATGATAGCCGTGAGTCATTTGGTTGCGGAAGTCGACGGCTTGCCGCGGTTCCGGGATCCGCTCAGCCAGGCCTGGTGAAATCTGGCTAAGGCGGTTGAGTGCTTCGCCAATAACAATAAAACTGTACTTCACTGATCCCTGCATCATGCGGTTACGCCTGAATTCAGCGTAGTCGAGACCGTCGACATAGTGCTCAACTTCAGCTGCGGCTTCATCGACCTGCTCCAGCAAAATCTTCGGGTCACGACTCATTGACAAGCTCGCGCGATTCATCGATTGCCTGCTGCAGATACTTGTTCTTGGCTGTGCCAATCCTGAGCAGGTCAACTTCCCTGCCCAGCACGGTCCGTAGATCGTTGATCATGCCCATCCCGCGCTTGGCTATTCCGGGAAGGATCGGGGGCTCAAACTCAACCAGAAAGTCCGCATCGCTCGTTTCCGGATCGAAATCCGTGCCCCTTGCCGCAGAGCCAAAAACGTCAAGGCGCGATACCCGGTAACGCTGGCAGATTTCGGCAATTTTGCCCCTACCTTCTTCGATCTCATGGTGCATTGTCAGTAACTTCATCGTGAAGACCATTTGCGTCTGTCCGCAATATGGTCGTCAGACCACCCGGATTCCACCCGAACAGCATTTGGAGAGACCAACCACCAAGTATAACTTCCATATACTCCATTCCTCTATTCCTGCCATACGAGACTCACGCCACTCAATGTGCTCACAACTGCCCAGGTGAAAACTCCGGTGGCTCTCCGCAGCAGCGCTCTAATCCGGCCAACCAATCCTGACCAAGGTTCAGTTGACAGGTTTCGGGCAAGTGAAGGTAGCCATTCACCGCGTGATCGTGGAACCGGGGCCAATCGGCTATGCGGCCACCCTTAAGGCACGCCAATGCCAGCAGTTCCATTCGTTCGTGGCCGCCTATTTTTCTGAACATCTTCTTCATCTGGAAGAATTGGCGCCGGATTTCGGGGTTGCATTGTCTGCAAGAGACCATTGAGGGGATTGAGTGTCGGGACGGGATCAAGCAAACTGAAATCAACGCTTGGTCTGGCGCTCAACCAACTTTCGATCATATCTCATGATGGCTCCTTTGGCCCAGAGCCGTGTTTCACACCTTGCATGAGTCATGCATAATGTTGACATGTTAGCATTATTCTGTAGCACTTTCAGGTGACATGCTGGAATCTGCATATGACATGTCAATTGTGGAAGTTCACAATCAAAACCTATGGGAGGATTTCATGAGAAATCTCAAGACGCTGGCCATGTCAGCAACACTTGCAATGAGCACTGCATTCGGCGCCTATGCGCAGGAATTGGTAAGGGTCGCCGAACCGAACTGGGCCAGTGGTCGAGCCATGGCAGGCCTCATCAAGGTCATCATTGAGGACAAGCTTGGCGGAGAAGTTGAACTCGTTCCGGGTACCAATGCCGTAATCTTCAAAGCCATGGATCGCGGCAAGGGCGAGATCGACGTTCATCCCGACGTATGGTTGCCCAACCAATCCAACTTCACCAACGAGTATGTGGATACCAACAATACGGTTGCACTCAGCGAAGGCAGCTATCAAGGCTTTTCTGCATTCTGTGCGCCGAAAGAGTTTGCAGCCAAACACAACATAAAGACTGTCTTTGATCTCGCCACGCCTGAAGTTGCCATGCTGATGGACCGTGACGGAGACGGCATGGGCGATATCTGGGTCGGCGCACCCGGTTGGGCCTCAACCAAATCAAATTCCGTCAAGGTTCGTGACTATGGCATAACAAACTTCTTCACACCCATTCAGGCGGAAGAAGAAGTCGCCACGGCGTCGATCTCGGACGCATTGAACAAAGGCGAGGGTTACGCGTTCTACTGCTACGCACCGCACTACAACTGGTTTGTCTTTGACATGGTTCGGCTTGAAGAGCCGGCGTTTGATCCGGACAAATATGTGATCAAGCAGCCAGCGGAGGACCCGAATTGGTTCGAGAATTCCAAAATTACCACGGGTGACAAGGAAAAAACCATCCATGTGGCCTATTCCAAGTCGCTTGAAGGCCGCACTCCTTCAGTCGCCGCATTCTTGTCGAAAATTGATATGGATACGGATTCGGTGAACAATTTCACCCACGAAATCGTGGTGAAGAAGCGTCCGGGTGACGAGGTTGCCCGCGAATGGATCGCAGCGAATTCCGACCGTGTTGACGGCTGGCTCGGGCTTAACTGACGAAGCCCTTCCAACGACCGATGGCGCGCCACTCCCAGCGCGTCATCGGGTATACCCGATGAACTCGAAACCAAAACGACCGCGCATGATGGCGGGGCAAAGAGGGCTGTTTGTCCGCACACCAGGAAGAAATCACTGATCCCGTCATCGACCTCAAAGGGGTCTGGAAAATCTTCGGACCAAAACAAAATGAGGCAATGGCGGCCATGCAGAAAGATGGCCTGTCCAAGGCAGAAGTCCTTGATCAGTTCGATTGCGGGGTGGGGGTGGCAGATGCCACCTTCACAGTAAAACGCGGAGAAATCTTCTGCATCATGGGGCTTTCCGGCTCCGGCAAATCCACCTTGGTTCGCCATGTCAATCGGTTGCTCACACCGACGGCAGGCCAGGTCAAAGTCAGCGGCGTGGACATAATGTCGCTCGACGAACTTGAGCTTCTCAAAGTTCGAAACGAGAAGATTGCCATGGTATTCCAGAGCTTTGGCCTCCTGCCGCACAGGTCAGTGCGGGACAATGTGGCCATGCCTCTCGAAATCCGCGGCCTCTCTCAAAACGCCCGATGGAAAGCGGCAGAAGCGGCTCTCGCCCTCGTCGAACTTTCAGAATGGAAAGACAAATTTGCCCATGAACTGTCCGGCGGCATGCAGCAGCGCGTGGGCCTTGCACGGGCAATCGCTGCAGATGCGGATGTGCTCCTGATGGACGAGCCATTCAGCGCACTTGACCCTCTCATCCGCCGCCAGTTGCAGGACGAGTTCATGAAGCTCGCCGGCAAAATGCAAAAGACGACACTCTTTATCACCCATGATCTGGAAGAGGCGGTTCGCATCGGTGATCGCATTGCCGTCATGAAAGACGGTGTGATCGTGCAGATTGGCACTCCGGAGCAGATTATCATGAACCCGGCCGATGACTATGTCATGGATTTCGTTGCCGGTATTTCCCGCATCAATCTCATTCGAGCACATAGCCTCGCCAAGCCACGTGCCGAATACGAGAAAGCGAACGGCAAGCTGCCCAAAGACATCTTGACTGTCTCGGGTAATGACACGCTTCGACAGATCATTGTCAAGTCAGCGGAGGCTAACGGCGCGATCCTTGTTCAGGACGACGACATCGGCACGATGGGGGTTATCACCAAGAACGATATCCTCAACGGGGTCATCATGGGGACGGAGGACCAATGACAGTGCCAACAGAACAATTGAGTTCCGTGGCGCCCGAGGCCGAAAGCGATGTAAAGTACTTCGTTTCGGTCAACGATGGCTATTACGAAAACCAATTCAAGGCCATCGGTGATGAACGTGGTTTTACCTTTACCTGGAATTGGGCGGCTTTTCTGCTTGGCTCCACCTGGTACGGCATGCGTAGCCTTTGGTCCTACTTCCTCCTTTTCGTGGCGCTGGAGACACTGGCTGTTGTCCAGCTGGCACGCGGCATTTGGGGCGATCTTGGTGCGCCGATCCTCGCCCGGCTGCCGGGCATAGAAGCCACGCTTGCGCAGCGTTATGAACAATTGGCCGAGGCAAGAAAAAATGCGCCAGACAGTGTGGCAGGTTTTGAAAACGCCATCGCGTCGCTGGAGCGGGCGATTGACGGGATCAAGGCAGAAGCTGACGCTGCCAATGCAATGTCGCTGCAATTGATCCTTTATGGTGCCATGGGCCTGCTGGTGACAAAATTCATCCAGGCGATCTTGGCGAATACGGCTTTGCAGGCACGTTACGCAAAATGGCTCTCAGACCGAACAATCGGCTCAGGCTTGAATATACAGAAGATTGCGCTCGCAATACTCCTGACGGCCATCACGTATGTAACCTGCTCTTTGAAGTTTGGTTTTCCAGATCAAGTGCCCGCCCTTCAATCCTTTCCGGCTGATCCTCAAATTCAGTCATCCGTTGCCGATGCCATCAAGGCTTGGATGGCAAACGCCGCCGTCAGTTCGGAATGGTTCTTTGACGGGCTGGTCTTTGGCATACGGTCAGTTCTCGACGCCTTGGAAACGGTCTTTGTGGAAACGCCGTGGCCTGTCATGGCTGGGTTTGTCATTTTGCTAACCGGTTTGTCGGCAGGATGGCGTGCCGCAATCTTCACCGCTGCGGGCCTTGCTTATCTGGGCTATCTCGGATTCTGGGACAAGAGCATGAAGACACTGGCACTGCTTGGAACAGCCGCATGCATCTCCATTTCGCTGGGTATCCCGCTTGGCATCGTCTGTGCACGCAACCCGCGGCTCTACACCTTTGTCAGGCCCGTACTCGATTTCATGCAGACGATGCCTGCATTTGTCTATCTGATCCCGGTCATTGCTTTCTTCGGGACAGGCAAACCTGCCGCGATCATCGCAACCATGATTTTCGGTGGATCGCCGGTGGTGCGTCTCACCGTTCTTGGCCTGCGCGGTGTGCCAGATCATGTTCGTGAAGCCGCCATGGCCTTCGGTGCCAACAAACGGTACTTGCTTTGGAAAGTCGACATACCGCTCGCCATGCCGTCGATCATGGCGGGCATTAATCAGACCATCCTCCTATCGCTGGCCATGGTGGTGATCGCATCACTGATCGGGGCCAAAGGACTTGGCGAAGACGTATTGGAGGCACTGCAATACGCTTCGGAAGGTCAAGGTATCCTTGCGGGCCTCGCCATTCTTGTCTGTGCCATGATGCTCGACCGTATCATTCAGGGGAAGAGGAGATAGTGCGATGACGGTCACTGTGGCGATGTTCATCAAGTATGAGAACGACAGGAAAGCGGAGATGCTCAAGAGCCCGAGCGATCGGGCAGAGGTTTCCCGCAAGGCCGTTGGCGCCATGGGCGGCAAACTTCTCCATGCCTACGGCACTGTCGGAGAGTTCGACATGATGTTCATCTATGAACTGCCCGATATGGCAACAGTCGCTGCCAACATGATGCTGGCCGATGCCAGCGGCATGTCTAAGCACCACAAGGTCATCCCGCTCTTCTCCAACGAAGAATTCCTCACCGCTCAAGCCAAAGCGGGAAAAATGACCCACACTTACTCAGCGGCAGGGGATGAATGAGGGAAACTCTCTTTCATGGAGGCACAGTCATTCCCGTCGATGGACCATCCCAAAATCCAGACGCGGTGGCCGTAAGGGAGGGAAGGATCATTTCCGTTGGCAGCTTGCCTGAAGTTGAGGAATCCTTGGGGACAAAGCCAGTACGCATCGATTTGTCCGGCACTTTCCTCCTTCCGGGCTTTATTGATGCGCACTCACACCCCCTCTGGGCGGCAAAGACGAGAGGCGCACCAGTTGTTGATATCAGGGCAGAAACCGTTCCAACCCATGAAGCGGTTTGGAGGAAAATCGAACGACGGGTGGCGGCGGCCCGGCCCGGGGAACATTTGTTGTTTTTTGGGCTGGACGCTCAGTTGCACGATGGCTTCAAAGCTCCTACGAGGGAACAAATTGATGAGATTGCGCCTGACAATCCGCTCGGCATTCAAACCTCAAACTGCCACGCTCTTTATTTGAATTCGGCAGGATTTGCGGTTTGCGGCATTGATGAGAACACGGAGACACCGGTCGGCTCAATAATCGAACGCCAATCGTGCGGCAGGCCCAGCGGCAAGATTGCAGAAGCCATTACTTGGCAGGCTCTGGAAGTATTTTACGAAGCTTGGGGTGATGACAGGCTCAATGATGAGTTCAAGGCGACGATTGATGAGTTCATCCGCCAGGGCATCACTACCACGACGGAACATCTGTACCTGCCCTTCTACAAGGCCTATTATCTCAGCGCCATTGGGAGGGGATGGCCGCTGCCGCGCATTGCAGCATATCAGCAGGCCGTTACTCCGGACATGCAGGTCGAACTCATGAATGTCGGCGATGACCGTCTTTGGATGGCTGGCGTCAAAATCCACGCCGATGGCTCTCCGTTCATCGGAAACATCTGGCTCACCGAGCCCTATCTTGAAAATGAAGTGACCTTGGAGCGCATGGACCTGCGGGCAGGTCACACCGGTTCTCCAAACTACCCTCAGGTGTATTTTGAAGAGATGGTGCGCAATTATGTCAGCCAAGGCTGGCAAATGACGATACATACCCAAGGTGACCGAACCATCGATATGGTGCTCGACCTACTTGAAGAGGTTCTTGCAGACTTCCCAAGGCCTGATCACCGATTTCGCCTCGAACACTGCGCTTTGATGCGCGACGACCAGATTGAGCGCGCCGTAAAGCTTGGGGTTCTGTCGAGTTTCTTCATCAATCACATCACCCATTGGGGTGCTCCCATAGAAGACGTGCTCTTTGGCCCCAAGCGGGCTGCACACTACGTGCCAGCTGGCAGCGCAGTAAAGCAGGGCATGCGGATTTCCCTTCATGCCGATACGCCGATGACCGATCCGTCCTGTCTCCACCTGATGCAGGCTGCGATGACGCGCAAAGCGGGAGACGGGCGATGCCTTGGACCGGAACAGTGCCTTGATGCCGAAACGGCATTGCGGGCCGTTACCATCGATGCCGCCTATCAAATCGGTAAAGAGGGAGTTCTTGGTTCCATTTCGCCTGGCAAGCATGCCGATTTTGTCGTTTTGTCGGGAAATCCGCTATCTGTTCAGCCAGACGAAATTTCGAAGATCAAAGTTCTTCAGACCTGGTTGGGTGGAGAGAGGGTCTATCATGCCTGATCAGGCACAATCCCGCATTCCGATTGTCACGATTGGTGGCTTCCTCGGTTCCGGCAAGACCACCTTGATCAATCATGTCCTTAGGCAAACTGATGATCAGCGGATCGTGGTCTTTGTCAATGATTTTGGTGCGATCAATATCGATTATGATCTCATTGAGACTGCAGACACCAACCGCATTTCCCTGAAGAATGGCTGTGTCTGCTGCACACTGAATGATGACCTGATCTCCAGCCTGAAATTATTCATGGATGATACGGATAGACCGGATGCATTTGTCATTGAGGCGAGCGGTATTGCTGATCCCAGGGCACTGGATCGATCGATTGCTCTGTTGGAGCAAACAGGTTCAGTCAGATTTGACAATCGCATCTACATTGTCGACGCGGACCAATTTCTGAACGCCGGGTTTGAAGATGCGGAAACGATCATAGATCATGCCGCCGCCGCCGACCTCGTTTTGTTGAACAAACAGGATCTCGCTGCGGCAGCTGACCTGCAGTCTCTGGAGGCAGTCTTCGCAGGATCTGCTCCCAATTCAACTGTTCTTCATACATGCCATTGTCGATGTTCGCTGGAACTGATTCTTGGTCAGAGGCTGTCGAGCAACAGAGTTTTCAAAACGGAGAATCCGGTTGAGCCGCTGTCTGGACATCATGGGTTTGTCAGTTGGAGCCGCGAAACAAAGAGGAAGCTTGATCGCTCGAAGTTTGAACAATTTGTGAAATACCTTGCAGCAACCAGTTACAGAGCCAAGGGCCGCATTTTTTTCCAAAACCAAACCAACCAACCGAGAATTTTTAGTATGGTCGGGAGACGGGCTGTTCTGGAGATGGCTCGCAATGATGACGCAGAGCAAATCTCCCAGATCGTTGCAATTGGCAAAGCCAATTCACTCGACAAAACACGATTGGAAAGCTGGTTCGAAGAAATGTTGCGTTGAGCATTCTCACCAGACAAGTTCTTTTTTTTCATGGTCAATGCAAGAGCACCTCTGACGTTCGGAACGGGGAAAGCAGATCTCAATCGCCTTGATGATGCCGGCGGCGCCGTCGGAAACAACCAAATGAGGTTCGCCGAGGTTGCGGTTGCGCATGTCCTGAAAGAAGGCGCAAACCGCCTCGTGATCCTCCTTCGAACCCGCCATCAACCCAAGCAGGACCTTGTTGCCCTGCGAAGTGATGCCCCAGGCGGCCATAATCGGCTCGCGCCGCTGTCCGGGCCGGGTCCTCTCGGCAATGCCGTCAACGAACAGATACGACACGTCGTATTCACCAAGATCACGGCTGCAGAAATCCTGATAGTCCCTCCACAACCTTTCACCGATCTCCGGCACCGCAGTCCGGGAAAGAAGAAGCGAGCCGCTCTCATCCCGGAACGCATCCT
>JAGWAS010000039.1 GCA_021296235.1 Paracoccaceae bacterium | reverse complement strand
TCATACGAGATCGCCAGCCGATGAGCTTTTCAGAGGATTTTGCTCATTTCGCCGCTGCGGTTCCTGGCTGTTTTCTGCTGCTTGGCAACGGTGAGACCGGAGCACATGGGCAGCCGCTGCACTCCAAAGATTATGATTTCAACGATGATGTCTTGCCAATTGGAGTGGCATTCTGGACTGAACTTGTCCGCAACCGCCTGCCGGCGGCGCAGGGGAAAGGCAGATGACCATGTTCTCATCCCGAATGCAGAACTTTCGCGAGCACTTGGCCGAAGCTGGGATCGACGTAGCTCTGATCACCGATGACGACAATGTCTATTACCTGACCGGCTATCATGGCTACCTGCACATGGAATTCGGCCGCCCGACGATCTTGGCTGTGCCGCGCGATGGAGACAGCCTGCTCATTACACCAACCATTGATCTGAATACCGCTTTGGCATCGGCGCAGGTTGACCAAATCGCGGCCTGGAACGACGGAATGGGAAACGAATGGCGCGAAGAACTGCCTGACATAGTCACGAAAGCAGGCCGCATTGGCGTCGAACCTGACCAAATGTCGCCAGTCGTGCGCTCCTTTCTCAGCGAGTTGGTGGATTCCGAAAAACTGAACAGCGTAACCCCAGTCTTGGCCAAATTGCGGATGATCAAGTCAGCAAAGGAACTGCAACTCGCCCGGCATGCTGGGCAGGTAGCCAATGCCATGATGGCTGCAGGTCGCATGGCGATTGCCGATGGCATCCCGGAATACGAGGTGGCGATTGCCACTTCGGAGGCTGGCACCCGCAAGGCGGCAGAACTTCTGGCGACACACTACGATGATGCCGACATGTCGCCGAACACCCATTTCCTTCAGATCATGGCCTCGGGCGACACGATAACCAAGACCCACCACAGAGCATCGACTCGCATCATGCGCCGAGGCGAACCCGTTTTCCTCTGCTTTTGCGGCATGACCAACTTCCACCGATTCAAGCTGGGGTTCGACCGAACATTCTGGATTGGTGAAGTTGCCGACAAGACCCAGGCGGCGATCTACGAACTTGCGGTGGCAAGTCAGAAGGCGGCACTTGACGCGCTTCGCCCCGGCATAACGGCCGAAAGCGTTCATGCCGCCTATGCCGAGGTCATTGAGGGTGCGGGCTACGAATACCCGTTTCGCTGTGGCCGGTCGACGGGTTTCAGTTTTCTCGAAAGGCCTCAACTGGTGACCGGTGACACCACGATTCTTCAACCTGGCATGGTTCTTGTCGTGGACGGATCGGTTTCGGTCGAAACATTCCGTGCTCAGGTAGGCGACAGCTTCATCGTTACCGAGGACGGCTGGGAACCAATTACTGACCATCCCAAGACCTTGGACAAGGTTGTTTTGTAGACGCAAACAAACCCCAAGCGCATTTGATTCAAGTCCCGAGCGCGAGCACAGTTCAATCCATGGGAGAAGCCAAATTGAACATGATTCAAGAACCTTCAGCAAGTCGAGGTTTTGATGTTTCCGAATTCAAGGCCCGCACTGCGAACGCTCAGGAGTTGATGGACCGGTTTGCGTTGAGTGCCATGCTTTTTTCGACGGAGGCCGAGATCCGCTACTTTTCGGGATTCCATACGCCGTTCTGGCAAAGCCCCACGCGCCCCTGGTTTCTGCTCATGCCGCTGCATGGAAAACCGATCGCTGTCATTCCCGGCATTGGCGCTGCCTGCATGGCCACCACCTGGATTGAGGACATCCGTGTTTGGCCGGCTCCGCAGCCGGAGGATGATGGTATTTCGCTCTTGACCGAAGCACTAAATGAAGTCGTCGGTGCCGACGGCAAAGTCGGAACGCCTATGGGACACGAAACCCATATACGCATGCCAGCTGCTGACTTTGACCGGCTGCGGTCGCGGGTCGGGGTGGACCGTTTTGTGGACGCAACCGATATCGTGCGCACACTGAGGGTGGTGAAGTCTGAGGCCGAGATCAAAAAGATAGCGCATAGCTGTTCGACTGCATCGGACTCATTCGAGGCACTTCCGAGTTTCGTGCAAATGGGCGAAACCGAACGTCAGGCATTTGCCAAGATGCGGATCGATTTGTTGAAGCGGGGCGCCGATGATGTTCCCTATCTGGTCGGCGGATCCGGACCGGGCGGCGTTGCAGGTGTAATCGAACCGCCAACCAACCGCATTCTGGGTTCCGGAGATATCATTATGCTTGACACAGGGGCGGTGTTCGATGGGTATTTCTGTGACTTCGACCGGAATTATGCTCTTGGTCATGCTTCGGACGAGATACGACAGGCCTACGATGTGGTTTACGCAGCCACTGAAGCGGGAATGGCGGCTGCCGTTCCTGGTGCAACAACCTCCGATCTCTACTTCGCCATGGCGGATTTGATGTCTGCCAATGGAGCAAGGGAAGGAGACGTTGGCCGCCTCGGCCATGGGCTGGGCATGCAACTGACCGAATGGCCTTCACTCACGCCGTTTGACAAAACCGTGCTTGAGGTTGGCATGGTCATCACCATTGAACCCGCCATGAGTTTTGGCGACGGCAGGACCATGGTGCATGAAGAGAATATCGTGATCCGCGAGCATGGCGCTGAGCTCCTGACACGCCGGGCACCGGCGGAACTCCCAGTGATCAAGTAATGCACAAGCCAGTCATCGATCCAGCACATCCTTCCCGGAGCAATTGTTGATCAATTTGGAAGTGGAAGAATGACTTCGATACTGGCATGTCAGCCAGGTGAAAATCCGGGATTGCCCGGATCAAGTTGATTATGGTTTGAATCTTTTCGGCAATCTGCCAGAGATCGGGTTCCGGCTTGAGTAACAGGAGGTCGTCCAGCGTTACCTGCAAAAGAGGTTGCAGGCGATCCTTATCGACAGCCCAAACTGGTGCCGCGAGGCGTCCTGAACACATGGTTTGGGTCAGACGTTCAGGCAGTGCACATCAAATCGGATTTGGGCCCGGAAACTCCTGTGCCCTGCGGTTCGGCAGTTAAGGAAAGGAGCAGGAATGTTGCCTGGATTGGAACAGGAAATTGTTGATCGCTCTGCTTATGATCGCAACGTCGAAAAGTTACGAAATGCGGGCGTTGTCTTGCCCAAGATACAAGAACTTGCCGATCCCAAATTTCATCTTGCCTCGAAATCTGTGGAAATCCACGATGCCGATCCCGATGAGCCTGACATCCGCAATCTGTTTCGGGTGCACTGGCATAACGGCACAGACCGGAGAAGCTTGGTTGATGTGCCACAACACATCATTCTGCCCAGTTCACTTTCTGGCGTAAAGGCCAGGATTGCCGTGGCATTGGGAAGTCCCTTTCCAATGATCGGCACCCACAAGGTTCTTGCCGCCTATGGATGCATGCTCCCGCGTCTTCTTTCCGGCACCTTCGATGCGACCAGGCATCGGGCTGTCTGGCCATCAACAGGCAATTACTGCCGTGGCGGTGTGGCGATCACAACTTTGCTGGAGTGTCGATCCATGGCGGTATTGCCCGAGGGCATGAGTCGGGAGAGGTTTAATTGGCTCAACCGGTGGCTTTCAGATCCAAATGACATTTTTCGCACGCCGGGCACCGAGAGCAACGTAAAGGAGATCTATGACGCCTGCCGTGCACTGGCCAAGGATCCGGAGAACCAGATTCTCAACCAGTTCAGCGAATACGGGAATTACATCATTCACCGTTCGGTCACCGGTCCTGCCCTGCATCGTGTATTTGAGCATTTGAGCACCGACCACAACCTGCGCCCGCGTGCTTTTGTCGTGGCATCCGGATCGGCCGGAACTTTGGCAGCGGGGGACCATTTGAAACAGATTCTCGGCACAGATACCGCCGTGGTCGAAGCCTTGGAGTGCCCGACCCTGCTTTACAACGGCTACGGGGAACACAGCATCCAGGGAATTGGCGACAAGCACGTTCCGCTAATTCACAATGTCATGGCGTCTGATTTTGTAATTGGCGTTTCAGGCGGTGCCTGTGACGGATTGAATCTTCTGTTCAATACTTCAGTCGGGCGAAGACATCTCTCGGACCATAAGGGGATCAGTCGGGAACTGATTGCCGGCTTGGGAAATCTGGGGTTGTCTTCAATTGCCAATATTCTTGGAGCGATCAAATATGCAAAATTCATGGAACTGGGCGAAAATGACGTTGTGTTGACCGTGGCGGCTGACGGAGCGGACATGTACCAGACTGAGATGAGCATTGCCGCGGACAAGCATTTTGGCGGCAGGTTCGACGAACTTGCCGCTGCAGAGACCTTTGGCCGCTACATACTTGGCGCCGGCATCGAACATGTTCAGGAGTTGGGTCGGTTTGAGCGGGAACGCATCTTCAACCTGGGCTACTATACTTGGGTTGAACAGCAGGGCATCTCGCTGGAGGATTTTGACCAACGCCGGGATCAGGCATTCTGGGACGGGTTGCTCAATCTGGTTCCATCATGGGATGAAATGATCGCAAAATTCAACGCCAGTTAACCAAGTTCCATCGAAAATTGGTTCGGTTCGTATTTCGCAAGGTTCGATCGAATATTGCTGTGCCGGTGTTCTCACAGATTTCATAGTATGAGACACATGCGCAACGATAAGCTGCCGGCATGGGCTGGTTTCGGATAGCCCGAGTGTCCAACCTGGCCCGTCATCCGATGCATGCTCTTCGTTGTTTCAAACCAAAACCAAAAAAGAGGGACCGACTGCAGAATTGCGCAGAAGAATGGAATCGTTGCAGCGTCGGAGGCGTTCAAATGCGTTGGGATGCGTATCAAGCGGTCTGCCTCCTAAACTTCCAATCCCCTATGCTTCCGAACGTGCCGGGTTTTCCACGTGAGCATCGACATGCTTGCAATTCGGGTTCGGATCTCCGGTGCGGTGTCAAGCAGGTTGGCGTCGATTTCGCCACGATCCAGTACGCCGCTGAGAAACGCCCGCTCGTTTGCTGTCAGATCGAGTAGGAAAGCAAAATTCTTGCGACAGAGTGCAACGAGCTTACCTGCGACAAGCTCATGAAGGTCAAGGACGGGAACCTCACTTGCCCGAATGCCGCCAAGAGCAAGTAACTCCAAGCGCGCCAATCCAAAAAGCGGTTGATGGGCCATATAGTTCACGTCGGTCTCGAGGATGGCGTTGCCGCCGAGCGCCGAGGTGAAGCGAACCAACCACTTCCCGCCGGCATGTTCATGCGGTTTGCGACGGATGACATATCCTTCGGAAGCAAGGGAACGTCCGAGGGCGGCGTTGACAGCCGGGCGTTCGGATTCCATCGTAGCCCGGTCCAGCGCACCTATGTAATTCAGGTCGATATCGACCAGAGATTGAGTGCCGTTCCACCCTTGAGTACGAGCCGGTTCGACAGAATCCGGTCATTTGCGATCTCCTGCAACCGCTCGAGAAGCCGCACCACCTTCTCGAGTGTGTCAGGCTGGTAGCCGGTGTCATTGGCAAGGCTTTGTAAGGTCTGAGTGGACGATGTCGCCATCTAAAGCCCCTCAAAGTGGCGTTCGATGACGTCGACGGGGAGAATATGGTTCCATCCTTTGACTGTTTTGCCTGCGCTTGGTTTGGTGCCGAGAACATATCGGGGCTGAGCAGGCATAGGCGTGCGGAGTTCCGTAAGCGCAGCATCCGAAACCCCAAGCCGTTTCTGCTCGCGTTTCAGCCAGAAGCCCATTGAGCCGGCGGCAGTGGCCTCGCCGCGGGAGCGTGCGTTCTGGACCAACGCCGCGACATCAACCCGCACTACCAGATCCAGGGAGTTGAAGAGTTCCTCCGAATGGCCAGCCAGATTGTAGCGGACAAACAGATCCGCGATTGTCTGCTAAACTGTTGTCACTCTTACATCTTGGCCCAATCGGTCGAGCATCATGGCTCCATCCGGAGGAACAAAGCCGCGCGATGGCTTAATGAACTTTCAGGCGAAACCGGCCGCCTCGAACAACTGCACGTCAAATGTCTCGGTGTAGGCACAGCCGTGCAGCTCCAAGGCGGAGTGAAAGGCGATCGTGCCATCAGGACGCAGGCGGGAGGCTGCCAGAAAGCGGCCGGCCGACCACGTCGCCGCGTCGGCATGCTTGGGTACAGATGCAAAACGCCTCGCTCAATGCGCCGGAGATTGCCCATTTTGAGATGCTGGCTGAGCATCGACATAACGACCTTGTCTTCAGAATTGTGGCCAACAGCCGCGGCGTATTCGGCGCGGCAAAAGACCGGGTGTGCGCTGAAGAAGGACACGGAAATTTGCCGGGGCACGGCGGAACGGGAGGTGCTTCAATGAAATCGATAAAGCCATAAGTGAAAATATGGCTTCAGACATCAATCACGAAGTCAAAGATATTGATCATTGGCAATTTTTGAGCAGGTTCAGAGCCACATATGAAATCTCACTTTCTTTGTTCTCCTGAAGGATGTTTTCGCAGCTTGCGGTGCCTCGAGTTTGCGAATCATTATGCTGATCCGGTCGGAGATCATCTGTGCTGGATTGCCAAGTTGAGCGCCCCTCCGGTCAATTGCGCAGCCTTTGGCCGGGTGCGGTTCATAAGCTGCGTGGTCAGGGACCGGAGGAAGCATCAGTTCGCGTCAGGCGGCGTTGATAAAGCAGTTCTGCATCCGGTGGGATCTGTTGAGCGACAGTCGAGATGACGTGCGCCGAGCAGATAAGTCAAGAAATTCCAGGCAGAACCAAATTTCCTTGCAGGTGCGAAGCATTGAAGGCATTGAATACGGGTCGTCGGTCGCACTCGTCCAATGCGGCTCTGTTACCTCAACCCAATTGAATTGCGATGAACATCTACTTCAAACCTGAATTCCTGCGGAACTTC
>JAGWAS010000024.1:41286-41680 GCA_021296235.1 Paracoccaceae bacterium | reverse complement strand
CGCTGCTCGACGACCTTTCGACCCTGACCCTCAACAGCATCCTGTTGCCCGGAACCACCGACATCACGTTTGAAACTGCAACGAAACCGATGCCGGTGCAGGCAAAGGCACTGGAACTGCTCGGGGTTGATGCGACGGCGCCGGTGTTCAAATCACCTTCAGAGGGTGCCGCCGAGCGGCGTATGTAAACTGGAATCCAGGTTCAATCTGGCGGCGAGGGGGGGGAAACCGCAACGTTTCCAAAACGTTACCGAAATGCAGCGTCATTGAACCCGGATGAAGTTCCGAAGAATCGACATTGTGAAAAAAGTTGGCAATGCATGTGTAACTGCCTGCAACAGAGCCTCAAAGTGAGGGGTTCCGCCTGAACCACTGCGGCATTCGATCCCGACCA
>JAGWAS010000024.1:11871-41215 GCA_021296235.1 Paracoccaceae bacterium | reverse complement strand
GTCAATGCTGACCGTCTTTTGCACGCTGGCATCCGAAGATCAGAATGCCCGCGACACCTGCAAAAACCGCGATGTCGGCGATGTTGAAGGAAAAGGGATTGCTGATGCCGCAGCAGGACATGTTAAGGAAATCAACCACCGCTCCAAACCGAATTCGGTCGAGACCGTTGCCGGCTGCGCCTCCGGCCAGAATGCCCGCGGCAATTCTTGCAAGCCGGTGTTGCTCAGGCCGTCCTGACCAGAGGATGAATAATGCGGCAAGGCTGAAGGCGACAGCCACCAGCACCCAACGCCATGCGTTGGATTCGCCGGACAGCAGACCAAAATTTATCCCTTCATTCCAAGCCATGCTGAAGACCAGATAAGGTGGCAGAACTTCCACCCGCCCGACCAAATCAAGGTGCAGGACTTCAAGAATCCAGAACTTGGAAATCTGATCCGCCAGCAGGATCAGCGCGGCGGCGAGAATTGCCGGGCGAACGCTCAATGCCGGAAGTTCCGAATTCCCGTGAACACCATGGCCAGCCCCAACTCATTCGCGGCCTTGATGATCTCTGAATCGTTGCGTGAGCCCCCCGGTTGGATGATGGCTGCGACCCTGGCAGTTGCAAGTTTCTCGATTCCATCAGGAAACGGGAAGAAGCCATCTGATGCGGCAACGACGCTTCGGGCATTGGCGTGGTGGTTGTGATGGTTTGCCGAGGCCATCCCGGCTGCTGCGACCCTGCTTGTCTGACCTGAGCCGATGCCAACCGCCGCGCCGTTGGCTGCAAGGACAATGGCATTGGACTTGGCGTGCTTTGCCACGCTCCAAGCGAATTCAAGGTCGTCCCATTGCTCCCCGGTCGGACCCATGACGGTTACCACCCTGCACTCCTCGCGATCGAACCTGCTCCGGTCAGGGTCCTGCACCAGAAGGCCGCCGCAGACACTGCGAACCTCCCGATTGTTGCCCGCAAATTCCGGAACCCCGCACTCAAGAATTCTAAGTCTAGGTTTTGCCTTAAGAACCCGAACTGCATCTTCGTCAACTGAAGGTGCGATCAGAACCTCAACAAATCGACCAGCAATTCTCTCTGCGGTGTTGGCATCAAGTGGGCGGTTCATCGCAACCACGCCGCCGAATGCCGAAACCGGGTCGCAGTTCCAAGCCTTCTCGAAAGCTTCCGATGGTGAATGCGCCACCGCAACCCCGCAAGGCGTTCCATGCTTGATGAGTGCGCATGCTGCGAGACGGCCTTCATCAAACTCGGAGGCAAGCGACGCCGCCGCATTGGCATCAAGGAGGTTGTTGTATCCGAGCGGTTTGCCGCCGAGCTGTCTTGCCGAGCCAAGCCCATGGCCAGAGGGTCCGACAGCATGGAATGTTGCGCGCTGATGGGGGTTTTCGCCATACGGAAGGCTGCAGCCGTTTTGCCCGTTGATCAGAATGCGTTCCGGATCATTCTCGCTGACCAGCCCGTGGAGCCAAGTGGCAATTTCTGCATCATAGGCGGCAGTCAGGGAAAATGCTCGGGCCGCGAGCCGCTTCCTGAACTCAAGGGAAGTGGAGCCGCCGCCGACTGTCATCTCCGCGAGCAATTCAGCGTAGTCCTCTGGGTCCGTTGCAACGGTTACAAAGGCGTGGTTCTTTGCTGCCGCCCGAACAAGTGCCGGCCCGCCGATGTCGATGAGTTCAGTTGCCTTGGCGACACCGCTGTCGGGTTGACGGCTGTCGAACGGATAGAAATTCGCCACGACCAGATCGATCATTTCGATTCCGTGTTCATTCAGTTCCTCCAGATCGCCCTGAACGTCCCTTCTGGTCAGGATTCCAGCATGAACTGCAGGATGCATTGATTTAACCCGCCCGCCCAACAATTCGCGGAATCCGGTCAATTCCGACACATCCTGAACCTCTATTCCCCCAGCACGTATTGTATCGGCCGTTCCGCCGGTCGACAGAATTTGGACTCCGAGTTCCGCAAGGCTGCGTGCCAGGTCAGCAAGGCCGCTCTTGTCGTGCACCGATATGATTGCCCGCCTGATGACATTCGCACCTCTGTCGTTGTTGCCGGTCAATTTTGAACCCTTTCAAGCATTGTGGCGTTTTCCGGATACCGGCGGCTGAAGCCGATGGACTCCTGCCACATATCTTGGCCGCAGCTCCGCATAAGCCGTCCTGAGCATTGGAATTCAGATGCAGTCAAGTGGCTTTCGGACTCCGTCGGAATTCCCAGCGGAACTGTGCGGCGCCGTTCCTCGTCGTGGAGCGGAGAACTATTTGGCTTGAAGACCTCGCCTCGAACGCCAATTCATCAAGATATGTGCTTGCTTCGATTTCAAGTCTTGCGATTCCCTCGAAACGGAATACCCAAGCTTCTCCGTTGGGCAATAAAACCTCAACGCGCCGCTTGCCCGACAGCATGCGGACGGTCGAATCCGGATGCAGATGAAAGCGGGATGCAACCTCTGCTCCATTCCCATGTCCTTCTTCAATTGATCTTCTGTGGATTTGACGGTCCGTTCCGGGTTTTGCCCAAATCGTGTCTTCTCCCCATAGGCGTCCCCCGTTCCGACTCATGTCCAACCGCCTCATGTGAGTGAGCCCGAATTGGGGTACATAACCGTTGTGGCTGGCGATTACGGTCAACCCGTCCCGGCCAGGCAACTGTGAAATCCGGACCTCACCGGGAACTTTCGCAAATTCTCGGACCCCTGTCGGCTTCCAGATTTTTGGCGTTTCCAGCAGGGACGAGGAGTCGCGATTGACCTCGACGGCGCTGTGCGCATCTGTCGCACGCGCTGCCAGACGGTCTTCCAGCCCCAACCATTGTCCCGACCCGCGATTGACCACCAGCCGGCAGCTTCCGGAAACCGCCTCGAATGCAAGTGTGCTGGCGTGGGAGTTGCGGGATGCCGCATGGCTCGGAGGCGCTGCAACATCAATGATGGCAGACGTCTGCCCGGAAAGCATTCGGGCGTATCCCATGGCACTTCTAATTTTGATCGGTCCGGCCTGACCAACCTCGGAAACCGCGCGATCCGAGATTGCCGTCGGAATGTCACCGCCGCCGTGAAACCTTGCCATGGTCCCGTTGGAGTGTTTGAGTGATCTCAGTATGGCACCGGCAATATCCATGCTGTTCCTGTGGTCGGATTCGGGAACGAGTTCGGCTGCATGAAGCGCTGCCGCCGCGCAGTTCAGGTACTGAAGAATATGAAAAAGCTCCTCCGGGTTCCTGGAGGCAATTCCGTCGGTTCCGGAAAGTACCGACCGGCACTCCTTTGCGAGAGCAACCGCAGCCCTGGTCAGTTCATCCCTGCCGCTTCCGTTGGCCACCTCTGCACACACGCGGCCAGTTGCAAGCTCAATGCGGGCCAATCCGGTGCCGATGGAGCGACGGTGCCTCCGCAGTACATCCGCATGTGCGCCCAAAGCTTGTCCAAAGGCATCCTGACGGGATTGGTCTTGCATCGTCAGGATGATGCGGCCGTTGCGTAGCCAACGGATTATCCTTCTTCCTGCCATTTGCGGCGAGAAGTGCTCCTTTCGGTTGCCGGAATGCCGATCAACCCACTCAAAGAGCCATCTTCGTGCCAGTGAAACGGCTGGCTTCCCCCCTTCGTCCCGCAAATCATCCAGCCACGCAAATCCGTGAATTTCGTCCTGCAGATGTGTGTGCTTGTCGGCAAGTCTCCAGATGTTCATGTCGGGCAGCGGATAAATCTTGTCTGCCAAGCGGAACTCGCCATTGACAAGCAAACTGCCACGCTCGGCTGATCCGGTGGGGCCGCCGAGCCGATCCATCGAAATCAAGGCGCTACGGTTCAAACTGAATATCCCGTTTTTTTTGGCACCACTTTTGACGAACGGTTCTTCCCGTGCCACTTCCGTATGGGCAATTTTGAAGAGGCGGTTCCTTGCCGCCGGTTCCGCCGTTGCTGGGTTCTGATGTCATATGCCAGTCTGACTCACCGCCGTGAAGAGGCACGGCCACGGCTTAGTAACAGATACCTCGGAAATCCCCAATCCATTGCAGGAAGTCACAAGAAGAAATTTGTCGACCTTCGGAGGCCCGACTGCAGGATGCCTTTGCAAATTTGTCTCGCGGACTATAGTTGGATTTGCACAGGCGCAAAGTGGACTGAGCAATGTCCAAGCATGCGAAATTCGGAAGCTTCCAATCCCACAGGCAGTTGCGTGTCGCCGAGTTGATTCGGCGAACTTTGGCCAGTCTGTTGTTGGAGGGTGTGCAGGACGAGCCTGATCTCCAGTGTGCCTCCATTACCGTCGGTGAGGTGAAGCTGTCCCCGGATCTTCGCAACGCAACGGTTTTTGTGCTTCCGCTCGGGGGAACGAACGCCGAAGAAGTGGTCGCTGCCCTCAACCGCCGCAAGGCCGAGATCAGGAAATCGTTGAACAGAGCCGTCAGCCTCAAACGCTCCCCGTCATTGACTTTTGTTTCGGACCGGCTGTTCGACCAAATGGAAGACATGCGCAGGCTGTTCGACCGGGATGACATCAGGAAGGATTTGGCGCACAGCGACAGTGCGGCGGAAAGCTGAGTTGGCCGGAAGGAAAGTCGGACAGCGGGACATCCACGGCTGGCTCGCAGTTGACAAGCCGGAAGCCATGACCTCCGCAGATGTCGTGGCTGTAGCCAAGAGAACACTGAAAGCAAGGAAAGTCGGTCATGCGGGCACACTGGACCGTCCGGCGACGGGCGTTCTTGCGTTGGCGTTCGGCGAAGCCACCAAGACGATTCCGCACGTCATGGACTCCCTCAAGATCTACAAGTTCCTGGTCCGTTTCGGACAGGCGACCACCACCGACGACGCCACCGGTGACGTTGTTGCGGAGTCAGAACAAAGACCCGCGCGCGAGGACATCCTCAATGCGTTGCATCGCTTTCGCGGTAACATAAAGCAGCGTCCTCCGGACTATTCGGCGGTCAAGGTGTCCGGAAGGCGGGCTTCGTCCATCGCCGCTTCTGGAGAGGCTGTGGAACTGGCGCCTCGCTCATTGCGTGTGGACAGGCTTGAACTTGTCCGGTTCGTTGACAACCTTCATGCGGAATTTGAGCTTCATTGCGGCAAGGGCGGATATGTCCGTTCAATTGCCCGTGATCTTGGGGAAGTGCTTGGCTGTCTTGCCCATGTCAGGGCATTGAGACGGCTTGCAACTGGACCGTTCCGGATCGAAAACTGTTCGACCTTGGCTCAAATCAACAACCTTGGCCCGGACGCCGAACCCGAACGTTTCCTGTTGCCGCTGGAATTTGGGCTGTCATCCTTTGCCGAATTGAAATGCACGGAGATTGAAGCCGCGAGGATCAGGAACGGCATGACATGCCGATTCGACCCGTTGCCCAATGACCGTAGCTCTCCCCGGGTTGTCTGGGTTTCCTGCTCAGGCCGGGCGGTGGCAACCGGCGAGTTGAAGGACGGGCTGTTTCAACCGCGGCGTGTCTTTAGGGTTGAAACCGTAGCGGGGGGCCATGCCGAGTAGCACTGGTGTCGCTCCAAGCGGGGAATTCGGCTGGATCTACGCGGGAGTTTGGTTCCATGCGGCACCTGACCTTCAGACACATTCTGAACCCTGGATCGAAATCGGTGAAGTATTCTGCGATGCGCATTCCTTTGAACACAGTCATGCCCCGCCGGTTGACCAAACCCACAGGTATTTGACCAGGCGCTCGGGCCATCGCCAACGAACCGCCGAACGATCGGGCCAACTCCGGATCCGATTGCCCGGTTGCATCCCAAGGGTTCCCGGATGAACCCGCGAAGTTGTTCGGTATGGTGACGGTTGGGCTTGATTGCTTTGGCGGAACGCAGTCAACTGCGGTGTATTCCGATTGCGGGAGGCATCGCTACCTGCTTTCACGCAGATGGGATGACGACGCCGGAATCACTCTGTTCGTGATGCTCAACCCGTCGACAGCGACCGAATCAAGGAATGACCCGACGATCGGCAGATGCCATCGCTTTACCATCAGATGGAACTGCGGCCGAAAGGGCGGCTATGACATTTGCAATCTGTTTTCAATGATCACACCCGACCAAAAATTACTGGCATCAACCGAAGATCGACTTAAGCAGCGGGAGAATGACCGGTACATTGCAGAGGCCTGCCGGCGCGCCAGCAGGTTGATCTGCGCTTGGGGTGGCAGCGGTTCCGACGGTTTCGTCCAACGACGGGCAAGTGAAACGGTGGAACTCATCAGTTCCGAGTTTCAGGGGCCGCTCGAATGTCTTGACATGAATCGCAATGGTGCGCCAACTCATCCGCTTTACCAACCTGCGGATACCAACCCCAAGATTTGGCATTCTGGCGACTGCCTGAACGATGCATGTTTGCAGCAAAGGAACAATTCATGATCGGCTTTTCCGGATTCAGCAGCACCCGCATCCAGACCAACGGAACCGAACTTTCGGTACATTCCGGAGGACATGGCCCGCCGCTCATCCTTTTGCATGGGTTTCCCCAAAATCACTTGTGCTGGGAAAAGGTTGTTGGAGATCTTGCGCAACGATTTCGCTGTATCGTTCCCGACCTGCGCGGATATGGCAACAGCGCAAGTCCCCCCGACGATGTCCAACATTTCACATATTCGAAAAGAAACATGGCGCAGGACATCGTCGGCGTCATGGACGCGATGGGGATAAAGCGTGGCTTGTTTGCCGGGCACGATCGCGGCGCAAGGGTCGCCTACAGGCTGGCCCTTGATCATCCCGAACGCGTGGAGCGCGTTCTGATTGTTGAGGTCGTGCCGACCGGTGAATTCTGGAGAATTTGGAACGCGGAGATTGCATTGGCCGGTTATCATTGGACGTTTCTGGCGCAGCCTGCACCGATCCCTGAAACGCTGATTGGTGGAGATCCTGTGTTCTTTGTCGACCGGACACTTGCGAGTTGGACCGCAAACGGCAATTGCGGTGCGTTTGGTTCTGAAGCACTTTCTTCATACAGGGATCAGATGTGCCAACCCGAACGGGTTGCAGCCATGTGCGCGGATTACCGGGCAGGCGCGACAACCGATCGTAAGATTGACGAGGCCGACAAGTTGCTGAGAAGAAAGATTGATGCGCCCCTGAAGTTTGTCTGGAGCGAAGGCGGGTTTCCTTCGAAGGCGGGCGACCCACTGTCCATTTGGCGACATTGGTCGCGGGATGTCGTGGGTGAATGTGTCCCCGACTGTGGCCATTTCATGATGGAGGAGAATCCAGATGGATTTCTGAGTGCCTGCGCCGGGTTTCTGACTGGAGAGTAACCGATGAAACTGCGATCTGCCATGGTGTCCAATCCGAAGTTCTTCGTGCAGGTTAGAATTAACTGGTTGTTTCAACTGATATTGTGCTGGATCGTGATGTGAGGTTTCTGTCTGCACTGTTGGTTTGAACTTGAGCAATTCAAAGGCAGTTCGTTGAAGTTCGGTGGGCATGTTAAGTTGCTCGAATGGATGCTCCGAACCCTGAACCTGCACAGCATTGCGCATCAGGGCGGCCAAATGTTCAGGCAGACCGCAGAAGTTGTAAACGCTATGTCTGTGCCTCGTGCGTTTGGCTGTTGCCTTGAGTTTGGTGCTTGCCGAGGGTTCACCGGGACTTGCGGGCGATGCACTCCAAGGGCAGTTCGTATGTCAGATCTTGGCCAGGTTGTTGGTGTTAAACATGGAGGGCTGCAATTGACTGCAACCGTCCGCCGATACTCCTTAAAGGACCGGGAGGCAGTTTACATCCTTGACACGGCCAGCAGGTGCTTCCCGTATTCACTTGGAAGCATGGCTTGGCCCAACTCGGCCAATTGGCACGTGCTGACCCAGTTCTTCGAATGTGCAATTTCTTCTGGAGCCATCACGCTCTTGCCAAGGCTGTGGGATAGATCTCGAATGTAGTTCGCTGCATCAAGAAAGCGCTCCGGAGTGCCGGCGTCGAACCACGAAAATTCCGAGCCAAGCCGATGAAGCTTGAGCTTGCCGTCCGCAAGATACCGGTGGTTTACATCCGAGATTTCAATTTCGCCTCGATCGCTCGGCGTCAGATCTGCGGCGATCTTGAACACGTCATTGTCGTAAAAGTAGATCCCCGGAATTGCCCAGTTGGAATCAGGCTTGGCCGGTTTCTCCGAAATCCTCGTGGGTGCTCCGTAGTCATCAAATGATACAACGCCATACTGTTCCGGATTGTCCACTTGGAAACCGAAGATCGTGCAGCCGTCAATGTCATCGGTGGCGCAGGTGATCTCTTGCTCCAATCCGGAGCCGAGCAGGATATTGTCCCCCAGAATCAGCATGCAATTCCCACCGCCGACGAAATCCTTCGCAAGCAGGAGCGCATCAGCGATGCCTTTGGGTTCACGCTGAATCATGAAATTTATCGAAATTCCCCATCGACTGCCGTTGCCAAGTAACTTCCGCAGGATATTGTTGTTGTCAGGATTGGTAACAATCGCCATGTCACGGATTCCTGCCAACATCACCGTTGCAAGCGAATAGTAGATCATGGGTTTGTCATATACCGGCAACACTTCCTTGCTCAGAGCACCCGTCATCGGATAAAGGCGTGAACCTCTGCCCGCTGCGAGTACAACACCCTTCAATTCATGTCCGTGCAATTGTCCTGCTCATTGATGCCCGATCTTGGCGGCGGTCTATTCGATGAGGCATTGCAAGACAAATGCCAATGCCAAGTCAATTCTCCCCATTTGAGCTCGGTGTCGCTTCAGAAGGGCAAATTGTTCTGCAATGAGATGCGGAATCTCCATTGTTGTGGACCCGCCTGCGACTTGCCACCAAGTTAAGTTGTGGCTCGCTTGGGACATTCGGCACAATTTGGCGAGAAACGATCATTTCCGGAAATCATGGCGAGTAAGCAGGATCCAGGCCGGGCTTCCGAACCCTTCAATATCCTTGGGGAACTGCAAGATTGTGAGGCCCGGGATTCCGCATTTTTGAACCGAATGCGTGCGATTCGGCGAGTTGGAACGTCACGCGGGACATTTGACAGTGAATTCGTGTCATGACGAAACTCCTTCCTGATGTGATAGTCATAAACCTGCACAGACGCTTCACCGGGGTGTCGGCGACGATCAAGTCCCTGGTTCCTGTACAAAGACAGCATGTGGAAATCGGCGTTGTTGATTCAGGCGGTCTTGGACTTGGAGGCGAGTGGACATTTCGGGAATTGGCAATTGCCGGGTTTCGAAAATCCGAGACTTCGTCATACCGGGTTTGGCACGCCCGCCGGGCGTTGGAAATGTTGGTGGGTGTTATTCTTCGCGATGTGCTGCGTCAAAGGTGGAAGTTGGTGTTCACTGCGGCTTCCAACAGACGGCCGAGCGGTTTTCAGAGGTTTTTGATCAATCGTATGGACGCAGTGATTGCTGCTTCGCCGTTCAGTGCGTCGCTGCAGGATTGGTACAGCAAGGTTATACTTCACGGGGTGGACTGCAGCCTGTTCCGTCCTAAGGTCAACGAAGGTGAAATGGTTGGCAAGGCCAGGTTTGGCGGGAGGCGGGCAGTTGGCCTAGTAGGCCGCATAAGGGCAAAGAAGGGCTCTGACATGTTTGTGAACGCGATGGTGGAGGTTTTGCAGGAACATCCGGACTGCGTTGCCGTTCTGATCGGTTCATGCAGGCCTGTGCACAAGAGATTCAAGGCCTCCCTGATTGCAAAGGCCGCGGCAGTTGGACTTTCCGAACAGGTAATCTTCATGGATCAGCTGGATCAAGCCGAATTGGCCGACGTTTACCGGGAAATGGAGATTTGTGTGGCTTGCTCGAGACAAGAGGGATTTGGACTTACACCCCTTGAGGCGTTTGCCTGCGGGACACCGGTGATTGCGACCAAGGCGGGCGCTTGGCCGGATTTGGTGGACGATGAGATTGGTGCACTGATAGATGTGGACGATACTGCGGCGTTGGTGCGTGAACTGCAACGACTGTTGTCCGACCCTGACCGAATTCGATCAATGGGCAAAGCCGCTAGAAACAGGACCGTTGAAAGGCATTCGATTGAGAAAGAAGCCTCTGCAATTGTTGAGGTTTACAGACGACTCATGAATGGCGAAACCATTCCGAAATCCGTTCCGGCCATCAACAATTGACGGATTGCAGCTGTTCCAGGTTAAAGTCGGCCGAACTCAAAGGGACAAGCAATCGAAGTCATGGCTGGCTTGTCGCTTTCAATCCCAGGACATCGGCCATGTCATACTCACCGAATGGTTTATTCTGTCCCCAAATCGCTGCCGCAATTGCGCCGCGGGCATAAATTGCGCGGTCGGTTGCAATGTGGCGCAGGATTACACGCTCCCCGTCCGCAGCAAAGATGACATCATGCTCACCCACGACATCTCCCCCCCTGACCGCAGAATAGCCAATTGCCCCCCTCTTTCGGGGGCCGGTGTTGCCGACATGGAAATGTGGAGGTGACTTCGGGTTGGCTGCACCCCTTCCTCGCTCCGCTGCCCGTCCGAGCATCAGTGCCGTTCCGGATGGTGAATCGACCTTGTGGCGGTGATGTGACTCCAAAATTTCAACGTCAAAGTCCGCGTCCAGTGCCGCACCAATCTTTTCGGTCAATTCCACCAGGAGGTTGACTCCCAAACTCATGTTTCCTGCGCGGACAATGACTGCATGTCCAGCAGCACCAGCCAAAACATCAAGATGTTCATCGGTAAGGCCCGTGGTTCCAACCACGTGCACGATCCCGAGAGTGCTTGCCACTTCCGAAATTGAGACTGTTGCAGCCGGAGAAGTGAAATCGATGATTGCGTCAACCCTCCGGAATGCTTGGCCGGGGTCATCAACGACAGGTATTGGGCAGTCGGAGTCCTTGATGCAATCCTTAACCGTTTGGCCAATCCAAGGATGGTCGGGTTTTTCGGTGGCACCCGAAAGGACAACATCATCTCGACCGAGAACGTAGCGGACCAGTGTCCTTCCCATCCGTCCAGACACCCCGCAAATTCCGATTTTCAACTGTTCCATTGATCTGCTCCGCATGAACTGGATCCTCACTGGTACTTTGGAGATCACCAGAAATCCATTCGGAATGCACAACCTCAACCTTAAGGGCTGCTTGCAGTTGCAATTCCCGCTTTACGGGGATCGATTAGGTGCCACCTGACTGTTCACGGCGCTGCGGGCAATTTTGAGGAGATCGCTGATTTGCCGGTTCCATTGTGGAACTTGGGAAATTCCCGGCAACTTCACTTGGCGAACAAAATCAATGCTCCAATTGCGCCAGAATTGGGAGAGCTGTTCGAGAGTGCGGCTGGCACTCTCGCCATGCTCGAAACCCAATGCAGGACAACTCAGTCATCACCATGTCGGACAAGTTCGCTCTCCCCGCAGCATGGTGTGAAGAGAGCGGGTCCAAGATTGTTTCCGGTGTGTTCACGCGACCTGGACCAACCCTTCACTACGTGCCTTGCCCGACTGTTTACCTGCCGTTCATGTTGCCTTGCCCGAAAATCCCTTTGCTGGAAGGTGTTGCCGGTTCAAGCATTGGCGGTTTCCTTTCCGGTCTCCTGGTCGACGGATTTCATGGAGAGCCTGACCTTGCCCCGATCGTCGAATCCGACCAGTTTGACCTTGACCTCCTGGCCTTCCTTCAGAACGTCGGACGGATGCTGAACCCGCGTGTTCTTGATCTGGCTCACATGAACCAGCCCATCGCGCTTGCCGAAGAAATTCACAAAAGCACCAAAATCCATCAGCTTCACAACCTTGCCGGTGTAGATGGCACCGACTTCCGGTTCAGCGGCGATGTCCATGATCATCCTGTAGGCCTTTTCGATTGAACTGTCGTCAGACGAGGCAATCTTGATCGTCCCGTCATCACTGACATCGACCTTTGCCCCGGATGTTTCGACGATCTCTCTGATGACTTTGCCGCCGCTGCCGATAACCTCCCTTATCTTGTCCACGGCGATCGTGATCGAGCGGATGCGCGGTGCATGGGCCGAGAACTCACCTGCCTCAGAAAGCGACTTGGACATTTCCCCAAGAATGTGAAGGCGACCTTCTCTCGCTTGGGCAAGGGCCTTTTCCATG
This sequence comes from Paracoccaceae bacterium, assembly GCA_021296235.1. Classification (GTDB taxonomy): domain Bacteria; phylum Pseudomonadota; class Alphaproteobacteria; order Rhodobacterales; family Rhodobacteraceae; genus JAPOXR01. The sequence continues at coordinate 29,175 of JAGWAS010000024.1, read as the reverse complement.
ATCTCAGGCGTGATTCCAGCGACCTTGATGTCCATTTGGAGCGATGTGATACCGCTTTCGGTTCCTGCAACCTTGAAATCCATGTCGCCAAGATGATCCTCATCGCCAAGAATGTCGGTAAGAACCGCAAACTGGCCGTCGTTTTCCAGAATCAAACCCATGGCCACCCCGGCAACCGGTGCCCTGAGGGGAACCCCGGCATCCATCAACGAAAGCGATGAACCGCAGACGGTTGCCATGGATGAGGAGCCATTGGATTCGGTAATCTCGGAAACGACCCTGATCGTGTATGGAAACTCCGCCTGGTTCGGCAGAACCGCCTGCAGCGCGCGCCAGGCCAATTTGCCGTGGCCGATCTCTCGACGTCCCGGAGGACCCATGCGCCCGGTCTCACCCACTGAATATGGCGGGAAGTTGTAGTGGAGCAGGAAGTTCGACCTGAAATTGCCGTGCAGGGCATCGACAATCTGTTCGTCCTCACCTGTTCCCAGGGTGGTTACCACCATGGCTTGGGTTTCACCCCTCGTAAACAGAGCCGAGCCGTGGGTTCGCGGAAGGAATCCGACTTCGCATCCGATGTTCCTGACCTGATCCAATGAACGACCGTCAATTCGATTGCCGCTTTGCATGATGTTGTTCCGCAGGATCTCTGACTCGAGCTTTTTGATTGCAGCTGACAACCCCGATCGTTCTGCCTCCGATTCACCGACGGTTGCCTTAATTTCCTGCCGCGCCTTGGCTACAGCCTGTTGGCGCTCCTGCTTGTCGGAGATCGAAAACGCCTCCTGCATTGCTCCTTCACCATTTTTCCGCACCTCCTCGGCAACGCCCGAATTGTCGGGCGCTTCGAACTCGAACGGTTCCTTGGCGACGGTTTCAGCAAGGTCAATAATGAGATCAATGACCGGCTGCATCTGTTGATGTCCGAACTGGACAGCACCAAGCATCTCTGACTCGGTCAGTTCATAAGCTTCGGATTCCACCATCATCACGGCCTGCTTCGTGCCGGCGACGACGAGATCCAACCTTTGTTCCGGGTTGGTGCGAAGATCCTGCATATCGGGAACGCTCGGATTTAGCGAGTATTCTCCGTTTGAGTAACCAACCCTTGCGACACCAATTGGACCGAGGAAAGGAACTCCCGAAACCGTCAGTGCCGCAGAGGCGGCTATCATCGCGACGATGTCGGGGTCGTGCTCCAAATCGTGGGAGAGCACGGTGCAAATGACATTGACCTCATTCCTGAAGCCTTCGGCAAAAAGTGGTCGGATTGGCCTGTCGATCAATCTGGCCGTTAAGGTTTCCTTTTCGGTCGGACGAGCCTCGCGTTTGAAAAATCCTCCCGGAATCTTTCCGGACGAGTAGTACCGCTCCTGATAGTGGACGGTAAGCGGAAAGAAGTCGATGTCGGGTCTTGGTGTCTGTTCGAATGTCACCGCGGCCATGACGCAGGTTTCATCCAGCGTCGCCACCACGCATCCATCCGCTTGCCTTGCAACTTTACCGGTCTCCAGCCTGAGCTTTCGTCCACCCCATTCGATTTCCTTCGTAACACAATTGAACATTTCATTTCCCTTCAGGGCCGAACTTCCATTTTTTTTCGGCCTATTGCCCCCCCGGCTCCAGATTCCGGGTCTTGGGCAACTTAATTGCTGCATTCTGGAATAACTGTTGACGAGTCCCGCAACCAGATTTGCCCCGTGGGGCCGGGCGGGCATTCCGACAACATTTTGACGGGCCCGGCAGGCTTAATCTGCCGGTTCCGGGAATCACTACCGGCGCAGTCCCAGTCGCGTGATCAGGTCTCGGTACCGGTTTTCGTCCTTCGACTTTACGTAGTCGAGGAGTTTCCGGCGCCTTGAGATTAACCTGTACAGCCCTCGGCGCGAGTGCTCATCCTTCTTGTGAACCTTAAAGTGTTCAGTGAGTGCAGAGATTCTTGTTGACAGAATTGCGACCTGCACTTCCGGCGAGCCAGTGCTCCCTTCCGTCGGAGCGAATTCCTTAACAAGCTCCGACTTCCTTTCGGTCGTTATCGACATCATTCTTCTCCTTCTTTTCGTACTCGCCACCAGCCGGGATGTCGTCCAGCCGGCATTGACCCGCCGAATGAATCGGTTCGACCCTCATCAATCTTTGGTTCGGTAAAGTCAAAGGAAAATCAATCCGCTCGCCAAGATTTCGCAGCAAGCATGCAACCTGTGATCCTGCAACCGGTTCCGAAGGGTGCGGATTCAGCAAGGACCGCAATCGCGGATTCATCCTGCAGCCGGACGCACCTGCCATCGGCGAATGGAATTCACAGCAAGCTCTGAATGATGTGATCGCAAGCCGGTCTCTTGTCAACGCAACTGAAATTGAATCAAGGTTTTGGGGGTGTATCCTGCACGGCAAATTGAAATTGTCCCGGCGGCGTGGTGGTGCCTGTGCTTGCGCTCCTTGGAGCCGCTTTGACGCAAGTTTTGTACAATTTGCCGATCGGCCATTGACGGTGGCGGCGGAACATTCATCAGAGGATCCGGGTGCTTAGGTGGCGCGGATCCCTTCAACCCGGTTGATCGACGAAACAGTTATGTGTCAGCCCTTCAGGGCAACAACCAAGACGGTAAATTTGATTCAATGGCCGTGTTTGGCAAAGCCCGAAGAGCTGATGTCCAGAACCGAGTCCGATGTCCTTGCGTCGAGGGGCCCTTCGGTCGGGTTGAACCGAGAGCCACTCGGCCAACCTGCCGGAACGCAGGACAGGGAAGTTCCGGCGGCACACCAGTGAAGTTGGCATCCAAACGGCAAAGAAACCTTGGTGCGTTTGGCTGGAGTCATTTCTTCAGGTGGCGCTGCAGGTGGGAATTTAGTTGGCGACACATGATGCGTGGCAACCTGCGAATTTCGCTGTTGCGGGTCTGTCGGACATCGCAGTGGGATGGCTGCGCGGCGCAGCCGAATGGGTCGACTGACGCATGAAAAATTCTGCCAAATTTTCTCATTCAAATGTTGACCCGAACTGGCAGGGCCAACCAATCTGGGTTAGACAGTCAAATTTGAGAGGTGGGAGAATTTGATGCAACAACCGCAGGATGGGAATCCGACGCCAGAGCATTCAGAGAATCCCCCAAGTGCCCAGAGCGAACTTTGCATGTCTCCGGAATTGATGCTTGATCTTGCCCGCAAGTCGGCTGAACTCTTGGTGGAACGGATTGAGAATGTGCCAATGAGAGACGCTTGGGACGGTGATTTCCGGGAAGCCCTCGAACACAAGCTGATGGAGGATCCGCCTGAAGACGGCCGTCCAGGAGCGGAGGTTCTTGAGCAGGTGGCGCGTGACATTCTCCCCTACGCCCTGCGACTTGATCATCCCAAGTGTTTCGCTTTCGTCCCGTCGGCACCGACTTGGCCCGGCATATTGGCCGACTTCTTGGCCGCGGGATACAACATCAATCAGGCCACCTGGTTGGTTGCAAGCGGTGCGAGTCAGCTTGAGTTGGTGGTTCTGGATTGGATCAGGTGCTGGCTTGGTTATCCGGAGGAAGCAGGTGGATTGCTGACCAGCGGTGGTTCTGCAGCCAGTGTCGACGCATTCGTGGCGGCAAGGGAAGCGGCAGGCAATCCGGAACGGTCGACTGTCTACATGAGCGATCAGAGCCACAGTGCCTTCATTCGCGCTGCAATGATTGTCGGTGTTCGCCGCGAATGTGTCCGCATCGTGCCCTGCGACGAGAGCTTTCGGATGGACATGAAGGCGCTCGAACGCGCAGTCGCCAAAGATCGGGCCACAGGCTTCAACCCGATCGCAATCTGCGCGAACGCCGGGGCAACAGCCACCGGTGCCATCGACCCAATCGACGCGATGGCGAACTATTGTGAATCTCAGGGCATTTGGCTGCACGTCGATGCAGCATATGGCGGTTTTGCAATAATCACAGAGGAGGGGCAGAAACTGTTCCGCGGAATCGAGCGTGCGGATTCGGTGGGATTGGATGCGCACAAGTGGTTGTTCCAACCCTATGAGGTCGGTTGCCTGCTCGTTAAGGATCTGCGTACCTTGGAGGATCCGTTCAGCGTCAGGCCGGATTTCCTTCAGGATGTGGTTTGGGGCAGCAAACACCCCAACTTTACCGACCGTGGCCTGCAGTTGAGCCGATCATTTCGAGCACTGAAGATCTGGATGTCGATCCAGACCTTCGGAATGGCCGCTTTCCGGCGAGCGGTGGCTCGGGGAATGGAGTTGGCTGCCCGAGCCGAGGACTACGTGCGTGCAAGCCCCGTACTTGAAATCATGAGCCCCGCTTCACTTGGCGTTGTCGGACTTCGGTTCAATCCGAAAGCCGCCGATCTCGGCGAGGATACGCTTGATGCCATCAACAAGACGGTGCTGACGCGAATCTTCTGGGAAGACAACGCCTTCATCTCATCAGCTCTTCCCAAGGGAAAATTTTCCCTTCGACTGTGCATCATCAACCACAACACTACTTGGGAAGACGTAAGCGAAACTCTGGAGGCCATTGAGCGGTTTGGAAACGAAACGCTTTCGACCGTGTGAACTGAAATGAGCTCCATCCGACTGCCGAACTGAACCGGCAAGTGCTCGCGACCTGGAACCATTGCATCGCAAAGTTGGAACAATCGTTGTGTGTAACTCCGTCCCGGTCTGCATGATCGCCATGCCGGCGGAATAACTCAAAAGTGTCCCTGCCGATGCAGGCTTTTGCACACGGATCGGATGCATGTTGGTGTTCCAATGACGGCTGCTTCATTCAAGCACGTCAGAATTGATCCTTGGCCCCGGGGCCAATCTGCGTGTTGTTGCCGACTCCATCGTCCCGGCTACCGACGGTTATGAGTGTCGTCGTCAGATTTTTGATGCTGGCGCTAGCAACGAACCGAGGAGATCAATCATCTTCCGCCTGCCGAAAGTCGGCAATTCGGCCAAATCGATTTGACCCGTGCAGTTCGGTGAAACCCGGATTTCCGAGCCAGTTCCATCCAGCATTGAGCAGACACCACAGGGCAGGGCCCGTCGTTCAACTCCGCGATGGCAGCCCGATTTGCTAACGTGTCGAATTGGTGCCGGGATCAATGGCATTCACTTCGAAGTCATCCGCGCTCGCCGGCCACCGCCGCCAACTATTCGGCAGCGACCGCGTCAACTGCCGGCACCACCCTGACGGCGGCAAACTTGAACTCCGGAATCTTGCCGTAGGGATCAACCGCCGGATTTGTCAATACATTGGCTGCAGCCTCAACAAATGCGAATGGGATGAAAACCGTGTCCTCCGACACGTGCCGGTCGGCCCTGGTGGCAACTGCAATTGATCCCCTTCTTGTTTCAAGGACTACCTGCCCACCAGGCTCCACACCGAGCTTTGCAAGGGTCCTTGGGTGCAGGGAGCATGTTGCCTCCGGTTCAACCTGATCAAGTATTGGTGAGCGCCTCGTCATCGATCCGGTGTGCCAATGTTCAAGCTGCCGCCCGGTAATGAGGATCATCGGGTACTGTTCGTCCGGTGTTTCGGCGGGTGCAATGATGCTCGCTGGTGTGAACCTGCCGCGTCCGCCGCTGCGCGGAAATCCGTTGCCGAATACGATGGCTTGCCCTGGATCGTCGGGGCTCTCGCTTGGATAAATTACTGAATTCTCCGACTCCAATCTTTCCCAGGTAATGTTGTCAAGCGACTGCATTGAGAGCTTCATTTCAGCGAACACCTCGGAAGGATGACTGTAGGTCCAGTGAAGGCCAAGCCGTTTGGCCAATTCCACCGTGATCCACCAATCTTCGCGCGCATCGAAGGGGGGCGGACCTGCCGGTCGACCCAACTGAACCTGTCGGTTGGTGTTGGTAACCGTGCCGGTCTTTTCCGAAAACGCCGATGCCGGGAGGATCACGTCGGCATAGTTGGCTGTTTCCGTGAGGAAGATGTCCTGAACAACCAGGTGCTCCAGTTTTTCCAGCGCATGCCGGGCATGGATCACGTCCGGGTCCGACATGGCCGGATTTTCCCCCAGAATGTACATGCCACGAACTGTTCCCTCGTGAATCGCGGTGATGATTTCGGTCACCGTCAGGCCCGGTTCGGAATCAAACATCTCCGAATCCCAGATTTCGGTGAAACTTGTCCGGATCCTGTCGTCCTTGACGCTCTGGTAATCCGGCAGGAACATTGGAATCAATCCGGCGTCGGACGCACCCTGAACGTTGTTCTGTCCCCTCAGCGGGTGCAGCCCGGTTCCGGGGCGACCAATTTGGCCGCACATGAGCGCAAGCGAAATAAGGCAGCGCGAGTTGTCGGTCCCGTGGATGTGCTGGGAGACGCCCATTCCCCAAAAGATCATGCCGGCATTTGCCGATGAAAACTCGCGGGCGACCATTCTCAAGGTTTCAGCGTCGATCCCGCAGATTTCCGACATTTTTTCGGGAGTGAAAGCTTCAAGGTGTTTCTTTTCTGCCTCCCAGTTTTCGGTGTAGCCCTCTATATACTGTCGATCATAGAGTTCTTCCTCGACGATCACGTGCATGATGGCGTTCAGCATGGAAACATCCGTGCCGGGGCGGAACCTGAGCATCCTTGATGCATGCCTCGACAACTGGCTGCCGCGCGGGTCCATAACGATCAGATTGCCGCCGCGCTTTGCGAACTGCTTGAAGTAGGTTGCGGCCACGGGGTGGTTCTCCACCGGGTTGGCCCCGATGATGATCGCCACATCCGCATTCTCGATTTCATTGAAGGTTGCGGTAACCGCTCCGGAGCCGATGTTCTCCATCAGTGCCGCCACTGACGAAGCATGGCAGAGACGGGTGCAGTGATCGACATTGTTGTGCCCGAACCCTTGGCGGATCAGTTTCTGAAAGAGATATGCTTCCTCATTGGTGCATTTGGCCGATCCAAATCCGGCAACTGCGTTCCCGCCATGGCTGTCCTTGAGCTTCCCAAGGCCTCCGGCTGCAAGGTCGAGCGCTTCCTCCCAACTGGCCTCCCGGAAATGCGTCCAAGGATTTGCCGGATCGACATCCAGAGATTTCGAAGGCGCGTCCTTGCGGCGAACGAGCGGCTTTGTGAGGCGGTGGGGATGGTAAACATAATCGTAGCCGAACCTGCCCTTCACGCAGAGCCGTTGCTCGTTGGCCGGTCCGTTGGCACCGTCGACATACTTTACGCGACCATCCTTGGTCTTCAGCGACACTTGGCACCCAACGCCACAGAACGGGCAGATGCTTCTGACCTCTTCATCGTAATCTGCGCTGTCGCCGCGCTCATCTTCGTCAAGGACACTCGCCGGCATGAGTGCGCCGGTCGGGCAGGCCTGCACGCATTCACCACATGCCACGCAGGTGGAATTGCCCATCGGATCGGAGAAATCAAACACAATGCGGGAATCGTGCCCCCTTCCGGCCATGCCAATGACATCGTTGACCTGTACTTCACGGCACGCGCGCACGCACAGCCCGCAGTGAATGCAGGCATCAAGATTGACCCGCATTGCGGGATGCGAGCCATCCAGAATCGGGATTCTGTCCGGCTCAATTTTGGGGAACCTTCCGCGTGCGACCCCCGCAGCCTCTGCGGTTTTCCAAAGATGGGAGGAGCGGTCATGCGCCAAATCATGCTCCGGTTGATCCGACATCAGCAGTTCAATGACCATTTTGCGCGCCTTGTGTGCCCGCTCGGTTTCCGTGTTCACGATCATCCCGTTCAAGGGCTTGCGGATGCAGGATGCAGCCAAGGTTCTTTCGCCCTTGATTTCGACCATGCAGGCGCGGCAGTTCCCGTCGGAGCGGTATCCCGGCTCAACCGAATGGCAAAGGTGCGGGATTTTGTTTCCGAGCCTGTTGGCAACCTGCCAGATTGTCTCTTCGTCTGAGGCGGCAACCTCGCGTCCGTCCAAGGTGAATTCGACCTTCTGCGGCATGTTTGTGGCTCCCGTGTCATCTTGCTGCGATCATCCGACACTGCCCAATACCACAGAGGTTACGGATTGTAATCTGGCCGTTCGGATTGTGATCTGCGGTTTGAGTTCCTTGGTGCGATTGGTGCAACCAGCATTCTGCAAGTCATTGATCATGGCCCGTCAATGTTCGCGCAAACGGGTATCCGATTGCGGATCGATTGCAGCCAAGCAAGCTCCCTGCTTGATCCAAGGCAATGGAAATGCGGAGATTGAGCGGCAATCACGGCGCGAAGCGGGAAACCGCCATATAACGGCTGGAATTGACACCGCTCCGTGCAGTTGCTTGCCGTCGGCAGTTCCCTGCACAAAACATGGCGCCGGGAACCAAGGTATCATTGCTTTGTCTGGTCTATTGGGAGAACAGGGTTCGGTGCCATCGCGGGCGAGGGGCGGCAGTTCGGCCAAAACGGAACTGTCGGCGGCTTGCTTGAACGGGGTTGCAAACCTTTCGGTTTCCAGGAATTGGCCATGATCCGATTGCGACAAAAATCTGATCAATTGCATTCTTGCGAGTGAGAAGTCCGGATCATTTTTCAGAAGGGCCCCTTCGGAACCAACGGGATTCGGTATCGACAAGAATTCGGTTTGTGTTGCGCACCGGGTGAACTAGAGTCTGGCGCATGCGGACTGCGGATGCCCAAGCATCGCGCATGGGTCCGGACGGGATCGGAGAATCATGAACCGAATTTGACCATGCGGATTTCACAGACCAAAAACAGGGAAGGTACCATCCCGGAACTTCTGCAGCGAAACGCAGCAAGAATTCCCGACAAGCCTGCCAACCGCGAGAAGGAATTTGGCATTTGGCAGAGTTGGACCTGGTCGGAGGTCGCGGATGAAACCCATGAACTTGCGCTCGGTTTTCTGGAGCTTGGCTTGTCGCCGGGCGATCATGTTGCCGTTATTGGGCGAAACCGGCCGCGACTTTATTGGTCCATGGTGGCAGTGCAGATGGCCGGCGCAGTACCGGTTCCAGTTTATCAGGATGCGGTCGCGGAGGAGATGGCCTATGTGCTGGAACACTCCGAGGCCCGGTTCGCGGTTGCCGGTGACCAAGAGCAGGTCGACAAGGTCATCGAAATTCAGGATCGGCTTCAACGGCTGGAACGGATTGTTTACTTGGATCCGCGCGGCCTGAGAAAATACGATCACACCCGGCTGAACTCATTTGCCGAATTGCAGGAAATGGGAGGCAGTGCCGGGGAGAACACCCGTAAGGAGCTTGAAAGACGAAGCGCGGACATTGCGGGCGATACCACCTGCGTGATGCTGTATACATCCGGAACCACCGGCAATCCAAAGGGCGTGGTGCTGTCGCACAGCAACATTGTGTCCGCTTCCCGTGCATCCTCCGAATTTGATGGATTGCGGGCAGAGGATTCCGCACTTGCCTACCTGCCCATGGCTTGGGTTGGAGATTTCATATTCTCCATCGGTCAGTCCTATTGGACAGGATTTTGCGTCAACTGCCCTGAGTCGGCGGATACCTTGTTGGCGGATCTGCGCGAAATTGGGCCAACCTACTACTTTGCTCCGCCGCGGGTTTTTGAATCGATGCTGACCCAGATCATGATCCGAATGGAGGATGCAAGCTGGCTGAAGCGGAAAATGTTCAACCATTTCATGGCGCATGCACGCCGGGTCGGACCAACCCTGATGTCGGGCGGAGGCGTTCGGCCACTCGACCGCATGATTTATCTGTTGGGCGACCTTCTCATTTACGGCCCGTTGCGCAACGCGCTTGGATTCAGCAGGATCAGGATCGGCTACACCGCCGGTGAAGCGATAGGCCCGGAGATTTTCGACTTTTTCCGGTCCCTCGGCATCAATCTCAAACAGCTCTATGGACAGACAGAGGCATCAGTCTTCATCACTCAACAACCCGATGGCGAAGTTCGGGCGGACACGGTTGGAGTGCCGAGCCCCGGAGTTGAGGTCAGGGTAGATGACGAAGGCGAGGTGCACTACCGATCTCCCGGAACTTTCGTCGAGTATTACAAGAATCCGGATTCGACCGCGTCGACCAAGGACGCCGAAGGTTGGGTCGCCACCGGTGATGCCGGATACTTCGAATCCGATACGGGACATTTGCGTATCGTTGACCGCGCCAAGGATGTTGGACGCATGAGCAACGGCAGCTTGTTTGCTCCGAAATATGTGGAGAACAAGCTCAAATTCCATTCGAACATACTTGAGGCGGTGGTCTTCGGTGACGGTCGGGACAGTTGCGTTGCATTCATCAACATTGATCTGGCTGCTGTGGGCAACTGGGCCGAACGCAACGGCATACCTTATTCGTCATATCAGGAGCTTGCGGCCAATCCAAAAGTTTGCGAAATGATTGCCGAACATGTCCGGGAAACGAATGAGAGCCTCGCAACCGACGAAAAGTTGTCGGGGTGTCAGATCAGCAGATTTGTGATTTTGCACAAGGAACTGGATGCCGACGACGGAGAACTGACGCGAACGCGCAAGGTGAGGCGCCGGATCATTGAGGAAAAATTCGATGATTTGGTGAATGCGCTGCATGACGGGGAGGAAGAGATCCGCACCGAGACGGAGGTTACCTACGAGGACGGCAGGAAGGGGAGCATAGCCGCCACCCTGAAGATTTGCGACATCGCCGTCAATGCCCCCGTTGCAAGAATGGCGGCGCAGTGAAGGCTTTGTCTCAGGCATGACAGAAGAGGCAATGGACAAGCCTTCCGATGGTGTCGGCTGCGGCGCGGCTGTCCTCATGGACATCAGGAATGTTTCGCTCCGCTTCGGCGGCGTCAAGGCACTGAGGGATGTCTCCTTTGACATTCGAGAGGGTGAAATCAGGGCCATCATCGGCCCCAATGGGGCAGGCAAATCCTCAATGCTGAATGTCATCAACGGATTTTACCATCCGCAGGAGGGTGAAATCTGGTTCAGGGGGAAAAGGCGCCCTCCCATGAAGCCCCACACCATTGCCCGGCATGGCATCGCAAGGACATTTCAGAACATCGCACTCTTCCGGGGCATGTCAACGCTCGACAACATCATGACCGGACGAATTACCCGTATGGGGCTTGGACTGTTGAGCCATGCAATCTGGTGGGGATGGGCCGAGAGGGAAGAGGTTCAGCATCGGGAAAGGGTTGAACGGATAATCGATTTCCTCGAAATCCAACCGATTCGGAAAACCCCGGTCGGCAGGCTGCCCTATGGACTGCAGAAGCGGGTCGAGCTTGGAAGGGCGCTTGCCGCGGAGCCGACTCTTCTGCTGCTTGACGAGCCAATGGCCGGAATGAATGTTGAGGAAAAAGAGGATCTGAGCCGTTTCATCCTTGACGTTAACGACGAGTTTGGCACCACCATTGCCCTCATCGAACACGATATGGGCGTTGTGATGGATTTGTCCGATCGGGTGGTTGTGATGGATTACGGCCGCAAGATCGCCGACGGATCGCCGCAAGAGGTCCGCAACAACCAGGATGTGATTGACGCATATCTGGGCGTTCCGCATTAGGGCGTCTGGGAAAGGAGCAAGAATTTGCACGAGCAGTTGCTGTTTGCCTTGGAGGTTTCACTGAATGGCCTCATGACCGGCGTTCTCTACTCGTTGGTGGCGCTCGGCTTTGTGCTGATCTTCAAGGCATCCGGCGTATTCAACTACGCCCAAGGGGTCATGGCGCTGTTCGCTGCCCTGACGCTGGTCGGATTTCAATCCGGGCAGGTTCCCTTCGCTCATCTCATCAACGCGGTCTTCGGCTCCAACATCCACCATTTCGGTTGGCACCTGCCGGTAATTCTCTCAATCCTGCTGACATTGCTGGTCATGGTTCTCCTGGCTGTTGTCATTGAGAAGCTCGTGCTGAAGCACTTGATCAACCAGGAACCGATTGTCCTGTTCATGGCGACAATAGGTCTTGCCTACTTTCTGGAGGGGTTCGGCGACCTGATGTGGGGATCGGAAATCAAGAGGCTTGATGTCGGAATTCCACAGGGCATATCTGAATCCATTGAAAATTTCACCTTTGAGTCACTCGGCTATGGTTTCTTCATCGACCGCCTTGACATCGTCGCAACCGCAGTTGCTGCTGTGCTTGTGATCTCGCTCACGGTATTTTCTCAATATTCGCGGGTTGGCCGGGCATTGCGCGCCGTGGCCGACGATCACCAGGCAGCGCTGTCGGTTGGAATTTCGCTCCGCTACATCTGGGTTGTTGTCTGGTCGGTTGCCGGCTTCGTCGCCTTGGTGGCCGGTATCATGTGGGGGGCCAAATCCGGCGTTCAGTTCTCCTTGTCGCTCATTGCCCTGAAGGCATTGCCAGTGCTGATGCTCGGCGGATTTACTTCGATACCGGGAGCCATCATAGGAGGCCTCATCATTGGCGTGGGCGAGAAGCTGTTCGAATTCCTTATGGGGCCGTTGATCGGCGGGGCGACTGAGAACTGGTTCGCGTATGTTCTTGCCTTGGTGTTCCTGGTGTTCCGGCCGCAGGGACTCTTCGGCGAACGGATCATAGAGAGGGTTTAGGCCGTGTTCTACCGTGAAGCCGGCGAATTCAGCACGTCCTACCGCGACGACGCACAGACATTTCCGATCGCGTTCGACCGCAGGCGCTACTATCTGGTGCTTGCGGTTGGCTTTGGGGTGATACCGTTCTTCATCAACGACTATTGGGCCAATGCCGTCCTGATCCCGTTCCTGGTTTGGTCGATGGCAGCACTGGGACTTAACATTCTGACCGGCTACTGCGGCCAGGTTTCGCTGGGAACCGGAGGATTCATGGCGGTCGGGGCCTACTCCTGCTACAAGCTGATGACGGCGTTTCCGGGCCTGAACATCGTCTTCTGCATACTCTTGGCCGGATTGATCACCGCTCTGGTCGGCGTCTTGTTTGGACTTCCCTCGCTGAGGATCAAGGGGTTCTATCTCGCGGTGGCAACGCTTGCGGCGCAGTTCTTTTTTGTTTGGCTCTTCAACAAGGTTCCCTGGTTTTACAACTATTCGGCCTCTGGACAGATCAACGCGCCGGAAAGGACATTGCTGGGAGTGGCGATTACCGGGCCGAATGCGGACTCGGCGGTGAAGTACTTGTTCTGCCTGGCATTCGTGGTTGGTTTCGCGTGGATTGCACGCAATTTGACCCGCGGTTCCGTTGGGCGGAGCTGGATGGCAATACGCGACATGGACATCGCCGCGGAGATCATAGGCATCGACCCATACAGGGCAAAACTGTCGGCCTTCGGCGTTTCCTCCTTCTTTGTCGGCGTTTCGGGGGCACTGTTCTTCGGCATATATCTCGGCGCGGTCGAGGTTACCGAGGCCTTCGGAATCAACCAATCGTTTCTTGTGCTGTTCATGATCATAATTGGTGGTCTTGGATCGATCTTCGGCTCTTTCGCCGGTGCCGCGTTCATGGTGCTGATGCCCGTGTTGCTGAAGAACATACTGGTCGGGGGACTTGACTGGGACACGGCCATCGCCACCCATTTCGAATTTGTCATTGTCGGCGGTCTGATCATCTTTTTCCTCATCGTTGAGCCGCATGGAATTTCGCAGCTCTGGAGGATCATCAAGGAAAAGTTGAGGCTCTGGCCGTTTCCGCACGACCACTAGAAACGAATGGGAACTCGTGCTAGCTTTGCTAACTATTGGAAAGGAAGGTTGGAAACTCATGAAACTCAAAACTGCTGTGATCGTGGCGACTGCCATGTCGCTTTGTGCACCGGTTGCGTATGCTGAACTTGTGGTACCGTGGCTCAGCTACCGAACCGGCCCATATTCGCCGAGTGGAATTCCGGCGGCTGACGGATTTGCCGACTACTTCACTTTGCTGAATGAGCGGGACGGGGGCATCGGTGGGGTGCCGGTCAGGGTTTTGGATTGCGAGACCGGCTACAATACTCAAAAGGGCGTGGAGTGCTATGAGGCAACGAAGGGCGAAGGCTCGCTTGTCTACTCACCGCTTTCAACCGGCATAACCTACCAACTCATTCCAAGGGCTACCGCAGACGGAATACCAATCCATTCTATGGGTTACGGACGAACTGCGGCCGCCGACGGCACGATCTTCAGCCACATATTCAATTTTCCGGCGCATTATTGGGATGGAGCGTCAATCGCGGTGAAGCACATTCTGTCGCTCAATGACGGAGACATCTCCGGAAAGAAAATTGGGCTTGTCTATCACAACTCCGCCTACGGCAAGGAACCAATCCGAACACTCGAGGAGTTCTCGGAAAAGCACGGCTATGAATTGATGCTCATCCCGGTTGATCATCCGGGTCAGGAGCAGAAATCCCAGTGGCTGGAAATTCGTCGCGAGAAGCCTGACTACCTGCTGATGTGGGGTTGGGGAGTCATGAATGCCGTGGCCATTCAGGAAGCAGCCAACATACGCTTCCCGATGGAGAACTTCATTGGCATCTGGTGGTCCGGTTCAGAAAATGACGTGCTTCCGGTCGGGGAGCGCGCCCATGGCTACAAGGCTCTTGCACTGCATGGTGTCGGGAACGGCTTTCCGGTCTTTGACGATCTGCAGAAATTTGTCGTTGACGCAGGTATGGCAGCCGGGGCAGGTGATCAGGTTGGCACCGTCCTTTACAACCGCGGCATGTATGGCGCCCTCCTGATAGCGGAAGCGATCAAGACCGCTCAGGAAATTCACGGTGTGGCCGACATCACACCCGCAATGATGCGTGATGGCATGGAAGCGCTTGAAATCACCGAGGAAAAGATGACCGCACTGGGATTGCCGAATTTCGGGCCTGCGTTTGCGGTCTCCTGCGAAAACCATGGCGGCAATGGCATCGCAATGGTCCAGCAGTGGGACGCGGAAAATGGTGAGTGGAACATCATTTCCGACATGATCCAATCTGACAAGGAGATCATTAACAGGTTGATCATGGAGGATTCTGCGGCATACGCGGCAGAAAACAACATCGAACCGCGCTGCTGAGCGCAAACCAATTGTCCCGGCCCGCGAACGGGCCGGGATTTCTGCAGCAACCAGCCGGAAGCCGATGCGTTCCCCAATCAGTTCATCCCGCAGCGACGTAGATGGGACGCTCCTCAGCGTCAGCAACATTGAAGTCGTCTACAATCATGTCATCCTGGTGCTGAAGGGCGTTAGCCTTGAGGTTCCGAGCGGTGGGATCGTGGCGCTTCTCGGCGGCAACGGTGCGGGCAAAACAACGACACTCAAGGCGGTTTCCAACCTGCTGCATTCCGAGCGGGGCGAGGTAACCAAGGGGAGCATCGCATATCGCGGTCAAGACGTCCGGCACCTTGGGCCCTCGGAGCTCGTGCGAATGGGCGTGATCCAGGTCATGGAGGGTCGACATTGCTTCGAGCACTTGACCGTTGAGGAAAATCTGATGACAGGTGCGTTCACTCGGCGCGACGGAACGGCGGCGGTCAACGCGGATCTTGAACTGGTCTACAGTTATTTCCCCCGGCTGAAGGAAAGAAGGCGAGCCCAAGCCGGATACACCTCGGGCGGTGAACAGCAAATGTGCGTCATTGGCCGGGCACTCATGTCGCGACCGCAGATGATCCTGCTTGATGAACCATCGATGGGCCTCGCACCGCAACTCGTCGCGGAAATTTTTGAAATCGTGCAAAACCTGAACGGCAAGGAAGGCGTGAGTTTTCTTCTGGCGGAACAAAATACGAATGCAGCTCTGCGTTATGCCGGCTACGGCTACATCCTTGAATCTGGCCGGGTGGTCATGGATGGCCCCGCCGACGAATTGCGGGAAAACCCTGACGTAAAGGAATTCTATCTTGGCATGTCGGAATCCGGGCGCAGATCGTATAGGGACGTCCGCAGCTACCGGCGAAGGAAGCGATGGCTCAATTGAGCGCAGAGGAGCGCGTTGCCTGCCGCTCGCCGAATGCTCCCGGCGGCAAGGGTGTGCGAATTCCGAAATGGAAATATGAACTTGTCCGGTCTGCCATACTCGCTGAACTTGGCGAGCACGAAGTTCCATTTGCGGAATTGACAAAACGGGTCGGAGCAAGAATGTCCGCGGCCGAGGCGGAACGGCTCGGCTCCCTTGGATGGCATGTCACAACAGTAAAGCTTGAACTTGAGGTCCTTGGCGAAATCCGTCGATTGTCCGGTTCGGGAAGGCAGATGCTGGAATTGTCGGGATGACCGCAAACGGCCATTTTGACGAACTTGAACTGCGTTCGGCCGACGAACGAAGCCGCGACATTGCCGAGGCGCTGCCGAATTTGATTGCAACGGCCAAGGAACGGGCGGCAGGGTATTCGCGCATGCTTGCCGAAGTGAACCCGGCTGAAATCAGGTCAGAGGAGGATCTGCGGCGCCTTCCGGTGCTCCGCAAATCAGATATCACCCGATTGCAGGAGGCCCACCCGCCATATGGTGGCCTTACGACGAAGCCCGCAGCGGATTTCGACAATTTTTTCCTTTCGCCGGGTCCCATCCACGAACCGGGAATGGCCGGTGGTGACTGGTGGAGGGCGGCAAGATTCCTGCACGCCTGCGGCATTGGCCGCGGGGATATCGTCCAGAATTGCTTTTCCTATCATCTGACCCCGGCGGGATTGGTTTTCGAGAGTGGTGCCAGGTCGGTGGGCGCCACTGTGCTTCCTGCCGGACCGGGCCAAACCGAACTCCAGGTGCAGGCCGCTTTCCGAGCAGGTGTTACGGCCTATGTGGGAACGCCCGACTTCTTGAAGATCATCCTTGATCGGGCCGATGAACTCGGTGTTGACCTCACGAAAATCAGCAAGGCGGCTGTCAGCGCCGGAGCCTTGTTCCCTTCAACACGCCAGTATTACAGAGATCGCGGAATCTCCTGTCTTCAGGCATACGCCACTGCCGAATTGGGCAACATTGCCTATGAGACGGTTCCGGACGAAGGATTGATCATTGATGAGCACGTTGCCGTTGAGGTTGTAACACCCGGAACCGGCGATCCGGTGGAGGAGGGTCGTGTTGGAGAGGTCGTTGTAACAACGCTTAATCACGACTACCCGCTCATACGCTTTGCCACCGGCGATCTCTCTGCATTTCTTCCGGGCACAAGTTCCTGTGGGCGAACGAACCGGAGATTGGTTGGTTGGAAGGGCAGAGCGGATCAATCAACCAAAATCAAGGGGATGTTTGTTCGTCCAGAGCAGGTTGCCGAACTGGTTGCGCACAACCCCCGGATCGTGCGGGCACGCGTCGTGGTAACGCGCGAAAACGAGATGGATGCCATGACGGTTCTGGCAGAGTCTGCGGCAAGCGATGTGCCCGAGCTGAACAAATCCGTCAGTGAAATACTGAAGCTGCGGGGTGCCGTCGAAATCAGACCGATTGGATCATTGCCGGACGACGGCAAGGTGATCGACGATCAGCGGAACTACGATTGACC
>JAGWAS010000024.1:0-11825 GCA_021296235.1 Paracoccaceae bacterium | reverse complement strand
TTATTGATCACGTATACCCGGCCCTTGCGGCGCACCACCCGGCATTGCCGATGGCGGGACTTCAGCGAGCGAAGCGAGTTTCTGACTTTCATCCAATTGCCTCCTGCTGCTGGCATTGGTGGTGGGCGCGACTGGGATCGAACCAGTGACCCCTACGATGTCAACGTAGTGCTCTCCCGCTGAGCTACGCGCCCGTATTTCCTCTGGGCACACCCGGCAATCCAAGTGAACGGCGTCTATAGACACAAGGTTGCGTCATTGCAATAGCCGCCCAAATCCTGAGTGCAATTCTCTCGTTGCTTCAAAAGATTTGACCGGGACGGGCCTGGACCTGATCGGAGATGAGACTGCGTGTTGCTGCGGTGTTTGCTGCAAATCCTCCACGGTTTGGGGAATTTGGGCATTTTCGGGCGCAAGGTGTTCATGTCGATGGCTGTGAACAGAGTTGTCAAGTTTGAAGAGCTGAAACGGTGTTTCAATGGTGCACCAGAATGCCGCCCAACCCATTTTCAGAATGGTTTGGGCAAATTCGTTTGCCGGTCCCCGTAAGCACAGCATTGACACTTTTTTGCTTCAACACCCGCCGGACCATCCGGCGGCGGTGCTAATGTGCCAGATCAAACAGGAATGTCAGCAACTGCAATTGAGTGCACGCACCATACTGGAGGTTGTGGTTGAACTGGTCGGGTTTGTGCTTGAATTTGCGACCATGTCGCTGCGGGGTCTGAGAGTTTTGCTCCCAAATTGCCACCGGAGCTGCGGCAGAGCGTCTCCGGAAACCCAACCAATTCCGGGTTGTTCATGCAGGCAGCCGGTCCCTTCGCCTGCCTGCCATAGTGGAAGCACGCCCATCAAAACCAAGCCGGCGAGAGGATATTGCAGCATGTTCCGGAATCATGGTGTCAATCACAAGACCCGAGGCTTCCATCCAAATTATCGCGCGGGACGTGAGAGAACGGCAATTGCATCCGGCGACATTTCTTTCACCCGAATTGCCGAATTCACTTGAAGATTGACGACAGATTGCTGCCTGCAACTGGCCATTACAGCGGGGGTCGGGAAACGCTGGCTACTTGCCAATCCTTTGCCATGCCGATACGCAAGGGATCATTGTCCCACATCGGTCAGGGGCCCGTTCAGTTGGAGCGAGAACCAGCGGAATGCAAGAAGTTCTGTTCTCACCCGGGGCAAGGTTGTCTCAATTTCGTGCAACCTGGAGCGGAGTTGATGGTCGCAGGGCTGAATTCGACAACCGGCCTTGAGCCACCTTTTGAAGACCAACTGCAAACGTGAGTTGCACGCAGGCGTTATGTATTTCAGCAAGATGAAACAGATTGAAATGCTTGTATTCGCAGCCTCCATGCTGATCTTCGGTTTGGGAGTGCTGATTGCAATTGCGGATCAAGACATGTTTCGCAGCTTCGTTATCGTCGAAGATGGAATCCTGGAATGGACAACCGTTCTTGCCATCGGTGCAGCGGCAGCAGTTTCGTTCGGCCGACTGGTGGCGGGATTCCGGACATTCGGGCCAATGAAGAAGTTTCTTCTGCTTTCGATTGTGGTGTTGGCGATATTCGGTATCGGAGAGGAGATTTCCTGGGGACAGCGCCTATTGGGATTCAAGGCACCACAGTGGTTCTTTGAAAACAACTCTCAGCGTGAGTTGAACGTTCACAACCTCGTTATTGGAGATGTCAGATTCCACAAGGATGTGTTTCCGAAAGTGCTGTTGCTCTTCTTTCTGCTATATCTTGGAGTGTTTGTGCCACTCTACAACAATTCGGCCAAGATCAGACGTCTTGCCGATACTTGGGGGGTTCCCGTTCCGCAGAATTATCAAATAGTCGGCTACATCGCAGTGATCGTAATCGTCGAAGGATTCTTGAAGATGGCGACGGATGGGCTGCCTCGGCGGGGCGAACTCACCGAGTTCATGATCTCAATCATCGTTGCGTTGAACATCGTCTATCCGCGCAATCGGGCGATTTATTCGATGGAGCCGACATGAGGGAGCCCAACAACGCGGGCGGTTGTTTCGCTTCGCAACTGAATTGCAAATGCATTCCTTCAAACATGAACCCTGAAGCGTCTTCGGAATTCATCCCTCCGGATTAGCCCTCCATGCGCAGGGGGCCTGAATCCAGATGACCGGTTCTGGCAACCGGATCGACCTGATGGTCATACGATTGGGAAAGTAGTTCCAGTGAATTGGGCTATGTCGGTATTTCTTCGGTGCACCGCAGAATTGTGTTGTCCGCATGTTTGCGGGTCCAACCCGGAAGATTGCCCCGCCGTCTGGCGGTTGGCCGGGGTAGGTGGTGGAATGCCTGATCCGGTGTAAAACGTGGTTGCTCAATCAATGGGCTTGCATGTCTTGATCGTTCAAATCTCTAGTTCGCCGTTGACGGAAAATCATGCGAACCCAACCGATTGGGTTGTTCCTCAACAATTGCGGGTGAATTTGCCGTGCAACAACCATCAAGAACCATGCCTGAAATCGTTGCTGCGGCATTGGCAAAGTCCTGTCGGGTCAGGCGGCTTTTCCCGATTATGCCCGAGGCAAGAATCCCATAATCGGCATAGAACTGAGTTGCCGACCAAAGCAAGATGAAGAAGTGATGGGGATCGACCGGAGCCAATCTGCCCCGCCTTATCCACTCCCTGACGACGTCGGCGCGACTGTCGGTTACCTCCCGCATGTGGCGACGGTGCCTTCGCATCAGGAATTTGGCGCCGCGCAGGATTTCGCTGGCAAAGAATCGGGACTCAACCGGATGCGTTCGTGAGTATTCAAGCTTTGCCCTAACATAGGCCTCAATTGCCTCCCGGGGATCCCGGTCGGCGCGAATATGCTCAAAGGCGCGGTCCCACCCGGCGATGACCTGCTCAATTAGTGCAGTGTAGATGCCCTCCTTGGACGAGAAATAGTAGTAGAGATTGGCCCTGGGTAATTCACACTGCTCGGCAATTTCGCCGAGGCGGGCACCGTCGAATCCCTTTGCGGCGAATAGCTGTACCGCCGCCTTAAGTATCTTTGCCTTGTTCCGGGCGCGAATTCGAGCTTCCAAAGGCTTGCCAACATCATCTTCGGCTGGATGTCTCATCCCCGTTTCCGTCCTAATTTTCTTGTGCATCACCAGTTGGCGGGCCTCGACGGGCGGTGCGGTGTCGAACCGGCATCGTCCGGGCCGTGGGCATTCCTAACCGACTCCCGCGCCCAATAACAAGAATCGGGCTTGCGAAAACAAGAACTCCCGGCCCTTTTCCACAATTTCCCATGTTCGGGAACACAACCGGAAAGCCAATTCTAATCCTGACGTTAATGTCAGTTTGGATTGCAAGAAACTGACATATATGTCAAATTCCATAATCATGGACAATCAATGAAGCCGTGGGAATCAAGCTCTTGATTCGTTTGAGGGATGCATTGAAGGAAACCCTGAAGGGATGGCACCGGGACATTGATCCGGCTTGGCAGGATGTGATCTGCGATGTCCGCCTTGGATTCGACGATGTTTCAGCCAACCTGATGATTGAGGCATGGGAACCGATATTCCCTACCCGGCGGCACAATTGTCTGCCCGGTGAGCCGGATGGCGCTCACATGTTGCGCGCCTTCGATGGAATTCCGCCCGACGCAGTCAGGTGCGTTGTGCTCGGTCAAGATCCATATCCCTGTCCCGCCTTTTCGACCGGGAGGGCTTTCGAGGCCGGAAATGTTGCGTCATGGCGCGAACTCGACAAGATGTTCTCGAAGAGCGTGCGGGCATTCCTGATGCAGATCGCAGCGGCGCGGACCGGCCGCCCGGAACTGGCATCCGACTTTGAACGGTGGCCTGAAACCCTTGCCGGAATCGAGAGTGGAAGCATTTGTATTGAGAAACCGTCGGAACTGGCTGACCGGTGGGTCGAATCCGGGGTGCTGTTGCTCAATTCCTCCCTAACACTCAGCCGTTTCAGCGTGGATTCTGATCCTCACCAGTCACAGGGGCACTTGCCACTATGGCGCCCACTGATCCTCGCGGTCATTCGCCATCTGGCTGCAGGTGGTGCCCCGATCGTGATCATTGTCCTCGGCGATGCCGCCGCAGACAATGCGGGGCGGGCCCAAATGTGCAGCAGGGAAAATGCTCTGGTCATCGAAAGGCCTCATCCGGCCTTTGCCGCTGAGTTCCTCGCATGCGCCAACCCGTTCCTTGCCTGCAATGCCCATCTGCACCGGTTGGGTGCCGACCCCATCAATTGGTGACCGGCATGGATGGAACAACATATGATGTCATCATTGTCGGTGGAGGATCAGCTGGCTGCGTTGCTGCCAATCGCCTGTCGTTGAATCCAAATTGCTCCGTTCTGCTTGTGGAGGCCGGCGGGCGTGATCGGAATCCGCTGGTTCGCCTGCCGATGCTGATGGGCAAATTATTCAATTCCGGAATCTACAATTGGCGCTATCACACCGAACCGGTCGAGAGGTTGAACAACCGGTCCCTCTACTGGCCGCGCGGCAAGGTTCTCGGCGGAAGTTCAACCATCAACGGGATGATCTACGTGCGCGGAAACCGCCATGATTATGATCGCTGGGCACAGTCCGGACTTGCCGGTTGGTCCCACGAAGAAGTGCTCAGGTCATTTCTGCGCTCAGAATCGCACAAACAGCGCCAGGACGAATTCCACGGTCGGGCCGGTGAACTGACTGTCTGCAGGGCCCGCGGTGTCAACCCGCTGTTCGACGCCTTTATTGAAGCAGGCCAACAGGCAGGTTATCCGGGCAATGACGACTTTAACGGTGCCCGGCAGGAGGGTTTCGGCAGATTCGATTTTACCATCAGGAATGGCAGGCGTTGGTCTGCAGCATCTGCGTTCCTGGGCCCGGCGATGAAGCGCCCAAATCTAACCGTCATGACCGATGCACACGCAAACAGGATCGTGATCAGCGACCGGGTGGCGACTGGCGTGGAGGTTTCGCAGAGTGGGCGCAAGTTTGTCGTAAAGACAGCAGGCGAGGTGGTGGTCTGTGCCGGCACGGTCAACTCCCCACAACTTCTCATGCTGTCCGGAATTGGTCCGCCTGACGAGCTGTGCCGGCATGGCATTGACGTTGTGCATGAACTGGACGGGGTTGGCAGAAATCTGCAGGACCACGTGGATTGCGTGCTGGCATATGAATGCACGAAACCGGTAACTCTGTATGGCGACCTACGGGCCGACCGGTTGATCTGGTCGGTTGTCAAAGGGTTGGCAACCGGGTCGGGTACCGCCACCACATTTCCCTACGAAGCGGGTGCGTTCGTGAAGAGCAGGCCCGACCTCGTTGCGCCGGACATTCAACTCCACTTCATGCCGGCTCTTGAGAAAACCGCAAATCTTCACTTTCCAAATCCGTTCAGGAAGACGTCAGTGGAGATCAATCATGGATTCTCGATCAGGGTGGGCCCGATAAATCCGGAAAGCCGCGGATCAATCAGGCTGCGATCATCAGATCCGGCCGATCCTCCGGAGATCCATCCAAACTATCTCGCGAGCAGATCGGATCGCGATGTCATGCTTGCCGGGATCCGAATTGTTCGGGATGTCGTCGCGCAGGCGGCCTTTGATCACTACCGCGGCAGGGAAATACACCCTGGCTCGGACATCGATTCCGACAGGGAACTCAACGAATGGCTCCGATCGGCGGCGATGACGACATTCCACCCGGTCGGCACCTGCAGGATGGGCAATGACACGCTGGCGGTTGTCGACGAACGGCTGCGGGTTCACGGCATCCGGGGGCTGCGGATTGCTGATGCCTCCATCATGCCCCTGATCACCAGCGGCAACACGAATGCGCCAGCAATGATGATCGGTGAGCAACTCGCAGCCTTCATGGCCGACGGGCAATGGCAGTCCAATGTTTGAACGGGAGAGACGCAAATGATTGTCGAGCACAGAACCTATACTTTCCGTCCTGGGACTGTCGAAAGGTGGCTGAACAAGTACGAGTCCGAAGGGCTTCCAATCCAGAGACAACATTTGAACACGTTCGTTGGACTCTTCGTATCGGAGATTGGCCATCTTCACCGGACGGTTCTGATCTGGGCCTATGACGACCTTGCCGACCGGGAAAAACGTCGAAGGTCGATGTATGCCGATCCCAAGTGGCAGGCCTTCATCAATTCGGTTTGGGAACTTGACGCGATCCGAATCCAGGACGTGATGATCATGAATCCCGCCGATTTTTCACCGGTTCCCTGAGGGAAGCCGGAAAAGTCGGCGAAGGAACCGAAAGCACGATGCGGTTGACCGGAACAAACCAGCCCAACTGCGTTAGGGCGGTTCTTGCCCTGTTGGGCAGCAGAGAGGGGAAACCCTTTGCAGCAATGGCGGTTTTTGCGACCGTATGCGGTGTGTGGGTTGCCAGTCGAGTCAGGGGCGGCACCGACGCTGCGGCGCAGGCATCGGAACTGCAGGAGCATTGAATTCCTGCACGGCATGTAACCCCATTGGCTTGTGCCGGTGAAGTGTCGGTGCTCGGCCCGAAGGGCTCACGGCGCGTGTCCGCAATCAAGAATCAGCCGATCGGCGAAAGCCTGACGAACACTGGTTCCGAACCGGCCGGCCATTGGACAATTCGTGCAGGTGGCTGTCGACAAACTGAGGAGGAACGCCCGCGACCTGCGGAACGATGCAAAATCCTTGATGGCCACCATTGGTGTTTTCTCCCTGATTGACGGCAACGGGCGCACCCTTGACGTGGGTCCAGATCGATTTCCGGTCAACATTCCTGTTGACACCATCGCACACCGGTTCGATATCCAACTTCCTTCGGCAGAGTGCGGAATCCGGAATGAAACTGGATGAACTCCAACCATACTGCGAGTTTCAGCCCAGAAACGGTGTTGGCGCCGCCATTTTCTCCAGCCCGCACAGTGGGCGTGCCTATCCATCGGAATTTCTCACGCAAATTCGTCTTGATGCGCATGCCATTAGGATGTCCGAGGACGCATATGTTGATCTCCTGTTCAATGCCGCCCCGGAATTCGGGGCAACGCTAATTTGCGCAACAGCTCCTCGATCGTACGTCGATCTGAACCGATCGCCGGGTGAGATTGATCCCGAATTGGTCGACGACCATGCGTTGGGCGGATCGTCCATTCGCAGCAGAGCCGGGTACGGTGTGGTTCCCAGTCGAGTGGGGGAGGGGGCCCCGATATACGACGGAGTGTTGTCGGCAGTTGCTGTTGAGGAAAGGTTGCGGCGCTTCTTTCATCCATTCCACAATAGGTTGGAAAAGCTGGCCGAGGATCGCATCCGACGGTTCGGCGAGGTAATTCTCTTCGATTGCCATTCGATGCCGCACAGGATTGCATCCAATGGTTCAACTGCTCGGTCAGCCCCGCCTGATGTCATACTTGGCGACCGCTTCGGTCAGGCCGCATCGGCAGAACTCATGGAATTCACCGAATCGGCTTTTGCCGCCAGAGGCCTCTCGGTTGCCAGGAACACGCCGTTCCCCGGTGCCTACATTTCAAAGAGGCACGGCCGGCCGGAACTTGGACGGCACGCAATCCAAATCGAAATCGACCGTTCACTCTACATGGATGAAATCACCCTTCGTCCGAACGGCAACTTTGCGACGCTGAAAAAACTTCTGCGATCCGTAACTGCAGATCTGGCGGCTCTGCGAACAACAGGATTTCGGTTGGCGGCCGAATGATCGCTATCTCAGCGCCCGCCCCTTGAGAATCGCGTCCTTCCCGAATTTTCGGCGAATTTCATCGGACGCCAGTTCAGTTCGCATCCGATTCCTCGATTCCGGGTCAAGGAACTCAAGCTCGGCTTGAGCGGCTTCTGCGGGCGAGATGTCGTTGAGTCCCACACCGATCAGCCGGAATGGTCCCCTGTCCCTCACACGCTCGAAAAGTTGCCGCCCCTGGGCGTAAATGCGCTCGGCCATTTGTGTCGGCACGGCAAGTGTCGCCTGTCGGGTTATCAGCCTGTGATTGTGCCGCTTCAGCTTGAGTACAACAGTCCGGCCCGTCCTGTCCTTGGCCTTTGCCCGATCAGCAAGTTTTTCGGACAGCCGCCAGATGTGACCGTCTAGAATGTCCGGATCCGAGGTATCGGCATCAAGCGTGGTTTCATTCGATATGCTCTTGATTGGACGGCTGCGTGAAACCCGTCTTGCATCCTCACCGTGTGCAAGGCGCCAGAGGCGGGTTCCCTGACTGCCAAGCTTCTCCTCAAGACGATCCCTGCCAAAGTCATGAACGTCCCTGAAAGTGCGGATTCCGATTCCCTCCAGCCGCTTTTGCTGGACGCCGCCTATGCCCCAGATCAACCCGATTGGACGGTTTGCCAGGAATTCGATGGTTTGCTGTTTGCCGATCACGGAAAAGCCGCGCGGCTTTTCCAGGTCGGAGGCGATTTTCGCAAGAAACTTGTTGTGGGAAAGTCCGATCGAACCGGACACGCCCACTTCATTCTCCATTCGCTGTGCCAAGCGCACCAGCATGAGCGCTGGCGGGGCACCGTGCAACCTTCGTGTTCCCGAAAGATCAAGGAATGCCTCATCAAGTGAAAGTGGTTCAATGGCCGGTGTCATTTCCTCCATCATCATTCGGATCGTGCGCGAGGCCTCGGAATAGGCATTCATCCGGGGTTTGACGACAATTGCATCCGGGCAAACTTTGAGTGCCTTGAACATTGGCATGGCTGAATGCACGCCCCTGATGCGGGCAATGTAGCAGGCCGTTGAGACAACGCCTCGCCTGGAGCCGCCGACGATAACAGGCTTGTTCTTCAGCTCCGGATTGTCACGTTTCTCAACTGATGCATAAAACGCATCGCAATCCATGTGTGCAATCGACAACTCAAGGAGTTCGGGGTGAGCGACAATACGTGGTGAACGGCAGTTTGGGCACCTGCTGTCCCGGTCAAAGATCCGTTCGCAGTCTCGGCAAATCGCAGGCATCCTTCCACCCTGGACATGCAACATTAATCCCGATTCCTGATGCGGGATCTTCAGGAAGGGATTCCCAAATAACGCTTCGCGTAATCTAACGAGAGGTTACTGAACAATTGGCCAAGGAACCCCTGCCGAGTCATTGTCTACCACCTCCCTGTCCCAATGTCCCAACGATAAAGCCGGCAGCTGCAAAGGTGGGATCGAATGCCAAGGCTCTCGACCAATTCAGCCCGTCGATGGGTTCCCTTCTGCCGGCTCGGTCTGGAGGATTCCACTGCCAAGATTAGTGGATGGAAACCCGTCCGCGCGCAGCGGTATGACGGCGTTCGTGCAACATCTGCCTTCCGCGGGGCCTCCAATGAGATAGAGCCGAGCCAAACCAACAAATGTCAGGACAAAATTTGCAGAAAAATCTGGACATAACTCCAACTTGTCCCGGCATGTGCAGTGCTCTGCGTCAAAACAAGGGTGAATTCGTGAAGTGGAAGTTCTGTCGGAACACCACCCATTGGATGCCCAAACTGGTGTCCTAATAAAGGTTCGCCGCAGGAATCGAGGCGTATCATGGGGCTGCCCAACCCCCTCAGTCGCTATCGAAGGGAGATTGCGGCCAGAACGGGTCGGGAATGATGCTGGTGTTCTCCTGTTCCTCATCCCAGTGTGTATTGTCCATATCTGACCCCAACGTCAGAACTTCCCGTGCAATGGCAGGTGCTGAGTCCAACAGGTGTCTGAAGTTGGGCCGAACAGCATGTTGTAGGAGAATATCCGGCAAAACGCCCCGGCTCGTCAGGCTTGTTTTGAGGCCTTGACAAGTGGATTGCCTGGCCATTTTGTCCCGAAGACGACGAGAGCTATCTTCAGGAATCCCATTTCGGACGGAATTCGGATCGAAACGGGTGATTGACGGCCGACACCGGCGCACCCGTATCCATTGCCTGCCGGCTGCCTGCAGTTCCAATCACATTTTTTGTTTTCAATGCTGTCAACTCCGAGGTATGCAATGTTGGTGCCAGCCGCCTTTGGGCGGAATTTGCGGAAGTCAAAGTTGCAATACGGCAGACGCGGAATGTGCACACTCAAGTAAGTTGAATCGTGCTGCCAGTGAACAACAAACAATTTAACCAGGGGGGAAACGCTGCCTGATCAGGCGCACACCCAACATTCGGTCATATCTCGGGAGGAAACTCAAAATGGCGATATCACAGCCACTAAAGGAACTGAAAATTGATACTCAGGACGACGGGTTTTATAAGGGTTTCAATCAGATAGTTGTGCTGACATCAAAAATTCTGATCGCGTTGATCGTTATTTGGGCTGTGGCGGATCCGGTTCGCGCCGGTGAAGTTCTGAAAGCCATTCAGAACTGGTCACTGCAGTATTTCAACTCTTACTATATCTATGCTGTCGGATTTTACATTGTCGCCTGTCTATTCGTTGCGCTTTATCCGCCATTCGGTAGAGTAAAGCTTGGCCCAGATGACGGTGTGCCGGAGTTTTCGAATTTTTCTTGGTTCTCCATGATGTTCGGTGCCGGAATCGGCATTGGCATGCTTGGCTATTCGGTTGCAGAGCCGATCTGGCACCTTGGGAACAACCCGGACATTCTGACAAGCAAAGACACAGTTGTCGCAGCACTTGGTGCTGCCGGCATTGCTATCCCCGAGGGGGCGGATGTGTTCGCGCTCTATAACGAACAGGTGGATGCCGGTGGAATTGCAGCCATATCGGGACTTGCTGAACCAAGAACAGCTTCGGCCCTGGATAGCACCTACCGTTACGCTTTCATGCACTGGGGTCTCGGTACATGGGCCACTTATTCGCTCGTTGGAATCGGGTTGGCCTTTTTTGCGTATCGGCGCGGTTTGCCCCTGACCATCCGATCTGGTCTCGCACCTTTGTTCGGACGGACTCTTGAAGGACCTGTCGGCAATATCATTGACATTGCGGCAATCATTTCAACGTTGCTCGGCATTTCGCAGACAATCGGTCTCGGTCTCGGGGCCTTTGCCTCTGGTCTGCACAACATCACCGGCGCAGATTGGCTGATGACCGCAGATGCAAGCCCGGAACCAACAACCGGAGCACTACTGCTGTGTCTGCTGGTGGTCATGATCCTGTCGACATTGTCTGCCGTTTCAGGGGTTGGCAAGGGCATCAAATGGCTCAGCAATACAAATATGGCGCTGTCATTCGCATTGCTGGCCTTTTTCCTGGTATTTGGGTCGACAGTCTTCGCGCTCGAATTGCTGGGCAAAGGTATCTTCAGCTATATTGTGCACTTGCCTGCGATGACGTTCACCGTCTGGGATCTTGATACTGCGCAGGGCGGATGGCAGACTGGCTGGACTGTGTTCTATTGGGCATGGGCAATTGCCTTTGGCACGTTTGTCGGCATCTTTCTGGCACGCATCTCCAAAAATCGCACCATCCGGGAATTCGTGCTTGGCGCGATCGTTGCACCTTCTTTGATGTGCTTTCTCTGGTTCTGCTTTGTTGGCGGTACCGCGATTGATCTGGAATTGAGCGGAGAGGCTGGAGGCAGAATTTTCGCCGCCAACCTGACTTATCAGCTCTATGAAGTGGTCAACATCATGCTATCGTCCGGCCTGGCTCAGGTCATGTCGATCATGATTGTAATCCTGCTGCTCACATATCTGGTTACATCTGCTGACTCTGCCATTTTGGTGGTAAACACAATCAGTTCCGGTGGTTCGGAAACTCGTGCGACCAGCAAGCACATCATCATCTGGGGTATTGCTCTGGGGGCCATAGTCGCGGCATTGCTGCTGGCAGGTGGGTTAAGCTGAAGTTCAGTGGTCCGCTGGCACCGCCTTTCCTTACAACTCATTGATTTGGCACAGCGCATGGAAGGCGCTTGGGA
>JAGWAS010000010.1:173918-218421 GCA_021296235.1 Paracoccaceae bacterium | reverse complement strand
AGAATTTGCCCGTGATCGCGGCTTTTGAGCTGCATGGGTCCATTGAGTGGTGCGCTAAACGAGTCAATGCTCCAAACATGCGGAATGAGGAATTTGCGGTGGCGGATTGGATGAGATTCAACCCAATGGCAAAAGTCGGTTGCTGGCCCAACAAATTCAATCTCCAAACATGCGTTCACGACCGTGAAGTTTCGGAAACGGGGTGCGCCCTTGGAATTTCCTGCCAAAACAAGCGTATTCGAACCGCTTGGGATTATTCGTGAGCGGCAGAACACCGCCATTCGACGAAACCGGCCCGCCGAATGGAAGACTGCACCAACGATCTACAATGGAATGTTGTCGTGCTTTCGCGGTGGATTGGTGATCTTCTTGGTTTTCAGGGCCGCAAACGCTCCGCAAATTCTCCGTCTCGTATTTCGGGGCATAATGACATCGTCCACGTAGCCCCTTTCGGCAGCCACGAACGGATTGGCAAACCGTTCCTCGTACTCTTCCGTTTTCGCCCGAATGAACTCCTTGTCGCCAATATTTGCGCGATAGAGGATTTCTGCAGCACCCTTGGCACCCATGACCGCAATTTGTGCACTCGGCCACGCATAGTTGATGTCGCCGCGCAAGTGCTTTGACGCCATGACATCATATGCACCACCGTAAGCCTTTCGGGTGATGACGGTAACCTTGGGCACCGTCGCCTCGCCGTAGGCGAACAGCAGCTTGGCACCATGCTTTATTATTCCACCATATTCTTGGCTGGTACCCGGAAGAAATCCGGGCACGTCGACCAGTGTCAGGATGGGGATCTCGAAAGCGTCGCAGAATCGAACAAATCTTGCGGCTTTGCGCGAACTGTCGATGTCGAGGCAACCGGCCAACACCATGGGCTGGTTGGCAACCACACCGACCGTTGTCCCCTCAAGGCGAATAAATCCGGTAACGATGTTGCCGGCGAAGTCGGCTTGGATTTCAAAGAAGTCGCCCTCGTCAGCAAGTTTCAGCACCAACTCCTTGATGTCATAAGGTGTGTTTGGATTCTCTGGCACCAGCGTATCCAGCGATTCCTCAACACGGTCGGTTGCGTCGCTTGTGAATTGAACTGGTGGTCGACAACCATTGCTTAAGGGCAGAAAATCAACAAATCGGCGCACCTCAAGAAGTGCCTCAATATCATTGTCATAGGCTCCATCCGCAACCGAAGATCGGGTTGTGTGCGTTCGGGCACCTCCCAACTCTT
The DNA here is from genome assembly GCA_021296235.1 of Paracoccaceae bacterium. GTDB lineage: Bacteria > Pseudomonadota > Alphaproteobacteria > Rhodobacterales > Rhodobacteraceae > JAPOXR01. The sequence continues at coordinate 217,190 of JAGWAS010000010.1, read as the reverse complement.
CGGCCGTAACCGATTCGTTCGTGACGGTCTTCACCACATCCGGTCCGGTTACGAACATGTAGGAGCTGTTGCGGACCATGAAAATGAAATCAGTCATGGCAGGCGAATAAACCGCCCCTCCGGCGCATGGCCCCATGACAACACTGATTTGCGGCACGACGCCCGATGCAAGAATGTTGCGCTGAAAAACCTCGGCATAACCGGCCAGAGAATCAACGCCTTCCTGGATTCGCGCACCGCCTGAATCGTTCAGCCCGATAACAGGCGATCCGTATTTCACCGCCATATCCATCACCTTGCAGATTTTTCTTGCATGGGTCTCGGACAGCGAGCCGCCATAGACAGTGAAATCCTGGCTGAAAACATAGACGATCCTGCCGTTGACGGTCCCCCTGCCGGTAACCACGCCGTCGCCGTGATGGATGGTGTCCTGCATTCCGAATTCAATGCATCTGTGTGTTACGAAAAGATCGAACTCCTCGAACGAATTCTCGTCGAGAAGCAGTTCCAGCCTTTCCCGCGCCGTCAACTTCCCTTTCCTGTGCTGGGCTTCGATTCGCCGTTTGCCACCGCCCATTCGGGCCAGTTCACGTCGTTTGGCCAATTCATCCAAGACCATTCACATCACCTTCATGCAATCCGTCAGTCAATTCAGCATCGCCTACATAACGTTGAATTTTCTCGGATGAAACCAAGCTTGGCGACACAAGCGCAATGGACAAAGCACAATACCGCAAATAACACGACCCAATGAACGACCTTTCCGTTGCAAGGTTCTTCGACAGAACCACACCTCCACACATCGTTACGCTGATCCTTCTGGCCAGCGTTGGACCTCTTTCGATGACGGTATTCCTGCCATCCCTGCCGAACATGACAGCCTATTTCGAAACCGAGTATAGCTACATGCAGTTGTCGGTCGCTGCTTACCTGTTCATGATCGGGCTGCTGCACATCGTAATCGGACCACTGTCGGACAGGTACGGCAGGAGGCCCGTGGCCATTCTGTCGGTCATGGTATTCATGCTTGCAACCGTTGGTTGCATTGCAGCCCCAAACGTTGAGACGTTTTTGGTTTTCAGGATGCTGCAGGCCGCCATCGTAACCGGGATTGTGCTGTCCCGTGCCATTGTGCGCGACATGGTTCCGCAGAACGAGGCGGCCTCAATGATCGGGTACGTAACCATGGGTATGGCACTTGTTCCCATGATTGCGCCAACAATCGGCGGAGCTCTTGATCTCGCGTATGGCTGGCAGGCCAGTTTCGGTCTCATGCTGGCTTTCGGGGCCCTGCTGATGGCGTTTCTGCACTTTGACCTCGGCGAAACCGCAATTAATCGGTCTTCAAGCTTTGCCCAGCAGTTCCGCGAGTATCCCGAACTATTCCGGTCGCGTCGATTTTGGGGCTATGCCGCATGCGCCGCATGCGCCTCCGGGAACTTCTTTGCGTTCCTTGGAGGGGCACCAATAATCGGTTCTGACTATTTCGGCCTTACACCCACGCAACTCGGGCTCTACTTTGGAATTACGGCTTTCGGCTACATGGTCGGCAACTTCATCTCAGGACGCTATTCGATGCGGATTGGCACGCACCGAATGGTGTTTCTCGGTGCCCTGCTGATGATATCGTGCCCCACAGGCGCATTGATTGCCGAAGCATTTGAGGTAACCCACCCGCTCGGTTTCTTCGGCTTCATGATCATCATTGGCGTGGGCAACGGGATAATATTGCCAAACGCAACAGCCGGCATGCTTTCCGTGCGCCCGCACCTGGCCGGTACCGCTTCGGGCATAGGGGGAGCACTAACGATCGGAGGCGGATCCGGCATTTCCGCGTATGCCGGCCTCATACTTTCGGAACAACCGAATCCAATGCCCCTTATCGTCATCCTTGCCATATGCGTCACGCTCAGCCTGGTGGCGGCCTGCTACGTGCGCTGGGTCGAAGCCGAGATTCGCATTCGGGGCTGAAATTCCAGTTGGTCTGATGCTTGCTACCGATCAGCGGGTCCGGTTTCGTTGCGATGCAATCACCGTCTCGCGCCAGGCAATGAAGGAAGCCGAAGCGATTATGATTGTGCCGCCACCGATCACCATGGGGTCCAAACCCTCTCCGAAGAACAGCAAACCAAGCAGGGCAGACCAAATCAACTGAAGGAACGTTGCCGGTTGGGTTGCGGAAACCGGAGCTTTCCGGAATGCGAGGGTCATCGCGAAGTGCCCCCCCGTTGCAAATAGCGCCACAAGAAACAGCAGAAACAGTTGCCAGAGTGTCGGCGGAACCCAAACTGCAGCAGCGAACGGTGCCAATGCAACCGTAACCGTAATCGAGAGCATTCCGACAATCGTTGCCGCACTCATTGTATCGGTCAACCGTTTGGCCATCAGGTACGATATCGCAAATGAAGCAGCGGTGCCGAACATGGCCAAGTGCCCAACCGAGAGTTCGCGCATGCCAGGCCTCAGGATGATGCCAGCACCGAGCAATGCAGCAACGACCGCGAGAATTCGCCTCATGGCCAATTGTTCGCCGAGAAATACCGCGGCTCCCACCGTTACAAGAACAGGGGCGAGGTAATTGAGACTCGTAACCTCTGCGATTGTGATTCGCGTCATGGCAAAGAACCAGAGCATAACACCCGCAGAATGCACCAAACCGCGAATCCAGAATGCAGCTTGCGTCCTTCCGCTCATTCCCGAGTGCAATACCGAGCGCATCATCGGCAACAAAAACACCAAACCCAGAACATAGCGGAGAAATGCGGCCTGCTGTGGCGGAACGCCGTTGCCGAGGAGCTTTACGATTGCGGTTACCCATCCAAGCAATTCCGACGGCAATGCTCCGGTCGTGCTTTGGCATGTCAGGCAAGTCCCGGTTCCGCCTCGCGCTCCCCTTGAGAAAAACGGCTCACAATCCGCGACCAGTGCATTGCGCCCCCCCGGCCTGCCCGGACTTTCAGAGCTCTGCCAGAACCTCGTCCGGAATCTCAAAATTTGCGGTTACGGATTGCACATCGTCTTCGTTTTCAAGACTCTCGATCAGTTTGACAACCTTCCTCGCATCATCAATGCCAAGACCGGCAGTTGTGGTCGGCCTCCAAATGATCTTTGCCGACTGCGCCTCCCCCACAATCTCCTCCAATGCCGACGATACCGCTGCAAGTTCCGCATCCTCGGTGAAGATGATGTGATGTTCGTCGGTCGTTTCGATGTCCTCGGCGCCGGCATCAATTGCGGCTTCGAAGATCTCCGCGGCATCAGCAAGTTCCAAGGGAAACAGTATCTCTCCCTTCCGCTCAAAAAGATAACTCACTGCGCCACTCTCAGCCATCTTGCCGCCACCCTTGCCCACGATTGTGCGCACCGCGCTTGCGGTCCGGTTCCTGTTGTCGGTCATGGCCTCGACGATGATTGCCACCCCAGCCGGACCGTAGGCTTCATACCTGACTTCCTCGAGCGAGTCCGCATCCGGTCCGGCCGCCTTTGAGATTGCCCTTTCAATGACGTCCTTGGGAACAGAATTCGACTTGGCTTCCTTGATCGCCAAGCGGAGCCTCGGGTTCTTGTCCGGATCCGGATCCCCAATCATGGCGGCAACGGTCACTTCCCGGGAGAGCTTTGAAAACAATTTTGACCGCGCTGCATCCTGCCGGCCCTTTCGGTGCTGAATGTTGGCCCACTTCGAATGACCTGCCATCGAACGGCTCCTAACCCAAAATGATTGAACCGGCTGCACCGGGCGGGTTCTTGCCTCAAGACTGACCGTACCGACCCCCGGGGTCGGCGATGGCCAAATTGCGGCAATCTGCTCGCACGCACATCCGAACTTGTTTCTTTCGAATGCGCTTTTTGTTCAAATGCCGCCGGAATTCAATGAGCAAGGCCGGGAAAATTCCCGGCCTTGCTACAGGAGGCCTCTGCGTTTCTGAATCTGAGTTGCGTTACGTCGATTGGCCCACAACGGCTTTCGCTGCTTCAGTTGGTGAATTCGGGGTAAGCCTCAACCCCCATTTCGGAGTGGTCCAAACCGTTGATTTCGGCTTCCTCGTCAACGCGTATTCCCACTGTGTGCTTCAGGATGGCCCAAACCACACAGGATGAACCGAAGACAGCAACTCCGACGATGATAATCGGAACAACCTGGCCGTACAGTGTCGCTTCGGGATTGGTGATAAGCACCGCCAAGGTTCCCCAGATGCCGGCAAACAGGTGAACCGGTATCGCCCCAACAACGTCATCAATCTTCAACCTGTCAAGCAGCGGCACCCCAAAGACCACGATGGCACCACCGATGGCACCGATGATGAGAGCCTGAAACAGATTCGGCGTGAGGGGTTCCGCAGTGATGGCGACAAGTCCGGCCAGTACACCGTTAAGGATGATTGTGAGATCCATTCTTCCGTAGACAAGCTGTGTGATGATCATTGCCGCCAAGGCACCGGCCACCGCAGCCATGTTGGTGTTGGCAAATATCCTGCTGACATCGGCGGCATCACCGACACTGCCCAGAGCAAGCTGCGAGCCGCCATTGAAGCCGAACCAGCCGATCCAAAGGATGAATGTGCCCAATGTCGCAAGCGGCATGTTGGAACCCAGGAATGGGGTAACCTTGCCATTCTTGTACTTTCCGCTCCTGGCGCCAAGAAAGATGACCCCGGCGAGGGCGGCCCAACCGCCCACTGAGTGGACGACCGTTGAGCCCGCAAAGTCCAGGAAGCCAAACTGCGAGTCCAGAAAGCCAGCGCCCCACTTCCAAGATGCCTGAATGGGATAGATTATTCCGGTAAGAATCGCAGTGAAGATCAAGAACGGCCAAACCTTGATCCGCTCCGCCAAAGCGCCGGACACGATCGACGCAGTTGCGGCACAGAACATCAGCTGGAAGAAATAATCGGACCCGGTCGAGGCATACCCAATATCATCTGCCTGCTCTGCCGAGACCCCGACTGCCTCAAGGACGGCAAACCCAATTGCGCCGAAGTAGCCACCGGCCTCATCGGATCCAATCAGCCAGTCGCCCAGCGGATACATCAGATTGTAGCCCACCAGCCAGTACATGATCGCGGCAACGGCAAACAGCCCCACATTCTTGGTCAACTGGGTGGTGACGTTCTTCGACCTTACCAGACCTGCCTCAAGCATCGCGAATCCCGCCGCCATCCAAAACACCAGGAACCCGCAAATTAGAAACAGCAACGTGTTGAAGACAAACACCGTGTGTGCCGATGGTTCCCCGCCCGCCTCCTGTGCCAGCGCCGAAACCGGCAGGATGCTTATGGCCAAAACGGCCCCGAGTATCGCTTTGAACATTTTCGTATCTCCTTGGCAGTCAATCAGGACAGCATCGACGGAAGGCTCTCCTTCCGTTGCAAACGACGGCGTTTCATTCCCCGACCGGCCGCCGTCGGTCTTTCTTCATCTCGTTCCCGGTCCCGGCGTTTTCGGGCCCAATGTTCTTGGCCGCATTTGGTCCGGATTGAACAACGCAGGTTGTCCAAATACTGCCGGGCAATGTCCCAACTCTTCGGAACAAACGGCACCGACATTGCCGGTTTCAGAATTTGCGATTGCGGAAAAACACCGAGACCGGTTGGAATCTCAAAAAAATTGCGCAAATCAGGATTGAATATTTGGAAATTCGGCTAAAGTTTATGCACGCATTCGCATGGTGCCTATTTCTTGGGCACATACATCGTCCAAATTTGGCCCATTCTGTCTGTCCAACCGATCGCGATGACAGAGAATCCAGCGCAATTTCAGCGAAGCGGCGACACGAAACGGCTGACAGCGCCTTGCCAACAGCAGTGATCCTCCGCTGGTCCGGACTGCCATTCATCCTGTTGCAAGATGTCCTCTGCGAACACATATTGAGTTTTGCAATCCGGGAGAACCAATGACACAGACCGACGCACCGAAGAGGACAGTAATTTCGGTTTCCGGACCCGATCGGTTTGAATTCCTGCAGGGATTGATCACAAATGATGTTGCGCGCCTGTCAGAGGGGTTGATCTATTCCGCGCTGCTGACGCCGCAGGGCAAATACCTGTTCGATTTTTTCCTGTTTGAGCGGGAAGGTGCGGTCTTGATTGATGCAGTTTCGGAAAGGGCACAGCAACTTTCCCAACTGCTCAACTTCTACAAGTTGCGAAAGTCTGTCTCGATTGCTCCGAGCGACATTGAGGTTACGTCAGGCCTCGGAACCGTGCCCCCTGGCGCGATGCCCGATCCGCGCAGCCCACAACTCGGCTGGCGGCAATACGGCGGCGCCGGCAAATGCGGGGCCGAATTCGATTGGGATGCCATTCGGGTTGAACACTGCATTCCGGAATCCGGAATTGAGCTGCTGCCCAATACCACCTTCATTCTCGAAGCTGGATTTGAACGCCTCAACGGCGTGGATTTTCACAAGGGTTGCTATGTCGGCCAAGAGGTTACCGCTCGAATGAAGCACAAGAAAAATCTCGCCAAGGGTTTGGCCACAGTTCTGGTTGAAGGAAATGCACAGCGCGGAACGGAGATTCTGTCAAATGGAAGACAGGTTGGAAAACTCTTCACGCGTTCGGGAAACAAAGCAATTGCGTTCCTGCGCTTCGACAGGCTTGGCCAGGCACCGATGAGCGCCGACGGCTCCGCAGTCCGCATGGCCAGCGGCAAAACCAAATGTAACGGCTAACCCCTGACAAGTGCTTCGAACTTCTGAAAGACATCTCCTCCCGCGGCCATGACCCCAGGTCCCGGCGTTTCGGTGCCGGGGGCAACGGGAACTGACAGCCCGCCAGCTTCGGCGAGCAACATGCAGCCGCCAGCAGTTTCATCCTCCGCAGACGAAGGGCAGTAGAGGGCATCAATTCTTCCTGCCGCCAGAAAGGCAAGATCAAGCGCGGGCGCGCCCAAAGATCGAATCGCACCCGCCCCGCCGGAGATCCTGGCTATGACTTCAGCGTTTTCGGCGTGTGCCTGTCCGGCACCCGGAACTCCAATTGAAACAAGCATGTCGGTCAGATGAATTCTGCCTGATACCCGCATCCTGACATCATTGAGCCAGCTGCCGTCTCCCTTTTCCGCAGCAAACAGATCGTTTGACAACGCGTCAAAAATGACGGCCAGAACGATCTCACCCTTATGTTCCAAGGCAATGCTGATGGCCCAATGCGCGAGCCCATGGCTAAAGTTCTCCGCACCGTCCAGTGTGTTCACAACCCAATTCCTGGTTGGGTCAATACCCGGCCGTTCACCGAAGGCTGCGCTGCGAGATCCATAGTTGGGCCTGGTTCTCGCCAATTCATCCAAAAGTGAGGACTCCGCCCGCTCATGTGCCCGGCGAACAAAATCGGCAACCCCCTTTTTTGAAGCCTGCAACTGCCGGATTTCCTCGAAATCGCGCAGCATGCTGCGACCAACCCGGCGTGCGGCCTTCCCCATCAGGTTGAAATTTGCGTTGTTTCGCAGCATTGCGATTGTTCTCCCCAATGAGATTCCCGGTTACCGCTGCAGCGCGAGCCGGGTCAATTTCGCTTAAATGCGCTTGCAGGCACATACAACATCCGTAGTGAAACCGCCGTCGACTTGCAGCAATAACGCAACCCCGGCAAGCCGGAGCCATTTGAACGGGCCCGCGAATGCTCGCTGGGAGACCGGAACCGAGATCGCGATGATCGGCAATTGCACAACGGCAGCCAACAGCCGCTGCGTTGCTAGGTCAATTTGGCAACGAGGGCATTCCGAATCAGTTGCAAACCGCCACCACTGATTGCGCAATCAAGCGGTTTCCTGAATTCGCAGTCAACCTCGCAGTTTCTGCACAATCTGCCTTCATCGCGTTGACGGAAAAAACCGTATCCAGCCCATCAGGCCCTTTCTGAATAGGCAAGAGTTTCGGTATTCACCATGACATTGTCGCCGGGACCGATGAATGGCGGAACCGAAATCCTGATTCCATTGCTCAGCACAGCGGGCTTGAAACTGTTTGCGGCGGTTTGCCCCGCCACGACAGGTTCCGTTTCCTGGATGGTGCAGGCAACTTTCTGTGGCAAGGTAATGTTCAGGGGCTCCTCACCGTGAAATTCGACAATGACGACCAAACCTTCATGCAGGAATGGCAATCTTTCACCAAGTAAATCAGATCCCAGATGGATTTGGTCGTACATCTCCGTATCCATGAATACCAAATGCTCTCCGTCACGATACAGGTATTGAAAATTCCGCTGTTCCAAGCGTATTCGTTCAACCCGATCAGCTGATCGGAAACGTTCATTCAGTTTGGAGTTGTTACGCAGATTGCGCAATTCGACCTGAGCAAATGCTCCGCCCTTTCCCGGCTTGACATGATCCACCTTCACGACGTTCCAGAGCCCTCCGTTGTGCTCAAGCACGTTTCCCGGGCGGATCTCGTTTCCGTTGATTTTTGGCATGCGGTGCAGAAATTTCTTGAAATCAAAACGCCAGCATGTATAAGGTGTGGCTTTGCGGATATCAACAATTGGTTGAATGTCGCTGCCGAGACTGCATGATGTGGTTCGGTCATTCTTCGGATAATGTTGGGGAATTGACCTGTTGCGGCGTAGATGTTCGGCCGCTGACAGGATCAATTCATGGCCGACTACGACGATACGGCTTTCAATCACGAGCAGGGCTCCCGTGCGCGCAAGCTATTTGCTGCGGTTGTCCTTGCGGCGCTTGACGATGCGATTGTTGATCACCGGAAATACGGAAATGGCCCTGACGTGATAGAACGTTGGGCGCGCTCAAGGGATGGAAGGGAAGTGCTGACCTGTGCCGGCATTGATCCGAACGAGCGCGTTGTGGACGGGTTAAAGGCGTTCGTCGAGCGGGGCATCAGAACATCCGTTGCTTTGTCACGTGAGGAAAGTGAGAGGCGCACCCAGAGGGCTCGCGCCGCCTGAAACGGTTCGTTCCGTTGTGGCATTGAACCGACGTTCTTGAATTACTTCCTCGGGACCACCACGAGTGCACCGTAATTGGTTACGGATGTCAGGCGTGCAATTTCGAACCACCCTTCCCTTTCGTTACTTGGTCTGTACTGCAGACGAAACGGAACCTCGGTTTGCTCAGCCAATTCCTTTTCCGAAAATCCATCGATGCGGACATATTTGCAATTGCAACTTACGAATCCTTCGTCAGCAATCTGCGGGCCAAGTTCAATTTTTACACGGCGGGTTCCGTCGTAAATGAAAAACTCATGGTCACAAATTTCCGTCATCTCTGAGTTGCGCAAAACCAAATAGGTTGCCGTCAGAATATCAAATGTTCCCGCCTGCCCGACGATTGAAGCCTTGGGAGCACCGATGGGTGCGGGCGGTGATTTTTCGATCTGCACCGGAGCACCGTTCCTGTATGTAATGCTTCCCGACACCTTATTGTCCCCAGAGACGGTTGTTTGGGCATAGTGCAGTGGAGACAGTCGACCGCGTGATACTCTTCCATGCACCTTTCCGTCGTAGCGTATCCGGGTGAACCAGTTTACAAACCCACTCGAAGTGAGTGCAGCGGAAATGCTGTAGGTGCTACCATCCGTCTTGGCGTCAAGATCCAGATCGGCAACTCGGAAGCTGCCGACACTCACCGCCAACTCAAGCCTGTCAATGCGAATCTCGGCGAAAGCGGGGCCGAACAAGTTCATGGCCAGCATCGACATGCAGACAAATCTGTTGAACTGATTCAGGTACACGAAATCGGGGACCTTTTGGACAGACTTTAGACTGGATCGTCAAATTCCGGTAGAAATTAAGTCAACCTTGTCTGCAAGTCGACTGAATTCGAACCTTCACTTCCGGTCACTTTGAAACAACCCGAGGGCATCAATCCGTATTTGAACAGACAGGAATTCCGGTATGCCGAATTGCCGGAATTCGATGAAATCGCCACATTGCTGTTCGCCTTCCGATTTTTGCGATTGATCGGGGCAGACCAGTCGTCATGTTGCGATATTGCCGATTTGAAGGTACCGCAAGAAATTGAGGGCTTTCGGGTTCACTCCGCGAATCGGAGTTAACGAACTCTCTGATTGGTCTTTCAAGAGGCTTCAAATGCCTGATACGGTCAAACTTGCATCGGAACTGAGGGCCGGCAACCGCCGGGCCCTCTCGGCGGCAATAACCTTGGTTGAAAGCAGCCGGCACGACCACCAGGAAAGTGCAACCGAACTCTGCGGTGAACTGGTTCGCGCAGGCACGCGCGAGGCCGTCAGGGTAGCAATTTCGGGAACACCGGGGGTCGGCAAGTCCACAATAATCGACGCGATCGGAATCAGGCTCGCGGAGCAAGGGCGTTCGGTGGCGGTTCTTGCGGTGGATCCTTCATCCGTTCGCACCGGCGGTTCCATTCTCGGGGACAAAACAAGAATGGGTAGGTTGGCCAATCATCCAGGTACTTTCATTCGCCCTTCACCAACAAACACCTCCCTTGGCGGCATGGCACTGAATTCGAGAGAGGTCGTATTTCTCTGCGAACAAGCCGGGTTCGACCATGTGCTTATCGAAACCACGGGCGTTGGCCAGTCGGAAACAGACGTCTCTGGGTTTTCCGACGTCTTCGTTCTAATGGTTGCCCCCGCTGGTGGGGATGAGCTTCAGGGCGTCAAGCGCGGAATTGTCGAAGTCGCCGACATTCTGGTGGTCAACAAGGCCGATGGTCAACTAAAGGACTCAGCGCTTGCGACGGTCAGCGAATACCGCAGCGCCATTCGGCTTCACACTCCCACTGGATCTGGCCCGGAGGGTTTTCCGAGAGTTTTGGCGGCATCCGCTCTTGAAGATTCTGGATTGGATGAAATCATCAAGAGCATTGCGGAACTGACCGGATGGCGCGAGGCAAACGGACAGTGGCAAGCCATGCGCCGCAACCAAAACATCCGTTGGATGGAGTCACGATTCCGGGAAATTCTCATCTCAAGAATGAAAGCGTCCGATTCGGTTCAAAATCTCTTTCAGCGAATTGGGCCTGATGCCCGCGCGAGTGCGACAATGTTCAACCCGGAGGTAAGGAAGGCACTTGAAAAGCTGGCGGACAATGCAATGGCGAAACTTGAGGATTCAATACCTGCAGGCCGTTGATTTGGCTGTCCGAGGGCGCACAAAATAATGTTTGTCGAGCCTTGGTCAGAAGGGATCGCTGCAGTGAATCGTCAATTGCCTCAATTGAGCACAGCGAAACAACTGCGTTCACGCAACAGTCGTCTGCTCAATTGGTGAATCAGGCGTCTCGAAACCTGAACGATCACCCTATCATGTTGCGAAGGCGCGAACTGGCCAGAACTGTGCATCGCGACTGCAGAAAGAAGTCGGGCCGCCTGATGCACCGAGCTCTGTTTCCGAGCCGGCGTAGCACTTGCCTGAAATTGGCTCGTCTTCCGCTCCAATTGTAGACGCGGTTTGAACGACGCAACAAACGCTTGAGCGAAATGTTGGCCAAGAGGCGCCATGACCTTGGCAGCACAGGCGGATCCCTCCACCGCTCCCAGACATAAGTTGTTGAATTGTATTGATGGCGGCGAACCAGTATGCATCTGTTTTTTGTGATGACACACCGTCTTGGATGGTTGAGGGCTTTCATGTTTTGCCTTGCTACAACTCCGACGACCTCCTAACCTGATTCGCAGAACGGCTACTATTCATGGGAGGATAGAATGAGCTCGAAAAAACTCCAATTTTCATTGTTGTTGGTTGCAGTCTTGATGACGGCCGGGACAACCCGCGCGGACAAGTTGACATACTATTGCAGCGCGCAGGAGGACTGGTGTCAGCTGATGGCACGCAGCTTCGAGGAAGCAACGGGCATCGACGTGAACATGACCCGCAAATCGTCAGGCGAGACCTTTGCCCAAATCCGTGCAGAAGCATCAAATCCCAAGGGGGACGTGTGGTGGGGAGGCACGGGGGACCCGCACTTGCAGGCCGCAGAGGAAGGTTTGACAGAGGAGTATTTGTCACCCATGCGCGGTGAATTGCAAGATTGGGCGATCTCTCAGGCCGAAAGCTCGGGAAATCGCACGATTGGAATCTATTCAGGTGCACTGGGCTACGGCTACAATACCGAACTGCTTGCGGCGAACAACTTGCCTGAACCCGCTTGCTGGAATGACCTGTTGAAGCCCGAATTCAAGGGACACGTGCAGATGGCGAACCCAAATTCGTCCGGCACCGCCTACACGACCCTTGCTTCAATTGTGCAAATATTCGGTGAGGATGAAGGATTTGAGTTCATGAAGGGCCTGCACGCCAACATAAACCAGTACACGAAGTCCGGCTCGGCCCCAATCAAGGCGGCAGGTCGAGGCGAAACGACAATCGGAATCGTTTTCATGCATGACGCGGTCAAGCAGGCGGTCAGTGGCTTTCCGATCAAGGTCGTGGCCCCGTGCGAGGGCACCGGGTACGAAATCGGATCAATGTCGATCATTGCGGGTGCACGCAACATGAGTGAGGCGAAGCTATTTTACGATTGGGCGCTTTCCGCAGAGGCCCAAAACCTCGCACTGCAGGTAAATGCATTCCAGGTTCCTTCGAACAGCAACGCCGAAACCTCGTCAAGCGCACCGGACATGTCGATGATCAAGCTGATTGACTACGACTTCGCCAAGTATGGCTCGTCGGCTGAACGCAAGCGGCTCCTGCAGAAGTGGGATGAAGAGGTATCAACCCTGCCGCAATAATACGTGCGCAGGGCCGCCACTGAAGAGCGCACCCACCCGGCACTTATCCTTTGGATCGTCGCCGGGTGGGTTGGTTATGTGTTGCTGCCGTGGTACGGCGTTGAAGACGGCTTGCTCCGTTTGGGATGGTTGGTCGACGGCTATCCACTTGATGACGATTACGCTCCCGCGGCCTTTTTGATTGCACAAGGCAACAAGCTTTGGTTGGCACCGCTGCTCCTTCCCTTGATTGCGCCGCTTTTTGTCGTCGGGTGCAGCAAGAGTGATCCAAGGTATTCGATCGTATTGACGGTTGCCGGCAGCTTCGGTTGTGCATGGCTGGTGGCGCAGGGCTTAGGTATCGGAATTCGCGGATTTAGCTACCATTGGCTCAATGAGCTATTCGGTAATCTCGGCGACCGCCAGTTTGGCATGGGCTATGGTGCGCTGATTGTTGCGGCTTCGTTTCTATTTCTGTTTACGCAAGGCATTGCCGCACGCGGAGCGGTAAACGGCGATGTCTTTGTCGTCAGCGCCATCGGCGGTGTGATCGTTATCGTCGCGATATTTGTCTTCTTCCCAATCGGGCATATGCTCTTCAACGCGTTCGTCACCGATGAGGGCGGGTATTCCCTGACAACCTTTGCCGCGAAGTTCTTCGACGACCGGCTTTGGGGTTTGGGATGCCTCTGGGGAGCGCGCTGTGGTGCAGCTCTGAATTCGCTGTTCCTGGCAGTTCTCGTTGGTGCCAGCACCACTGCGCTGGGGCTGACTTTTGCCTTGGTAGTGACCCGCTCAGGCTTTCGTTTCAAACCCGCTCTCAGGGCACTCACAGTTCTGCCGATTATCACGCCTCCGTTTGTTATTGGGCTGGCACTCATTCTACTCTTCGGCCTGTCGGGAACGGTTACCGTCACTGTCGCAGATTTTTTCGGCGGACAGCCAACCCGTTGGCTCTATGGTCTGCCCGGCGTTCTGATTGCCCAAACCCTTGCCTTCACGCCCATTGCCTTTCTCGTTCTGATCGGCGTGGTCGAGGGTGTCTCGCCATCAATGGAAGAAGCTGCCCAAACGCTTCGTGCCAGCAATTGGCAAACTTTCAAGACCGTTTCACTGCCGCTGATGCGCCCGGGACTGGCCAACGCATTTCTCCTTGGCTTTATCGAAAGCATGGCGGATTTCGGAAACCCATTGGTCTTGGGCGGCAATTTCGACGTGCTCTCTACCGAGATATTCTTTGCGATTGTGGGTGCACAGTATGATCAGGGCCGCGCCGCCGTGTTGGCCATGGTACTTTTGTGTTTCACGCTCTCAGCGTTTTATCTCCAGCGTGTTTGGCTTGGCAAGAAGAGCTACACAACAGTAACCGGCAAGGGCGACGCGGGTGTGCACCCGCTGATGCCGCGGCGCTTGGCAATTCCTGTTTTTGTAATTGCCGGGATCTGGGGCGCATTCACAATCATTGTCTACGGCATGATCATCTACGGCAGCTTCGTTGAACTTTGGGGCGTACGAAACACCCTAACCTTCAAGCACTACGTCACCGCATTTTCAATTGGCTTCAACGAGCATGGATTGCATTGGTCCGGCTCGGCTTGGGATAGTTTTTGGACAACCATTTACATTGCTGCCGTTGCGGCGCCGCTGACCGCCGCCGTTGGTTTGGTTACAGCCTATTTGCTTACACGCCAAACCTTTGTGGGCAAGGGCGCATTCGAGTTTGGCACGATGCTGTCTTTTGCCATCCCCGGCACCGTGATCGGCGTCAGCTACATACTTGCATTCAATGTCCCGCCCATTGAGATTACAGGTACTGGAATAATCCTTGTCATCAGTTTCATCTTCCGCAACATGCCTGTTGGCGTACGTGCCGGTATCGCAAGCATGTCCCAACTCGACAAATCGTTGGACGAGAGTTCGCTGACGCTTGGCGCAAACTCCTGGCAGACATTCCGCCGTGTTATTCTGCCGCTTCTGCGCCCTGCAATCCTTGCTGCGCTGGTCTTCAGTTTCGTACGCGCAATGACGGCGATAAGCGCGGTCATCTTTCTTGTCAGTGCCGAATATGACATGGCGACGAGCTACATAATTGGGCGGGTGGAGAATAACGACTATGGTCTCGCCATTGCCTATTCCACAACGCTGATCTTCGTGATGCTGGCAACAGTTGCAATCCTGCAAATCCTTGTTGGCCGCATACAGATTGGCCGACGCACCCATTTCGCAACGGGAGCTTGAACCATGGTGCAGATGAAAATCTCCAACAAGGCGGCTCCAGTCAACTTTGTGGGAGTCAGCAAGGTCTTCGGGAGAAACGTGGTCGCAGTCGATGATATCAACCTAACGGTTGAGGCCGGCAAACTCGTGACCCTGCTCGGACCATCCGGATGTGGCAAGACAACAACACTTCGGATGATTGCCGGGCTTGAAATGGTTACCTCCGGGCAAATCCTGATTGGCGACAAGGATGTAACCAAGTTGCCGGCAACTGACCGAGACGTCTCAATGGTGTTTCAATCCTACGCACTATTTCCGCACATGTCTGTGCTTGAAAATGTTTCATACGGCTTGGGCTTTTCTGGTTTCCCGAAGCCCGAAGCACGTGCCCGTGCGGTTGCCGGACTCGAACTCGTGGGCCTCAAGGGCTATGATGGCCGACTGCCGAGCGAACTCTCGGGCGGTCAACAGCAACGTGTCGCAGTTGCACGAGCGCTGGTATTGGAACCCCAGGTTCTTCTCTTCGACGAGCCATTGTCAAACCTGGACGCCAAGTTGCGCCGCCAAGTGCGCGAGGATATCCGTGCAATCCAGCAGGATCTTGGCCTGACCGTCGTTTATGTTACCCACGACCAAGAGGAGGCACTGGCCGTCAGCGATGAAATCGTGGTGATGCGCGATGCCAGAATTGCTCAAGTTGGCACACCGCGCGAGCTATATGACGCGCCTGTCGATTCTTTTGTTGCCGACTTCATTGGCGAGGCGAACCTGATCCCCTGTGAAGTGGTTGCCATAGTTGGCGACACTGCTGAGGTCGCCGTGGACAACTACCGCTATCGTTTGGCTTCACGCGGATTGCCCACAGGCCCAGCTCAACTGGCGGTGCGCCCAGCGCGCATCATGCTCGGTGAATGTGAAGGATTTGACGCAACAATTGCCAAGGCCACCTACGTAGGCGTACGCATGGAATACTCGCTTCAAACCTCATTCGGCTCGATTTTTGCCGTTCTGGACGACGTTGCTCATCCGCTCAAGGCAAACAGCCGCGTGAAAGTTGGCTTTAAGCAAACCGGCCCGGTCCTGATCCCACCGAATTGAGATGGCTGGGGCTGTTGCGGCAGTGCGATCATGGTTGGCGATTGCATTTCCATTTGGCCTGTTTCTCATGGACTTCGATGCGGCATGGATCAGATCGAACAATGACTGTTCTGTTACGGCGCCAACCCGGTCAATTTCCCGTTGCATCAGATTCCACCAGGGTCGGCCCTTGTCAAAATCTCAGCTGGCGCCGGCAGGTCCCGAATTCACCGAAACTGTGCTTCGTTCAATTTCGTGCACCGATCTCGTTTACGGGACCATTTGGAAATCGATGATTGGGGTGCCCGGTTGACCAACGGGCAACTACAACGGTACGGAGCCGTTCAATGCCAATACCGGGAACTGGGCAGCGCGCAGCATGTCTTGGGCTGCTGTTCGACCGTCGATCCCGGTAATGATGCTGCTCTTCCCGGACCTTTGAAGCTTGGCCGAACTGGGCACGCATTTGATGCTGGGCCCGCTCTGCACGCCGGAATTCCCCTCCGGAACTTACTTGCTTGGGACTTTGCCAACTGTTCGCGTCAGACACGGTTGCAATCGCGGGCAGCTTCCCGGCCGTCGAGGCAAGCAATATTCGCCAATTGATCGGCTGTTCCGTAATCCCGATGCACAGGATTGTCTGGACGTTTTCTGTTGCTTGCGACGATTCTGACCTGTTTGGAGCTGCACACGGCAGCAAGGCTTGGATCCCAATTTCGAAACAACCGATGCTTGACGGGGACCAAGATTACACTTAGGGACTTCGTCCGCCGGGCAACGACTCATTCGTGAACCCGGCCATTTCGCAAGCAACGGATCCGAAAATGGCGCGCGTCTGTGAACTGACCAACAAGAGAGTAATGACCGGCAACAATGTCAGCCATGCCAACAACAGGACAAAAAGGCGTTTCCTTCCGAATTTGAGCGACGCTACGCTGATGTCGGAAACCCTCGGGAAATCCTTTCAGCTTCGGGTGACGGCATCAGCACTTCGAACCGTCGATCACAGGGGTGGCCTCGACAAATTCCTTGATAAGGCGAAAGATTCGGAGTTGTCGGCCCGGGCACTCAAAATCAAGAGGGATATTGCAAGGGCTCGAGAGGCGGCTGCCCAGCCCGACCAGACTTGAACTCGCTTGCCCCCGGTTGCGGAGCTTCAGTAACAACACCCGCCCGGCCACGATCCAGGATTTGGCGTTGCCTTATTGCGACGATGGTATTTGCAGGCTGGTCCGGAGCAATTTTCGGCTGTGAAATTGTTGCTGACAACGCAATTGTCCGTGCTGCCACTCCGTCGGCGAAAGGTGCCGCGCTGTATCTAAGTCTGAAAAACACTTGCCTTGCGGATGACAAACTGACCGGTGCTTCCTCTGATTCGGCAAACCGGGCTGTGCTTCACACCCATGATCCAAGGTCCGATGGTGTTGCCGCAATGAGGATGGCTAAGAATGGTTTTGAACTGCCGGCCGGCGAAGTTATTGAGCTCGCACCTGGCGGCGATCACATTATGCTCATGGGGTTTGCCAATGGACTCCACCAGTTAGATGCCCTGGACATTGAATTGCAGTTCAAGAATTCCGACGTGATGTTGCTGAAAGTTCCGGTTGCTTTCGCAGGTCGCTGATCCGGCAGTGAAAATCTTTTGCCATCATGCGACCGGTCCGGTCCAGGCGGCCGGGATACGGGCGCACCATGAGCAGGGAACAGCACCACAGTTCGCCAGGCATTGTCCGGCAACGGCATTTCCGGCATACCCGTAAACTGACGACGGTTTGACTGAATGAGGTGACTTTGGCATCTGCCGAACCACCCCGGAGATTTTATCCCTCAATGTCCAAGGTTTCGCAAATCCGAAATTTCTCGATTGTCGCGCATATTGACCACGGCAAGAGCACCCTGGCGGACAGGTTGATGCAGATGACCGGGACAGTGAGTGATCGCGACATGAAGGAGCAGTTGCTTGATTCCCTTGATATCGAAAGGGAGCGGGGAATTACGATTAAGGCCAACACGGTTCGAATCGACTACAGGTCGAAATCTGGCGAGAACTTCGTACTGAACCTGATCGACACGCCCGGCCATGTGGATTTTTCGTACGAGGTGTCCCGTTCGATGTTGGCCGTGGAAGGTTCGTTGCTTGTCGTCGATGCAACACAGGGTGTGGAAGCCCAAACCCTTGCAAACGCCTATCAGGCAGTTGCCGCAAATCATGAGATCATTCCGGTGCTGAATAAGATTGATCTTCCGGCGGCGGATCCCGAACCGGTTTGCCGGCAAATCGAGGAGTTGATTGGAATAGATGCGTCAGAGGCGGTCCAAGTATCGGCCAAGACGGGATGCGGGGTGAATGAAGTCCTTGAAGCCATAGTGAACGACCTGCCTGCCCCGAAGGGAAATCCGGAGGAACCGCTGAAGGCGCTGCTCGTCGACAGTTGGTACGACTCTTTTCTCGGAGTGGTTGTTTTGGTGCGCGTTTTTGAAGGCACCTTGCGAAAGGGCGAGCGGATTAGGTTGATCTCGACAGGCGCAATCCATTCCGTTGATCGGATCGGCGTATTCAAACCCGAAATGACTGAAACTGATCAACTGCAGGCGGGTGAAATCGGATACCTGACCGCATCAATAAAGCGGGTGCGCGACACCAGGGTTGGCGACACCATAACGCATGAGCGGAAAGGTTGCCGGGAGCCAATCGGCGGCATGAAACCGAGCCAACCCGTTGTTTTCTGCGGACTGTTTCCGTCAGACAATACGGACTATGAGAATCTGCGCGACGCAATCGAAAAGATCTCATTGAATGATTCTTCCTTCAGCACCGAGCCCGAAGCATCGACCGCACTCGGATTTGGCTTTCGCTGTGGATTTCTTGGCCTATTGCACATGGAGGTTGTCCGGGAGCGCATCGAAAGGGAATACAGAATCGAACTTGTCGCCACGGCCCCATCAGTCATTTATCGCGTCCACAAACGGGAGGGCGGATTCAGCGAACTCTACAACCCTTCTGACATGCCGGATCCGATGACCATTTCGGGCATAGAGGAACCGCGCATTGATGCGACGATTTTTGTTCCGGACAATCATTTGGGTGATGTTCTGAAACTCTGCCACGAACGAAGGGGCATCCAAAAGGAACTGACATTCACAGGGCGAAGGGCGATGGTTTCCTATGACCTGCCACTCAATGAGGTTGTGTTCGATTTCTACGACCGGCTAAAATCGGTAACCAAGGGGTATGCCTCCTTTGACTACTCGATTGCAGGCTACAGGACAGAAAACCTGGTCAAGATGCAAATCCTCATCAACGGCGACCCCGTTGATGCGCTTTCGATCATGGTTCACCGCGACAGGGCCGAACAAAGGGGCCGAGTTATGTGTGAACGGTTGAAGGAACTCATCCCGCGCCATCTCTTCAAGGTCCCAATCCAAGCGGCGGTTGGAAGCCGCATAATTGCCCGGGAAACCGTTCCTGCCCTGCGCAAGGACGTAACAGCCAAGTGCTATGGCGGCGACATAACCCGCAAGAAAAAGCTGCTGGAAAAGCAGAAGGCCGGCAAGAAGCGCATGCGGCAAATTGGCCGTGTGGACATTCCACACAATGCGTTTGCCAACGTGCTCAGGATCGATGGCGACTGATGGCGCACAAGAGGCCCAATGCCAATCGTGCGAGCGAACGCGAACCTCTGGCAGCACTCACTCCTTCGCCGGTAAGGCGGCATCTGGCCAGCGGACTGATGCTGACGCTGGGAGCTGTTTTGGTCTACGTCGCCTTCAGCGGCTGGAATTCCTTGAATCCCGCATATCTCGCCCTTGCAGCTCTCGGCCTATCCAGCTTCGTTGTCGCATGGCGGATGCATGCGGCGACGTCCAAATCTCTCCATCTGTGCAAGGAAGGTGTCTATTCCTCCGACGGAACAGTCGTTGCGGAGATTGGAAACATTTCCAGGGTTGAGCGTGGGTTATTTGCGTTCAAACCGTCAAACGGTTTCCTCATAGTTCTGAAGAATCCAATGGGCCATGCCTGGCAACCGGGCCTCTGGTGGCGACTCGGTCGGCGCATTGGCGTCGGCGGAGTAACGCCGCAGGGCCAAGGAAAAGTTATGGCTGAACGCCTTCACCTACTTCTGCACAATCAAGACTGACAACGGCCTAATGTCCCGGGCCGACGCCTGCGGCCAGAGCATTTGGCCACAGGACGGATCAGTCGGTTTCGTGTTCCGGACTTGTCAGATTCCCTTGGATTTGTAGCTTGCGGCGATCCTTTCGATTGCCACGAGATAGGCCGCTGTCCTAAGGTCGACGACATCATTTCGTCCGCGCCAAACCTCACGCATCGAGTGGTAGGCCAAGCGCATGGTGTCATCGAGTCCCGATCGGACCAGTTCAAGTTCGCCGGCCCCCTGGCAGTATCTTTCGACAAACCTCTCTGAAAGATTGACCGGAATTTGCGATTCAGAGAACAATCGATTCAACTCCTCCAGCAGCAATTGGCTGCGCGCCTCTTCCTGTCGGCGCTGCATGCGACCGAATCTGATGTGACTTAGATTCTTGACCCATTCAAAATATGAGACCGTAACACCGCCCGCATTCGCATACATGTCAGGAATGATGACCGTGCCCTTTGCACGAAGAATCTCGTCCGCCTCTGCGGTAACCGGGCCATTTGCCGCCTCAATGATAAGGGGAGCCTTGATGCGTCCAGCATTTTCGCCTGTGATAACACCCTCAACCGCCGCCGGAATGAGGATGTCGCAATCCTCCTCCAGCAACTTCAGGCCATTCTTCACCCAGCGGCCCGACGGGCAGTCCTTCACGCCGCCAGTTTCCGAAATGTGTTGGCGAACACCTTCCACATCAAGCCCACCCGGTTCAATAAGACCACCGTCCCGTTCAATGATTCCGGTGATTTTGGCGCCACTTTCCCCGGACAGGAAGAGCGACGCATGGTAGCCGACATTGCCCAATCCCTGGACAATAATTCGTTTTCCGTCGAGATTGCCGTCGAGCCCTGCCGTCTTGACGTCTTCGGGATTCCGAAAGAATTCCTCAAGCGCATATTGGACACCCCTGCCCGTTGCCTCGATACGCCCAGCGATGCCACCTGCGTTCAACGGCTTCCCGGTAACGCATGCCCTTGCGTTGATGTCCGTGGTTTTCATTCGGGCATACTGGTCTGCAATCCATGCCATTTCGCGCTCGCCGGTTCCCATGTCGGGGGCTGGAACGTTCTGGCTGGGATGAACCAAATCGCGTTTAATCAACTCATAGGCAAACCGGCGGGTTATCTGCTCAAGTTCCGGTTCGCTGTATTGCCTGGGGTTAATGCAAAGTCCGCCCTTTGCCCCGCCAAACGGAGTTTCGACCAATGCGCACTTGTAGGTCATCAGCGCCGAAAGCGCTTCGACCTCATCCTGGGACACCGATTCATCAAAGCGGATTCCCCCTTTCACCGGTTCCATATGTTCTGAATGAACCGACCTGTATCCGATAAAGGTCTCAATCCGGCCCCTTAACCGCACCCCGAAACGAACGGTATAGGTGCTGTTGCAGACCCGAATTTTCTCGGCAAGCCCGGGTGGCATGTCCAGCAGAGCCGCCGCCCTGCCGTACATTTGGTCTACGGAATCTTTGAATGACATGATGCTGCCTCTGATTCTGGTTGAAATCCTCCCCCGCGATTTCCTGCCCGCCTGCACCTGCCGCGCCCGCCGGCCTCCAGGTCACAAGTGTCTGGATTGCCGGTCCCAACGCCTCAGGCGGATTTTCCTCCGCCTTGCCCGCTCAAAGCCATGCGTTGGTGGTACCGCCTCCCCGACTTGAACGGGGGACCCCCAGATCCACAATCTGGTGCTCTAACCAACTGAGCTAAGGCGGCACTGCTTCAAAATACCATATCAAGCGACTCATTCAAACAACCAAATTTTCGGATCGTTCACCAATTCCGGAGAGTCGGCACCGTTTGGATTGTATGAACTTCCGATGCCTGAATTGGACCAAACATCGCCAAGCGGCAGCCGCAGCGGCCTTTGAATTGACGGCGGTGCATTTGCCGGAATGTTCGCCGACATGGACGCTGCAGTCCCGGCAGGTGCGGGAACCCCAATGCCAATTGGGATGCACCCCTTGCTGCGTGGAAAAAGGCCGTCAGAAACTGCAGGAAATGGCATCAGATGAATGAATCAAACCACTGGTGATTTGCCTGGCCCCGAACTCCTATCTGCGCTGGGATGTTCCAGGGACCAAAGCAGTTTCGGGTAAGGAATTCCTGCTGACCAGGGGACGCAAAGCACGCTACGAATGATTTGGATTGGAACGAACCGGGGCGGATCTCCACCCGCTTCCTGGAGACCAATGGCCCGGCACGTGTCCGCCGTCGATCACCCCATAAGTTGCGGGCATGATGAATTTGCCGATCTCGCGAATGACCGTAGGCAAATGCGGCTCATCGATCAGCAACGGTTCGCGGGCGAGGAAGGATCGCCATTGAACCGATTTCTGTGGATCATCCCAGAAGGCCCGGGTGAGGGAAGGCGGAGGTTCGAGTGGGATCGGCGACTTCCGCCTTTCGAAAGTGGCGCGGATCGCAGCGGCGAGAACAGCCCCCTGGAAAGCAAAGAGCCGGGACATCGCAAGAAGGTCATAGAAGTCCTTCATCCGGCTGTTTGCAAGATCTAGGGCCACCATGGCCTCGAACTTCTCAGCCACAACGGTTTCACTCGGATATGCCTTGAGATTCGGCGCGGGATGATCAAGAAGCACGGGGTATTGGACCTCAATTGGTCCCGGTGTCATGACATCGTCGAAACCGATATCGATTTGGATCGGTATGGCGGCAGTCCCGAGATATGCCGATGAGATCACGCGGATACCGCCATAGAGTTGATCGCCCCGGATTGGCCCTGCAACCATGTGATCGGAATCGAAACTCATCCCGTCATCCTGAACCGCTTGATCAAAAATCTCACGGAAGACTTGGACAAGTCGTTGTGCTTCCGGTTCCTTCACTTGGGCGGCGGCATCCAATTTCCGCTGCGATCCTGCACATTTGCGCAACAAGAACCAGAAACGAACCTTATCAGGGAAAATCGGTTTCGGCGCTGTCGCCTTTGGCCATCCGCAGTCTATCCCAGACAGCCGTCTCCAGATGCGCTTGGTGACGTTCTGCGGCGTTTCGGGCAAATTTCAGAAGCAGTTTCCTGCGGCGAGCCGGGGAGAGTCGGCATTCATCCCCCATCCGCACGATTTCCGCATCGTGCCGGTCGGCAAAGATCAACCCGTTGTTCTCCGGAAGAAGATCGTAGGGAAACTGCCTGTCGACGGCCCAAAAGAACCGGTCGCACCATTCCAAATAGCCTTGCCATTTCGAATCGGACATATAGTCAAGCCGCGATGATTTGCATTCGATCACCCAAATCTCCCCTTTGGGTCCAATTCCGACAATGTCGACCCGCAAACCCCTGCTCGGTGAGAACTCATCAAGCGTTGCAAAGTCGTGATGTCGCCGCAGGTACCGTTGGACCCCTCGGGCCAGCAGCTTTCCTGGAGGAATGATGGAATCCATCCTGCAATTATGGATTAATCCGCCGCATTGGCAATTGCTTGCATCAGAGAAAAACCTGACTCGCCGCTTGGTCGGTTGCGTGAGCTTTTGCCATGGATAATACCAAACGCACCGCCAGGAACCGCGCAAGGGAGCGCAGGGCGGCAGCGGTGAATCCACTGGATGGTGATCTTGCGCGGCTCAACCTTGAGCGGGTTCTGGCAGGAATTCCGGACGAATTGGTCATTGCTGGCTATCTGTCGGTGAAGTCGGAAATCAACCCAGTTCCGGTCATGGAGAAGCTTTCCGGCCAAGGAAGAAAACTGTGTGTCCCGGTTGTCGCCTCTCCCCAATTGCCACTGAAGTTCCGTCAGTGGAGTCCATCAGCTCCTGTAGTGGCCGCTGCCCACGGAATCCCTGTCCCGGCAACAGGAGCATGGCTTCGACCGGATATTTTGATCGTTCCGCTGCTGGCATTTGATGCGAGGGGTTTTCGGCTGGGATACGGCGGCGGCCACTATGACCGAACCTTGGAGTCCCTTCGAAATTCGGGCCAGGTTTCGGCAGTTGGTTTTGCCTACGCAAGTCAGCAGCTTGATCGCGTGCCGACGGAAGCATTTGACCAACCGCTCGACATGGTTGTAACCGAGCGAGGTGTCACCAATTTCCAAGATACATCCCCTATCCGATGAGTGGGAGCCTCCATGCGTATACTCTTCCTCGGCGATGTGGTCGGTCGATCAGGTCGCGACGCGATCGTTGCCGGCATTCCGAAACTTCGCAGTCAGCTCCGGTTGGATCTCGTGGTTGCCAACTGCGAAAATGCCACCCAAGGACGCGGCATAACCAAGAACCATGCCGTCGCACTGTTTGCCGCGGGCATCGACTGCATGACGCTTGGCGATCACGCCTTTGACCAACGCGAGCTTATTTCAAGCATCTCCTCCGAACCGAGAATGCTCCGACCAATGAACATTGCTCATGCCGCACCCGGCAGGGGCTACGGAATTTTTCAGGACAGCCGGAAACGAAAGCTACTCGTCATTGCGGCACTGGGCCGGATCTTTATGGGTCAACCTTACAACGACCCGTTCCAAGCCGTAAATCAACTCCTTGAGGCGCATCCGTTGGGCGGCAGTGTGCATGCGATTCTTATCGATTTTCACGCTGAGGCGACCTCGGAAAAGATGGCAATGGGACATCACTGCAACGGGCGTGCGACACTGGTCGCCGGAACCCACACTCATGTCCCGACTGCCGACTGCACCATCATGAGCGGTGGAACGGCATACATTTCGGATGTTGGCATGTGCGGGAATTATGATTCAGTAATCGGGGTGAACAAGGACGAGCCGCTGAGCAGGTTTGTTACCGGCATGCACCGGAAACGCTTTGAGCCCGCTGTGGGTGAAGCGTCCCTTTGCGGCGTTCTGGTGGAGTCCGATGACCGCACGGGACTTGCCCGCAGTGTCGAGCCGGTCCGCATTGGCGGGACAATCACTCCGGCCCTCCCCGGGACATGATCGGAGAGAGTTCGTGCGTGCTCCACTTTCCGTGATCGTGCCAACATTGAATTCCTCCGATGACCTTTCCAAGCTGTCTGCAAGTCTGTTCGAAGGTGTTCAATCCGGTCTAATCCGCGAATTGATAATCTCGGACTGCGGCTCCAGTGACGGCACTTCCGAGTTGGCCGGCAGACTTGGCGCGGAAATTGTCATCAGCAAACGAGGGCGCGGCAGCCAGCTTGCCGCCGGTGCCCGAGTGGCTGGTGGCGACTGGCTGCTGTTCCTACATGCCGACACTGTTCTTTCGGACGGCTGGGTGGATGATGCTGAACGCCACATGCAGAATGATTCCGGGAACGCGGCGTACTTCAAGCTTAGATTCTCCGCCGGAGGACTCTCCGCGGCCTGGTTCGCCGGGTGGGCGAATCTGCGTTCGGTCGCGTTTGGGCTCCCATATGGAGATCAAGGCTTGTTGATCCCGCGGAAACTCTACGACAGCATCGGCGGATATCGGGAAATTGAGCTCTTTGAGGATGTCGAGATGGCAAGGGCACTCAAGGGGAAACTGAAGATGCTCCGCAGCCGTGCAATTTCCGACCCGCGCCGCTACCTTGAAGAGGGTTGGCTCGTTCGCGGAGCTTGCAACTTGATGATTCTAACAAAATACTTCATTGGCGTCCCACCTGATCAACTGGCCCGCAGTTATTATCGCCAACGGCAAAGTTCGTTGGCCAAGCGGCCCCCAACGGGCATTCAGTGAATGAACTTGAACCAAGGCAGGAACTACGTTGCGATTCCGGGACCATCGGTGGTTCCGGACCGGGTGCTCCAAGCCATGCACAGGGCGTCACCAAACATCTATTCGGGAGAGATCGTCGGGTTGGTCGAGGGAATTATCGACGATCTGAAGAGAGTTGCCGGGACCGTCTTTCATTCAACAATCTACATTGCCAACGGTCATGGCGTCTGGGAAGCCTCGCTGTCCAACACCCTCAACCCCGGTGACCGCATACTGGTTTTGTCGACCGGTCTATTTGCCAAGGGTTGGGGTGAATTTGCCGAAAGGCTCGGTGTGGATGTTGAGTATATTGACTTTGGAATGCGCGCCGGCACGGACGCTTCCATTGTTCATGACCGACTGAAAGGTGACAAGTCACACCTCATCAAAGCAGTCCTCGCCGTTCAGGTCGACACCGCAACCTCTGTTCGAAATGACATAGCCTTGCTGTCTGAGGCCGTCAGGTCAGCCAACCATCCTGCGTTGCTTATGATCGATTGCATCGCCAGCCTGGCCTGTGAGGAGTTCAAGATGGACGGTTGGGGCGTGGACGTCATGATTGCAGGAAGCCAAAAGGGCCTCATGACCCCGCCGGGCCTCGGGTTTGTCTTTTTCAGCGAGAAGGCCCGAAATACGTGCGAGGGGGCCTCACTGCGAACACCCTACTGGGATTGGAACAGGCGGATCAATCCGGAGGAATTCTATTTCTACTTTTGCGGAACCGCGCCGACCCATCACCTTTACGGGCTTCGTGAAGCGCTGAACATGATCCTCGCCGAGGGATTGCAGGCCGTTTGGCACCGGCACGAGGTGCTGGCGCGCGCAATTTGGGCTGCGATTGAACGCTGGGGAGCAGAAGGCCAACTTGAGCCGAACATTGCCGATCCCCAGTCGCGCAGTCATGCCGTGACCACTTTCCGGGCCGGGCCACCCCACGGAACAAAACTGCGCAATTGGACGGAGGACAATGCGGGACTGACACTTGGGATCGGACTCGGAATGGACACCCCTGATGATCCCGACTCAACCGGCTGCTTCCGCCTTGGACACATGGGTCATCTCAATCCGCACATGGTGTTGGGTGCTTTGGCGTCAATTGAATCCGGCTTTGCAGCGATTGACTACCGGCGCGGAAGCGGTGCCGTGGAGGCCGCCGCCGAAGTTTGCGCTTCCGAGTTCGGAAAGCCGCCAGCAGGTGATTGAACTCAACCCCCGGTCTTGAGTCGCTCCAACGCCTGTGCGAACACCTTTTCCTTGGTCTCGAAGTTTACAAGGCGGGTACGGTTTTCCTCAACGACCGATTCCGGTGCGCGGTTGATAAATCCCGGATTGGCCAACCTCTTTCGGACAGCATCGGCTTCGTTCCTGATCTTGCTCAACGATGCTGCAAGACGTGAACTTTCGGCTTCGACATCCACAACCTGATCCAGGAGCAGGCAGAATACGCCACCTTCAATCGAGATCGTTGCTGAGCCTGAAGGTGCCTTATCCGCCCTCCCGAAGGAGTCAATTCTGCCCAACCGCGCTATCAAGCCTGTGTGCCCGTCAACCGCCGCCCGCAGGTCATCATTGAGATCAAGCTCAAGCATCCCGATCCTTGCTGCAGCGGGAACCCGCATCAGTGCCCTCGCCGACCGGATCTCCTCAATGAGACGTATCACCAGTTTTGTGTCCCTGACAGGATCCTGGTCGATCGGATCCTGCTGCCGATAGCGGGGCCACCGTTCATGCACCAACATGTTGGACCGCTCCGAATGGCCCCAAATCTCCTCGGTTATGAATGGCATGAACGGATGGAGAAGAATTAGGCATTGATCAATGACCCAGGACACATTCTGCCTTGTCTCGGCGATCACTTCCCCGTCCTCGGAATTCAATAGCTCCTTGGCGAACTCCAAGTACCAATCGCAAACGCTTCCCCAAACAAATCCGTAAAGTGCTTCCGCCGCATCGTTGAATCGGCATGCTTCAAGGGCAGCGTCCACGGCCTCTTGCACATTACCGACCTCAGCCACGATCCATCGATTGACCGTGCCCGACACAGAATTTGGTTCAAAATCGCTTCCGTGCCGACAATGGTTAACCCTTGCGAATCGGGCAGCGTTCCACAGTTTCGTTCCGAAATTTCGGTAACCGGCGACACGGTTTTCCGAAAGCCTGAGATCCCTGCCCATTGCAGCCATCGCCGCCAGGGTGAAGCGAACCGCATCAGCGCCATACTTGTCGATCAGTTCGATCGGATCAATGACGTTTCCAAGGGATTTCGACATCTTCCGGCCCTGCTCGTCCCTGACCAATGCATGAACATAGACGGTGTGGAAAGGAACTTGGTCAACTATTGCGAGTTGCATCATCATCATTCGCGCAACCCAAAAGAAGATGATGTCAAAACCGGTTACGAGCACGTCGGTCGGAAAATACCGTTTGAGCTCCGGCGTCTCTTCGGGCCAACCCAACGTGCCAATGGGCCAAATCCCGGACGAAAACCAAGTGTCGAGAACATCCGGGTCCCTGGTCAAAGCTCGTCCCCCGGACTTCGCGATCGCCTCATCCTCAGTTGGAGCACAGTAGGCGTTGCCCTCCACGTCATACCAAACCGGAACCTGATGGCCCCACCACAGTTGGCGGGAAATGCACCAGGGTTTGATGTCGCGGAGCCAACTCAGATAGAGGTTTTCGTACTGCTCCGGATGAATTCGCGTTCTGCCTTCCCTGATCGCATCAATCGCTGGTTCAACAATCTGACCTGCATCGACAAACCACTGATCCGTCAAATAGGGTTCGATTGCGACCTTTGATCTGTCCCCGTGCGGAACCGCATGCCGGTCGTCGCTGACACCGTCCAACCAACCCTGTTCCCCTGCAAGTTGAACAATCCGCTCCCTTGCCTCGTAGCGGTCAAGACCGTGCAATGCCATTGCCTCATCAGATGCATCGCATCCCTCAAGAAAGTCCGGATTGTTCTCAAGCGCCATCTCGGCGCGTGGCGACATTACGTTGATCGCTCGCAGCCCGGTCCTGAGGCCAACTTCCCAGTCGTTGAAATCATGGGCAGGCGTGATCTTGACGGCACCGGTTCCCTTTTCGGGATCGGCATGCCGATCAGCAACAATCGGAATTGAGCGACCGGAAAGTGGCAACCTTACCGTCTTTCCGATCAGGTGAAGGTAGCGTTCATCTGCAGGGTTGACGGCCACGCCGGTATCACCAAGCATTGTTTCCGGTCGGGTTGTGGCCACAACAAGATGGTCGCGGTCTTCCCAAGCCACTGCCTCTCCGGCATCATTGAATGCGATTGGATGCCGATAGCTTTCGCCATTTTCAAGCGGGTAGCGCAACCTCCACAGCTTTCCTTCAGTCTCGACCTGCTCGACCTCAATGTCGGAAATCGCAGTTTCAAAGTGCGGATCCCAGTTGACGAGCCGCTTGCCCCGAAAAATGATGCCCTTGTCGTAGAGCCGAACGAAGACCTCAAGGACGGCATCGTGAAAGCCACTGTCCATCGTGAACCGGTTGCGACTCCAGTCGCAGGACGCCCCCAAGCGTTTCAATTGGCTTATGATTGCACCGCCGGATTGTCCTTTCCATTCCCAGACCTTTTCGAGGAATTTCTCCCTTCCGATTTCTTGGCGCGACAACTCGCCGCCATCCGCCATTGAACGTTCAACAACCATCTGAGTTGCGATGCCGGCGTGGTCCTGACCGGGTTGCCAAAGAACGTCCCTTCCCTGCATTCTTCGCCAACGGATCAGGATGTCCTGAATCGTATTGTTGAATGCATGCCCCATATGCAGGACGCCGGTGACGTTCGGCGGCGGGATCATGATGCAGTAGGGATCTGCACCGGGCAGCGAATTTGCACCGGCCGAAAAGGCATCCGCCTCCTCCCACATTCTGTAGATCCGACGTTCTGCCGTGGCCGGATCGTAGTGCTTGTCAATCATCCGCCTCAAGATCCTCTGGGGTTCGCCTGAAAAGAGGCCCGGACGATTACTTGAACCAACCGCAAAATTGAAGCAGTCAATGGCAACCCGCTCGCTATTGTTCCGGGCGACATTGATGTTGCCAGAATTGACTTGCCGAATTAACGGATGCGCTGCTGTCCCGAATCTGCAGCGACCATCGACCGGAGGTTGGAGGTCGCTGATAGTTGAGATCTGGATTCGCAACCCGCAAGGAAACGGAAATGAAGAAATTTGGTGTCAGTCAATCAGTAAGTCGAAAAGAGGATGCAAGGTTTCTTGCGGGGATCGGGAATTACATCGACGACAGCGCACCTGACGGTGCGCTCTACGTCCAGTTCCTCCTCTCGCCCGTAGCGCATGGCAAGATTCTCTCCATCGGTGTGGAGGATGCCAGCAAGGCCGAAGGTGTCCGCGGAGTCTTCACCGCAGAGAATCTAATCGGCGCTGGCATGAGAAACAGCATGAACGCGAGCATTCTTGAATTGCCCGACGGAACCGCGGCTGCGGCGCCGATGCGGCCGGTGTTGGCTCATGACAAGGTCCGCTTCGTTGGTGAGCCGGTGGCGCTGGTGGTGGCC
Organism: Paracoccaceae bacterium; assembly: GCA_021296235.1. Taxonomy (GTDB): domain Bacteria; phylum Pseudomonadota; class Alphaproteobacteria; order Rhodobacterales; family Rhodobacteraceae; genus JAPOXR01. Next base: position 186,884 of record JAGWAS010000010.1, on the reverse strand, counting down.
GACACCCTGAATCAGGCGAAGGATGCAGTTGAACTGATCGAATTCGACATAGAGGAGCTTGAACCGCACGTGACGGTTGCGACCGGTGGAATCGACATTCACGGAGAGGCTACCAACAATCTGGCATTCGACTGGTTCCGCGGAGATGAAGCTGAAGTTGAGGAGATCTTTGCTGGGGCGGAAAAGGTCGTTTCAATGCGGGTGGACGATCACCGTATCATCGCAAACTCGCTTGAGCCGAGGGGATGTCAGGCCGAGTGGAAGGACGGAAGGTTGCATGTCGCGATCAACGGGCAAGGCGTATGGGGCGCCAAGGACGAGCTTTCGGACTTGCTTGGGATCGACAAAGCAAACATCCGAGTAACAACCCCGGATGTCGGCGGCGGCTTTGGAATGAAGGGATTCACGTATCCTGAGCACTTTGCGATTGCCCAAGTTGCCATACTTCTGGGCCGGCCCCTTCGCTGGATGTCAACCAGGTCAGAGGCAATGCTGACCGACAATGCAGGCCGTGACCTGCATTCGATGGTTGAAGGCGCGTTCGACCGGGATGGACGTTTCCTCGCCTACAGGGTGGTAACGCACAGCAATCTGGGTGCGCACAATTCGGGTTACGGGCAATTCATCCAAACTGAGTTGTCCGAGAAGGTGTTAACAGGAACCTACCACATTCCATCGGTGTTTTTCCGGGTCAAGGGCATCTACACCAACACTACGCCGGTTGATGCCTATCGCGGAGCCGGGCGCCCTGAGGCGATTTACATGATAGAGCGTCTCATGGATCGTGCCGCACGGGAATTCGGCATCAGCCAGACCGAATTTCGTCGCCGCAATTTCATATCTCCCGACAGGTTTCCCTACCACAATTTCGGCCCAGAGACCTTTGATGTCGGCGAGTTTTCCAAGGTGCTTGCCCGGGCCGAAATCGAGGCGGATTTTGACGGTTTTTCCCGGAGACGCTCGGAGAGTGCCCAAAGGGGTGCAGTGCGCGGCCTCGGGCTTTGCTACTATATCGAGGCAATCTTGGGAGATCCGTCTGAAACCACCAAGATTGAATTCACCGAGGACGGCATGGTCAACGTTTATGTCGGAACGCAGTCAAACGGCCAGGGACATGAGACCGTGTATGCTCAGATCCTGCATGAGCGAACCGGAATTCCATTTGAAAATGTCAGGCTGGTTCAGGGCGACAGCGACCTTGTCCGGAAAGGCGGCGGTACCGGAGGATCCAGATCGGTTACCACCCAAGGCGTATCGATCAACGGGACTTCCGACAGGATGATTGAAAAATTCATCCCATTTGTCGCGGAGGAACTTGAGGAGGATGTCGCCAACATCAGTTTCGACGATGGAATCTTCAAGGCGGAGGGCACCAACAAGTTTCTTGGCATCATGGACGCCGCACAGGCCGCCAGGAGCAAGGGGCAACAGGATCTTCTGGTAACGCAGCACACCACCGAACTTCCGGGAAAGTCATTTCCGAATGGTGCACATGTGTGCGAAGTCGAAATAGATCCGGAGACGGGCCTTCTCTCCGTCGACAAGTACACAGTCGTGGACGATCTCGGAATCCTGATGAATCCAATGCTTGCGGAAGGGCAGGTCCATGGCGGGGTTGCCCAAGGCGTCGGGCAGATTGTCATCGAACACGCGGAGTTTGACGATTCAGGTCAGCTGCTGTCCGGAACGTTCATGGACTATGCAATGCCGCGGGCATCCGACATGCCGTTTGTTGAATTCCATTCCGAGCCCACCCCTTCGTTGAACAACCCCATCGGAATGAAGGGTTGCGGAGAGGCAGGCACAATTGGAGCCATGGCCGCAGCTGCCAATGCCGTACAGGATGCGCTTTGGGCCTTCGGCGTTCGCGAGATCAACATGCCAATCACCTCCGAGAAAGTGTGGCGTGAACTGGCTGAAGCAAGCTCACTGTAGGTGGTTCGCGTCAGTTTGTGGCCCGACCCTCGACAGTTGACCGGAGATCATCGGCCATGGCAGGTCCCCGCATCCCTGAATTGTATTGCAACCTGCATGGAAGAAAACCGCGGCGTCACTTCATCCCGAGGCTTCTGAATGCGCGCTCAACCGTTGTCGCCGGCCAAGTCTCCGCCGGGGCCGAACTAATCCGGGACAGGTTTTCGTTCGGATCATAAACCGGAATCCCCAATCCCAGATGTTTGACGGTCATCAATCCAACCGACACAAGCAATCCGTATACCGCCACATTCCGATCATTCTTTGCGGCAATCAGATCATTTACTGCTGCCAAGACATCCTGTTCCGAATCAATGACATCCAAGGTCGTGCGCAAGCCAAGGCCGGCTTCTTGCTTGATTCCCCTTAGAGCAAGCTCGGTCGCGGCAACCTGCAACTCGCGGGCTTCTATTGACGATTCTGCAATCTGCAGCCGGGTCCAGGCCGAAGCGACCTCCTGATCCACCCGTCTGGCCGCCTGCTCAAGTTCAAACCGCGCACGCTCCAAGTTTGCGATTCCCCGCCTCTTCGCAGAATCATACGCTCCGCCCTGATAGAGCGGCATTCTCGCGGTCAACGATACCGACGCAGAATCGGTCCCTCTTTCCCATGCGCCGAATTCGCGGTTCGTCGCCACGGTTCCGCCCAGATAGACCTGTGGAACAAGTCGCACCTCCAGTTGCTTTACCGCCAATTGCGCTGCTGCGACCGTGTGCTGTGCCCTGACTATGGAGGGATGAAGCTGGCGGGCAATTGACTGCGCACGATCAAGCGAATTCGGAACCTCAGGAGCAGGTGGCGGGGGAAGAAGATCTCCCGGGTAAACACCTGTCGCAAGGCGGTATGATTCCCGAGCAATCTCCAATTCGCCCCGTCGCAGCAAAACCTGACTTCGGGCAGAAGCAAGCCGGGCTTCAACCAAGCTGACATCAGTCTTCGTTATCTCACCAAGTTCGAACCGTCCCTTTGCCGCCTCAAGCTGGGTTTCAAACACCAGAAGACCGTTTTCCGCCAATTCCAGCAATTCGCCCCTCAGCATGACGTCATGGAATGCCGTGGCTGCACTCATCAGAACAGCCTGCTCGACCTCAAGCAGGGTCTGCCTTGTGGCAAGCACGGTTTCCCGTGCCACACTTGTGCCAAGCCTGCCTGCGCCACCGTCGGAAACCAGCAACTCGGCCGTCAGACTCAATGCTGTGCTGACATTTCCGTCAGTCGTCCTGATTGCACCCATCTGAGTCGGCGAACGCGCCAAACGACCAGTGATTGACGCGGCCGTTGACAGAGTTGGCCTCAAGGCTGCAACCGCCGAGGCGACCGACTCGTCCTCCGCCCTGAGCAGTGCACGCGAGGCTTCGAGCAAAGCACTGTTGCGGTATGCGGCTATGAACGCATCCGCAAGGGACTCGCCGACCGAAGGGCTGGGCATTGCAATCAACACCGCAGCCGCTACCGCGTTCGGAAACAATCTTCTCACCATGACCCCCAACCTACCAGGCCGGAAGCCGGCCCGGTTCCAAAATCAGATCAGCTAGAACACAAACTCCTGTTGCTTCTCGTAACCCGGAATGACCGGGGCGTCAGCATTGAACACGGTCCTCCACACGATCCCGTTCCCTCGACGCATGCCCACCCGACACTCACCCGGCTGCCGACCCGCAAATATGCATCCCATCTTGCCGCCTTCCTTCAACTGCTGGATGATGGCCATCGGTATCACCTCTACGCCGCCTTGAATGGTTATGGCATCATACGGCCCGTGCTTGGGCGCTCCTTCCGTGAGCGGTCCGGTGATTGACACGGCATTGTCCACGGAAAATCTTGTGAAATTGCCTTCGGCGATCTCGGCCATGCCGACATCTTCCTCAAGCGCAACAACGCCTTCGGCCATACGGGAAATCACGGCCGCGGAATAGCCCATCCCGCTGCCGATATCGAGCACGAATTCGTCCGATCTGATGTCGAGTTCGTTCAGCATCTTTGCAAGCACCCGGCGATCAAGCAGAACTCGCCGTTCGGCAAGAGCCGTGTCCGTTCCGGCATAGGCGATTTGTCGACATGAATCCGGAACGAAATCCTCCAGCGGAATCTCCAACATGGCACTGATGATTGGATACTTGGTTACATCAGACGGCCTGATTTGGCTGTCGACCATTGCAATTCTCTGCTTGGTGAAATCCGTCATTTTCCAATCAAATGGCTCTTGGAATCCATCGTCGCAAAAGATGTGCCACAGACCGCAACCGGTCTGCAACTTTTCGGCCGATCCAACCTCAAGATCGTTTTGGAAGAAAGAGCGCCTCTCAAAGTCTAGCGGGAAGGTCCCAAACCGGTTCAACAGATTGTGCGTTCATCAGATGTGGTTCCGGGGACTGATTTTCCGATTCAGGAATGCTGTCGAGCAATTGGATGCCGAAAGCCGAATCGCATCGAACCTGTCCTGCTATCTTACATTTAAGCCCAACCACCTCAATTCAGGATGCAAACTTGGCGATGCCCAATCAATCGACGAGGATTGCAACAGATGTTGCAGCAATGGTGTTACTCTACGAGCATCCTGAATTTCAGGACTTAATTCGGCACGATCGCACGACATTGGATCAGCTCAATCCGAACCACCTCAAAACGCACGAAATCCCGCCACCCCGGAAAAAAACTGCCGATAACGGCATGCCCTTCCGCGGCCGCCCATCAGTGTGACCCGGACGGCCACATCGAACGTCAGGTTCCGCTGGCCGCCATGTCGGGGAGGTTTCGGAAGAATTCCAGCGCTTCGGGATTGGCCAGTGCCTCGGTGTTGCGGACCGAATTGCCCTCAATTACGTCTCGCACCGCCAGTTCAACGATCTTCCCGGACTTCGTGCGTGGAATATCCGGAACGGCAATGATTTCGGAAGGAACATGCCGAGGTGACGCTTGCCTTCGAATCTCACGTCTGATCACATCTTTCAGCAACGCCGTCAGTTCCACGTCCGGCCGCAATCTGACGAAAAGGACGATTTGGGTGTCAGCTCCTTTGGACCTTCCCACAACCAACGCCTCCACGATCTCATCCATTCCTTCCACCGGACGGTAAATCTCGGCTGTTCCGATTCGAACCCCACCTGGATTGAGCGTGGCATCCGACCGGCCGTAGAACACCAATCCCCCCTCCGCGGTCAGTTCAACCCAATCGCCATGATGCCAGACGTCCGGAAAGCGGGAGAAGTATGCTTCGCGGTACCGCTTTCCGTCGGGGTCGTTCAGAAAACCGACCGGCATTGACGGATGGGGCGAGACGCAAACCAGTTCACCCGGCCTGCCAACAATTTCTGTGCCCCACTCATCAAACACTTTCACATTCATGCCGAGATGCCGCTTTTGACATTGGCCGCGAATTACCGGGCTGACTGGGCTGCCCCCAACGAAGCAGCCAATTATGTCTGTTCCACCCGCTATTGACGAAAGGCAAATGTCATCCTTCCAATCCGAATAGACATAATCGAACGCCTCTGGAGACAATGGGGATCCGGTTGAGAGAACCGTACGAAGTGATTCAAGATCGCAACTTGCAGCCGGAGTTGCCCCAGCTTTCGCACAAGCATCGAAATACTTGGCCGAGGCACCAAAATGAGTAACGCGTTCTGCTTCGGCAATTCGGGCGAGTCGATCTGAACCTGGATACAACGGCGATCCATCAAACAGCACCAGCGACGCCCCAGACGCCATTGCACTCATCAACCAGTTCCACATCATCCAGCCGCAAGTGGTGAAAAACATCACTCGATCACCCGGTTTTATGTCACATTGGAGGCGATGCTCCTTGAGATGCTGCAGCAGCGTACCACCGACACTGTGCACGATGCATTTCGGGAGTCCGGTCGTCCCTGACGAAAACAGTATAAACCCTGGATCGCAAAAACCGACTCGTTCGAAAAAGGGTTCGAAATTTTTTGAACCGCACATGTAATCCGAAAGCGACAAGCCGCCTCCGCTCCCGGACTCAAAGTCAGCATCCGCCCCTTCATAGGGACAAACAACCAACCTCGGACCCAAATCCAATTCACTTGCAACTTCAACGGCGGTTTCAATCGTATCGAACCACTTTCCACCGTAAAAATAACCGTCGGAGCAAAACATAACCTTGGGATTGAGTTGCTTGAACCTGTCCAAGATTCCGGCCTTGCCGAAATCCGGTGAACATGACGACCAGACGGCTCCAAGTCCAGCAACAGCCAACAAAATGGCCGCCGTCTCCGGCGTATTAGGAACAACACCAACCACCCGGTCGCCGACGCTCACGCCGTCCCGCCGCAATCCATCCTGAATTTGCGCAACAAGCCGGAATAACTGGTTTCGATTCAATTCGCGTCTTTGGCCGGTTTCCCCATAAAAAATCAACCTGAATTCAGTGTCAGGTTTTGTCAGGATATTTTCAGCGTAGTTCAGCCTGGCATCGGGGAAAAACCTCGCATCCGCAATTGTTTTTCCGCGTTCGAGTACGGTTTCACCCCGTCTCCCGATGACACCGCAAAAATCCCAAAAATTGCCCCAAAAAGACTCTGGTTCGCCAATTGAGTGCTCCCAAAGCTCATCATAGTCAAGTCGATCGCTACCGACACCGACTCCGGTGTAATGCATGAAACGAGCCAGAAGCGTGCCGTGTGCCCGTTCGAACGACGGTCGCCAAAGTTCTGCTGTCATTTAAGCTGTCCGCAGTGTCTCACTTTACCAAACGGCACTGTATTTGAACCACTTATCGACTCGCCAACTGGCGGTGTCCCAACCGTTGGCATATTGCAATACTCCGGATGGAGTTCCAGCGCCAATGCCGTGACACCCAGTCGACAATTGCCGCACTGCGATTATTGCATGGTTCAATGTCAGCGGATTTTCAAATCTTCCATCGTGAGGCCGCGGGCTAGTGCAGCGTCGACCCATTTCGGGTTCCGCCCTCTTCCACTCCACTTCAGAGAAGGGCTGTCGGGATCTTGATATTTTGGCGGAACCTTCCGCCCTGCCAAGCCACGACCTCGTTTTACGACCCTCTTTTTTCCGCCGGAATCCATCAATTCATCGAGTGAAAACCCATGTTTCTTTGCCAGTTTCGTCAACTGCACAATCGCCTTTGTCTTTCTGACCCCATCCGACCGGCCGTCGAGGGTTTTCTGAACTTTTTTCAGCAACGCTTCGAGTTGTGTGCGAGTCATCGCATTCAATTCAGATTGTTTTATCATTGCCTAATGCCTTTCTCATTCATTAATGTAATTTCAATAATCTGTTTTAAATACATTTCAAGTCAAATAAGGGCACTGGATAACTTGCCAACTTCGCGTTCGTTGCGGTGTTGCCAACGCACTCGGCCGGCTGCCTGAAAATCCAATTCCTCGTTAGACTTTGAACCCGTACAATAATCCTCTGGGGTGGCGAATGCAACACCGGCTGAAACTGTCATGTTGCGGCCAAGCAGTGGCGGCATGGTGCATTTTGCTCATGATCCTTTGTACAACGGCACATGGAACTCTTCCGGTTCTGCCGAAGTGCGCGGGCGGAATTTGCATCGCCAGTTCTGCCGCCTCGATTGAGATTGCCGATTCGACCTGACTTGCGGTCGACCATGTCATGAATTGTTTGTGATCCCGCGTTTGCCGGGCAGCTTCTGATCCAAGAAATGTTTGGAGGCGAGTACCGGATTCGAACCGGTGTACACGGATTTGCAATCCGCTGCGTAGCCACTCCGCCAACTCGCCAGGGGAATTGATTAACCCTAGCCTCAATGTGGCATATTGGCAAATTGAACAATGAGGTTGCCATATGACTTTCAACGCGGATGCAAACATTCGACCCTGAACCGATTTTGCCGTCGGATTCGCTGTTTGGGAAAGAAGACAAGATCAACCCGCTTTGCACACATTGGGCAACGGCCCACTCCCGGCATTGGAATTTTCAATTCCATGCCCGATAAAGCACCATGATCGCGACACCGGAGACCACCATTGACATTGCTCCCCGATCCGTTCCTGGACTGGTTTAGTTCACGGGGTTGGACTTTGCGTCCGCATCAAGCGGAAATGATCCGCCGCTCCGGGGAGGAAGCGCTTCTGCTCATCGCACCCACCGGCGGCGGCAAGACACTTGCAGGATTCCTCCCGACGTTGATCGAACTTGCCGACGGCGGAAATCCGGGACTCCACACGCTCTATGTCTCACCGCTGAAGGCATTGGCAGCAGACATGAAGCGCAATCTTTCCAGGCCGGCAACTGAATTGGGTTTGCCGATCCGGATTGAGGATCGAACCGGGGACACGGGACAGTCGGCTCGCCGACGGCAGCGGGTTGAACCTCCCCATATACTGCTCACAACGCCAGAATCGCTGGCGCTGATGCTAACCTATCCCGACGCCTTCAGGATATTCAAATCGCTGAAGCGCGTGATTTTTGATGAGATCCACGCTTTGGCGGAGTCAAAACGGGGCGACCAGTTGATGCTGTGCGCATCAAGGCTCCAGCGAATGGCTCCAAATTTGAGACGTGTTGGGCTGTCGGCTACGGTCCGCGACCCGGCCGAGATGGCGAACTTCATGTCCGCAACCCCAGGCGGCTGCCGGACAGTGCTTGCGGAGCCGGGTCCGTCCCCGAACATCAGCATGCTGGAAACCAGCAAGCCGCCGCCATGGAGCGGCGGTGGCGCCCGGCACTCCGTGCCGGATGTGCTCCGCGAAATCAGGACTGCCGGAACAACCCTGGTCTTCATCAACACGAGGGCACAAGCGGAGCTGTACTTCCAAGCACTTTGGAACGAGAATTCCGAAGGATTGCCGTTGGCCATCCACCACGGCTCCCTTTCCCGGGAAGCCCGGACCAGGGTAGAAAATGCAATGAGCACCGGAACACTTGATCTTGGAATTGACTGGGGCGATGTCGATCTTGTGATTCAAGTTGGTGCTCCCAAGAACATAAAACGGCTGGTTCAGCGAATTGGGCGGTCGAACCACAGCTATGAAACGCCTTCACGAGCTTTGATCGTGCCGGCCAACAGATTCGAGGTGATCGAATGCGTGGCCGCTCTCGAGGCGGTGCGGGAAGAGGATCTTGACGGTGAACCGAAGGAACCCGGTTCAAAGGACGTGGTATGTCAGCACATCATGATTGCGGCCTGCGCCGGGTCATTCAGGGAGGATCAACTCTTCAACGAAATCCGGGGAGCCGGGCCATACCGACAGCTGAGCAGAAGTGATTTCGATGCGTGCCTGAATTTCTGCGCAACCGGCGGATACGCGCTGAATGCCTATGACCGGTGGCGCAGGTTGCAATGGGACGATGAATGCGGTTGGCGATTGCGGGATCCGCGAACGAGCAGGGCAATTCGCATGAATATTGGAACGATAGTCGATTCGGAAAAACTAAAGGTGCGCCTGGTCAAGAAACGGGGAGGAACGCCATTGGGTGAGTTGGAAGAGGCATTTGCGGCGACCTTGGTTCCCGGTGACACATTTCTAATCGGAGGTGAGACGGTTCGCCACGAATCAATTCGCGAGATGGTTGTTGAAGTCAGTCGCGAACGATCCGGAGTGCCCAAGATCGCCGTGTTCTCGGGGACAAAATTTGCTTCCTCAACTCGTCTCTGCCACCGGGTGCTGACATTGCTCCAAACCAGCGGTTGGCCAAGTCTTCCGGAGGATATCCGCCAATGGCTGCACACCCAAAACAAGATGTCGGTGATCCCAAGGGCGGACAGGCTGTTGGTTGAGAGTTTTCGGCACGAAGGCAAGGAGTGTTCGTGCTTCTATGGTTTTGCCGGCAGAAACGCTCTGCAGACACTGGGCTTGGTGCTGACAAGAAAGATGGAGGATTCCGGCCTAAATCCACTGGGTTTCGTTTCCAACGACTATGCGGTGCTCATTTGGGGCCTGACCCCGTTGGATGACCCAGCCACTTTGCTAAATGCCCAGGATCTGCGTGACGGCCTTGATTCGTGGTTGGCCGAAAATGCCGTGATGAAGAGAACCTTTCGGGGTGTGGCCACAGTCTCCGGCTTGATCGAAAGAACTGTTCCCGGCAAGCGCAGAACCGGCCGTCAAATCACGTTTTCGACGGACATCATCTACGACACTCTGCGCAAACATGACCCCGATCACATCCTGCTGAAAATTACGCGTGAGGAAGCAATGAGGGGATTGGTTGATTTTTCGAGGATTGAGGAAATGATTGGGCGGGTCGGCAACCGAATTGACCATGTGAGGACAGAGAAGGTGACACCGTTTGCCGCGCCTTTGCTGCTTGAAGTGGGAACCGTTCCGATACGCGGCAAGGCGGAGGAGATTTTGATCGGGGAAATGGCGCTGCAAGCTGAAGCTACGGACGCAGCCGACCAAGTTCACTGCCATGCATGACACCAACTTTATTCTGCGGGGGAAAAGACATGTGGAATTCCAGTTTTGCAACCTCGCTGTTCGGGCCCTTGCAAGCGGCGCACTTCAGTTCCCCGAACTGAATGTCATCGCTGTCGCCGACCTTCATCTCGGAAAATCCCAGCGAATTGCCCGCAGAGGCGGCAGCCTGCTGCCGCCATACGAAACGACCGACGCCCTTGCCAGGCTACAGGACGATCTCAATGCAACAAATCCGGCAACTGTTATCTGCCTAGGCGACAGTTTTGACGACGACCCGGCAGCGGCACAGGTCTCGCAGTTCCACGGAAAACAGATCGAAACCCTTCAGCGAGGCTGCCGCTGGATTTGGGTGTGCGGCAACCATGATGCCAATCCGCAGGTCGCCGCCGGCGAAATCGTTCCGGAGGTCAAAATCGCCTGCCTCATTTTCCGGCATATCGCAACCGAAGGCTGCACTGGCGAGATTTCGGGACACTATCATCCGAAGATCAGCTTGTCCGCCAAGGGAAGGCGCATTAGCCGTGCGTGCTTTCTCGTTGATCGGAACAGAATCATTCTTCCGGCGTATGGCACCTACACCGGTGGCATGGATTGCCGCGAGCAACCCCTTTCATCTCTCATGAATCAAGGTGCCGTGGCCATTGCAACTGGGAACCGAGCAAGCATGATTCCGATGCCAGCAGGGTTTTCCGGCCGACGAAGTTCCAAGTTAAGTTAGACAACCAAATCCTTTGGCTCGTCAAACGCGTTGGCGCGGCAACAAGCGGTGACAGTGTTTGCAAGCAGGCAGGCGATCGTCATGGGGCCAACACCTCCCGGCACTGGCGTGATTGCGCCCGCTACCGTGCTGCATTCCGCATAATCGACATCGCCAACGATTCGGGTTTCGCCGTCGCCAAGATCCGCGGCCGCTACCCGGTTTATGCCAACATCTATTATTGTTGCACCTTCCCGGATCCAGTTGCCCTTTACGAATTCGGGCCGCCCGACCGCCGCCACCAAAATGTCGGCATCTCGGCAAACCTCCGGCAAATCCCTGGTTCTGCTGTGAGCAACGGTTACCGTGCAGTTTTCCTTCAGCAACAGATTGGCCATCGGCTTGCCAACGATGTTGGAGCGGCCCAAAACGACTGCGCTCTTGCCGGAAAGATTGCCGTGGAGATCCCGCAGAAGCATAAGGCAGCCGAGAGGAGTGCACGGCACCATGCATTCCTGACCGGTTCCAAGACGTCCCACATTCGAGATATGAAACCCGTCAACATCCTTGGCCGGATTGATGGCATTGATGACGGAGTTTGCATCAATGTGTGCAGGCAGCGGCAACTGCACGAGAATACCGTGGACGTCCGGATTTCGGTTCAAACCTTCAATCTGCTGCAGCAGTTCATGCTGGCCAATGTCTTTGTCGAGCAAATGCTTGAACGAAGCCATCCCGACTTCGCCTGTCTGCTTGGCCTTGTTTCGCACATATAACCGGCTTGCAGGATCTTCACCGACAAGGACCACGGCCAAACCCGGCACCGTCCCGTGCCTTGAATTCAGGAGTGCGACCTCCTCGCCAACCCGCAACCGCAATCGGGCGGCGAATGCCTTGCCGTCAATTATCTTTGCTGCCATCTGAATTACCTTCAATCATGAATTCTCGCATTCCGGTTTCCGTTGCCCGTTTTCTGAATGTCCGGCGCCGTGCCAGGCATGGCGATCAATCCCAAAACGATCAATCAATCATCTTGATTCCTCATGTGAGATTCGTTCCTCAACAAGATGGACAACAAGTGTGCATGAATTCCGGTGGCGGTCAGAGCTGCGCCAGGGCGCGGACTTGTCCGTCTTCAAGTTCCTGTGCTTTGGGCCAGTGCGGCTGCGCCGGGACAAACAATCTGACACCATCACCAAGCCCGACCATCCCTTCTCGCTCCACCCAAGCGGTTATGCCGCGTCGGTTTCTTGCCGCGGGCTTGAACCGTTTACCGAACCCAGGCAATTCGGATTCAATTTCCCTCGCCGGCAAATTGCAGGGAAGGTTTTCCAAATCTACCGTTACGGTTGCTCCGCGCTCAAATTGAATCCTTGAACCGGGTGGAACCAGAGTAAGCTCGGGAATTCCACTGATGACCATGTTTGCACCGAGCAAGCCAGGGTTGATCCTGTCAAGTTCCATCTCCGCAGCAACGATTTCCAGTTCCTCCGCGGACACGATTGAAATTTGGCGCGTGTTGCGGATTTCGGTGCCGGACTCATAAAGGTCACTGACGCGCACGCATGCCGGTCTGGTCAGCCCGCTGTGTGACTCGCCCGCGATTCCAGCAAATGTCAGTGCGACATCGCTGCACCCTGCCGAACGCAAGGAAAGGTCCCGATTGCCAACGCAACCAAGCCACCTCACCTGGGCGCTGAATCCCGGATCACGAAATGACGACATGAAGATTGATCCTGCTGCTGCTGAATGGTCATCCCATCTGCTCCGGCGGATATGTTCTGGTTTCGTGCAATGCAACCGATTTGCGGCGATTCAGCCGCTGTTGTCGGAAAGAATTATCAGGTCATTTCAGGTGTGCATCAAACGAGCCGGTCAACACCGGAGGATTGAACCCTTTCACCAGAAATGGGTGGTTGCCAA
>JAGWAS010000010.1:104523-173760 GCA_021296235.1 Paracoccaceae bacterium | reverse complement strand
ATCTCCTCTCCGGTGAGAGTTTCATACTCCAGCAATCCTGAGGCAAGCCGTTCCAGTTGATCTCGCCGTTCATCCAGGATCGTCCGCGCCCTCTTATATCCTTCGTCCACTATCCGGCGGATTTCCGCGTCTATCAGCTTCCGGGTATCCGGGCTGGCCCGCTCGCCCTGCATAAACCCTGCTTGCGGATCTTGGTCGCCCGAATAGTCGATCTTGCCCAATTTCTCGGACATTCCAAACTGAGTAACCATGGCCCGGGCGATCCTTGTTGCTTGCTTAATGTCGGACGCTGCCCCCGAGGAAACATTGGTTGAGCCAAATATGAGCTCTTCGGCAGCACTGCCGCCCATGGCCATTGCAATCTTGGATTGATATTTCGTGAAGGTGATGGAAACTTCATCGCGTTCCGGCATGGAATGAACGACCCCAAGGGCCATCCCCCTTGGAATGATCGTTGCCTTGTTGATCGGGTCGTGCTGTGGAACATTCATTCCGACCAAAGCATGTCCAGCCTCGTGATAGGCGATTCGCTTCCTGTCTTCGTCGGTCATGACCATTGAACGGCGTTCGCTTCCGAGGATGACCTTGTCCTTGGCGTTCTCAAAATCTTCCATTGCAACGTTCCTGCGACCAACCCGCGCTGCGGTCAATGCAGCCTCATTTACGAGATTGGCCAGATCGGCCCCGGAAAATCCCGGTGTCGCTCTTGCAATCCTTCTCAGATCGACATCCGGTCCGAGCATGACCTTTCGGGCATGCACCTGCAGGATCTTCTCCCTGCCCTTCAGATCTGGAACCGGAACAACCACCTGCCGATCAAACCTGCCCGGCCGCAAGAGTGCCTGATCAAGGACGTCAGGTCTGTTGGTGGCAGCAATTATGACGACTCCTTCGTTCGATTCGAATCCATCCATTTCAACCAGCAACTGATTGAGGGTTTGTTCCCGCTCGTCATTGCCGCCGCCAATGCCCACTCCCCTTGAGCGGCCGACGGCGTCAATCTCGTCAATGAAGACTATGCAGGGAGCATTCTTCTTGGCCTGATCGAACATGTCGCGAACCCTGGACGCCCCGACACCCACAAACATTTGAACAAAGTCAGAGCCGGAAATCGTGAAGAAGGGCACCCTGGCCTCCCCGGCTATTGCACGGGCAAGCAGTGTCTTCCCGGTGCCCGGCGGGCCCACAAGCAACGCGCCTTTCGGGATTTTGCCACCAAGCCGTGAAAAAACCCCCGGCTCCCGCAGGAACGCCACAATTTCCTCAAGTTCCTCTTTTGCCTCGTCGATTCCGGCCACATCGGCAAAAGTGGCACCGACCTGATCCTCGGTCAGCAACTTGGCCGGAGATTTTCCATAGCCGAACATGCCTGCCGGACCGCCGCCGCCCTGCTTGCGGTTCAGATAAACAAGCAGTGCCAACAGCAACAGACCAAGTAGCAATGCAGTCATTCGTCCACCTGCGCTTGCGTTTCACCAGACATTATTCTGTTCAGGCCGAAATCCCCAGCAACCGAAGCCATTTCAGACCCACTTCCCGTTCGATTGCCGACAGCGCGAATTTCGGCGAACATGGCGCTCCGGCACATCACGTCGCCTTCGGCTCCAGCATTCCACCAGACTTTCCAGACGGTGCCTTCCGCATTTTCGGGATTGACGTTACCGTGCTTTTCGGGTCGCCCGAATCCTGGTCGTCATCCTTTCGTTCAAGCGGTTCACCCTTGACCACCTTTTCGATTTCGTCGCCCGCCAACGTTTCATATTCCAAGAGCCCTTCCGCCAGCAGGTCAAGTTCCTTGCGTTTCTCGGTCAAGATCCGCTTTGCCGTCTCATAGCCGGTGTCACAGATCCGCCTGACTTCGGAATCGATCTTCTTCTGCGTGTCTGGACTGATCTTTGGACCCTGGTTGAATGCGCCAAGATACGTTTGCTGTTCCTGGGCATAGTCAATGTTGCCCAACTCCTCGGACATTCCGAACTTCATCACCATTGCCCGGGCCATTCTTGAAACCTGCTCAATGTCCGAAGCTGCACCGGAGGTAACATTCTCCGGCCCGAAGACCAGTTCCTCCGCTGCTTTGCCTCCCATCGCCATTGCGATCTTCGATGTGAACTTCGTCATCGTATAGGACAACTGATCGCGCTCCGGCAGTGAAACAACCACGCCCAATGTCCGCCCTCGCGGAATTATTGTTGCCTTGTGGATAGGATCATGTTGCGGGACGTTGAGCCCAACCAGAGCATGCCCGGCCTCATGGTATGCGGTAAGCCGCTTTTCCTCCTCGGTCATGACCAAGGACCGACGCTCGGCACCCATGATGACCTTGTCCTTTGCCGCCTCGAAATCTTCCATTGTTACGTAGCTGCGGCCAACCCTGGCGGCCAGCAACGCAGCTTCGTTGACAAGGTTCGCCAAATCGGCCCCGGAAAATCCGGGGGTTCCGCGGGCGATAACACGCAGGCTGATGTCGGGACCGGTTTCAATCTTCTTTGCGTGCACTTCCAGGATTTTTTCCCGACCGGTGATGTCGGGGACCGGCACCTCAACCTGCCGGTCGAACCGACCGGGTCGAAGCAGGGCTGGGTCAAGCACATCCGGCCTGTTGGTCGCGGCAACTATGATGACCCCTTCATTCGCCTCGAACCCGTCCATCTCGACCAAGAGCTGATTCAGAGTTTGCTCTCTCTCATCATTTCCGCCGCCGTAGCCCACGCCGCGCGATCGGCCAACCGCATCAATCTCGTCGATGAAAACTATGCAAGGTGAGTTCTTTTTGGCTTGATCGAACATGTCGCGCACCCTGGATGCACCGACACCCACGAACATCTCTACGAAATCGGAACCCGATATCGTAAAGAACGGAACGCCGGCCTCCCCTGCGATAGCCCGGGCAAGCAAGGTTTTACCTGTTCCGGGCGGGCCCACGAGCAGTGCACCTGTCGGTATCATGCCTCCGAGCCGCGAGAATTTTTCGGGATCCTTCAGGAAATCGACAATTTCCTCAAGCTCCTCCTTGGCTTCGTCGATGCCGGCAACGTCGGCAAATGTAATGCGACCCTGTCTTTCGGTCAGGAGTCGAGCCTTCGACTTGCCAAAGCCCATTGCACCCCCGCGCCCTCCACCCTGCATCCGGTTGATCAGATATAGCCATACTCCAAGGAGAATGATGAACGGCAGGATCGGGGCAAGGAAGGACATCAACCCGCTGGGTTCCTGTGGTTTCGCCTCAATCAAAACCTCATTTGCGAGCAACGTTTCCGTTACGTCCACCTCCCGCGGCCGGATGACCACGAACTGCAGGCCGTTGCCGGCACGCGCAATGATCTTTTCGCCGTCAAGAACCACACTTTCAATTTCGCCAGCCTCAACCTGCTCAATGAATTTCGAAAGGGCGACGGTTGGCGTGCTGGAGATGCGTCCCCCTCCAGTGAACACGTTGAACAGCACGATCACCAATACGAACAATGCGCCCCAAAGGAGCATATTTCTCATGCCATTTCCCAACGAATTTCCTCCGGATCAGGTCAATGCGGTTGACGGCAGGACCGCCAAGGATGTGGAGAATTCAAATCTATCCTTCACCATAGATAATTGCAAAGCTGCCGAATTCAAACCGGCACAGAATCTGGGGCGTCGGCACCATGGTCGCAGGCCCTCCGAAACCGCCATCCGTTGGGCATTCCAGCAAACGGCGCGGACAGCAACTCTTCGCCGGCCCGGAGTGCAGGAGATGCGATAAGGCTCTCCCTCAGTTGGGAAGTCCTGCGCCACTCCTCGCATTCCCGCAGCCCTTCTTCACCCAATGGACCGATCACCGAACCTGGCGGCGCAGGTTTATCGGCCAACCGCCAGCGTCGGTCCCAAATTGCATCTGCGGCAACGGACGGACCGCAGGCCGCAAGTTCCCGCACCACGCTGAAGCCCAAATCTGCTCCGGCGACAAAATGGCTTCCCGACAAGGTGAATCCCTTTCCGCTGCGCACCGCCTTCAGCGCCGAGAACAACGTGGCAATGCGAGGCCTGTAGTCCGAGCCGGAAACTCGGCGGATAGCGCCGGCCGCCAATCGCAACCTGGTTTCCTTGCCCAACCCCCAAAATCCTCCGCTGAAATGAACGTCGCCAAGTTCGCCAACCGTCATAACCTTGACTGCCGCGCCGGTGGCAACATCTTCAAGAACCTCCCGCGCTTCCTGCATCCGCTCTGCCGTTGCTGCCAGCCGCTCCTTGGATGCACCCAGCTCTCCTACTGAATCAAGTAACCTTCTTGCCTTGACGCGGTCGAAACGTTCATCGTTGTTCGACGGATCGTCAATCCAGGCAATGCCCCTGTCCTTTAGATGTGTCCGAAGTTCCGCCCGGCTCACCTTCAGCAACGGCCTTAACCAACGGATGCCGCGCCTTCGAACCACAATCGGCATTGCCGACAGGCCGTCGACCCCGGAACCCCTGGCAAGGTTAAGCAGAAACGTCTCGGCTTGATCGTCCAGCGTGTGCGCCAGTGCGACATTTGCCAGGCCGTTCCGCGCTGCCCAGCTTGCGATCATGGTGTAGCGCAACCTCCTGGCAGCATCCTGAAGGTTGCCGGGGGGAATCTGTTCGCATGTCAAAATTTCGTGTGCAGCTCCGAGTTCGGCGGCAAATGCGCCTACACGACTGCATTCGCTTCGGCTTTCGGGACGAATGCCGTGATCGACGGAAATGATTCGGAGCTCAATGCAACGCTCGGCGCACCATGGATGCAAGAGCGAAAGCAAGGCCATCGAGTCGCCGCCCCCAGAAACCGCGACACCCATCTTTCCGGCATGTGCGAGGTCTTCCGCAACTTTCAGCGCTTGGGAGAGTCGTTCAACGATGCCAACCTTCAACTGCACTCCAACGCTTCAAATTCAGCGGCAGCCGAACCGGCTTCGGCAGAGTTGGGGAACGCGATGAAAATCTCCTGCAGCAGTCGGCAGGCCTCAGCCACCTTGCCTACCGCAGAAAGGCTGCCACCAAGTCCGTAAAGTGCCCTCGGGGCAGTGTCCCCAACCTGATCCAGCCGGTAGCTGTCCAGGTAGGATTTCGCCGCGCCGGTGAAATCGCCCGCATTGGACAGTGATTCTCCGCGATAGTAGTGCGCATCAATGTTCAGATCGCTGAATGCGTAAACCCTCGTGAATTCGCCAAACAATTCCGCTGCCTTGGCGTAGTCGGCGGAGGCGTAGGCAGCCATGGCCCTGTCGAACGCCGCCTGTTCGCCGGACGGCGTTTTCAATCCGGTCTCTGAAACGCCAGTTTCTCCACCAAACGGCACCCCTTCCTCCAATGAGGCAAGATCACCGCCGCCAAGTTCAGTTAACAGGAACTCAAGATCCTTGATCTGCCTGGATCCGTCCTCGGCGATCCTGATGATGCGGAACTCAAGCTCCTCAATCTTGGAGATTGCCTGACGCAGCTCAATTTCAAGCTCGTCAATCCTTTGGATGGAAACGGTGCCCGCTTCACCGACAACCCCTCCGGCGTCTGCCGCTGCGGAAGGGCGAAGCTCCAGCCGCAGCCGCTCCATGGTCGCATAGAGATCAAAGAGTTGGCGCCGGACATCGGCAAGGGTTTCGCCATCCGGAGATTGTGCCGTTGCCGGCCCCCAGAGCATTAAGGCCGTCAATAATGCGGCGACTGCCGCCCGACATGCGCGGTGCCCTGCCATCTATCCCGTCAATTCACTGTTGATCAGGGTTACCGAACGACGATTCTGCGACCAGCAGGACTCGTCGGAACAAGCCGCAACCGGTCTTTCCTTGCCGTAGGTAACAGTAGAAATTCGGTGTGTTGCGATGCCCACTCCGACCAGGAAATCCTTCACGGCAGCGGCGCGCCGAGCGCCAAGTGCCAGATTATACTCCCGTGTTCCCTGTTCATCGGCATGGCCTTCGACCGTTATCGTGTAGTCGGAATTGGCGTTGAGCCATTCTGCCTGCTGCCGAAGAGTTGCGGACGCTTCCTCTGTGATTGTGCTCTGATCAACCAAGAAAAACACTCGATCACCCACTTGGTATGCGAAATACTCCGGGGAATCCTGTTCGTAGTTCGGCAGTGCCGATTGGTCGATACCACCCGAATTGGCGGATTCAGCAGTGTTTCCAGCCAACCCGAATAGGTCGTTGTTGGTGCATCCAGCCAGTAAGACGGACGCCAAAAGGACACCTGCAATAGTTCTTGCTCTCATTGTTCTTGCCTACTCCGTAAGAGGTTCTGGTTTTTGCAATGACATTAATCCGGCAACTCCCCGATGTCCAACCGACCTGTTCATTTTCGCAGGGGCGACCAAGCCGGGTCGGAGGCAAACCCCGGTGTCGGAACCCGTCTGAGGTTGCGTCCATAGACGTCGACCGAAATCATGACCGGTCCGCCTTCGGAACCGGGTGTTTCGCGGAAGAACATGAGAACACGGCCATTTGGTGCCCAAGTTGGTCCTTCATCAAGAAATGAACTGGACAAGATCCGTTCGCTGCTGCCGTCCGCGCGCATGACTCCAACATGAAACCGCCCATCATTCTGCTTGGTGAATGCAATGTAGTCACCGCTCGGCGACCAGACGGGCGTGCCGTATCGACCTTGTCCGAAACTGATGCGTCGCGGCTCCCCGCCTCCGTTGCGCATCACATAAATTTGGGGCTTGAGGCTTCGGTCCGACTCAAACACGATCCATTTGCCATCCGGCGAATAGCTCGGTGCAGTGTCGATCGCGACACTTCTGGTCAACCTGCGTGCTCTGCGGGTCGAGATCTCCACCTCATATATGTCGGTGTTGCCCTCCAGGGTGATCGACATCAGCACCTTTGAACCGTCAGGCGAAAATCGTGGTGCAAAGGTCATGCCCGCCGACTCAATGATTGCGCTGTGTTGCCTGGTTTTCAGATCCAGCACTTGGACGCGCGGCACGCCTGTTTCGTAAGACGTGTAGATCAGCCTACCGCCATCGGGCGAGAACCGCGGTGCCAGAACGATTTCCTTGCCGCCAGTCAGATATTCGAGATTGGCGCCGTCATGGTCCATGATCGCCAACCGCTTCACCCGATTGCTCTTGGGACCCGACTCGGAGATGAATGCCACACTCGTGTCGAAGTACGGTTTCTCGCCGGTAATTTCCGAATAGATGCTGTCTGCGATCTTGTGGCCGATCCTGCGCCAATCGTCTGCATCGGCAATGAATTGAATTCCGTTGCCCATTGCAGCCTCGGAAAACACGTCAAACAATCGGTACTTGACGGTTACGCGACCGTCTCCGTTGTCCCCTACCGCCCCAACAATCAGGCCCTCGGCGTTGATCGCCTTCCAGTTCAGAAAGTTGAAGGGTCCGTTGAAGGAATCAACGGTTGAGATGTGAGCCTCTTTCGGCAATTCCCGGAACAAACCGGTTCCGGTCAAATCGGCCACAACGACGTCCCTAATGTTCTGCGCGTGTTCGCCAACTTGAGGTGATTCTGCGATGAATGCCGGAATGGCAAGCGGCACCGGCGTAATGACCCCTTGCCGGATTTCAATGCGGAGTGGTTCAACCGAAGTCTGCGCATGGGTAGAATTGGAGATTGAGGCAATCGCAAATGTGGCGAGCGCCACGACCATGGTTCGATTGTGTTTCATCTGATTCTCATTTCCTCGGGATTGAATGTGATCTCCAACCGGCGCCAGCGTTGGTATTTTTCAACCGGCATCGAATGCCCATCATTCAGGCATCTTCGAATTGCGCGCCGAGCGACCTCGAACGCCTTCTGCCGAGCTTCGGGGCTGCCGCCGTCCGCGCCGTTCAGTTTGATTGACTCCGGCAGAGGCCTTCCGTCCCGATCCAGTTCGGCGCTCACGGTAATTGTGAACCACCGGGCCTCATCCGGCAAAGCGGCAATGTTCCAGCAACCTTCAATTCTTCGGCGCAGCCCATCACGCTCGTTTGCTGTCAAGGGCGGTCCCGTATTTCGGGAGGAGCCCTCTTCCGAAATTGTTTCGACACTGCCGTCAACAACCTTGGAAATCAAATCCGCAATGCTGGGCTCATCCATTGGCTCAGGTTCGGGTTCCGGCTCGGGTTTCGGTTCGGGCTCAGGCTCAGGTTCGGGTTCCGGCTCAGGCTCAGGTTCGAGTTCGGGTTCCGGCACGGGTTTCGGTTCGGGTTCGGGTTCGGGAACAACTTCCGGGCCAGTCGCAGATTGCGGGCGTCTCCTCGGTCTTGAGATCGGAGTCGAGATCATTTCGGGTTGCTGCCTGTCCGCCAATTCGGCGAGTTCTTCCTTGGTCTCTTCCGGTGCGACCGGTACCGTCTGTGATTGCACCGGTTCGTCGACCGGGACCGGCACTTCCGACACAGAAGCCGGCTGACGAGCAGATTCCAACGTTTCCGGAATTGCCTCGGCGATCAATTCAACCTGATCTTGTCCGTCCGGAACCAATCGCAGCGGATCGGATTCACCGGCTGGCTTATCCTGTTGAAGATCGTCAGGCTCCTGCGCAGGATTCGATACCTCAAATGGTTGAGACGGTTGAGGAACCTCTTCGGACAGCGCTTGAGCAGGAGCATCCGGTTGCTCAGGAACCTCCACCGGTACAATCGCGACAGTTTCAGGCTCCACAGCAGCGCGTTCCTCCTGAGGCAATTCTTCGGTAGCCACAGGCGGTTCCAATTTGTCCAGCTCCACAGGCGGTCCCGACCGTCGCAATTCCTCGAACTCCTCAAGCGAGATCAAAGACACGTCAGCAACAGCCATTTCGTCCTCTGGCATCATCTCCCGGCGTGTTTCGCCAATCACCAGAAGCAACAGCAATCCGGAGTGAAAGATGGCGGAGATGACCGCGCCTGCCTGCACGTCAAACCCCTAATTCCCGGTGCCGTCCAGTTTCGGCCCGTTACCCTCCGTAACCAGTCCAATATTTCGAAATCCGGCATTGTTGAGGGCGCCCATCACCTGCATGACGATCTCGTATCTGGCTTCGCGGTCGCCTCTTAGGAAAATTCTGTCTGAGGTGCGCTCCGCCATCACCGCACGCAGCCTTGCAATCAGTTCATTCCTCTCAACTTCCGTGGTCTGCAGTGCAACCCTTCCGTCCGCCGCAATCGAAATCGTCAACGGCTCCTCCGGTTCAGCAGGCAGCGGAGTTGCTGCCGTTTGCGGAAGCTTGACAGGTATGCCGACGGTCAGAAGTGGGGCGGCAACGATGAAGATGATCAGCAAAACCAGCATGACGTCAACAAACGGCGTTACGTTGATTTCGGACATCGGCCGGTGTGCGGACCGCCGTCCCCAACGGCTTCGAACCTCTGATCTTCGCAACGAAGCGACCATCGTCAATTGTCCAACTGGCGCGACAAAATTGTCGAAAATTCGTCGGCAAAATCCTCGAACTCTCCGGACAACCGATCCGCCGCAGCCGACAAATTGTTGAAAAACACAACCGCTGGAATCGCCGCCAGAAGTCCGAGTGCTGTTGCGGCAAGCGCCTCGCCGATACCCGGAGCGACAACAGCCAAGTTGGTATTCTCGTGCACTCCGATCTCCTGGAACACGTTCATTATGCCCCAGACAGTACCAAACAGGCCGACAAACGGGGCAGTTGACCCAACTGTTGCAAGGAACTCAAGTCCACTCGCCAACCGGCCGTTTTCGCGTGTAACCGCCAGCCCCATCGTCCTCTCAATCCGTTGACCGGCACCGGCGATGAGGCTTCCATCGCTTTTTGAGGACTTCAACCGCTCGTCCATCGCAGCGCAGAATATACGTTCATGCGGACCAGCCGGAGCATTGCCGATGGCTCGATGCAACTCATCCAGAGGATCGCCGGACCAAAATCGCCTTTCAAACCGATATGCATGCGATCTGACCCGGCGAAACACTATGTATTTCTGGAAAATGATTGCCCAACACCAAAAGGAGGCGAAAAGGAGAACCAACATCACCGCCTTCACAACAATTCCGGCCTGCAGGAAGAGACTGAGAACCGAAAAATCAACCACCTGCGCGGCCACTACCGCTTCAATTTCCATTTAACTGCCCGTTGCCTGAACACGCCGCATTTTATGCGGTTCTTACTGTTCTTTGATTTGCACCTCTTAGGCGCGCCTGAACACTAAACGGCGCACTGCCGAAATTCAAGCCCGCCGACAAAATCCGTTCAGGCCGGAACGGATGGCTTCGGGAATCCGTCTCGGTTTTCCGGCCTCATTCATGCAGGCCAACGTCGCGCAGGACGTAAACAGCAGGGCCCTGTCCCGGAGGATATCCTGAGCGAGTTCAACCCTTGAGCCGGTGAATGCCAATGGATGCGTTTGCACATGAAGCATATCGTTGAAGCGCGCAGGAACGAGGAATTCCGAAACCAATTTCCTTACAACCAGGACCAATTCGGTGTCCTGCTTCAATTCGGCCTGATCAATTCCAAGTTCTCTAATGAACTCGGTCCGTGCCCTTTCAGTGAACCTGAAATAGTTGGCATGATAAACCACGCCAGCCATGTCGGTGTCCTCATAATAGACCCTCAGTTCGAATCGGTGTCTCATTCGTTCCCGTCAAAAAGGCTTGGCGCTTCCTCGGCCGATGGAACCGACAGGCCGATGTGCTTCCAAGCCTTGGCAGTCAATGCCCGTCCCCTTGATGTTCGTTGGAGCAACCCTTTCTGAAGCAGGAACGGCTCGATGACTTCCTCAATGGAATCCCGTGCCTCTGAAAGGGCGGCAGAGATCGTCTCTATGCCGACCGGCCCGCCTCCGAAATTGTCGGCGATCAGCTTGAGATACCTGCGGTCCGCGCCGTCCAATCCCAGCTTGTCAACGTCAAGGCGCGTCAGCGCGCTGTGGGCCATTTCCCCGGTAACGGTTCCTCCGTGTTCAACAATCGCAAAGTCCCGCACCCGCTTCAGGAGCCGGGTGGCGATTCTCGGCGTTCCCCGCGATCGACCTGCGATCTCCCTGGCTCCTTCACCGTCAACTTCAACCTCAAGAAGCCTCGCCCCCCTGACAACGATTTCCAGCAACTCCTCCGGTTGGTAAAATTCCAGGCGGATCGGGATTCCGAATCTGTCCCTGAGCGGGGTTGTCAGCAGTCCGAGCCTCGTCGTGGCACCAACTAGGGTAAAGGGCTGCAGTTCAATCCTAACCGTCCTTGCCGCAGGACCGGACCCGATCACCAGGTCAAGAGCAAAATCCTCCAGTGCCGGATAGAGGACTTCCTCCACAACAGGCTGAAGACGATGGATCTCGTCGATGAAGAGAACATCGTTTCGATCCAAATTGGTGAGAATTGCCGCCAGATCGCCCGCCTTCGCCAACACCGGACCCGATGTGGTCCTGAAATTCACGCCGAGTTCCCTTGCAACGATCTGTGCAAGCGTGGTTTTGCCAAGCCCGGGCGGACCGTAGAACAGAGTGTGATCCATCGCGGCGGATCTCCGCAGGGCACTTTCTATGAAGACGGCAAGATTCCGGCGGGCGTCAGCCTGGCCGATGAACTCCGAAAGCGTTTGCGGGCGCAACGCCCGGTCCGGATCATGTTCCAGAGGATTGGGACTGACCGCTGGCGCTCTGCCGGCAATGTTCTCACTTGGATTTGGCAAGTCGCTTCAACGCCTCTCGAATGAGTTCTGCTGTCTCGAATTCAGGATTCGTACTATGGACTTCGGCTACGGTGTGGGCGGCTTCACCTTGGCGATATCCCAAATTTTCCAATGCGGAAATCGCTTCGGAACTGGACGCTGCAACCTCCAGACCTGCAAGGCCTTCGGCAGGACCGGTTGCCGCCTCTTCGTTTTCCTGCACTTCGACCGCGTCGCCGTGTTCCGGTTCTGCACCACCTCTGGCCATCAATCCTGCAGCTTTTTCCCTCAGCTCATTGACAACCCTTTGTGCCAGTTTAGGACCAACCCCCTGTGCCGCACGGATTGAACCGGCATCCTGAAGAACAATTGCACGAATGGTGCCGTCGGCTCCAAGTGCCGCCACGATTGCAAGAGCTGCCTTCGCACCCACTCCCTGGACCGTCATCAGCATACGGTGCAGTTCGCGTTCCCTAGCCGATCGGAACCCGTATAGCTGAAGCAGATCTTCGCGAACGAGAAGGTCGGTATGAAGAATGACACCGGTACCGGGCGACGGCAGCGCAGCCTGGGTGCGTTCTGAGCAATGGACAACATAACCGACACCGGAAACATCGATTACGACATGGTCCGTTCCGCGTTCCACCAGTGTTCCGCGCAGTCTGCCTATCATGATTCAGGTTTCGACCGCAGAAGGGATAGCCGACAGAATATTGTCGAACCGTCCGTGGATTGCATGAGTGATTGCCACTCCCAACGCATCCGCTTCATCAGAGGTTGAAAACGTGGCGCCAGGCAATTGAAGCCGAATCATGTGCTCAACCTGACTCTTTTGTGCATGACCAACCCCAACCACCACTTTCTTGACGGTGTTTGGGGCATACTCCCCTACCCTCAATCCTGCCTGAGCGGCAACAAGAAGCGCAATTGCCCTTGCCTGACCCAACTTGAGCGAGCTCCTGTTGTCGGTATTCACAAAAATCTGCTCAACAGCCGCTTCATCGGGACGGTGCGCCCTGAACACCTCGGTCAATTGAATATGAAGGCTGTTCAATCGGTCAGCAAGGTCGCTTCCTTCAGAACGGCAAATCCCATTGGCGACATGGGACAGCACCGAACCTTTGGCCTCAATGACGCCCCATCCGGTGACGCGCAATCCAGGATCAATGCCCAGAACCCTCATGCGCACTCCCCGATTAAGTTATCCAAGAATAGTGGGATCGCCGCGACACTTCCAGAGGTGAACATCCAATGTCCGAATTCAGTCACCAAATCGCAACTCCGGGTTCTTGTGGCCTGGCAATGCATCTTTGTCCGCACACCGCCAGAGATATGAGCACTGTGCAATGCGGCAATGCGGCATTGGCAATTGTCGCAGACGCCCCCCATGCCTATTTCCAAGTCATCAAAGGAACCCCAATGGAAAGGGCAACAAGATGGCATCATTCGCATTCGACTCCCGGATTGCAGGGTCGGCCCCGTCAATCCGCAGCATTCTCTCCAAACTGTTGGCACTGCCGAGGATGGTACATCAATGGAATTTGAGTCGGGAGACCAGCAACACACTTCACCGTCTGAGCGACAAACAGCTTGACGATATTGGTCTGGTCCGCGGCAACATAGATGCGCTTTCCTTCGGACAACCCAGAAAATTCTGACCACCACAGGTCAAGTTTTCCTCCCGGAACTGCGGCTCCTTTCCTCCTGGAGCCGCAGTTTTTTTTACCTGGAACACATCACATGGCCGTGATTTGCGATCTCCGTGCCAGTCGTTACATTGGTCCAAGCAAAAAATAGTGAATTCGCGGAGGCAGAATATGATGCAACTTTCACGACGCGGTTTCATCGCAATCGCTCTGTCCACAGCGGCCATCCCAGCCTTCGCCATGGAACCCCCGGTGTTTGCAAGGCGCGGCGTTGCAATTCGCGGATATGATCCTGTCGCCTACTTTCTCGGGAACGGACCGGTAAAGGGGGATCGTGACCTGGAAACGGAGTGGAACGGCGTTACTTGGCGGTTTTCCAGTGCCGAAAACCGTGACCGTTTTGCGGCGGAGCCAGAATCTTACGCACCTCAGTACGGAGGCTATTGCGCATGGGCAGTTGCAAACGGATACACCGCATCGACGGATCCGGATGCTTGGTCACTTCATGACGGCAAGCTCTACCTCAACTACAGCCTGAGGGTCCGGGACACCTGGTCCAAGGACATTCCAGGCAATGTCGAAAGAGGCGACTCCAACTGGCCCGGTGTTCTCAACTGATCACTTTGGAGCCAAATCGGCTCAAATTGACAATGCTCGACCAGAGCAACATCACACATGCCAATGAGGCGAGTGGCGGCCCGCATCTGTTCGGTGCAGGCTCGGGAGCGTAGCTGGACCGGGATCCTTCTGCCATGTCAGAGCCGGCCGGACTTCAGGACCGGATGGACCGCTACCGATCTGCCGTTGGCAGGCAAGAGCAACCCCAATCGACAACTTGAAGAAGCGGACAAACCGCCAGATAAGGCCGCCGCGAATCCGTTTGAGAACAACACTGCAGTACTCGCCACACGGTTGCCATTCCCTGAATGCATCATTAACCGGGCATCCCAGCTTGGATTTCTTGAACGTTGGTCCGAGAGTCCGGAATGCACGCTCGGAATTGGAGGTTGCACATGAAGCTTGCCCGTATAGGCGACACCGGATTTGAGGTTCCGGCTGTCCTTTCAGAAGACGGGACATACCGCGATCTTTCTTCGGTCGTTGGCGACATTGATGGCAAAACCCTTTCCGACATGTCTTGGTCGGTTGACCTGGATATTTCCGGACTTCCCCGTTTGCCTGCGGATGCCAGAATTGGAGCATGCGTCGGTTCGGTTGGAAAACTGATCGGCATCGGCCTCAACTATACCGATCACGCGGCCGAAACCGGTCAGAGAATCCCGAAGGAACCCATTCTGTTCGGCAAGGCCACTTCCAGCATCTGCGGCCCCCGAGACGATGTCATACTGCCCCGCGGATCGGAGAAGCTTGATTGGGAGGTTGAACTGGCGGTCGTGATCGGCAGGAGGGCTTCACATGTTAGCGAGGAGGATGCCGAGAACCACATTGCGGGCTACTGCGTCATGAACGATGTTTCCGAAAGGGCATTCCAAATCGAACGTTCGGGACAGTGGCTGAAGGGCAAGAGTGCCGACACCTTCGGACCCACCGGCCCGTGGCTCGTAACAAGGGATGAGGTGGCGGATCCGCAGGATCTTCACCTGTGGATGGATGTCGATGGACAACGCTATCAGGACGGCAGCACGTCAACCATGATTTTTGGTGTTCGAACTTTGGTTAGCTACGTTTCGCAGTTCATGTCGCTGCAACCCGGCGACATCATTACAACCGGTACACCCGCCGGCGTCGGATTGGGGCAAAATCCGCAAGTGTTCCTTCGCGTCGGACAGACGATGAAACTCGGGGTTGAAGGGCTGGGAGAACAGTGTCAGACCGTTGTCGCCAGCAGGTGACAATTCTGCCCCGCCGGCACTTAGTTGGAACGCCAACCGTTGCCGGTTTTGCGTCATGTGTGGTGACTTAAGGTTTCCAATGGGTGACGCGCCCATCTCTGGAAGCGCTTGTCAGACCTCAGCCGGATCGAATGAGTTCAAGCGTCAGCCAGTCATTTTTTCGGCGACTGCCGGACACCGCAAAGCCAACATTCTCGAAGGTTGCCGCCACTTGACCTCCTTCATTCTCCAGCAAACCAGACAGAACAAGGCGGCCACCGTTTTTGACGTTGTTGGCAAAACTTGGCGCAAGCCTCATCAGTGGTCCAGACATTATATTTGCAACGGCGAGGTCAAAGGGACCGCCTGACCTGAACACATCATCGGAAAAGCCATCACAACAGATCAATTGAACCGATTGTTCAACCCGGTTACGTTCCAGATTGCCGACTGCCACTTCCACGGCGCATGAATCGTTGTCGCAGGCGGTTACTGCGCATTGCCACAGTTTCGCCGCAGCGATTGCGAGAATCCCAGTGCCGCAACCCACGTCGCATGCCCGCATCGGCTTAAATCCCCGGGAATTCAGGTCGCTCATGACCTCCAGACATCCCTGTGTTGTTTCGTGGTGTCCGGTCCCGAAGGCAAGCGAAGGGTCAATTTCGATGGGAATCCGAACCCCGGCAGCCGATGCCGCCTGATGGCTGCTGTGGATCCAAAAGCGGCCCGCAGGGATTGGAAGCTGCTCTTCCTGAACCTTGGAGACCCAGTCCGTTTCGGCGACCTCGCAAACTTCAAACTGCCCACATCCACAGGCGGCTGCAAGCAGATCCAATTCAACCTGGTTGGGCATTTCTGCGAAAAGGCAGGCTGCTTTCCACTTTCCTTTTCGGTCCGAATTGACTTCAACCGCAACCGCAACTGGCTCGGGCCGCAACTGTTCAACCAATCCGATCAACTTTTCCGCGTCGTGCTGCGACGATGCGTCAGACGCCGCCGAAAGGATCCGGGATCCGGCCAACTCCACGGAAACTGCAGGTTCAGAAATTCTTCAACCCGTCGGACAGGTGACACCTGTTCCCCTTAGACCGCAATAACCGCCGGGATTCCTTGCAAGATATTGCTGATGATAGTCCTCGGCGAAATAGAATTCCGGCGCCTCAACCACTTCTGTTGTGATTGCGCCAAACCCTCGACCTGCAATCAATTGGCCGTAGCGTTCCCGACCGGCAAGTGCCGCCGCGTGCTGCTCCGGTCCACTGGTGTATATGCCTGAACGGTACTGCGTGCCCATGTCATTGCCTTGACGCATGCCCTGTGTCGGATCGTGATTTTCCCAAAAAATTCCGAGAAGGGCTTCATAGCTGATCTGCACGGGATCGAATACAACGCGCACGACTTCATTGTGCCCGGTCAATCCGGAGCAAACCTCCTTATAGGTCGGGTTGGGTGTGGTGCCGCCAGCGTAGCCGACCGCCGTTAACCACACGCCGTCGGCTTGCCAGAACAATCGTTCCGCTCCCCAAAAACAACCCATTCCGAACATCGCGATTTTGGAACCTTCCGGATAGGGGCCCTTAAGTGGCCTGTCCGAAATCAGATGCCGATCGGCAGTCTCAATGGGATCCGGCCGCCCGGGAAGCGATTTCCCCGGCGCCGGCATTGATGTCCTTTTCCATGGAAATTCAAACATAATTGAAGCCTCCTCTGCATTTTCGTCGACACAGTTGCCTGCACGTCCAATACAGGCCGTTCAGTCCTGAACGAATCTCCCTCCAGCGGAAAAGATTGATTCGCGTCCGGGCCGCGGGTGCCGGGGTATCATGAACACCATGAGCAACGAAACAAGTGCCATCGCAGCCGCGAGGCCGAAAACCATCCCCGGAGAGGTCACCCAAAGGTATCCAAGCAATGCCGGCAGGAAAACCGCCGCAATGTGGTTGATTGTGAACGAGACCGCCGCTGTAGGGGCAATGTCACCCGGATCCGCAATTTTCTGGAAGTATGTCTTCAAGGCGAAGGCGAGGGCAAAAAACAGATGATCGACAACGTACAAACCTGCAGCGACAATCACTCCCCAACCGAAATAGTAGATTCCGCCGTAGGCAAGGAACACGAGGGTCAAGCCACCGTATTCGACCGCCAATGCCGCCCTTTCGCCGAAGATCGCCACTGCCCTTCCCATCAGTGGAGCGGCCACCATGTTGGCAACGTAGTTGACGATGAAAAGGACGGTTACCTCGTGCACTTCGAAACCGAACCGCTCCACCATCATGAAGGCAGCGAACACCACAAAGATCTGGCGTCTGGCGCCGGCGACAAAGGTTAACGCGTAGTAGAGCCAGTAGCGCCTCTTCAGCACCATTCGTGTCTTCTGTGGATTTGGCGTTTCAAACTTCGGGAATGCAATGGCGCAATACAATGCGATTGCCACGGTCGCACCGCCCGCAGCCATGTAGACGGTATTGTAGGCAAGATCGAACGTCTTCCAGGTCAGAACCAGAAGCACGTAGGCAAGCAGGGACCCTCCAGAACCGATCGCAACGATCCAGCCAAGCATCCTTGGGGCATTCTCCTTGCTGATCCACTGCAGTTGCAGAGATTGGTTGACCGTCTCAAAGTAGTGGAAGCCAACCGAACTGATCATTGTTGTGGCAAGTAGCCCGCCATGGGTTGGAAACAACGCCACAACCGCCGTTGCCGCACCGAGCAGAAAGAGGGAACTGAGGGCCAAATACTGCTCGCGGATGAAAACAATGAGCAGAATGACACCAATCGCCAGAAATCCTGGAATCTCCCTGGTTGTGTGCAACCAACCAATGCCAACACCGTCAAAGCCTGCCGCCTCAACCACGAAGTTGTTAAGGAGGGCCGACCATGTTGCGAATGACAACGGCATCGCCGCCGCCATGAGGAAAAGAAGGAAAATCGGCCTCCGCCAGAATCCAAGATTCTCTGCATCTGCCAGTTTCATGGTACTGCTGAAATTCCTGAACAGCATGTTCAACCCCGCGCGTGCCCTCGGCCTCCAGCCGCGCACAGGCGGTGGCTGGGTCGATCGATACCGGAACCAGTTCCCGGCCTGTTGCGGAGTTCAATTCTTGGCGTAGTATTCCACAACCAGGTTTGGCTCCATGGACACGGCATAAGGCACGTCACCAAGTTGCGGAACCCTGGTCAATTCAGCAGTCATTTTTGAATAATTGACCGCAACATAGTCAGGCACGTCGCGCTCAGGTAGATCTATTCCCTCAAGCACCATGGTCAGTTGCTTTGACTTGCCGCGAATTTCGACAACATCGCCAACATTCAATTTGTAGGACGGGATGTTCACGCGCTTGCCATTGACCATAACATGACCGTGGTTGACAAACTGCCTTGCAGCAAAAATCGTTACAACGAACTTGGCCCGAAACACGAGTGCATCAAGACGCCGTTCCAGCAGTCCGATCAGGTTTTCGCCGGTATCCCCCTTCTGGCGCTCGGCTTCTGAGTAAACCCTGCGAAACTGTTTCTCAGTGAGGTCGCCATAGTAACCCTTGAGTTTCTGCTTGGCTCTCAACTGCAGGCCAAAATCCGAAAGCTTGGTCCTTCTGCGCTGCCCGTGTTGGCCTGGACCGTAGTCGCGCTTGTTGACAGGTGATTTTGGGCGACCCCAAAGGTTCTCACCCATGCGTCGGTCAATTTTGTACTTGGCAGACGTGCGTTTGGTCACGGCTGGTTTCCTTCCATTTGCTGGAGGGTGTTGTCCTTTCCGGGCAAAATTCCGGCCCGGCGACAGGGTTCCCCTTGCGGGGGCCACCAACACCAAGGTTTCGCTTTATGACATCGGGTCGCATCCGATATCCGATACCGCTCTGGCAAGTCAACGAAAATGTGGAAGCGACAGCACGGGGCAATGCAAGAAAACGTTGGCCCATCCCTTGCAACAAAAGCGATGCTGAACTGCCCATTTGCCGACAATTATGTTGAGCGCCATGGGCGTGCAACGCCAGACCCGCCAACATCTCGGCCAGCCATCGTCAATCACCTTTGTCGTATCGATTCTGGCCAAAAGGAAAGGCCTGCATTGAACCGGCTGAACGGTTGTGCATGAATCTCGGCGACTTCAACGCCCGAGGCCATTTGCAGGTTGGCGTCCGTCATTCCGAGTTTCGGGCACTTGAGCGCTCAGTTCGGCTTGGGCTGCCGACCGAACGGACGCCGTGGAGGCAGATGAGTTCGTCCTCGCAGCGATTTGCCGGTTGCACCGGCACTGCATGGATTGGCCTTAACCATTTCTGTTGCCGTTGTTGCGACTATTTCGAATAATCGATTAATCACTTCAACATTGCGGCAAATCCGGAGGAAGCCATGCCTCAACTCAAGATAAGGGTGTTCTCTGAACGTTTGCCAGACACCATGGAGATTAAGGGCCAAAGCAATTCAGGCAAATTGTGGCGTTCCAGATCAAGGACAATGACAAACCAACGACACTGTCGCTTGCATTGAATGATGTCGATATGCGGACCGCGACGCTGGCGCCAGCGCTGGCGTAACTACCCCTGGAGGTATTGCGCCTCGTTTCAAACGGCAAGGGTTCCGCATGATCCCGGACGAGGCGGAATTGGCCACACCGCAAGCTGCCGACCTGCCGAGTGATTTCCGTCCGTTGCTCGTAACACGCTTGGAGAAAGGCAAGAATCGTTTCACCAAAACAGGGTGCCAAAGGCACATCCGTGCTGCTTCAGGTGCAAAATAGACGCAACGCAGAGAAATCCGCTGCCTTGGGCGCTGGGACAAAGTTGGATGCCGACGACAGGCATGTGCTTGCTGCGGCCATCGCGAATTCCGCTGAACGGAGGCGTAGATCTCTTGGCAGAATCCATGCGCGAAATTTTTCAGTGGAGGAGCGAAAGGGATTGCAGTGCCCCAAGATACAATTTCCAACTTGGGAAATTTGGACTTTGATCTCCGTGTCGGCATGGGGCGGGGTTTCGTTTGCGCCGGATCAACTCCTGAGAATGTTGGTCAATGCCCATGCTTCAATCATGTTTGGGTCAAACATCTTCAACCGGACGTGAGAAGATCCGACAGAATCCGGGATTGCGTTGTGAACGGCTTACACAACCATTTGTGGTTGAGATGTCAGGTTAGGCTGAAGGATGGAAATACTGATGCTCAAGATCCGAAGGCTCAGAGCAATCGGCATCACCGACGATCTTGGCGGGAATGCCGGCAACCGTCTTGCACGATGGAACATCCTTCAGCACGACAGAACCGGCCGCAACACGGGAGCAATCGCCGATGCTAATGTTGCCGAGCACCTTTGCCCCGGCACCGAGAAGCACGCCATTCCCCACCTTTGGATGGCGATCACCGTCTTCCTTGCCCGTGCTGCCAAGTGTAACCGAATGCAGCATGGCAACATTATTGCCGACAACGGCAGTTTCGCCGATCACGATCGAATGGGCGTGATCAATGAGTAACCCCTTCCCCATCACCGCGGCCGGGTGGATGTCGACGCCGAAAATTTCTGAAATCCGCATCTGAAGGAAATAGGCCAAATCCCTGCGGCCATGCTTCCAGAGCCAATTGCCGATCCGATAACCCTGAAGAGCCTGGAATCCCTTGAAATAAAGCAACGGCTGAACAAAAGTCGTGCACGCCGGATCCCGGTCCAGAACAGCGGCAATGTCGGCCCTTCCAGCTTCACCAAGTGAACGGTCGGACGCATATGCATCCTCGGCAATTTCCCGCACTATCTGTTCAGACATTTCGACCGACGACAACTTTACTGCCAGCCGGTACGCCAGTGCCTCCTCAAGTGTGGCATGATGCAGAAGAGTAGTGTGCACCAATCCCCCAAGAAGCGGCTCCTTTGCAATTATAGCCTTCGCTTCAGACCGAATCCGATTCCAAACGAGGTCAACCGGCCTTAACTGGGTGGGTTTGAGTGACATGAAGCCTTTTCCATTCTGCATGCTATGCCAAGAATAGTGATTCCGCCCCGAAATTCAAACTGCAGAGACCCAACAATTTCCCGATCCGGCAGATCCTGCGTGTTTGACACAATCTACGGCTGGCAAATTCCGGCCCGTGGCGCATGGTCAATTGGGTATCTGCATGCCACCCCAGACCACGCCTGCTTCGTGTCAACCGTTGCACCCCGGCGGTCTCAAGACTAGTTTTCGGCCAATGGAGGATCGGCCCCAATGGCGAACAAACATGTGAACCTCGTCAAGCTCTGCGTCGGATCAGGTTCGGTTGAGAATCTTGAGAAGTGGCAGGGTGAGCGCATGCGGTCGGGAATTTGCACTGTTCCGGAACATGTTACACGTTCGCGACCGCGCCGGGCAGATGAAGTGCTCAACGGAGGTTCGCTCTACTGGGTATTCCAGGGTCAGATACTTGCCAGGCAGCGAATTACCGATCTTGAAAGCAGGATGTCTTCCGATGGCATTACTCGGTGCGCCATAATTCTTGATCCGGCTATCATCCGGACGTTTCCCATGCCCCGCCGCCCCTTTCAGGGCTGGCGCTATCTCGAAACGAAGGACAGTCCCCGCGACCTGCCCGACAACCGTGCAGCCGAAGACATCCCGGCCTGGCTTCGGGAACTTCTGCTGAAAATTGGAGTGATTTAGTTTGAAGTCCCGGGTTGCTGAGCTGGGAATGCGCACAACATTATGACAGCAGATCACGACATGCGCGGTGCTGCTTCTGCTTGTGGCGGCAGCTGCGGCTCTGGCCGCACCACCCAAGTCGGGTTCATTTCGCTGGAACCAGCCAACATCAGGGCTTCTGCGCTGCGGGAGGCGTCAGGGGTGGCTTGTGGGGCATGACGATCGGGCGTTGGGCGGGAGTGAGACGGTTCAGCAGCACCTGGCTTGGCCGATAATTGTGCCGAAAGAACCCCCGCGACGGCCCGCAGAAGCAGGTGCCGGCGAATCCCAGGCTGTCGACATGCCTGCAACAGCGAAAACCCAAATCTGTGCTGTCGTTGTGATTCGCTTCGGTTTGGACTCCAATGACGTTCGGCCGACAGTCAAGCTCGCGAACGAGCGAATTTCCTCTCGAGCAGGTCGCCTCACCGAATTGGAACAACAACCGACATTGTTGTCAGGGCCGACCGATTGACCTCTCACAAACCGTTCGGCCAGGCCTCCGAATCCATCTTGAAGCGTCCATCCTTGATTGATGACGTTCGATGTTTCCAATTGTCAGGCTCCGCCGGTTTCGCTTTTGCCGGCACCTAGTCGTGGAGAGCTTCAAGGAATTCCCTGTGGCTCTGCAATTTCATTGCCGCCAACCGAAATTCCCTTATGAGCTTTTTGGATGTCTTTCTTGCATGGGCGCGCAGCTTCGGATTGGCCGCGAGTTCAGCTCTTGCCACATCTCTGCGCAACAACCCGAGGCCGTCGAGCACTGGAATATACAGCTGTTCCATGACGTGGGGCAGATCACCCGGCAAAGGAATGAAGTCACTGCGGAGAGGCGTGTGCTCGGACCACTGCCTGAGCCGCAACCGTGCGTTTTTTCCGATGCAATTGGCGTTGACATGTCGCCAGAACGGTGTGTCGCGTCGTTCGCTGACATAGTGAATATTGATGAAGGTGCAAAAATCATCAACCTGCTGGCCGACCGCCCTGTTGTAGTCTTCTCGGCTGGCTGGAGCTCCTTGGACCAGCGGCTTAAGGTGAAACTGCACAAACAGGAGCATCTGAACGAGCGTGCCGTGGATGGACGTCGCTTCCAGTGGCTCGAAGAAGCTCTGGGCAAGACCCGTGGCAAGGCAATTGCCGATCCATGAGCGGTCAAGCCTGCCCGAATTGATTCGGATGTCGTTGCGGGGCTCAATCTTCCTGCCAAGTGCACCTTCGATCTCGGCTTGTGCCTGTTCTGGCGTCAGAAATTGGTCTGAATATGCGTATCCACAACCCAATCGCGATTGAGTAGGAATTTGCCACATCCAACCCGAGCCCATGGCACCCGCTAGAGTGTAGGGCGGAATGTCCGCACCACCTTCGTGTGGAAGCCAGAACGGCATTGCCCTGTTGACCGGCAGAGTGTCTCCATAGGGCATCCATTTTGCCCCCATTTCATCTCCTATGAGCATCCGGCGAAAACCCGTGCAGTCAATCACGAAGTCAACCGGCAGCTCTATTCCGCCCTCCAGAACAAGAGCCTGAATGTCACCCGATTGGCTGTCTCGCCGGACTCCCGTCACCATTGAATCGACATGGGCGACGTTTCCTGACTTCTGCCTCAGGTATCTGCCTACCAGAGCTTGATCGAAATGATAGGCATGGTGAAACGGAGCAACCGCCAAGGGCTCCCTGCCCCTCCGAAGGATCAACGGTGCCAGTGAGCGTTGCATCAAATGTGTGAAGAGATGATAGTCAGAAACCGGGCGGCCGGACGAAATGCAATACTGATCCAGCCAAGCGGATTCAGAACCCGGGGCGGGAGGGCAGATCGTGTGCGGATCGTCAATGGGACCGTCGTAGGTAACACCAACGCTTCGCCAGTCGCGATGCCGAATACCGTACTTGATCGTCGCGCCTGTCTCGCGCAGAAACTCCAGTTCATCCAAGCCAAGTTGATGAAGGAAGCCCCTGAAGACTGCGGTCGTGCCCTCCCCGACTCCAATGGTCGGAATCCTGGTCGACTCAATCACCGTCAGGCACAGGTCGAGTCCGAGCCGCCTGGCCGCATCCTGCAGAACAAGTGCGGAAAGCCATCCAGCAGTGCCTCCGCCGACTACGGCAAAGCGCTTCGGAAATCCGTCAGCTGCCTTCAATGGACTGCCGACCCAAGCCCCAAGCCAAAAGCACCATGTTCAACCGGGCAATCATTTTCAGCTTGCTCCCGCGGATTCGCCAATCCGGTCAGGCCACTCGCAACCGCCTCTTTCCGACAGCCCATTCCGGCAACCATTGTTCGTGCGCCCTGATGAGTTCGTCCACCATGTTCCATATCTGTCTCAGGTCGAGTTCGGCCGCTGTATGCGGATCCATCATGGCAGCATGATATATGTGCTCCCGATTTTCCTCCAGCAACGCCGCAACCGTAAGCTCCTGAACGTTGACATTAGTACGCATGATCGCCGACAACTGAGGCGGCAATTCTCCGACACGAACCGGTTGCACCCCGTTCCGGTCCACAAGGCAAGGAACCTCAACGGCGCAGCCGCGGGGGAGTGAACTTATCAGGTCGGTGTTGGGGACATTTCCATATATGACCGACGGACACCCGTTCCATATCGAGCCAATGATCTCGGATGCATATTCGTGGCTTGCCTCGACCTCAACGAATTCCGCATCGCGATATTCCTGCATTTGCCGTTCCCAGCGTTCGATCTGTTGTTCACAACGCTTCTTGTATTCGTCCAGTGGAATCCCAAAATCTTCAATCAAATCACCTCGACCATTCTTGATGAACCAAGGCACATATTCGGCAAAGTGCTCCGAACTCTCGGTCACGAAATATCCCAACCTCGTCATCACTTCGTACCTGACCATGTTGGGGCAACGCGGATTAAAGCGGTTGGGCTTCGGCATCCTCCCCGCCGCATAGCCTCTGAATAGCTCAGGGTAGAGGTTCCGATGCGAGCCGTCCTCCATCACCTCCTCAAGTGTCAGAAAGAACGCCATGTGATTTATGCCGGCACAGCGGTATCGAATTCTGTCGACCGGCAATTCGAGGTCATGTGCAAGTTCACCGATGGTGCCCTGAACTGAATGGCAAAGGCCGACGGATCTGATTTCCGGATACTTCGCCGAAATGGCCCACATGTTTATTGCCATCGGGTTCACGTATTGGAGCATGAGGGCGTCAGGGCAAAGCTCCTTCATGTCCGCACAAAGCCTCCACAAATGCGGTACGGTGCGAAGGCCCCGAAAGATTCCGCCGATGCCGAGGGTGTCAGCGATGGTCTGGCGCAGTCCAAATTTCTTGGGGATCTCGAAATCGTTGATTGTGCAAGGGTCGTAGCCGCCGATCTGGAACGCCACGATCACGAAATCGGCGCCGTCAATTGCCTCACGCTGGTCGCAATGGGTTGAAATCGTTGCTCCAACCCCAAGCGAAGACACGATTTTCGACGCAACGACATGTGCGTCCTCAAGCCTGCTGTGATCTATGTCCATGAGGGCGATGTGGGCACGGGCAAGCGCCTCACGCTGGAGAATGTCGCCGACAATGTTCTTCATGAACACCGTTGACCCCGCACCGATGAACGCGATCTTTGGTCTGGACGCCATTGCCAACCTTCCCACTTATATCAAACAGCTGTGTGGCCGACCGGCCACCCGTTCACGCCAAATTAGGAAACTGCTATGGCGACGCTACCGAATTTGTATCCTAAGTTTACGGAATTCAATTTCTATACCATGCAGGACACGGCGAAACAGGGACGACCCGAGATCATTTCGGACTACTGGTACTCCATTGATTGGAATGTCGGGGAGCTTTGGAATCTCGACCTCCCGATCGTTGAATTGCCCCTTGTGCAACTCGAATGGCACCTCGACGTTCCGGTTTGGCCCAACGAAGAAGGTCGACCCTACGCAGTAACGCCCCGACAAGTTCTTGAGTTCCCGGCAAATCACCCAACAGAATCGGAGCGATTGAGATCCGCTTCCCTTGCCTATCCACTGGAGGTCTTTCAAAACCGCGGTCGCCTGATGATTCTCGATGGCATACACCGACTCGCAAAAGCCCACGCACTTGGCCTTGAGAAGATACACGTTCGGCACATCCCTGAAAGCGCGGTCAGGTCAACGGTTTACTGACGCGTTTCCCTTCTGAACGCTGCCGGAGTCCTGGCCTCATGGGTTTGAAAGGCCTCGTAGAAGCTTGACAGTGAATTGAATCCGCTGTCCATCGCGACCGAAATTATCTTCAGGTCGGAGTTGGCGAGAAGCATTTGAGCGTGGTTGAGGCGGAGGCGTGTGATGTATGCCTTGATGGGAACACCAACAGCACGCCTGAAGAGGGACATCGCATAACTCTGTGACAGGCCGGCATGCCTTGCAACATCCTGAACGCCAATTGGCCGCGCGAAGTTGTCCGCTATGAACCGCAGCATTCCGTCAATGTATCTCATTGCCGCGCGGCCAGCCACGTCAACGTCAGGTGCCATCGAGCCCACAAGGAGAATGTCGTAACCCTCCAAGGCCAACCGCCTCAAGCGCATCTCGATTTCACCAAGCAGGAGATAGCGCCATGCCGCATTGTCAATTTGGTACTCCTGAGCCCAATTCTCGAAAGCGGCTCCATCCGCAGAATTTGTGTGCTTGACCGCCAAAAACGCTCCACTGACAATTGTGTCGACGAATGGCTTTGGGAGCCGCCACTTCATCAGCTGAGCCAGTGAAATGTATACGTTGACGATGTGGCCTTCGCCCATAACGTCGACAACTCCGTGCGGGATCGCTCCCCAAAACACTGCCATCTTTCCCGGCGGCACGCGAACCCGCTTGCCGGAAAACGAATACTCAATGGCGCATCCGGTCAGGAAATTGACCTCCACCGAAGCATGGTGGTGATAGGCCCAGCGGAATTTCCTCGGGGCATGGGTTTCCACCATGAACTCGTTCCGGTCGGGAATTAGGTGCGAGTCCACGTTTTCGAAGTAGGAGCTGTCAACCATCAATCACACAGGCCGGAATCGTTCCTGTCCCCGCTTGACTTTCGGTCATCCCTAACAAAATTCGGGCGATCAAAGAAAGCCGGAATTTAACGAGAGGTAATCGGAAGATTCGATCACCAGTTTCAATCCTGTTGATACAATCAGTACCGAAGGTGGATGAATCAATGAAATTTGCAGGAAGTCGAGCTAGGATCGCGGCTCTTGCGGGAACAAGCTAGGCAGGATTTGCGGCGGGTCATGCCGCTGCAGACGCCATGCCCTCGGAAACGAGCCTGTCCACCGTATGCGTGCCGTCATCTTTGTGAGTACCAGTGCCACTACCATCTTCCGGGTCTGACAAATTTTCTGATCCAAATTGTGTGAAACCCTCACTTCCCCTGACATGGAAGGGGTTGACCGACGACTGTCCCGTGCTGCCCCCGACACCGACGCCAATGGTCTTCCTGCTGCCTTAACCGAATCCGATTGTCGCACCGGAAGCATCGAAACTCACACCGACCGCAAATTCGTTGTCGGAACCGCTTGTTCCTGCCGACAAGGCCAAGGCGATGTTACCAAAATTATGGTCGTACCGGGCCTGGGCCGCCGAAGACGCCCCTGTACCTGTCGTTTGGCCTCGCGGCTCTCTTTCCGGGATTTTGCAAAGGCCACCGGCCAGCTGGCAAAGTCCGACCGGGCCGATTCACGGGTGCTTGCCGCCTTTGATGCGTTTGCGGAGTTGCCGCTCACGCAGCCGCGTGGTGGGTTCCTTGAGCGTCTCGGTGACATACTTGTTGTCCGGGAACAGTTCGTCGATCAGCGCATGGCACTGAAAGCCACCCTCACCGAGGTCGACGATCCACTGTCGAGCAAGGTGGTTCCCGGCGTCATTGCCAGTCTCGACAATGCCATTGCCCGATATGACCGGCAAATCAAGCAGCTGATTTCCGGCAAGGCGACCCATGCCGAGAGCTACCGGGTCCTGAATTCGATCCCCGGCATTGGCCCGGTCACCTCCGCTGCGCTGATCTGCCAAATGAGCGAGCTCGGCATTATCAGCAACCGCCAGGCAGCGGCCCTGATCGGCGTGGCGCCCATGGCCCGGGACAGTGGAACCATGGAGGGAATGCGGCGGACAAACTGCGGACGGTGCCGGCCCCGCGATCTCCCCTATATGGCAGCGATGTCGGCGATGTATTGGAACCGGGGCATGAAGGCGATTCATGACCGGCTGAGGGAAAGGGGAAAACGCCACAAGATTGCTCTCGTTGCGGTGATGCGACACCTGATTGTTCTTGCCAACGCCATTCTGCGCGACCGGCGCATCTGGACGGAGCGGACACCGTCTTGATTGCTGCCGCCGGCGCCAACAAACCCGGTGACACAGGCAATCCCGTGGTCATCTTTAGCGGGCCGGCTGGCGCGCCCAAAGAGGAGGCCGAACTGTGGAAAACCCTCGGATTACCTGTGGAAGGGACTTTCAGAACCCGGAAAATCCCCAACAAAATCGCTTGACAGAAAACATGGATGCTGACTGGCTGGCGCTGCTGCCCGAAAATGTCCGTTTGGGAAAGTCGACCTGTAACGGATTGTGCCAGATCAAACAAAATAGATGCACACAGGGAACGTGAGAAAACCGCCCGGTTCATGACCGAATAGTCTGAGACCCTGCACTCAACACCGGCCCCGCTTCGGTTCGACTTCCGAAACCGCATTCCGAACTGCGAAACCGCACCGTCGGCGGTTCGGCCAGACCCGCAATCCACCAGAATGATCCAAAATCGGCGGAATTCCGTCGAAAAACTGGGTTTCCGGCCGAAGCCCACCTCACACCGAACGCGACCAATAATAGCGTGAGAATGTCTTGACCAACCGTTGATGGCCCCAGCTTTGCGGGCTTGCCGTTGCGGTCACAGAAAAGGAGCGACCGAAGCCGCTCCTACCCAATTTGATCGTTTCGGTTCAGAATGCGAACGTAAGCCCGACCTCTGCACCATTTTTGTCTTCGCCAGCAACGGCACCGGGGACCTGTGCAAAGCCCGCGACCAACGATGCTCCGCCGCCAAGATCATGGGATACACCCATGCCGAAGCCATTCACATCGGCACTGTTCGTAGCAGCGACTAGTGTCACTGTTGTGGCGCCCATGGAGTACGACACGTCGACCCCTGCGCCGTCGTCCCCATCCCGCTCCGCAAAATAGGCGCTGGCCGTTATTTGGCCAGTGGTGTAGCTCGCGCCCAAACTCACGGTCTCCTCGCTGTCAAATCCGAGCCCGATCTTCATTCCGGAGGCCGTAAAGTTCATGCCAACCGCAAATGTGTCGTCATCGCTGACTGAGGGGTCGGCGCCGTCTTCGGGGGTGACACCGGGGGAAGCCGACACTCCGAAGTTGAGGCTGCCGAAGGATTGCGTGTACAGAATGAGATTGCCGGAATCGGTATAATTGCGGAGACCGCCCTCTGCAACATCATCAACGCCGATCCCCTTAATTCCGACATCAGCAATCCCGCCGGCCAGGGTATCGGCAGCATCCAATGCGCCGAAAGCCAACTTGCCGAAGGCACCAGACACGCTGACGACCCCATCTGCAGCCGCACCACTTTCGCTGTTGATGTTTGCCTCACCGCTGAAAGCAAGGCCACCATCGGTCGTTCCCGATGCGCTAAATTTCGCCCGGAACCGCTGATGGACGGAAACTTGGTTGTCAGCTTCTGAATCGTATGACAAACCAAATCTGGCATCTCCGCCAACCGTCACCTCGGCAGCTGCGGCTCCGCAGACAAGAGCCAAGGCAGTCGTTGCTGTGAGCAACTTTTTCATGTTAACCTCTCAATTTGATTGAATTCAACCGACCGGAAGGTGAATTCGAACTGGGAATAAACTGAAGACAAAATCATCCCTCCATTTCCAGCCGTTTCCGGCCCACCGATCCAGGCAACAATCTTCGAGGCTGCGTTGAATTGGGAGTCTGCAGAGGAACAATTTCTGTGTCAGTTGCGAATTGGCAACAAGCAGCTGATGCCTGCAAACCTGAAGACAGATCAACTATCTATATTCATTGAACAAATCCAGTTTGGAGCTTCCGGCAAAATTCAGAGTTCAGCAGGTTCTCGGTCGAAAGCTGCTTCGGCCACCTCCTCGACCCGACGGCCGGGATTTGTTTCCGGTTGCCCGAATCACATTTCCTGACGAAAGGATGTGCTGACCGACAATTGGATATGGCGAAGCCCGCCGTAGCTTCCGTTCTGTTCAAGTTCCAATTCGTGCACATCCGAAAGTCGTATTCAAGTGCACGGCAATTCGGCTGGCCCTGCCGGCAAGCGCCAAAGCGCGGCAGGGACATCCTGATGCGCGGGATTCTGCACCGCAACAGTCGTTGGTTCAATAAGTGCAATTGGACGGACTGCTTGGCAATGGCCATTTGTGCCGATTGTGGCACCTGCAATTGGCTTCAGCATTGATGGGAACAGAAATGTTCCCTATGCACTAAGGTCAACTTGAACCCGGCTTGCGGCTCTGAGCTCTTGCCTGAGAATGCTGAAGGTTGAAGAACTCCTCTCGGCTTTTTCAGGAACGGCCCTCGTTCTGTTGGGTGAAGTCATAAAATTGCTGACCGATTCCATTCGGCGTTGATTGGAATCCCTGTAACGGCACACGTGACTTCTCTCGTTGTTTTTCGTCGCTTGTTGCAGATCGGAACATCTGCAATCCAATTCGACGGAGGAACTCCAATCGGAAGCAACTGGATTGAGGATACTGCACCCAACACCACCTTCCGCCACGACAATTGACTGCCTTTTGGTTGGGAGAAGGTATAACTTGTCTGAATGGGGATGGTTTGGTTGGATCAATTGGGAATTGCCTTCTGCGCATTGGCATCCGCATGGCATGTGAACATGTATTGAACCGGGTCGCGTTCGCACTTCTGAATTCTTGAAGTGCATTTGCATTGAACCAATGTCGTAGGGCATGGTCGCCGTGGATGCCAAGAACGTGGGCACTTCGCTTTCTTGGGGAGGGCCAATCCCAAGATCTGGCTTTCATTCCAAAGGTGTCGCAACTGTATTTGGTTTGACCTGGGTTGGCCGCCGCCTCCCCTGAATGCGATGGCTTTCCGGCGG
This sequence comes from Paracoccaceae bacterium, assembly GCA_021296235.1. Lineage (GTDB taxonomy): Bacteria > Pseudomonadota > Alphaproteobacteria > Rhodobacterales > Rhodobacteraceae > JAPOXR01. Next base: position 142,988 of record JAGWAS010000010.1, on the reverse strand, counting down.
CAGCTCCCAACGGCAAGCGAAACACCCGTTCGGGATTTGCCCTTCCAAAAGTGGGATTTTTTTTCATATTCAGACTGCCCTGCCACAGAAGACCATGGCCAGGGTCGCTTGCGCGACCAAGGTATCGGAACTACTCTTGAACCAACGATACCATCGGCAGGCCACCCCGCTCGGAGACGATTTCAAATGGCTGACACATTCCTCGGCATAATCGGCGGATCAGGGCTCTATGAAATTGATTCACTTGAGAAACCTGAGTGGATTTCTGTTGATACTCCCTGGGGGGCACCATCTGACCAAATCCTAACCGGGTCGCTTGATGGATGCCCCGTTGCATTCCTGCCAAGGCACGGGCGCGGCCATGTTCATTCGCCGACATCAATCCCCTACCGCGCGAACATCGATGCCCTCAAACGACTTGGTGCCACAGATATTGTCTCCGTTTCCGCTTGCGGGTCACTGCGCGAAGACATGGCACCTGGCCACTTCGTGTTCGTGGACCAGTTCATCGACCGCACCTTCGCCCGCGACAAAAGTTACTTTGGAACCGGGTGTGTCGCCCATGTGTCGATGGCCCGCCCGACCTGCCGACGGCTATCCTCGGCATGCCTTCGGATTGCCCGAGACCTGGGAATTACCTCTCACGAGCAAGGCACATACCTTGCGATGGAGGGACCGCAGTTCTCCACACTCGCCGAGTCGAACATGTACCGAAAGACTTTGGATTGCGATGTCATCGGCATGACCAACATGCCGGAGGCAAAACTCGCCCGTGAGGCAGAACTCTGCTACGCCACCATTGCAATGGTCACCGACTATGACAGCTGGCACCCTGAACATGGTGAAGTCGACGTAACGGAGATCATCCGGACGCTGACGGGCAACACCGCAAAGGCAAAGGAACTCGTCGAGAGGCTTCCAAGCACAATTGGCGGTGCAAGGCAGCGATGCAGTCAAGGTTGCGATCGATCGCTCGACTCGGCAATACTCAGTGCCGGAGCAGCCGAATCCAAGCTGGCCGCCAAACTTGATGCCGTTGCCGGCAGGGTATTGGGCCAATGATGACGGCGCACCACAGGGTGTAGTGGACTGAAACCGCAGTAACGTGGTGGAGAGGCGGCATGCCGGACAAGCAAACCGTAAAGGACTTCGTGAGAACGATCCCGGATTTTCCGAAACCTGGCATACAATTTCGTGATGTAACCACCCTGTTCAGTGACGCGCGCGGTCTCCGCATGGCAGTCGATCAGCTCCTCCACCCCTATTCAGGCGAAAAGATCGACAAGGTTGCAGCACTTGAGGCCAGGGGCTTTGTGATCGGGGGGGCGGTTGCGCACCAAATATCGGCCGGATTTGTCCTGGTCAGGAAAAAGGGCAAGTTGCCGGGCCCGGCCATCTCTGAATCCTATGAGCTCGAATATGGCAGCGAAACCATGGAAATTCACGACGATGCGGTCGATGCCGGAGAACGGATACTTCTCATTGACGACCTGCTTGCAACCGGAGGAACCGCAGCCGCAGGCATTTCACTGCTGGAGCGCCTGGGAGCGGATGTTGTCGGATGCGCATTCGTGATTGATCTTCCGGCCCTCGGCGGCCGCAGAAAACTGGAGCGCCTTGGCTATCAGGTGCACTGCCTCTGCGAATTCGAGGGCGATTGACCAAAGGGCTGCGGGCAGCGTTTTGCCTGCCTGCCCCGCAAGCCGGCCGTTGAACAACCGGCAGGAAACGAGATCCACCCAAATTGCCGCTGCACAGGCGCGACACGGATACAGCCCAAAATGATGTTCATGTTGGAGCGAACGAAATGTTGACCTGGGACCTCAATTTCATTAGTTCAGTCACAGAACGAACAAATTAAGCGAATACAGTTTTGGACAGTTCAAGCATTTCCCGAAGGATGTCAGTCAGCAGGATCGTTCAGGCGATTTCCCAATATGGTCCAACCTCAAGAGCGAGTGTGGCCAAGATCACCGGTCTGTCAAAGCAAACGGTCTCGGAAATTGTGTCCGGACTGGAAGAGAATGGTTGGGTTCGGACGGTTGGCAGGACAGAGGGACATGTTGGCCGGCGCGCCGTCGTTTACGAGATCTCACCGGATGCCGCTGCGGTTGCGAGTGTTGATTTGGGCGGCTTCAAGGTTCGAGTTGCAATCTGCAATCTCACGGGAGTTGTTGTCGCGGAAACGGTGCGCCCGACCGACCGGGCGGGCGGAGAGGCGGTGGTTCGCCAGATTGCGGAACTGATCCGGAGCACGACCAAACAGGCGGGCCTGAATGCCGAAAAGGTCCGCTCGGCAGTGGTGGGCGTTCCGGGCGCGCCAGATCCGAAAACCGGAAGAATCAGAATGGTTCCAAACATTCCCGGGCTTGATCGGATCGACGTATCGCGCCTGCTGCAAGAGTCGTTGGGAATTGAGACAGTTGTGGAGAACGACGTCAATCTTGCCGCTCTGGGCGAGCATTGGCTCACCAGGCGCGGTGAGAATGACGACCTTGTCTATGTATCCATTGGCACCGGCATCGGTGCCGGACTGGTTGTTGGCGGACAATTGCTGAGAGGTTCCTTTGGCACCGCCGGCGAAGTGGGATATTTGCCGTTCGGGACTGATCCCTTTGACGAGGAAAGCAAGAAGGCCGGCGCACTCGAAAGGGTGGCTGCATCACTTGCCATCATCGAGAAATACTCCAGCCTAACCGGGATCACCAAATCTGTTCCGGAAGTGTTCGATGCAGCCAGCAACGGTGACAAGGCTGCGACACAAACACTTGAATTCGTCGCAAGGCAAATCGCACGCGCACTGGCGGCAATTGTTTCCGTGGTTGATCCGTCCTGCATCGTCATTGGCGGTTCAATCGGCTCCAGGGACGAGTTGCTGAATCTGGTTGTGCGATTTCTTCCCGAGTGTTTTCCGCGCCCCATCCGCATCGAAAAATCCCTTCTGGGTCATCATGCGGCAATTGCCGGTGGAGCGGCCGTTGCACTGTCCCGGTTGCATCTCGCCGTGTTTGCCGGCGGGATGACCGAGGTTGAATTCGCAGTGCCTCCCCCCGAAATCGATCGCTTTGTCTCCGCTGCGGCATGAACACCGACGCGATCATCAACCGGCTTGAGCAGGCCCAGAATCCCGAGGCGGACATCGCCCTGCTGCGTCGCGCCATCAACTGTGAAAGCATAACCGGAAACGAAACCGGATATGCCGAACTGCTCCGAGAGGAAATGAAGGAATTTGGGCTGGACACCGGCTCGGCCGAATTCCAGCCGGGACGGGTCAATGTTTGGGGCCGGTTGACCGGGACGGCTCCCGGTCCTGCCCTCATCTATGTCGGCCATACCGACACCGTCCACGTAAAGGGATGGAAAGAACAATGGCAAGGCCTGCAACAGGAGGACCCGTTTTCGGCAGCATTGATCGACGGTGAGATTTGGGGCCGCGGATCATGCGATCTCAAGGGTGGAATCTGCGCGTCATTGGCTTCAATTCGCTTGCTTGAGCTTGCGGGATTTCAACTTGGTGGAAGCGTTTCATTTGCATTTGTCGGAGACGAGGAGAGCGGCGAGCCGGGAACCGGCAGGAGTGCCGGTGCAAAGAAACTGGCCGGATTGGTTGAATCGGGAGAAATTCCAAAACCGGATTTCGCCATCTATGTCGAGCCGACGAATCTTGATGTCTGCACTGCACAGATCGGATTCTTCATTGCCGAAATCTCGGTTCGCGGAAAGTCGGCCTACTTCGGCAAGCCGGAACTCGGCGCCGACGCGCTGAAAGCCGCACATTCCGTGTTGTCTGCGATCTGGTGTCACGAAAAGGAACTTGCTGCGGGCCCCAAGCACGAATTGGTCGGAGCATCGTCAATCCTGGTAACCGGAATCAACGGCGGCGGCTATATAGCTGTGCCCGGCGAATGCCGGATGTCGCTGATACGAAAACTCAGGCCAGGCGAAGACGTTGACACCGCGGTTGCCATGTTTGAGGCGGCGCTGCGGACTGTCCCGGAACAGGCCGGCATTTCGATTGAGGTGTCCTACCCATCCGGCAGAGACCATCCGCTCGGTGGATCGCCCGCCGAAATTAGGCCCGACGAGCCGGCTGCACTGTTGCTGTCCAGTGCAATCAACGATGTTTCCGGCAATTCAGGCTCAATTGGCGGTGCTCCCTATTGGTCCGAGTCCCCATTCCTGATCAACGAAGTCGGCTGTCCGACCGTTTACTGCGCCCCTGGCGACATAAGCGTGGCGCACACCGTCCATGAACGCATTGACGTTCGGCAATACCTGTCGGCAATTCGCTCATTTGCCCTGTTTTCGCTGCGATATTGCGGCGTTGGCGGGGCAGCGTGAGTTCCAAATTACACACCACAAAGGAGAGCAACATGAATTACATCCTGAAAGCCGTGCTCAGTGCAGCGTCATTCGGCATTGCGAGCACTGCGGCCTTCGCTCAGACGATCGGGCCGAACGGCGAAAGCGCAACCCCTTCCTCGTCAATCGTGGTTCCAGCGGCAAGTGAAGAGGCAGTTCGGGCCGGCAACCACACCGCCGCAATGCTCTGGCATGACCAGTCCGATTTTGTGAATGCCGTCACAGCCGGTGCAACGGATGAGTTCACCCGTTTGGGGATTGAGGTTGTCGCAACGACCAATGCCGCATTCGATGCGGCAAAGCAGCGCAGTGACATTGAGACGGCAATGACCAAAGGCCCCGACATCATCCTTTCCCTGCCGTTGGATCCGGTGACTTCGGCGGCTGCATTCGAGGAAGCAAAACAAGCTGGTGTCAGCCTGGTGTTTCTCTCAAATCTTCCGGCAGGGTATGTCCATCCGGACCACTACGCGGCAATCGTCACCGACGACCTCTTCCAGATGGGGAAGCAGGCTGCGGACGCATTGGCCGCGGCAATGAGCAACTCTGGCTCGGTCGGTTGGATTTTCCATGACGCCAACTATTACGTTACCAATCAGCGCGACAATGCATTCAAAACCACGATCGAGAATGATTATCCGAACATATCGATAGTCGCAGAACAGGGCATCAGCGATCCTGCACGCGCCGAAGAGATTGCAAACGCCATGTTGCTCAAGAATCCGGACCTCGGCGGCATATACGTTACTTGGGCCGGGCCTGCGGAAGGGGTGCTTGCGGCGTTGCGGGCAAACGGAAACACGAGCACGAAGATTGTTACGCTGGATCTGTCCGAGCCAATTGCACTTGACATGGTTCGGGGTGGCAACGTCATTGCCATCATAGCCGACGAGGCCTACGAACTGGGACGGGCAATGGCAGCTGCAGGAGTGCTTGGCCTGCTTGGCGAAAAGGTTCCACCGTTTGCGGTAGCACCTGCAATTACAGTAACGGCCGGAAACGTGGCCGAAGGTTGGATGCAGTCACTCAGGATAGCCCCTCCCGCTTCCGTTATGGCTGGAAACTGACACAACAAATCTGCCGCGGGCGGGCGTCGTCCGCCTGTGGCATCACTATAATCGAAACGCCGGATGAAGATGAGCCGGATTGGAGTTCCCAAGGGATTCGACCTGCAAAAGTCGGTCATTTATGTCGGCTTTTTCACCATTTTTTTGTTCTTTTCCTTCACACTTCACGATGACGGGTTCCTTACGACGCGCAATCTGACCAACATCGTGTTACAAACCGCGCCTGCAACCATCATGGCGATCGGACTGGTTTTTGTCATAAGTGCAGGTGAATTCGACCTCAGTTTTGGTTCTGCCGTAGCGGTGTCGGCACTTGCCGCAGCCGTTGTTCTGCAGGATTACCCGATGCTGGTTGGAGTCTTGGCAGGGATTGGAGCCGGAACGTTGATCGGTGCCCTGAACGGGGTGCTGGTCGCATATCTCCGGCTGCCGTCCTTTCTAGTTACCCTCGCCACCCTTGGACTCTTTGCCGGAATTGCCAGATCAATGACGAATCTGCGTTCCATTCCGGTGATCAACGACAGTTTCACCGGCATCTTTGGTTCAGGCAAACTTGCATCGGTTCCTTCCCTGGTGATCTGGACCATTCTGGCGGTGGCGGTTGGCCACTTCCTTTATTGGCACACCCGGTTTGGCGCACATGTGCTGGCAACGGGAGACAACCCGCGTGCGGCTCAGGTTGCCGGAATCCGGATCGAGCGGGTGCGGTTCCTGGTGCTCACCCTCTGCGGTGCGACCGCGGGGCTTGCCGGCATTCTATATGCTGGAAGGCTGCAGGCCGCCAAATACACCTTGGGTGAAAGCGACCTTATGACCGTGATCGCAGCCGTCATTGTTGGGGGAACGGCACTGAAGGGAGGCAAGGGTTCAATAATTGGGGCCCTTTTCGGATCACTCCTCATGGGAATGCTGAACAACGGGTTGATCCTCATGGGCCTGAGCGTATCGGATCAGATGATAGTCAGGGGATTGATAATACTCATCGCAGTTGCTGTTTCGCTTCGCGACACGTCTCACTGAAACAAGGAAACGAAAATGTTCCTCAATTCCCTGATGCGACGCAATCCAGATTTCGTCCTGGCGGCGATGAATCTGCACCGGGAAAACAAAATTCCGGCAAACTCGTACGTCATTGACCTTGATGCCGTTGAAAGGAATGCCCTGCTTTTTGGTGCAAAAGCAAAGCAACTTGGCCTTTCGGTTTTTGCGATGACCAAACAAGTTGGGCGTCATTCCGGGTTCTGCCAAGCCGTAATGCGCGCCGGAATTCAGCGTTCGGTTGCCGTCGACATGGCATGTGCGGTTGCATGCGACCGAGCCGGATTGAAAACGGGACATCTCGGCCACTTGGTGCAGGTTCCCCGCGCCGAGGCAGATTTTGCCGCTTCCCGCCTGACTCCCGACTTCTGGACGGTGTTCAACAGCGAAAAGGGGCTAGAAGCCGCGATTGCATCAAAAGGGGCCGGACGCGAGCAAAAGTTGCTGACCAGGATCCAGGCGGAGGGCGACTGTTTCTACTCCGGGCACGAAGGTGGGTTTCCAGCTCGCGACATAATCGCGGTTGCGGATATGATCGACGAGCTTGATGGTGCCAACTTTGCCGGCATCACGACATTTCCGGCACTGCTCTTCGATTCAGCGACATGCAGCGTCAAGCCAACCCCCAACTTCTCCACACTTTCTGCCGCAGCCGAAAAGCTGGCGGCGACAGGTCGCAGGAACATTGAGGTCAATGCTCCCGGAACCACGTCTTCCATTGTCCTGCCGATGCTTGCGGACGCCGGTGCAACACAGTGTGAACCGGGAAACGGCCTGCATGGGACCACACCGCTCCACGCAGTCAAGGAACTTCCGGAGGATCCTGCTGTCCTCTATTTGACCGAAGTTTCCCACAGCCACGGCGGAACTGCCTATTGCTTTGGTGGAGGCCTCTACATCGACCCAGTCTTTCCGGCCTATCAGGTCAGGGCGTTGGTTTCACCTGAAGCGACTGTCGAGACCGGATTTCTGCGGGATGTGGAGATTCCGGACTATTCCGCGATCGACTATTACGGCAAGATTGACGCCACCGGGACCAACAGGCCGTCTGTGGGTGACACCGTGATATTCGGTTTTCGGGGCCAAGCCTTCGTTACGCGATCCCATGTCGTCGGAATATCCGGCGTGGCGGGGGGCGATCCAAGAATCACGTCAATCGAGAACGCAAACGGTGTCCAGGTCGAATGGACGGCAGCTTGCTCGGCGCGATGACTTCTGACCTGCCGGTTCTGTCCCTGAAGGGCATCCGCAAGACGTTCGGTGCCATTCTTGCCATTCAGGATGTCTCACTGGATCTTGGCGCCGGAGAAATCGTTGCGCTCGTTGGCGACAATGGAGCCGGGAAATCGACCCTGATAAAGATCGTCTCCGGAGTGCACCGGCCAACTTCGGGACAAATTCACCTCGACGGAAGCGCAGTGGTGTTTTCGAGTGCGAGTTCGGCGCGCAGCTTGGGCATTGAGGTCGTCTATCAGGATCTTGCCCTTGCCGACCAGCAACCGGTCTACATGAACCTGTTTCTTGGCCGCGAACTTACAATTCCGCCCCTTGCCCTTCTGAACAAGAGCCGCATGCGAAAGGAAACACAGGAACTCGTCGAAGAACTTGATGTTCGGATTCCATCAGTTCGGTCGACAATTCGCGACCTGAGTGGCGGACAGCGTCAGGGTGTGGCCATTGCCCGTGCCACGCACTGGGCAAGCAAGTTGGTTCTTCTGGACGAACCCACAGCTGCGCTCGGGGTGGCCGAAACCGCCAAGGCCGAAGAACTGATCCTGTCGCTCAAGGATCGAAACCTTGCCGTTCTGATCGTCAGTCACAATCTGGATCAGGTGTTTCGACTGTCGGACCGGATTTGTGTGCTGCGACGAGGACGCCAGATCGGCGTGCGCGAAACCGCTGCAACGAGCAAGAATGAAATTGTGTCGATGATCACGGGAGTTGACTGACTTGAAAAAAAACCTCAAGGCAAGCCAAATGGCGAAGGAAATCGCCGAAATTCCTGATGTGCTTCAGCGTCAGATCGACAATGGCTTGGAAAGGTATCTGGATTTCGGAAGGGAATTGTCGGTCCACCGCCCCCGCGGCTTTGTGACCTGCGCCCGGGGAACCTCTGAACATGCTGCCAATTTCTTCAAGTATGTTGTTGAATCCAGGACTGGGATTCCGGTGGTCTCAATCGGACCCTCGGTGGCGTCGGTGTATTCGGCACCGCTCAACCTTTCCGGATTTGTTTGCATGACCTTTTCGCAATCAGGCTGCAGTCCCGACCTCGCGGCGTTCGTGCGCGCAGCGTCCGTCGGCAACGCCCGAACAGTTGCAATCGTCAACCAATCCAGCAGCCCGGTGGAGCAGGCATCCGACATTGCCCTGGCGGTTCTTGCAGGTCCGGAAACCGCTGTTGCAGCCACGAAGTCATTTGTGTCCATGTTGTTTGCCGGTTTGGGCGTTTTGTCCGGATTTCTAAATGACAGATCGCTTGAAGAGTCTCTCAGAAGGTTCCCGAATACCGCTCGCCTGGCCTTGGATTGCGACTGGTCTCGCGCCGAGGTTCCGATGGCGCGTTCAGGTTCGCTCTTTTGCATCGGGCGCGGGCCGGGATATGCGGTCGCCCAGGAGGCTGCACTCAAATTGAAGGAGACGTGCCGGCTGCACGCAGAGGCATATTCCGCAGCGGAAGTCATGCATGGTCCGGTTGTATTGGCAAACAGGAGCTTTTTGGCGCTCCTGTTCGATTCTTCCGACGGTGCCAGAAGATCCATTCTTGCGGCTGAGGCTGAACTGCAGGGCAGATTGGCAAGAACATTTCTGGTAACCGACGATCAGGCACAACCCGACCGGTTGGCGATTCCGCAATCCGGCCACCCGCTGCTGGTGCCGTTGACGCAGATAACGGCGTTCTATGCATACGTCGAAACCCTCTGCCGCAAGCTCGGCGAGAATGCCGATCAGCCATCCGGGCTGCAGAAGGTTACGGAAACTACCTGAATGCCATTCATGCCGGTTCCCAATTCGGGGGAACCAACGGCAAGTCCGTTGATGGATGAGGATGTTCAGTCATTGCGGGCAACGGCCCATTCCACTCGTCCTGCCATACGAGATTCCGGGACACCACGAAAACTGAGCGAAGCAATTCGACCCGGTTTTCCGAATGCCGCCTTCCCGCTGATGGCCCACGTCCGGCAGGCGCCCACCACGAAGGCAACGGTCGCGCAGGTCAAGATCTGATTTGACACACCCGGAAGAGGATACTCATTGCGATGGAATTGTGCGGGCATGGCCCCTTCCAGGACGATTGCAAATTTCTGCTCAGTTCCTTGCGTTGCTGCATCAAATTCCGTTCTCCGAACCCGCCAAATTCAGGTTGGCCTCACCGCGCTCATATCTGTATACGAATCGCTGCTTTAATCGGAGCCTTCCATGTCAATGCCGACATTCAGTCCACCCTTGAAGGGCACTTTTGGACAAACCGAATTTGCAAGCGACCGACGCATCCCTTGTTTGGATCAATCCGGGTTTCTTGTTGCGGGAATTCCTGCAGGCGATGTTGCGAATGCGCCTCCATGGCATCGGATTGAGGTCTCAGTTGCATGCCAACCGGCTCGCGCAGGGCACCCGCAGTTTCCCTTTGGCATGTTTGGCATAAGCCCGTCGGATCGCGGTTCACTGCCCGAGCATTCCGCTCCTTCACTCACAACATGGCCGCGGAGCAAAAAATGACCAACGCATCTCAAGAGGATGGCCCCGCGATTTCGCTTGGGATCGAAGAGGAGTTTTTCCTTGTCGACCCGGAATCCCGTGACCTGCTGGTTGATCCGGATCCCGCTATTTTCGATGCCTGCGAGCGGGTGCAAAGCCCGCACAGGGTCGTGCGCGAAGTCCTGCGGTCCCAAATTGAAACCAACACCCGTGTCTGCCATTCGATTGCAGAACTGCGCGAAGCCCTGCAGGAAACCAGGCGGATTGCCATTGATGCCGCGGAGCAACACGGAGCCTCAGTGCTGGCTGCGTCCACGCATCCATTTGCCTCTTGGCGGGAACAGGAGAGATCAGTGGGTGCGCGCTATGACAGGCTGGCAGATTCCCTGCAGGACAATCTGCGACGCTTCATTGTTGGCGGCATGCATATTCATGCCGGTTTCGGCGATGCCGAATCCCGTATCAGGGTCATGACGGCGTTCCGTCGCCATCTTCCTCTCCTGCACGCGCTGTCCACCTCTTCTCCATTCTTCTCAGGGGGCAATACCGGGTTCAAATCGTGGAGATTGACAGCAATCGGCTGCCTGCCCCGCACCGGCCTTCCGGGGCCTCTGGGCTCATGGGCTGAATATGAACGACTGCTGGATCACTACCGCGGCATGAAATTCATCGAAAACGCAAGCGAGCTTTGGTGGGACATACGCCCCTCCCAAACGTATCCCACAGTGGAGATGCGCATCTGCGATGTTTGCACCCGCCTTGAAGATGCTATCTGTGTTGCAGCACTTTACGCGTCCCTGATTCGGTTGCTCATGCGCCAGGATCGAGAAGGTACACTGCCGCCCGAACCGCTGACCGAGTTGATTGCAGAGAATCGCTGGGTTGCCCAACGATACGGCGTGTTTGCATTCTTCGGCGATTCCAAGCGGCAGAAAGGTGTCGTGGACATCCATGACGAAGTGTTGGGCCTGATTGAGGATCTCATTCCGGATGCTCAGGCACTCGGATGCGAAGCCGAGGTTCGTTACGCCCTGGACATCGTCAGGCAAGGTTCGGGGGCGGATCGTCAATCTGATCTCTACAATCTGCGGCGCGTTGAGGGAGACTCCAGAATGGAGGCACTCCGCCGGGTTGTCGATTTGGTGATCGCCGAGACCCGGGAGGGAATCGAGGGGGTGTCCGGCTGAACCGGCCTGGTCACCCAACTTTCAGAACCCGCACAACATTCCGGCAGAATCCGGTTGGATTGCCGTAGACTCATTGATGCATTTCCACTGCCGATCAGTGGCGCCCGCTCAAGATCTTTGCAACCAATCTATTCATGTTTTTACCACTGGTAAATTTTGATTGACAGCAAGCGTCTATTCCCTATCCTGATTTTAGTTCAGGTAAAGTGGTGGGCAAAATGAGCAACAAGGCACAAGCCCGACAGGTTCCAAACGAACCTCTTGAGACGCTTGGAAGCAACCTGCGAAACCGCAGGCGCGAGTTGGGGCTAACGCTCCAGGATGTGGCAGACGGCGCCAAGCTGACTGCAGGGTTCATTTCGCAGCTTGAGCGAAACCTAACCGCACCCTCACTGTCCTCTTTGGCAGCGATTGCTCGCGTGCTGAAATCGGACTTGGCGGATTTCTTTGTCGTGCCCGGCGGTGATTCCCTGACAACCCGTGCAGAGGAGCGGCGCAACTACACTTTGGACGAAACGCGCTCGAAATATGAGCGAATCTCGTCGGGGTTTGACGGGCATGTGATGAACGGCGTTATCGTGCACGAGCAGCCCGGCTACCGAAGCGAGGCCATTCGGCATGAGGGGGAGGAGCTCTTTTATGTGCTCAGGGGCTCAATCACCGTGGAACTCGACAGCAGGGCAATTGTTCTCAAGGCCGGAGACTCCATTCACTTCAGTTCCGATCAACGTCACTCGACCTGGAACCACACCTCAGAGGTCGCAAGCATTCTGATTGTCGTGACCATGGACATATTCGGCGAAGGTCAATCCAAAACCCGAAGGAAGGAGGAACCACCCCACTCCGCCTGAACCAAGCGGGCGGAGACGCCCCTGCACCAGAACAAAGGAAGGAAAATATTATGCCAAGATTACTCAGCGGCCTGTTGGCCTGCGCATTGCTGGCACTTTCCGCGTTGGCAGCGAATGCCGAACGGGTTTTGCGCTTGGACGAAGTTGCGGTCGGCGAACTCGACCCGGCCAAGGCATCGGACTATGCCGACTCAATTCTCATGTTCAATGTCTACGACACGCTTGTTCTGCCCAGGCAGGGCGGCCCCGGCCACACGCCTCACTTGGCCGAAAGCTGGGTTGGATCGGGAACCGAATACACTTTCACGCTTCGTTCCGATGTCAGTTTCCAAAGCGGAAACCCAATGACGGCCGAGGATGTCAAGTTTTCGTTCGACCGGATGGTTTCGATTGGCCAGGGACTGTCATTCCTGTTTGGAAACGTCGAAAGCGTGGATGCGCTGGACACATACACGGTTCGGTTCAATCTTTCCGAACCCTATGCTCCGTTCGTATCGGCATTGGTTAGACTTCCGATTGTCGACAAGCAGTTGGTGATGAACAATCTTGGGGATGGAGAAGGTGAAATGGGCGATTGGGGCTCCGAATACCTGTCCCAGAACGGTGCCGGCACCGGCGCTTACATTGTCAAGTCCCACAATCCCCAGGATGAGACGGTCATGGTCAAGTTTGACGGATACTTCCTTGGGGTCAACGAAAGGGCACCCGACACCGTGCGGCTGCGCTACGGTCTTGAAGCGGCGACGGTCCGAACCCTGATTGCACAGGGAGAGCATGACATCTCCTCGCAATGGCTGCCCCCAGAAGTCAAGAAGGCCCTGGCCGCTGACGGCAACCAACTGTTGACCGAAGGTGGAACCGGCTCATTCTACTTCAAGATGAACACCATGAAAGAGCCGCTGGACGATGTTAATTGCCGCTTGGCCATTTCCAGTGCTTTCGATTATGAATCGGTCCTCAAGTTGATAGCCATCACCGACGAAATTTCGGAGGGCACTGCGGCAACCGGCGCCATCACCGCAGGCATGTTTGGTGCAAAGCCGACAAGCCAAGCCCTTTCGCGTGATGTTGAGGCGGCAAAGGCGCATCTCGCACAGTGCCGGCACGATCCGTCAACATTCTCGGTGGAGATCAGCTGGATAGCTGAAGTCCCCCTTGAGGAGCGCCTGGCGCTGCTCCTGCAGGCAAACCTGGCCGAGGTTGGGATTAGTTCAACAATCAGGAAGGTCCCGTGGGCTGCCTTCGCCGGCATGGTGGAGAATCCGGACAACACACCCAACATTTCGCAGATATTCGTGACTGCGGTAACCGGTGATCCGGATACGCTGCTCTATGGGATGTATCATTCGAGCAAGGCGGGCACGTGGCAGTCCCCCGAGCATCTCAGTGATGCGCAGGTCGACATGTTGCTTGACGCCGGGCGCGCCGGGGAGACCGACGGTGAACGCGAAAGTGCATACTCGGCACTCAACGATCGATTGCTCACCATCGCTCCGTCGATCTATGGATTTGACAGTCAGGCCGTTTTTGTCGCCCGGCCCGGCATTAGCGTGCCGGCACTGTCCGATCCGAACATGGCATTCGGTCTGGACACCATGGGCTTTGCGTTCCGCCTAATGGAAATCGAATAGTTCCCGGCGGACCCGGCAAAAGCCGGGTCCGCACATTTCCGAGAAACTGGCAATGTCTGCGGTATTGAAGCTGCTTGCGGGTCGGCTTGCGATTTCGCTGCTTGTCCTGGCCGGGGTTTCAATGCTCATTTTCGCGATTGCCCGGGTTATCCCGGGCGATCCGGCCCGGATTGCGCTTGGTCCGAATGCAACTCCCGAGCAGGTCGAAAAGCTCCGCCAGGAGCTGCGGCTCGACCAGCCAATCTGGCTGCAGTACGGACATTTCCTTTCGGATCTTTCCCGCGGAGAACTGGGCACGTCACTCTACACCAACCGGCCGGTAACTCGGGACATAGCCCAGTTTCTGCCGGCCACACTTGAACTCATCCTTGCCGCCGGAATTCTGATGATCTGCATCGGGCTTCCGCTCGGGATTGTGGCCGCAAAAAACGAAGGTGGATTCATCGACAATCTTGTCAGGGTGGTGTCGCTGCTGGGCGTCTCCGCCCCCAGCTTCGTCTGGGCCGTCATTCTCATGATCCTCTTTGCCTTCTTTCTCCCGCTTTTTCCGATTGCCGGCAGGATCGGCACCCAATTTGATGTTCCTCAAATCACAGGCTTCCTGTTTGTGGATTGCCTGCTGACCGGAAAGCTTGATGCACTCGCCGATGCCCTTTGGCACGTCGCCCTGCCCGCATTTGCACTGGCATTGTCGGGAATTGGACAGGCGGCAAGGCTGACTCGCGCAAACATGGTCGAAACATACAGGAGGCCCCATATCGAGATGGCGCGCTCCTACGGATTTCCCGAGTGGAGGATTGCACGCAAATATGCGTTCCGCCCTTCCCTCATACCGTCCCTGACAATCATTGGCCTTGATTTCGCGGCAATGCTCGGCAACGCATTCCTCGTCGAAGCGATTTTCGCATGGCCGGGCCTCTCCCGCTACGGAGTTGCCGTCATTCTGCGGAAGGACCTCAACGCGATTGTCGGAACAGTGCTGATAATCTCCGCCGCGTTTCTTATCGCCAACTTGATCGTCGACCTCTTGATTGCTCTCATCAATCCCCGCATTCGCCATGGGAGAGATCGGTCGTGAATAGGGCTGTTCAGATCATCCTGTCGCGCCCGCTGTCGATCGCCGGATCCGTCCTGATCGCAGTGGTGGTCCTTTCGGCGGCAATGGCCGACCTGTTGGCGCCATTTCCGGATCATCGGGGCACCGTTGTGGACTTCTCGAATTTCAATCAACCGCCAAGCCGGCAAAATCTGATGGGAACCGATTTGGTGGGGCGTGACCTCTTTAGCCGCATCCTTTACGCCTACAGGCTGTCCCTGATTCTCGGCGCTGTCGTTCTTGCACTTGCGGTCCCGGTTGGCGTTACCGTCGGGTTGGTTGCCGGCTATTTCGGCGGTTGGGTCCGCTTCGTGCTCATGCGAACGACGGATGTGTTCCTGTCGATCCCTCCCCTTGTTCTCGCGATGTCCATAATGGGTGTGCTGGAGCCAACACTCACAAACGGAATGATCGCCGTAACCGTGATGTGGTGGCCCTGGTACTCGCGCCTCGTTCACAATCTAACCCTTGCCGAACGCGAGGAAGGATATGTGCTTGCCGCAGAGATCATTGGCGCATCCCGGTTTCATGTCATGTTTCGCGAAATTCTTCCAAACTGCGTTCCGGCCATCCTCACCAAGATGACCCTCGATCTCGGGTTTGTGATTTTGATTGCGTCGTCGCTCTCGTTTCTTGGACTTGGCGTACAGCCGCCGACACCGGATCTGGGGTCCATGGTGGCGGAAGGCGCTCAGTACCTGCCCGATTCATGGTGGCTCACGGTGTTTCCTGGACTTGCGATACTTGTCGCTGTTTTTGGCTTCAACCTGCTCGGCGATGCGCTTCGGGAAATCCTCGGAACCGAACAATGACCGACAACATCCTGGACATTCAAGATCTGAGGCTCTCCTTTCGAAGCCATGGCGGTGTCACCGAGGTTCTGCACGGAGTTTCGCTTTCGGTCGCGCCGGAGGAACGGGTCGCATTGGTCGGGGAATCCGGTTCCGGAAAATCAGTGACGGCCCGTGCTGTGCTGGGCCTTCTGCAGTCGCAGCGAAGCGCACAGATCACCGGGAGAATACTGTTCGAGGGACGTGATCTTGCATCGCTTTCCGGTGCAAACCGGCGCAAACTTAGAGGGACAAAAATGTCGATGATCTTCCAGGATCCGGTATCCTCCCTCAACCCTCTGTTTCGGATTGAGGATCAGTTCCGCGAGGTTCTTAGAAGAAGTGAGCGTTCCGCGGACATGAGAAGAACGCGCGAGGTAGCCGGAAAATTGCTGCGCGACGTGTCCATTGATGATCCGGAGCGCGTGCTTGCGTCCTTCCCGTTTCAGCTCTCCGGCGGAATGAACCAGCGCGTCATGATTGCGATGGCACTGGTCAACGAACCGTCGCTTCTGATCGCGGACGAACCCGGAACCGCGCTGGATGTAACGGTTCAGGATCAAACGCTGAAGCTGATGCGGAAGCTGGCAGACGACAGACGGGCAGCAGTTTTCTTCATTTCGCACAATCTCGGTGTCGTCAGGGAATTCTCGAACAGGCTGTATGTAATTTACCAAGGCAGGATTGTTGAATCCGGCCCAACCGGATCCATTTTTGATGATCCCCGCCACCCCTATACCAAGGCGCTCCTTGCGGCCGTCCCCAGGATCACCAGGGCGGGCATCCCCGAAATCGAAGAATCCCCGGAGGCATTCTCTGCACCGTGCGAGATTCATGAAACTGCCGGGGTCGCGGCATGATGAACGATATTCTCCAAATTCGTCAACTGTCGAAAACCTTTCGATCCGGCAAGCGGGATGTGGAGGCGGTAAAGGACTTTTCGCTGGACGTTGCAGCAGGCGAATGCTTGGCCATAGTCGGGGAATCCGGTTCGGGCAAGAGCACGATCGCCAACTTGGTTTTGGGAATCCTGCGGCCAACCGCGGGATCAATCCACTTCGACGGCAATTTGCTGCCAGCCCGACGGACGCTCAGCCACAGGCGACGCATACAGCTGGTGCAGCAAAATCCCCTGTCGTCGCTCAACCCGAACCGCACGGTCGGCGCTTCATTGAGATTGGCGCTTGATGTGCATGCGATTGATCACCGGTCGCGCCGAGACGAACGCGTTGCCCGACTGCTTGAAGAGGTCGGGCTCAGCCCGGAAATGGCACAACGGCCTCCTGCAGCCCTTTCGGGCGGCCAAAGACAGCGAGTGGCAATTGCAAGAGCACGGGCCTGCAGATCCGATCTCATTGTGCTTGATGAGCCGACATCGGCCTTGGATGTGATCGTACAGGCCCGGATACTGAAACTACTGAATCGCCTTCGGGCCATGCAGGGGCTGACCTACATTTTCATAACACACGATCTTGCGGTGGTGCGGGCCGTTGCGGATCGTGTCGCGGTGCTGAACCGGGGAACGCTTGTCGAGCTGGGCACGACCGATCAGCTGTTCAGCGGGCCAACCCATCCCTACACCCGCAAGCTGATTGCCGCGTCGCCGGTGGTTACCGCCGAGGAGGAAGCGGTGCGCAGCCGGCTCCGGAAGGAGGCGAACAATGCCTGACAATTGCGGCAATTGGTTCCCGTTGCCTGTCGATCTCGAACCGGAACATGCTTATGCGGCATTGGGACGGCTTGCCCAGTCGCATGTCGGGGCACGACTCTTCACGCTCATGGCCTTCGACACCGAAACCGGCGAAGGCCGCAGGTTTCATTCAAACATGCCTGAAATCTACCCTGTTTCCGGTCGCAAGCCGATACCGGAGGGTCCTTGGCATGAGATTGTCATCATCAACCGGCAGGTATTCGTCGCGAACACCATAGAAGACATTGCCAAGGTGTTTCCGGACCACGGGGTGGTTGAATCGCTGGGCTGCGGAGCTGTCATTAACATTCCTGTCTGGAACAATGGTACACTTCTGGGAACCATCAATTGTCTTGACAAGGCTGGGTCATACAACCCTGCCCTGGTGAAGGCAGCGGTGGATCTGAGGCTTCCGGCACTGTCCTGCTTCCTGTTGGAACGAACCAACTCAACAAATGGAGATCCTGCATGAGCAAGAAAATTACGACGGTTGCGACCGATGTGGGCGGAACTTTCACAGACTTGGTTTGTTTTGAACTTGATCGGGAATCCGGACGATCCGTTGTCAGAACGGCGAAGACCGCAACAACCCCGCCCGATTATGAGCGTGGCATGATGGAGGTTCTGCATAAGGGAAAGGTTGAACTTGCAGAGGTGGACCTTCTCGCTCATGGAACCACGGTCGTCATCAATGCCCTAACGGAGCGCAAGGGAGTGAAGGTTGGGCTGATTGCAACGGAGGGCTTTCGCGATACGCTTGAGATTGCACGCGGCAACCGGCCGGACTTCTTCAATCTCCATTATGTGAAGCCGCCGCCCTTCGTTCCGCGCCACCTTCGGCGCGAACTTCCAGGCCGCATGAGTTATCGGGGCGAAGAGATGCGACCTCTGGACCTTTCGCCACTGGCTGGCATATTGGCTGATTTCCGGAAGGAAGGGGTTGAGGCGGTCGCAATCAGTTTCCTGCATTCATACGCAAACACTGCGCATGAACAGGCGGCCGAAGATGGCGTCAGGCGCCTCTGGCCCGGCGTACCTGTTGTTTCCTCACACAGCATTGCCAGGGAATGGCGCGAATATGAGCGAACCAACACAACGGTTCTGTCCGCATATGTCCAGCCTGCGGCCGAAAGTTACCTGGAACGACTCAGCACGGCATTGAAGGAGGGGGGATTTTCGGGAACCCCTTATGTCATGCAATCCAACTGCGGAATCGATTCCATTCGTTCAACCGCGCGCACACCGATTACCATGATCGAGTCTGGCCCATCCTCCGGGGTCTGGGGGGCTGCAGAACTCGGTCGGCTCACCGGCAACCTCAATGTCATCGCCCTCGACATCGGCGGAACCACCGCAAAGTGCTCACTCATTGAGAACGGCAACATCAGAATTGTAACCGACTACTGGATCGAAAAGGATCGAAAGTCCGCCGGCTATCCGGTCATGGTGCCAGTTGTTGATCTGGTCGAAATAGGAAACGGTGGCGGATCGATTGCATGGGTCGACGATTTCGGAAAGTTGCATGTTGGTCCCCAATCCGCCGGAGCCGTCCCGGGGCCGGCCGCCTACGGAATCGGTGGAAACAAGGCAACCACAACCGACGCAAACCTGTGGCTCGGAAGAATCAACCGTGACTATTTCTGCGGGGGTGATCTGACGGCGGACATGGACGCTGCAGGCCAAGCAATTGCCGCAATCGGCGATAAACTGGGAATGGACGCCGATTCCGCGGCGCGCGGCATCATCCGCATCGCCAACAACAACATGGTCAACGCCCTCAAGCTTGTTTCGCTCAATCGGGGATACGACCCGCGCGACTTCACACTTGTTGCGTTCGGCGGCGGCGGTGGCATGCATGCCGTGGCCCTGGCAAAGGAACTTGGAATCAGCAAGGTCGTAATTCCAGCCGACGCGGCCGTGTTTTCCGCTTGGGGAATGACGATGTCGGACCTGCGACGGGATCTTGTCGTAACCAAACTGATGGATCTGAAAGCCGACACTGCGGATTCAATCGAGATTGCGTTGCGCGAAACGGAGAAGGCGGCAAGGACGCAATTCGAGAATGAGGGAGTCGATCCGTCCGCCCTGACTTTCAGGCGATTTGGAAAATTCCGCTACCAAAACCAGGAGCATACCACCGAAGTCGACCTCGGCGGCCATACCGTATCCGCAGATCGAATTTCGCAAATCAGAGAGGATTTTGAGGCTGCCTACGAGCGCGAGTACACCTATCGCCTGGATGCACCAGTCGAACTGGTGGGGATTCACCTGACCGCGACCGCGGCGGTGGGGAAGGTTGAAATGGAGCCGCAGCCGATTGGCACAACCGATCCGGCAACTGCGGTCAAGGGCTCGCGCCGGGTTGATTTTGCGCTTGAGGGAATTTTCGAGGCAACGACTTATGATGGGCAGAGACTTGCACCCGGAATGCGGTTCCAAGGCCCTGCCGTCATTGAGGATTCCGGCTCCACTGCGCTCATCCATGAAGCCAATCAAGTTGAGATCGATGCCTTCGGCAACATCGTGATCACCGTGGAGGAATGATGTTGCGCCCCCCCTCACCCACCGCAACCGCACGGTTTCGGTTGACCAATCGCAAGACCGGGATCCAGCCATGGACATACAACTCCCCGGATACCGAACACAGTTTTACATGGGCTAAAAAATATTGACAAAACCAATGATTGCGGTAGATTGTTTTTAGCAGAGGTAAATGAATGCCGATGCCAGCCAAACACCGCACCATAAAGTGCCGGGTAGCAGCCGAGTCGGCGCAAACAACGAGGGCATGCACAGAGAATTTCGGACTGAATTGAGCGAATCATGGCCAAACACGGCAACGACCCCATCACATTTGAGATAATCCAGAATTCTCTGCAGGCAGCGGCGGATGAGATGTTCGCGGCGATGCGCAAGACAGCCATGAGTTCGATCATCTACGAGGTTCTCGACATGGGAACCGGCATAATGGATCCGAACGGGGAAATTGCTTCGTCGGGTGCCGGAATTCCGGCGTTCATTGGTGTCCTGGACAAATCGGTGAAGGTGATCATCCGGAAATTCAGCAATCCGGGGGAAATTGAGCCCGGCGACATCTTTGCCACGAACGATCCCTATCATGGCGGTGTAACGCATCTGAACGACATCGTCGTAATGATGCCGGTCTTCCGGCAAGAAACCCTCATAGCCTGGTGCGCCAACATTGCACACAATTCGGATGTCGGCGGGATGGCTCCCGGCTCATTGACCGGAGAAGCCGTATCAATTTTTCAGGAAGGTCTTCGCCTGCCAGCGATAAAGATCATTTCCGGTGGCAGGACGATCGAACCTGTGATGGAGGTCATTAAGGCCAATTCCCGCATGCCCGACGTTCTGGAAGGCGATCTTTGGGCGGCGATCGCTTCGGTCAGGATCGGTGCCAAGCGGCTTGAGGCACTGGCGGACAAATACGGAACCGAGACTTTCTTGGCCGCAATGGATTCTTTCATGGATTTTGGCGAGCAATCCTCTCTGCAGGCGCTTGCGAAATTGCCCGAAGGTTCCTTTGCCCTCTCTGAGGAACAGGACAACGGTCAAATCTACAATGTCAGCATCACGATAGGCGACGGCAAATTCCAGGTCGATCTTCGCGACAACCCCGATCAACTGGACGGACCGCTGAATACGAGCCGCGACGGGGTGATGGTGGCGGCCCAGATGATTTTCAAATCGCTGACCGATCCGTATTCACCGGCAAATGGCGGCTCGTTCCGGCCAATTGAACTTCTCACCAGGGAAGGTTCGGTGTTCCATGCCCGGGAACCAGCCCCGCTCGGATTTTATTACGAGATCGAACTGCGGGTCTACGACATCATGTGGCGCTGCCTCGCACACCACATGCCGGACAAGCTGGCAGCCGGGCACTTCGCGTCGGTGTGCGGCACATTCGTTGGCGGCATCCATCCAGACACCGGACGTCAGTACACGGTGATCGAACCGCAACTCGGTGGATGGGGCGCAAGCCGAGGCGGCGACGGCAACACCGCCATGTTCTGCGGTTTCCACGGCGAGACCTACAACTGTCCGGCGGAGATCAACGAAGCGCGCAACGGGTTAATCGTTGACCGAATGGAGTTGAACACCGCGCCGGGAGGCGAAGGCAGGCACATGGGCGGGCGCGGAATTGTGATGGACTATCGGGTTCGTTCCGAGCAGGGCTTCCTCACGGCTGGCTATACCCGGTCGAAATTTCCGGCTTGGGGTCTGGACGGGGGCATGGACGGTTCACCCAACTTCATCGAATTCATACCAAAAGTAGGTGAAAGGAAGACGTTCGCTGCGGTGTCTGGGCTGACAACCCGGAAGGATGACATCATCCGTGTCCACACCGGCAGCGGAGGTGGTCTTGGGGACCCGCGCGAGAGGGATCCGGATTTGGTGCGGACAGATGTCAGGAACGGGTTGCTGGCACCCGGCAGGGCAAGAGAAATTTTTGGAATCGACCCTTGAGGCTTGACGCCCGACAGCAGGAGGAAAACCAATGGCAGACGATGAACCACTGAGGATCATGTATCTCAACCCGGTCGGCACTCCCGATTACGATGAGGTGTTTGCGGATATGGCTCGCGGGTGCAAGCAGCCAAACACCGAAGTTCACATAACCTCACTCAAGCAAAGCGATGGTGGGTTCACCCATATTGAGTTTCGATCCTATGAAACCGTCGTGTCGACGGGAATCGTCCGTGCCGCGAGGGCAGCCGGCAGAGCTGGTTTCGATGCACTTGCCATTGGTTGTTTCTATGACACAGCGCTGCACGATGCCCGTGAGGTTTCCGGGGATATGGTCGTAACGGCACCCTGCTCCGCATCACTTGAGATTGCTGCGAGCCTGTCCAACCGTTTCGGCATCATTGTTGGCCGACGCAAGTGGGTAAATCAGATGAACGCAACCGTGCGCGATAACGGGATGGCCGAACGGCTCAGCGGCTTTTATCATGTGGAACTGGGCGTCAACGATTTCCAGACAGATCATGAACGTACCGAAAGATTGTTGCACGAAACCGGCAGAAGGGCAGTTGAGGACGACTTCGCCGAAGCACTGATACTGGGATGCACATTGGAGATCGGATTTTACAGGACGCTGTCCGACAATCTTGGTGTTCCGGTGATTGACCCTTCGATTGCCGCCCTGAAACGTGCTGAATACGCCGCGGGCCTCAAGCGGGCATGTGGGTGGAAACCAAGCCGAAAATGGTCCTGTGAGTCACCCTCCGAGGAGGAAATCGAACAATTCGGTATCATTGGCGACGAAGATGTATTCGGAAACCGAATTGTTGTTGACGCCGGTTGACGTTCGGCCGGTTGGAATTTCAGTTCTTGTCCAAAGCGGTGCAAGGCGAAGATGAGGCAGGGGATGACGCGGAACCTGATCCGATAACACTCGCCGTCATTCAGGCCGGATTGTCCGCAGCCGCGGACGAGATGTTCTCCACGCTCAGGAAGACGGCCATGAGTCCGATCATTCACGAGGTTCTTGACGCCGGAACCGGCGTTACGGACGACAGCGGCAGTTTGCTGGGTTCGGGCGCTGGAATTCCAACTTTCGTCGGCGTTCTCGACAAGGCGGTCAAACACATCATCAATTCCGGCGTGCAGGCAGCCGAGGGCGACATCTTCATCACCAACGATCCAAATCATGGTGGGGTTACGCATCTGAGCGACGTGGTCATCGCGATGCCGGTATTCCTGAATGGCGAGAACATCGCCTGGACTGCATCCATTGCCCACTGGAGCGATGTCGGCGGAATGACACCGGGCTCAATGTCGGTCAGAGCAACTGAACTATTGCAGGAAGGCCTGCGACTTCCGGCGGTGCGACTTTTCGAACGCGGACGGAAACTCACGTCCATGTTCGATATTTTGGCCGCGAATTCCAGGATGCCGGACTTTGCCCTCGGCGACCTCTGGGCCCAGGTCGCCGCCTGTCGCCGCGGCGGAAACAGAATCACACAGATTGCGAAGACCTATGGAATCAGAATCTATCGTGCGGCGCTGCGGGACATGTTTGCGGAAGGGGAACGACGGGTACTTGCAGGTCTTGCATCGCTGCCCGAAGGCGACCACAGCATTGTCGAGGAGCAGGACAGCGGTGAAGCCTGGAACGCAACAATAACGATTACCGGCAAGGAGTTCATTGTTGATCTGCGGGACAATCCGGACCAGAAATCGAGCCCGTTCAACACCAGCCGCGACGGCTCGGTGATATCGGCGCAGATGATCTTCAAGGCCCTGACAGATCCGGAACTGTTCACAAACGAGGGATCGTTCCGTCCGCTGAGAGTTCTTACGCGACCGGGATCGGTGTTCCACGCAACCGGCTCCGCTCCCCATGGCTACTACTTCGAGACGCGCATCAGGCTGTACGACATGCTTTGGCGTTGCTTGGCGGAATCATTTCCCGATCGCCTTCCGGCGGGTCACTTCGCTTCAATCTGCGGGACGGTGCTGGCTGGTGAACATCCCGACACCGGCAGGAACTTCACAATGGTCGAACCGCAGATGGGGGGATGGGGTGCCACTTCCGTGCGGAATGGGCTGGACTGCATGTTTTCCTCGGGCCATGGTGAGACCTATAACTGCCCCGCTGAGATCTGCGAAGCACGTTACGGCATTGATGTGATTTGGAAACGCCTTGGAGAACATGATGGCGGGCCCGGCCGCCATGTCGGCGGCAGGGGGCTGTCGGTGTCATACCGGATGCGCGGCCCCGCAACGCTTTCTGCGGGCTACAGCCGCAACCGCATTCCAGTTTGGGGATTGAACGGCGGCGCGGAGGGCGGAACCAACCGCCTGACCGTTTCAAGAATCGATGGAAGATGTGAGAATTGTGCATTTGTAAGTGATTTGAGACTTGAATCCGGAGATGAAATTATCGTTGAAACAGCACATGGCGGAAGTTGGGGAATTCCGGATTGAGCCGTGCTGCGGGCATGTTCGCACCCGACCTGAATTCTTGGGGCAGCCTGGCGGAGCGGTTCTAGCCCACTTCCCGGTTCAGCGGGAACGCAATGGTGCCAACGGATGAACGACGAACTTACAAGACTCCGATCCCAAATATCCGCAGCGAAAGTTGCGGATGAGGACATGTCGTTAAACACCCTCATGGAAACGCATGATGTCCCGCATGGCGTTCGAGGCGCATCCCGTCACAGGGCAGTGGATTTGGTCGAAGACATCAGGCGGTCGTCGAAACCGAACATCCTGGATGCGCTGCTGGCCGAGTATGGATTGTCGAGCCCAGCCGGCACAGCCCTGCTTCGACTGGCCGAAGCGTTGATGCGTGTTCCCGACCCCGAGACGATGAATCGGTTGATTGCCGACAAACTTGCGCAAGCCAATTGGAGCGAACATCGAGGAAAATCGGATTCCACTGTTGTAAATGCTGCAACCGCGGGGCTCGACTTGGCATCCCGCTGCATCGAAGGTTCAACGAACACAGGAGTTGGTGCCACCGCAAAACGAACACTCAAACAATTGAGCATGCCGATTGTGCGCTTGGCCGTACGAAAGGCCACGGAAGTGCTCGCCGGCAGGTTTGTGCATGGCGCAACCATTGACCGATCAATCCGCAGATCCAAGGCAATGGAACGGAAGGGATTTACGCATTCCTACGACATGCTTGGAGAGGCAGCACTCACTCATGATGATGCCAAAAGGTACTTCAGGGATTATAAGAATGCCATTCTGGCACTTAAACCGCGATGTCATTCATCGGATTTTCGCGAAAACCCGGGACTTTCCATCAAGTTGTCCGCCCTTCACCCGCGTTACGAACTGACGCAGAGCGAGCGCGTTATTGCCGAACTTGGCGAGCGCACCTCAGTTCTTGCCAGAATGGCGAGAGATTCCTCAATGGGGCTCAATATTGACGCAGAGGAAGCGGACCGCCTTGAGTTGTCGCTTGAAGTGATCGAGCGGGTGCTATCGGATCCTTATCTTTCAAATTGGGAAGGATTTGGCGTAGTGGTCCAAGCCTACGGCAAAGCGGCTCCGCACGTCATAGATTTTCTTTACCAACTTGCCTCATCACTTGACCGAAAGATCATGATTCGGTTGGTCAAGGGCGCCTATTGGGACACGGAAATCAAGCGGGCACAGGTTGAGGGATTGGAGGATTTTCCGGTCTACACAAGAAAGCCTGCAACAGATGTGTCTTACCTCTGCTGCGCAAGGAAGCTGCTTGGCATGACGGATCGAATCTACCCTCAATTCGCAGGGCACAACGCTCACACGATATCGGCGATACTGGAACTTGCCGGTGATGACCGGCCTTTCGAGTTTCAGCGCATTCATGGCATGGGCGAAGCACTGCACGACAAGGTTCTCGAACAGGAGGGAACGCGTTGCCGCATCTACGCTCCGGTCGGCGAACACCGGGAACTTCTACCCTATCTCGCAAGACGCATGCTGGAGAATGGTGCCAACACTTCGTTTGTCAGCCAGATTGCCAGCCGCGACTGGGATGCCGCCGAAATCGCAGCCGATCCTTTCGAAGCCTTGGAGCGGGCAAGGGAATCGAATGTCCGACCGGTTGAGGATCCAAAGCACCTGTTTGGTCCGGAACGGCTGAACTCAAGGGGATGGGACCTGCACAATCCCGACACCCTAAACCGATTGGATCGAATGCGGGCACCCCATAGCTCAAGAACGTGGCAGGGGAAGCCGCAGTTGGCTGCCGATCACGAGCAAGCTGCCGGGAAGCGCGTGGTTAATCCTGCCAACCCTGCAGACACGGTCGGCAACATTTCTGAGATTGCTCCATCTGACATTGCAACCGCCATTGGGGCTGCTTCCACTTGGGAGGAAGCCTCTGCCACCGAGCGGGGACAGGTGCTTTCGAGGGCATCGGACCTCTTTGAGGAGCGAACCGGGGAGATCTTTGCCCTGCTTTGCCGTGAATCGGGCAAATCACTGAAAGATGCCACAGCCGAGTTGCGGGAAGCGGTGGATTTTCTGCGGTTCTATGCTTCCGAGGCAATCAGGTTGCAGGACGGAAGGCCTCTCGGGCTAATTGCGTGCATCTCACCCTGGAATTTCCCGCTTGCCATCTTCACCGGACAGGTTGCAGGTGCGTTGGCGGCAGGCAACGGCGTTCTTGCAAAACCGGCAACGCAGACACCATTGATCGCCGGGCTGGCCGTCGAATTGCTTCACGAGGCCGGGGTTCCGCCAAATGTGCTCCAGTTCATGCCGGGATCCGGCCAATCCGTCGGCTCGGCGCTTGTTTCAAATCCAAGGGTGGTTGGCGTCGCCTTTACCGGGTCCACCGTAACTGCGCGCGGCATAAACCTGCAGATGGCGAAATCGCTTGATGCCTCCTCAAGGCTGATTGCTGAAACAGGCGGGCTGAACGCAATGATCATCGACAGCACGGCCTTGCCGGAGCAGGCCATTGGGGACATCCTTGCCTCCTCGTTTCAGTCCGCCGGGCAACGTTGCTCGGCATTGCGCATGCTCTATGTGCAGAATGAAATATTCGACCGGTTCACCAACATGCTGTTCGGTGCAATGGACGAACTGAAGATCGGCGATCCTTGGGACGCGTCCACGGATGTTGGTCCGCTGATTGACGAGGCCGCCCAAGCACAAGTGACAGCACATGTGAATCATGCCCGCGCTGAAGGCCGGTTGATGAAACAGTGCCCGGCTCCGAAAGACGGTTATTTTGTCGGACCGGCTGTCATCAGGGTCGGCGGCATTGAGGATCTCGAGGAAGAGGTATTCGGCCCGGTTGTGCATCTTGCGGGTTTCGATGTACGAAATCTCGACCGGATTGTGGACTCGATCAATTCTTGCGGCTACGGTCTTACGTTTGGACTGCATACCCGGATCGATTCACGCGCAAGGAGCATCTCGGCCAGTCTTAATGTCGGAAATGTTTACGTCAACCGCAATCAGATCGGTGCAGTCGTAGGGTCACAACCCTTTGGCGGCGAAGGCCTTTCCGGAACCGGGCCGAAGGCGGGCGGATCAGAATATGTTGTTGCGTTTCAACGCGAGGAGCCGGTTTCACACAGCATTCCGGGCGGCCCGGAGGCGGAACCTGAAGCGGTTCAAGCTCTGCTGAATCAAGTAAAGCCGCCAATTGTCGGCAACCTAACAGCAACAGAATTGCCCGGCCCGACTGGAGAATTGAACCGCCTCTCCCACTGGCCGCGCGGAACGGTTCTTTGTCTGGGTCCGACTGCTGAAGATGCCGCTGAGCAGGCGGCTCAGGCCAACGCAGCAGGTTGCGCTGCAGTGTGCGTCGCAGACGGTGCCGTGGGCGAATTGTCGATTTCCGGATTCCTCTCGCGACCGGCACTTGAGAAACTGTCCGGTTTCGATGTCGTCGTTCTTTGGAGTTTGCCGGACGACCTCAGGGCAGCGCGCCGTGCATTGGCGGCCCGGCCCGGCCCGTTGATCCCACTTGTTACCGCAAGGGATGTTACGAACCGCTGCCGATTGGAAAGACATGTCTGCATCGACACGACCGCCGCAGGCGGAAATGCCGCTCTTTATGCAGAGGTCGCCGCTGCTTCGCGGTGGAAACTGCACTGATACCGCTCAAGATTAACCGACTCAGATACACTCTCTTCTGTTGCTCCGGTACGAATTCTGGAGCGAATTTAAGCTCCGCCGAATCCTGACGAGGAGTCGATCAGCAGTTGATTCTGTTTTCCCGTTAAACTGCCCGAACATTGCTTCCACCGCAGGGATGACGGGCAGTTAAGTGAACCCTACCCGTCCGCGCCACACGGTTTGCTGGAAAGGTTGCAACTTCGGCAATTGAGGCTTCCCGTCCAATTCATTCTGAAGGGCCTGAGCCGGGCACGATGGCGGTACAACCCAAACTCACTGCGGGCTCTGGCCAATTCAGGTCCGCACTGCCTTGGCACGGCCGTCAGCATTCCAATCGTCCCATCCCTGGAACTCCAGCGGCGTATCGCGGTCCAGCTGCTGCAACCGCTCTTTCCAGGTATCCCGATACAGAATCAAACGCCGATTGTTGCTGTCTTCATCCGAATAGGCATAGCCGTGGCCTTGGATTCCGAAAGCGGCGAAGGGCGACAAGACGCGAAAGCCCAGATAGTGAAGCGAATACTGGATTGACCAGAGAATACGCTCAATCTCCCCACCGCGGGAGCCGGGTCCAAACGCGATTTCAGGTGCCCCAGTTGTCACAGAGCACACAGCTTTCCTTCCACGAAAGTAACCGCGATCGTAGCGCATTGTACTGGTGTAGAGACCGCCACTGACAAAGACCCTATCGAACCACCCCTTGAGCATGGCTGGTTGTCCGTGCCACCAGATCGGGAACTGAAAAACCACCAGGTCCGCACGTATCAACCTTGAAATTTCCCTTTGGACATCTTCGGGCACCGTGTTCGTGCTGAAGGCGTAACGCTGCTCACCCAAGGGAGAAAATTTAGCTCCATCTTCACGATGCGTGTAGTGCTCCGGGCCTTCGCATGGATCAAACTTCTCGCGATAGAGATCGGAGACATCGACCGAGTATCCCTGCTCCCGCAGTGTAGCCCTTGCCACCTCCGTGAGGGCCGAGTTGAAGGATGCCGGCTCCGGATGGCAGTGAACGATCAACGCATGCATGTAGGCCATCCCCTTATGCTCGACAACGGCTCCGTGAACACCCTATGATACCCAAGAATGCAATACCACATGGTAAAAATGCAAGGAGACATTGCAATAATGTACAATATGCTTTCTTGGGACGACATGTGTTTGGTGCATGCAATAGCGGAAGCCGGAACGTTATCCGGGGCAGCGCGCACTCTTCATGTCAGCCATCCAACCGCGTTTCGGAGACTGAACAGGCTTGAGCGGAAGATGGGGGTGCGTTTCTTCGATCGGGCCCGTGACGGTTACACCGCGACGACAGCAGCAGAGGAAGTAGCGGCACTCGTGCGTCGGATGAGAAGCGAAGTCTTGGCGGTGGAACGTCGAATTGCCGGTAGAGATTTACGGCCATCGGGAACGCTGAGGGTTACTACAACCGACACTCTGCTGTTCGGCTGGTTGTCGCCGGGTCTTCGGCGGTTCCGAAGTGCATACCCCGACATCCGACTCGAGTTGGTGGTTTCGAATGATGTCTTCAGTCTTTCCAAGCGCGAAGCAGACATAGCTTTGCGGCCAGCTCGCAATCCGGATGAGAGTCTCGTCGGTCGAAGAATTGGAACCATTGCACAGGCGGCCTACATCGCGAAGACGATGGCAAAGGAATCCGACTGCGTTGAGGCGTTTGCTTCCTTGAACTGGATCGGCCCGGATGAAAGCCTGACATATCCGGCATACGACCGGTGGCTTGAGGATGAAGGCCTCGTCGAGCGATGTAGAATACGTGTAAACTCGGTGTACGGTATGCTCGCGGTTACCAGAGACCGACTCGGTTTGTCGGTGCTACCCTGTTATCTTGGCGAGAATGACGAGCAATTGAGCCGGGTCGGCGGTGAAATTCCGACAATGGCCACTGATCTCTGGATCCTAACACATCCTGATCTACGCAAGACCGAGCGTGTCCGCATCTTTCTGGATCATGTTGCGGATTATGCAAAGTCGTCGCAGTTCGGACTGGTGAAATAGGGCGCATCATCATTGCAGTTAAGGTCCCAGACTTCAGTCGCAAACAGCGGAACATCATTGAGATATCCGGCAATTGCCATCTAAGTAGGTGCCATGAATCAGGCGATCACTCGTGGCAAACTCAAGCGCCTGATCAAGCCGACCCTTGGCTTCAAGTCAATGAAGACCGCCTGTGCGACGATCAAGGGCTTCGAGGCAATGCGCGCCCAGCACCAGCCCGACATCAGGGGCGAAGTGCGTCTCGTCGAACGGGCCTTCGGGATCGGGCCAGAGATGATGAGCGAGTTTATGTCACTGCATGGAGCGGAACTTGAGCAAATCGCGATCCAGCAGGAATTTGGAGGAAAGGCGGTGCCAGTTCATACTGAATTGCACAGTTGCTCAACGTTTCCAGAGTTTCCTGGGTCCAGAAAGAGTAAGCGTTTCCGATATCGTACGGCGCCTTGGTTCTTCTGAACTTTCTGTGCGAATGCCGTGTTACAACTGACACATCTCTTACCCAAACCAAAAGAGAACTTACCCGTTGGCAGATTAGCCGTGATCGCCCAATTGGGGTCCGCACCCCGTGTATCAAGTCATGGAACTTCCGGAACCGGTCAGACGAGGGTCAGGCAGAACCGCTCCAGGGTTCATGATACCGTTTGGATCCAATGCCCGCTTGACGGCTTGCATCATGGAAAAAAGGGCGGGGTCGGCATTGGTTGCCAACTCACCCGAAAATCGGCGGCCGGTTCCATGTTCGGCGGACAGTGAACCGCGAAATCGGCGAACAACTCGCCGTACGGCATGTCTGACTTCGTCTTCGGATGACAGGTGTGCGTTTGCCGACCGACGAGGTGGAAACACATTGTAGTGCAGATTGCCGTCGCCAATGTGGCCAAAGCAATTGATACGAAAGTTGCCAACTTGGGAAACTTCCCGGTCGGCAGCCTCAATGAAATCCGGCACCGAATCGACCGGAACCGAAATGTCATGGCTTGAAATGGCACCGATCCTTCGATTTGCCTCCGGTATCGACTCCCGAATGCCCCAAAGATCCGTTCTCTGCCTGGCTGAAGACGGAAAGGCACCGTCCGACACCATCGAATCGTCCGCTGCTTTGCTGGCGGCTTCTACAAGCCTGGAGGATATGTCGATATCAGTGTCCGCGGACAGGTCAACCAACACCATCCAATCCGGTCGGGATTCAATCGGCCACCGAAATCCCGGGTGAGTTTCCTCAAGAAAGTCGAACCCGGTGCGCCCAATGAGCTCAAAGGCCGAGATCATCGTTCCGAACCGTTCCTGAAAGCGGAAATGAAGATCTAGGGCCGCCCTTGGCGAGGCAACGGCCAGCAATGCCGTGGCGATTTCAGCCGGGCGGCGGAACAATTTCAGGGTGGCAGCAGTAATTATGCCCAACGTACCTTCTGAACCAATGATGAGATTTCGCAGGTCATATCCGGCATTGTCCTTGCGCAATGACGTCAATCCGTCCCAAACGCTGCTGTCCGGCAGGACGACCTCCAGCCCGAGACACAGATCCCTAGCATTTCCGTAGCGCACCACATGCACGCCGCCAGCGTTGGTTGCCAGGTTGCCGCCGATCTGGCAACTTCCCTTCGCCGCCAGTGACAGCGGAAACAACCTGCCGGCGGCATCAGCGGCCGCTTGGACATTCTCAAGAATGCAGCCCGCTTCCACAATCATTGAATCACCGGACGGGCTGACTTTTCGAATCCGGTTCAATCTTTCCAGGGAAAGAACAACCGGTCGCGGCAAATCTTGCGGCAACTGTCCACCCACCAACCCGGTTCCGCCGCCGAAGGGCACAATCGCCACCGATTCCCTGTGGCAAATTCCGACGATTGCCGAAACCTCGTCCGTCGATGCAGGGGCCAAGACCACTGCATCCTGACTTCGGCTCCGCCCTCTCGGGTCATCACAGTATTTGCCTTCATGGATGCGCATGGCGCCAGGCGATACCCGCCTGAACGCTTCCTCCAATTCGGAACCAACCGGATTCAACTTTGGCAACGTCACTGCTTGTCAGCCGGCATCGGTCCTGCCGCGCCGGTCGCTCCTCAGATTTGCGTAGAGGACATGGTTTTGCCATCTTCCATGAATTTGCAGATAACTTTGGGCCACACCCTCATATTTGAATCCGGTTTTTTCCAGCAATTTGCGCGAGGCTGTGTTCGTGGGCAGGCACGCGGCTTCGATCCGGCTAAGATCCATCTCGCAAAACGCGTGGTGCACCAACGCTTCGATTGCCTCCTTCATGTATCCCAGCCGGGCAAAGGGTTCACCGATCCAATAGCCGATGCTGGCCTTCTGTGCCGGCCCCAATCTGATTTGGTCGACTGTAATTCCGCCGACCAAGACTCCGTCATCATGACGCAGCAGAAAAAACGGCACCGCGAAACCATCCTCGGTCGACTTTCGTGCCCATCGCACCCTTTCGGAAAACGACTTCCTGGTAAGGTGATCACTCATCCATGTCGGTTCCCAGGGTTCAAGAAAACTCCGGCTGGATTCCCGAAGCGCTGACCATTGTCCATAATCACCCGTCCTGGGCAACCGGAGTTCCAACCTTTCCGTGATCAGCTCCGGCAGCTTGTTGCCAAGCAGCTTCATTCCGCCAAGCGTTCCATCAAACTGCCAACCGAGGGTGCCTTGTCCACCTGACCTAAAACGGCCATCGCCGCTTCATCCTTGCGGGCAATGCTTGCCGCGAACTCGCGCACATCCTCAAGTGAAACGGCATCATAGCGAGCCATTGTCTCGTCAATATCCTCCAGTCGACCGAGAATCGACAACAACGCCCCCATCCTCTCACTCCGGTGCATTGGGTTCTCATTTCCCGTCAGTATTGCGACACGGATTTGATTGCGGGCCTTGGTAATCTCGTCCTCGGTCAACACATCCGGTGACTTTCTGATTTCATCGATGCAGAGGTTTGCCAATTCCTTGATTTCATCGCGACCCGTGCTGGCGTGAATGGTGAGCGTTCCAGTGTCGGAATATGGAGCGGCATGTGCTGAAATTGAGTAGCAAAGTCCCCGCCTTTCCCGCGCTTCGACAAAAAGCCGTGATGAGGCGCCGCCTCCCAATGCGACCGCAAATACCCTGGCCGCGGCATCCTGCGGATCACGTACTGCTGGAGCTTCAAACGCCAATGCGAAGTGGGCCTGCTCAATGTCCCTGCTCTCCCGGTGTTCACCACCCGAAAACCTGCTTTGTTCCGGCGTGAAATCCGAGCCGGGGTCAGATTGATCGAACAGCCCGGCCGCCATGTCCACAAGTTGATCGTGATTAACATCGCCCGCCGCGGTCAGGATCATCCGTCCCGGCACATAGTGCTCAGCTACGAATTCACGAATGTCACTTCTTCCTATCGACGAAACCAGATCCGCGGTTCCGATTATTGGCCTACCGAACGGCTGATCCGGGTAGGAGGTCCGTTGAAGAGCTTCGAACAGCGAATCGGTCGGTGAGTCCTCATATTCGCCGATCTCGTTGAGAATGACGCCGCGTTCAAGCTCAATATCCTCAGGCTCCATGGTGGAATTGAGAATTATGTCCGAGAGCAGGTCCAGCGCCAACGGGACATTTTCCCCGAGCCCGCCCACATAGTAGGATGTGGCTTCCTTTCCTGTTGCTGCGTTCAGGTATCCGCCCACATGTTCGATAGTCTCGGAAATCTGGATTGCCGATCGCCTTTTCGTTCCCTTGAACGCCATGTGTTCCAAGAAGTGGGCGGTCCCGTTCTGCGAGGCGAGTTCATGCCGTCCGCCGACCAGAACATGGACGGCAATGGCGGCGGTGCGGAATCCCTCCATCCGATCGGACGCAACGCGCAGACCGTTGGCAAGTTGTGTTACCTTTGCACTCAATTTGACGACCTCTCCAGAATTGCCCGCTGAACAGCTTCAAGATTGTTTGGCACCCTGCATATCCTTTCCGGTAGTTGGTGAATGTCGGCCATGCGCTGCGGAAGGTCAGGGCTGATGTCGCAGGCTTGCTCGACTGCATCCGGGAATTTGGCGGGATGCGCGGTTGAAAATGCCACTGTCGGAATCCCGGGCGGCCCTTTCAATTCTCTGGCCACCTTGATTCCGACAGCCGTGTGCGGGCAGACAAGCTGCCCCGAACTGACCTTGGTTGATCCGATTTCCGCAAGGGTCTCCGGTTCGGAGCAACTCCCACTGAGGAATTGGTTGCGGAGTTCGGCAAGCACCGAGGAATCAATGTCAAATCCGCCGGTTCCAACCCTCGCCATCATGCTGCCGACCGAATCCCCATCGCGACCACAGGCGTCAAACAGAGCCCGTTCGAAATTTGAACTGACCTGTATGTCCATCGACGGGCTGAGCGATTTTCTGACTTCATGAATTCGGTAGCTGCCGTTCGAGATTGTGCGGTGCAATATGTCGTTCTGGTTGGTGGCAATCACGAGTGCTTCGATCGGCAGACCCATCTTTCGGGCAACATAACCGGAGTAGATGTCGCCGAAATTGCCGGTTGGGATCGAGAACCTGACGTTTCGCCAAGGTGCCCCAAGCGCCGTGGCGGCTGAGAAATAGTAAACCGTCTGTGCAAGCACCCTGGCCCAGTTGATCGAATTGATGGCCGCGAGTTTCATCCGATTCCGAAACTCGGCATCATTGAACATGGCCTTTACCAGCGCTTGGCAGTCATCAAAATCACCGGCCACGGCAACGGCGTGAACATTTCCTTCGGCCACCGTGGTCATCTGGCGACGTTGAATCTCGGAAACACGGCCGTCCGGAAACAGGATGAACACATCGACCGATTGCATTCCCCTGAACGCCTCCATGGCAGCTGAACCGGTATCTCCACTGGTGGCACCGACGATGGTGGCCCGCCTGCCCCGCCGCTCCAGGACAGTCTGAAACAACCGGGCGATGAGTTGCATGGCAAAATCCTTGAATGCCAGCGTCGGTCCATGGAAGAGTTCGAGGAGAAACATGTCGGAGTCAATCTGAACCAGCGGGCAGCGCACATCGTGCGCGAATCCGGAATAGGCTGCCTCAATGTGCCCACGGAATTCGCAAACGGAAAAGTCGTCGCCGATGAAAGGAAGCATGACGCGTTCGGCAATCTCCTCGTAGCGCCGACCCGCCAAGTCCGAAATCTCCGACTTTTCGAATTGCGGCCAGCGATCGGGAACGAACAGCCCGCCATCCTCGGCAAGCCCGGTTAGCATTGCTTCAACAAAGCCGCGTGAACGCGCTTTTCCTCGCGTCGAAATGTATTTGATGTCCGGCAAATTCCGCATCCACCTACGATTGCTGAGAGCGACTGATACGCCAAAGCCAGAATGCTGTCATCCCGATCCAGGCAACCGCAAGTGCAAACCATGTGATTGCGTACTGCAGATGATTGTTGGGTATGTCAGTTCCGTTAACCGGCCAAGGATAGACACCGTCAACAGGCGGATTGGTTTCCCTTGAAACAATCAGCACCGGTTCGGTTCCCAATTCGGCAGCCATCTCGGGGACTCTGCGGGCAAACCACAGGTTTTCCTCCGGTTCAGGTGTGAACAGGCGGTCGAATTCCCGAGGCCAGTGCAGATTGCCGACAACCACAATCCCATTGTTGGCACGGTCTTGATTGCGCAAACCTTCCGGCACGAATCCACGATCCAGCAGCACCAGGCGACCCTCCGTCTCAAACGCGGTGATCGAACGGAATCCCGGTCCGAAACCCCTGCGACTGAGCAGAACCAGAAGTTCCCTGCCGACAGGGATGCCCTCGGCTCTGACGGGCAGAAAGTTGTGATGTTCGGGTGATGGATTTACCGGCAACAACTCTGGAACTGCGTAAATTCTGGAATCGATCTCGGCAAGAAGCGCTTCCTTCCATGCAAGCCGCTGCAATTGCCATACGCCGAGCGCGACAAGCATTGTGATGCCGGCTGCGCCAAGGATCAGGGGGAAGTAAAGCCGTCTCAGCATAATTCAGTTGCTGTGTTCCGCAAATGTACGGGTGCCGGGTGGAGATGCCATATCGGCGGGAGTCATCAAGTACCTCATAGCCAGGCTCAACCCAACCGTCCCCTTGCTGCGCACACGTTAAATCAAGATGCCAATTCAGCCTGTCCCGATTGCATCCGCTGATCTCCCTGTGCAGGACATTTGCGCACTTGTCCACACCTGCATCAAGGGTCGCTCGGTCTGACCATTTTTTCAGTGTGTTCCACACTGTTTATCCTGGCAACTGTGAATGACTTCTTGCACAAACGGAATGCCCAATCACGGGAGTGCGATGGCCATTCAGTCCATTGAATCGCTTCTTGCAACCCACCGTTCCCGTTCCGAGCCTGTTGGAGAGAACCAACATCTGGTTGGCAATTGAAAACACTCAGAAGGGAGTTGGACGAATACTGCAGCCGCCAGTTCAAACCCGTCCAAGGACCAAGGTTCCGCCTTCAATCCTGAATGCGACTTGAACGGCGAAGTTCGGATAATCAAACGAGCATTTGGTTTGGGTCCCTGCGAGCAACATGAAGCGAATTCCCTGCGCGGAAACCGTTCGCCGACATAAACCCAGGAACCAATTCATAGCGATGCACCGAGCAATCGAATAGTTTGCAACAGGGTTCTCACGACTTTAGAAATATGTTTGGCCAAAGCACCCACAGACAGGAATCCGGAGATTCTCGGTGGTACACCGGTATTTTCCAGCACACGGGTTCCAGTTCGCATTCTGATTGAGCATCTGGAAGCTGGCGGCGGCTTGATGACTTTCGTGAGGACTACCCTACCGTATCTCGGGAACAAGCCATTGCGGTCCTTCAACACGCCAAAACTTTGCTTTTGGACAGCAAGAGTGAAGCTGTTGCTTGATGAGTCGGTGCCCCGTGGGTTGTCAGCAACTTTCCCCGACTTGTTTAAGGTTCATTCGGTCCCACAGATGGGATGGTCTGGCAACGGAAGACTGCTCCGCTTGACAGCGGACCGCGGTTTCGCCGCACCTGTTGCAGTCGATCGGGGGATGGCACATGGACAGAACCCGAATGACCTTCAAATTCCGGTCATCATCATGCTCGCCGTCCGCAACCGCCTTCAGGAATTGCGACCGCTTGTCCCGCAAGTGATCGATATGCTGTCCGGACGATTGCTCAGTTGATTGCCTTTCTCGGCCTTTCAAGTTCAACTATCACGACGTGCATTCGGTGGGCGTGGCGGGCGTAGCTGACTACTCTAGATCGTTTTCTACCAGAGCGTCCAGCAACCGATCGGACAAATCCATCCGGTGGTGCAAAATGCAAACGACGATCACCTCACCCTGATCCGAGAGACGCCAATAGACAAAATGCTTTTCGTAGCGAGCGAAATATCCCTCCACCTCAAATTCGTCGGGGATCGGTTGTCGACGACGTTCGGCCAGCGCCTCGCAAAGGGCGAACAAACCCTGCACGTACTTGTCGGCCTGGTTCTCACCAAAACGATCTTCGCTATAGTCGTAAATCTCGCCAATGACGCGTAGCGCCGCCGGCAGGTAACGGGGCTGACTCATGCCTTGCCTTGTTAAGGCCAGCTTTGAAGGCTGCAAAATCCATCGGCGCGGCTTCGCTATCGGGTACAGCGAAGGCATCCTGCAAGGTGGTTTTGAACTGCAAAAATGCGCGACGCTCTTCCCGTTCTCGATCACGACGGATCAAGTCGCGCACATATTCAGACGCGTTGTCGTAGTCAGCATCCACCCCGACGCGCGTGGACACAAAGTCGGTCAATGGAGACGTCAGCCGGACAGAAAGGTTCATAGGTTTCGACATCAGGAATTTCTCCTCTTGTCATGATATTACAGGAATATCTTGGAGAGGGCAAGTTTTCGGCTTGTCCAAGCGTGCTGTCTGTCTTTGGATTTGACGCTGCAATTTACGTGATCAGTCTACCCCTGTGCCCGCCGGAATCAAATTCCCAGACCCAGATCATCGTTGACCATGTGGTAGGCTAAGCCCTCAAATTCCAACCAAGCGAGCCAATTCTTGAGATCGCCACTGATGCGCAGCGGCTCACCCAACTCGTCCTCGTACTGCTCTCGCAGTTCTTCGATCTCGTCGTGGAAGTGGTCAAAGAAGGCGTGGGTGTCGGTGTAGTAGATCAGGCTGCCAATCATACCGCTGATGCAACCGCATTGCTGCAAATCAGCGAATATTTGGGCGGGATTGTCGTTGTGATATTCCAACGCTTCTTGCGCAACGAAAGCTCGGATCGTGTTGGGTTCACGCGGAGAGACTGGTTCGCAAGCAGCGGGGCGGCACCGAGTTCCGGCGCATTCGGGTTGATGCGGTTCTGGAGGATGTCTGGGGCCATTATCGGGAACTCTCAGCCTACAGGCAGGCCCCCTGCGGTGTGCGCAGCGAGGCACTGTCGATGCGTTTCGAT
>JAGWAS010000010.1:0-104404 GCA_021296235.1 Paracoccaceae bacterium | reverse complement strand
CCCGGCGGAAGATCTCGTTCGGAACCCGGAGCGAGAGCGGGCGTGCGGCCCGGGATGCCTGTCTCGGGGCGTTGAAGACCTGCAACAGGCTCGGCGTGCCATACTGGGATTATCTGCGGGATCGCCTCGAAGTTTCTGGCGCTCCCAATGTGCCGAGGCTTGCCGATCTCATCACGCAGCGCGCCGCAACCTGAAAACACTCACCGTCAAAACACTCCGCAACCCAACAACGCACCCGGCAGGGAGCGACCGGCAGTGTCGCACTCCAGAACCGATCGCGATTTCCAAGAGTGTCGAAAAAAAACCTCCGGTCATTCCCGGTAAGTTGCCCCTATTACCTTCGATCCGTCTCAAGCTTTCCGTGCTTCCGAATAGGCAGACTCACAAAGAGCTGCCTGTAGCGGCTGCGATACCAATCTTCGAGGATTCCGGAAATGAACCGATAGTTGCCGTCAACCGGCGTTGCAATTCTCGAACAAGACTCGTCTTTCCAATCCGACGTCGTGCTGTCGGTGGCACGTGGGTTTGGTCCCGCAACCGTTCCTCCAATGCTTTGAGTTCCTGTTCTTGCTCGAAGAACTCATCTCATTCGATCAAATTGCTTCCACTCTTTTTCCAACAATCTTGTTGCCAACGAATCTGTTGTCAATTGCAGTCATGTTCTTGGGGAAGTCGCCGAGCCATTTCCTTCCGACTGTCGTTCTTCAATATTGCCACAGATGCTCAATGAATTCAGGTCGGTGCTGCGGCGGTGGTCAATTCCACAGTGAATTTTGGGGCCGCCTGCCGAATGATCGATCGAACCCAGACTCCGTGCAAAATGATCGGTACCAAAACCAACGCCATGCTTTGGGAGCCACAGGCCTGAACCCGATCACAAATTATGTGCTTGCTGAAGGCCCAACAGGCGACAACTTCCGGGCACGGGCATCGACACTACTGGAGTGGCAAGAGTTGCCGAATTCTGCCCGGATACCGTTCAAAAAGGGCGCTGGCTCTCCATCAGATCCGCCAGAACACGAACACACCCCAAGCAACCGCGGCGAATAGCGGAGCCCATATGGGTTGCCCAAAAATGCCCAGCCACCCGAGAAAAATGTAGACCGAGCCAAGAAGTGTGATGAACAGCCGGTCACCCAGCGTCGTCGTGAGACCAAGAATGCCCCGCCGTTCAAGGCCGTCCCGGAAGCGGACGACCTCAAGAACGCCCACAGTCGCAATGGCCGAGAAAATCACGACAAAAACAGCAAGTGTTGCGGGTGTCCAGGCCATCCAGAATTCAGGCCAAAGAGGATCCGTCCAGGAAAACCCCTTTTCCTCCTGCTTTCCGACATTGCCCCATCCAGATTTCGCCTGAGCAAATGCCGGACCGGAAAGCAGGATGCACGGGATGAGCAACCGCATGTCAAACCCTTCCCAGTGCAAAACCGCGAGCGATGTAGTTGCGCACAAACCAAATGACGATGGCACCCGGAATGATTGTGAGAGTTCCTGCTGCGGCCAGCAATCCGAGTTCATATCCGGCACTGGACGCGGTCCGAGTCATGACCGCTGCGATTGGCTTCGCCTCAACAGCGGTCAGGGTTTTGGCCAGAAGCATTTCGACCCATGAGAACATGAAGCAGAAGAACGCCGTTACACCGATGCCCGCCTTGATGTTGGGCAGGAATATCTTGACGAAGAAATGAGGGAAGGCATACCCGTCCACATAGGCGGTCTCGTCAAGCTCCTTGGGAATGCCGCGCATGAAACCCTCAAGTATCCAGACCGCCAGCGGCACGTTGAAGAGTGTGTGAGCCAAGGCGACGGCAAGATGAGTGTCAAAAAGCTGGATTGAGGAATAGAGTTGAAAGAATGGGAGCGCAAACACGGCGGCAGGCGCCATGCGATTGGTCAACAACCAGAAGAACAGCTGCTTGTCCCCCAGAAAACGGTAGCGGGAAAAAGCATAGGCTGCAGGCAGGGCCACGGTTACCGAAAGAACCGTGTTGAGCGAAACGTAGATGATCGAATTGATGTATCCCCAATACCATGTCGAATCGGTGAAAATTGCGATGTAGCTGTCGATTGTGAAGGTCTGCGGGAAGAGCGAAAACCCTGCCAGGATCTCGTTGGTGGTTTTGAAGCTCATGGAGACCAGCCAATAGATCGGAAGAACCAAAAACAGGATGTAGACCACAGGAATTATGCCGCGTTTTCTCATCGTCGATCATCCTTGGTCATCAATGTGTAGAATACCCAGCTAACCAGCAGCGTGATGGCGAAATAGATTAGGCTCATTGCCGCTGCCGGCCCCAGATCGAACTGACCGAGGGCAATTTTCACCAAATCGATGGACAGCAACGTGGTTGAGTTTCCGGGACCACCGCCAGTCAACACAAATGGCTCGGTGTAAATGTTGAAACTGTCCATGAAGCGGAGAAGAACCGCAATGGTCAGAACCGTCTTCATTTTCGGCAATTGGATGTGACGAAACACTGACCAGGCCGAGGCACCGTCAATCTTGGCTGCTTGGTAGTAGGCATCGGGGATTGACATCAATCCGGCATAGCACAGCAGCACAACAAGCGATGTCCAATGCCAAACATCCATGGCAACGACAGTGATCCAAGCTGCAAGAGGATCCTGCGTCATGTCATAAGACACGCCAAGAACGTCATTCATGAAATATCCCAGCATGCCTATTTTCGGCAGAGCGAAGATATTCCACATGGCTCCCACGACATTCCACGGAATGAGCATCGGAAGGGCCATCAGCACAAGACAGACCGACACCCAAATTCCCTGCCGCGGCATTGACAGGGCAATGATGATCCCCAATGGCACTTCTATGGCGAGAATTGTCGCAGTGAACAGGAACTGTCGCCCAAGAGCGGCGTGGAACCGATCGGACCGCAGTATCTGCTCAAACCAGTCCAAGCCTTGCCAGAAGAACTGATTGTTGCCGAAGGTTTCCTGAACCGAATAGTTGACAACTGTCATCATTGGAACCAGCGCGTTGAACGCCACCAGAAACAGTACCGGCAGAACGAACAACCACGCCTTTTGATTTTCGGTTTTCATGTTCTCGGTTCCGTCGCAATCCAACCATCCCGGTAGACGCGACTCCTTTCGGGACGAAAATGCAGATGAATGATGCTCCCTTTCTCAGGCGGATTCCGAGAATCCACAACCTTTACGACGGACTTGCCGACCACCGCATCAATAATGAAGTGGCGTCCGGCATCGGCAACCTTGGCAACGGTCGCCGGAATGCCGTCTTCGGCAATCAATACATGTTCCGGTCGTATGCCCAAGGTAAGCTCGCCAGCCTGCCCGCCCAATGGACCTTCAAGTGCAACCTCATGCCCTTCGAAAAGTGCGCTGTTTTTGCGCGCTTCGCAGGGGAGAATGTTCATGCCCGGCGAACCAATGAAGTGTCCCACGAAAGTATGTTGTGGCCGTTCAAACAATTCCACCGGCGTGCCAATCTGAACCACTTCACCTTCCTGCATCACGACGACCTCGTCGGCGAAAGTCAGTGCCTCAGTTTGGTCGTGTGTCACATAGATCATTGTCGCCTTGACGCGGTGGTGCAGTTCCTTGAGCTTCGAGCGCAGTTTCCATTTGAGATGCGGGTCAATTACCGTCAGCGGCTCATCGAACATGACCACGTTCACATCTTCACGGACAAGTGCCCTTCCCATTGAGATTTTTTGCTTGTTGTCGGGGTTGAGACCCGACGCACGGCGATCAAGGATCCCGGTCACATCAAGCATGTTGGCAGTTTCCCGCACACGCTGCTCAATCAAACCTGGTTCAACTCCGCGATTCCTGAGCGGGAACGAGAGATTTTCCCGAACCGTCATGTTGTCGTAGATGACGGGGAACTGAAACACCTGCGCTATGTTGCGCCGATCCGGTGGATCTGCAGTTACATCCCTGTCATCAAACAGCACGGCACCTTCGGTGGGGACAATCAATCCCGAGATGATGTTGAGCAGCGTGGTCTTGCCGCATCCTGACGGACCGAGCAGTGCATAGGCCCCACCATCCCTCCATGTGATATCAATTTCCTTCAGCGCGTAGTCCTGCCCTTCCTTCGGATCCGGAAGGTAGCTGTGCCTCAGGCCTGATAGCGTGACTTGCGCCATGTCAGACTGCCCGCCTGCCGTCCGGCGCAAAATAGCGGCAATGGCAAGGATTCATGTAAAATGTATGATTTTCGCCGACACTGTACGGATGAACGCCGCCGGCAAGTGACACCCATGCGTTGCTGCCCAGTTGAAAATGAGCGCTTGATTCAGAACCGGAGAGTTCGGTGACAATCACCCGTCCGTTCAATGCCACGTCAGCGTTTCCGGTTCGCATCGGCAGCACGCGATGTGCACGAACCGCCATGGTATACTTGCCATCGGGCAACCGCGCGGCCGCACCTTCAAGACCCCAACATGCGCCGCATTCCAAGTGAGCTTGAGCGCCCTTCTTGACCACTCCCACGGCATTGATTGGCGGATTGGAGAATATGCGCGCCGCCGTGAGATTGTCGGGATTGCGATAGATATCTGCGGTTGGACCGAATTGCGTGACATGCCCATCATTCATCAATGCGGCATTGCCGCCGAAGAGCAATGCCTCCTCTGGCTCGGATGTGGCATAAACCACCACGCAACCGCGGTCGGAAAACAGTTCCGGCAGTTGTTCCCGAAGCTCTTCGCGCAGCTTGTAGTCAAGATTCGCAAGCGGTTCGTCCAGAAATACCGCGCGACTTTCCTTCGCAATCGCCCGTGCCAAAGCCGTGCGTTGCTGCTGGCCACCCGACAATTCATGGGGGCGGCGCATAAGCACCGGAACCAGTTGCAGAAGACCTGCCGCCTCTTCCACCCGGCTTTCGATTTCGCTTTTTGCCATGCCCGCAACCCGCAATGGGGAAGCAATATTTTCAAACACCGTCATGTGCGGATAATTTACAAAAAACTGATGAACGAGACTTATGTTGCGCTTCTGGGTATTGAGTCGCGTAACATCCTGACCGTCCAAAATGATCCGGCCACTTGCCAATGGGTCAAGTCCGGCGATCAGTTTGATCAGAGAAGTTTTTCCGGATCCGGTTGCCCCAAGAAGAACGTTGAATTGTCCAGCTTCCAGCCGGAGAGTTGTCGGCTTGATGTGAACAACTTTGCCCACACGTTTGCTGACATTTTTGAGTTCTATCATCGCCGCAACCTGCCCCACCAAGGGCTGTGGGGCCGCCGGATACCTCCGGCGGCCCTCACCTGCATCTAGATCACTGCGACTGCCAGCGCGCAACAAGCTCGTCGTAGTCGACAGTCATGCCCTGCGGCTTTTCATTGTCGAGTTTGGCCTTGGGTGAGCCGGGTTGATCGAGCCAATAGCCCGGGTCGCTCTCATCGTTGAGTCGCGGACCGCAACCGCCATAAACGCCTGCAGCCTCGTCAGCTGCCTGCATGCGGGCCATCGTAATGTCCATCTCTCCGGCAAGGCGGTCCATGGCCTCCTGCGGCGTGAATGCACCGGAGTTGACGTCTCCGATTTGCTGCCACCAGATCTGGGCCAGCTTCGGATAGTCGGGCACATTAATGCCGGTCGGCGACCAACGGACGCGATCCGGCGATCGATAAAACTCGATGAGACCTCCAAGCTTTGAGGAACGTTCGGTGAAACTCTCGTGGTTGACCGAACTGTCGCGAATGAATGTCAAGCCGACATGGCTCTTCTTCACATCCACTGTCTTTGAGGTCACGAACTGGGCGTAGAGCCAAGCAGCCTGTGCGCGGTCGGAAGGTGTCGACTTGAGGAAAGTCCACGAGCCCACATCCTGATAACCGACCTTTTGCCCATCTTCCCAGTACGGGCCATGCGGCGATGGTGCCATCCTCCAAAGCGGATTGCCCTCTCCATCAACCGTATTGTTGCCCTCGGATTGTGGCTTCACCATGTCAGCGGTGAAGGCCGTGTACCAGAAAATCTGCTGAGCAACGTTGCCTTGGCTGAGCGCTGGCAAGGACTGGTAGAAATCGTAGGATGCCGCCCCTGGTGGTGCATAATTCCGGAGCCACTCGTCCCACTTGCGAATCGCATAGACAGCCGCCGGACCGTTGGCTGCACCACCCCGCGACACGGATGCGCCGACCGGGTTGCAGGTGCCTGCCTCCATCCGAATTCCCCATTCGTCAACCGGAATTCCATTGGGTTCACCGATTGAACCTGCACCGGCCATGGACAACCAAGCATCGGTCATCCGCCAGCCGAGATCCGGA
Organism: Paracoccaceae bacterium; assembly: GCA_021296235.1. Lineage (GTDB taxonomy): Bacteria > Pseudomonadota > Alphaproteobacteria > Rhodobacterales > Rhodobacteraceae > JAPOXR01. Next base: position 98,144 of record JAGWAS010000010.1, on the reverse strand, counting down.
GCCCGCTTGCCATAATCCATGTGGCCATAGATGCGAACACCATCGACCTCCTGCACATCGTTGCTGAAGAACTCCGCGATATCTTCATAGGCCGACCAATTCACCGGCACGCCAAGTTCATAGCCATATTTCTCATTGAATGCGGCTTTCAGATCTTCGCGATCGAACCAGTCCTTCCGAAACCAATACAAATTTGCAAACTGCTGGTCAGGCAACTGGTAGAGATTGCCATCCGGCCCGGTGGTGAACTGGATGCCCATGAAGTCGTCGAGATCCAAGGTGGGCGAAGTCGTTGCCGACCATTCGCCTGCCATCATTTCGGAGAGGTTGTAGGCCAACTGCAATCGGGAATGCGTACCGATCAGATCGGAGTCATTGACATACCCGTCATAGAGATTGCGACCTGTTTGCATCTGGGTCTGAACCGCCTGCACCACTTCACCTTCGCCCAAAATCTGGTGATTGACCTTAATGCCGGTAATGTCCTCGAACGCAGTGGTCAGAACATCGGATTCATAGCCATGTGTTGGAATGCCTTCCGAAAGCACATTGATTTCCATGCCCGCATACGGCGCCGCAGCTTCAATAAACCATTGAAGTTCCGACATTTGCTCGTCGCGAGATAAAACCGAAGGCTGGAACTCTTCGTTCACCCACTTCTTGGCCGCATCCATATCGGCTTGGGCGGCAGTTTGAACTGACATTGCGACCGCCGCGGAAACGGCGGAAAGAACAATTCTGCGCATGTTGCACCTCCTCTTGATTTTCATTTATGGTAAAAACGTCCTGACTTTGATGATAAAATAAATGCAAACAAAGATCAAATGAAGATTTGAGCATTGACCGCTCCAAAATTGAACGCCTGCGCAGGCAGACGGCGACATGGTTGGAGGGATCGATCACGGTGCCATTCAATCCTTGGGTTGATTTGCACACCGGACATCGTTGAAATCAAAGATCTTGCGTTCCGTTTCGAAGATGGCAACTCAAACCGCCCGCCAGCGTCCCCGGGACCTTGCCGAATGCGGCATCATGGGGAACATCCATGACGGTGCACGGCAAACTATTTCCGCAAAAAATTGCAATTGCACCGTCCGGCGCAAGCTGAATCAAGTGGAAATGAACCGATTGCCGCAGAAAATAGTTCGGCAATATCGAGCCAATGATCGCGGCCGTTCGAAAAGCTCAATTTGACAAATTTGGCACCGGAGGGAAAAGTTGTGTTCCAATGGAATTGATGCTATCGGTTAGTGGGGACATGCATCTTGCTTGGGAATCTTGGGGGGTGAATTGAAGCTTGGTGTCCTTTCTGCCGACCGGCCACTGGTTTGGATGCTTCCGCTTGTCGCCATGCTCGTTGCATTCACGATAATCCCCCTAATTTACAACATCTGGCTGAGCTTTCATGAATACGCTCCGTTTCGCCGCCGTCTTGAGTATGTCGGTTTCGAAAACTGGAGGATGTTGTTTTCTGATTCGCGAATGTGGGAGGCACTCGGCACGACAATGTTCTACTTCACTGTCGTGCTGTTGGTTGAACTGGTGCTTGGCATGGCAATAGCGTTGCTGCTGGACGCCGAGGAGTTCGGATTCGGCTTTCTGCGCTCAATCCTGACGCTGACGTTGGTTGTGCCACCTGCCATCGTCGGAATGATGTATTTGCTGATTGAGGATGCGGAATTTGGTGTCCTCACCTATGTTCTGGAGATCTTCGGGATACTCGACAAGACGACGCCCATACTGGCCACGGGCTCTCTTGCGCTGTGGGGCGTCATGCTCGCGGACATCTGGCAGTGGACACCTTTTATGGTGCTGATTTTTCTTGCCGGATTGCGTTCATTGCCCAGCGAACCCTACGAAGCGGCGATGCTGGATGGCGCTTCCGCGTTCATGACCTTCCGGAGAATCACTTTGCCGCTGTTGAGCAAAGTCATAGCGGTGGCGACGTTGATCCGCGGCATCGATATCTTCCGCATGTTCGACTATGTCTTCGTTATGACCAGCGGCGGACCGGGCACCGCCACCTACACACTGTCCCTATATTCTTGGCAGCAGACCTTCAGTTTCATCAAATGGGGTTACGGCGCGACCCTTTCGCTGTTCACCCTCGTCATAATCCTTGTAATAGCGAACCTCTTCATTGCGCTCGCCAAGGTTCGTTGGTGACGCGCCATGATTGTGCAATCCAAATCATCGCGCACGATCAGGACATTGCTGGGCTGGGCAGTGGTCGCGCTGTTCGCGTTTCCACTTTACTATTGGCTCACAATTGCATTCAAAGACGGTCGCGAAATTTTCAACTATCCACCGGACGTCTGGTTCTTCTCGCCAACGATTAGGAATTTTGAAGAGGTATTTGGTATATCTCTCGGATTTGGCTTTGGCGAGCAGCGGGAAGTTCTTCCCGGGGGAGGCAACTGGCGCATGGGACCCCGGCTTTGGGATTCAATCGTCGTTGCCATATTTTCCACAGTACTTTCGGTGTCGATCGCGACTTTGGCATCCTATGCGCTAAGTCGAATGAATTTCGCCGGCCGTCATCATTTCGTGTCCTGGATACTGTCGACCCGCATGATGCCGCCCGTCGCCGTCGCGATTCCAGTATTTTTTATTTACAAGGAGCTGTCGCTCCTCGACACCTATACGGGCGTGATATTGATCCACGCACTTATGAACCTGCCTTTGGCGGTTTTGCTCATGAAGAGCTTTTTCGACGATATTCCCAAGGAAATAGATGAAAGTGCGATGGTTGACGGCGCTTCACGCTGGCTAATTTTTCGCCGAATTATCCTCCCCATGGTCAGGGGCGGCATGGCCGCAACCGCCGTCCTGTGCTTCATATTTTCTTGGACAGAGTTCCTTTTCGTTCTAACGCTAACACAAACAGGCTTGAAAACTGTCCCGGTCGTTTCTTCAACATTCGTAACCTCGACCGGAACTGCATGGGGCAACATGGCAGCCCTGGGCGCGGCAGCAATGATCCCTGCATTTCTGTTTATATTGTTGGTCCAGAGGCATCTGGTTCGCGGTCTGACCCTGGGATCAATCAAGCAATAGGGCCCTCTGGGCCCGTCCATTCGCCATGAGTTGAAAGGAGAAAACCATGAACGACAGTGACAAAAAGATCTACCGCGCAAAGGTGGTCAACGACTATGTCCTTGGCAAGATGAACCGTAGGACATTCCTGCGGAACGCCTCCGCCCTCGGGCTGGGTGCCGGAGTACTCGGCACAGGCATGGTGCGTCCGTTCAGGAGTTTTGCTGACAGTCAATCGCCGCTCGAACCGTCCGCAGATGTGCTCGCTTGGGTAAAGGATGTTTCGGGCCCATTTGCCGGCACGACACTGAGGTTGGCAACCGAGTCGACGCCTCCTTCGAATGCGATCAACAGCCTACTCAAGCACTTCTTTGAGGAAGCATCTGGCATCAATGTCGAGATTGAAGTACTGCCTTTGGAACAGGTTCTGCAGAAACTGACCTTGGACATTGCATCCCAGTTGGGAACTTACGATCTCTACTACATCGACCAATCATGGGCGGCATCCGTGTCGCGTGACGTATTCGATCCACGCGAGCAAATTGCGGCAAATCCGGACCTCGCGATGCCCGACTACGACACCGATGACTTTCTCACCGCTTTGGTGAATGGGATTTCGCTGTACGAAGACCGCTGGGTCGGCGTGCCATACGACATTCCGATTTTCATCATGCAGTACCGCAAGGACATCTGGGATGAACTTGGATTCGGGGCACCGGAGACTCTGGAACAGTACTACGAGCAGGCCAAGGCGATTACCGACACGATGGGACCTGAAGTGTATGGTGCCACGGGTCAGATGAAGTCCGGCCACTATTCACTGGAGTGCGATTGGACAGCATGGTTATGGGGGCATGGCGGTTCAATATTCGGACCGGACAACAGGTTCGCGGGCAATGACGAAGCTGGCTTGGCGGCGATGGAATACTGGGATCGGCTTCATGCCACAATGCCGCCCGGAGTAACCAGTTGGACATGGGACGGACAAGGCCAATCGGTCGCTCAGGGAGTCGCGGCCTCAATGATGAGTTGGGGAGAGTTCTTCCCCTATTTTGACGATCCAAACGCCACAAAGGTATCGGGTCTCATGGAGGCGGCACGCTGTCCAAAGCCCAAGGCCCTGCGAACGTTGGCGGAAACCGGCTTTGGTGAGATTCCGGGGGTCGGTCACCAAGGAGGGTCCTCACTCGCAGTGTCGCGAAATTCCAAGAGCCCGGATGCCGCTTGGATTTTCATGCAATGGGCCACCTGCTACGACACCCAAGTCCTGATCACGGCGCTTGGCGGCGGAACAGGTCCAACACGCGAAAGTGTCTATGACGACCCCCGCATCATTGCCAACAACCGCGTCGGCGCCGGCACGACCCGTCACCTGAACGTTGTTCGCGAGACCATTGCCAAGGACATGGGCTCTGAGCCCGACCTGCCGCAGTGGGCAGAACTGTCGAACGACACCATTCCGGTCAGGCTTGGAAAATACTTCGCGGGCGAATACGCCTCGGCGAAGGAAGCAATGGACGACATTGCCCAGGCAACAGACAAGATTGTCTCGGGTTGAAGCACGACTGGATTGAACATGAAGGCGCGGCGGCCGATGGTCGCCGCGCTGTTTGCAATTGAATTGAGTGGAAACCGGAATGTTGGATAAACCGCTTGTCGCAATAACCGGCGCCAGTTCGGGCATTGGCGAAGCTACGTCCCGTGCGTTTTCGGCTGCAGGACACCCTGTTCTGATGATGGCTCGCCGTTTGCGCAGAATGGAAGAGATGGGCCTTCCGAATTCCGTTTGCAAAAGGGTCGACGTTCGGGACCGGGATCAAATTGCCGCCGCAGTTATGGAAGCTGAGAACAAATTCGGACCAGTGGACATGATGTTCGCAAATGCCGGCATCGCCCGCTTGGCGGATATCGGACGGCAGCCACCGGACGAGTGGGACGAGATGATCGACATTAACACCAAGGGCGTCATGAACACCGTTTATTCGGTGATGCAGGGTATGATCGAACGGCGGTGCGGAACCTTGGTGATGATGAGTTCCATTGCTGGACGAAAGGTCTATCCGGACCACACCGTCTATTGTGGAACCAAATACTTCGTTCATGCTGTTTCGGAATCCCTGCGCGAGTACCTTTCGGAATTCGATGTCCGGGTGCTGGTCCTTTCGCCCGGAGTCATTGAAACCGAGGTGCTGTCGGGTGTCCTGGATGAAAAAACGCTGTCTGAATATAAGGAAAACAAGAACAAGATGGGAGGAGGCATCGGTGCCGATATAGTCGGCAAATTGATCCTCAACGCTTACCAGCTGCCGCAGAATGCTCTCGTCCAGGAAATCTGCCTGACACCAACCCGTCAGAGATACTGAAGAGTTAGCGATGGCAACCGTAAGATTTCAAGGCGTAGGCAAATCCTTCGGGTCGATCAAGGTATTGAAGGATCTATCCCTTTCCATCACGGATGGAGAATTCGTCGTTCTTCTGGGAGCCTCCGGTTGTGGCAAAACAACACTTCTGCGCATGACGGCAGGCCTTGAGACGATCAGTGAAGGGGAAATTGCGATCGACGGCGGGGTTGTCAACGATGTTCATCCGCGGGACCGCAACATAGCAATGGTTTTTCAGAACTACGCTCTCTATCCAACCATGAAGGTCCGCGACAATATCGGATTCGGTCTTGAGGCCGCCAAGAAACCTCCCGGAGAGGTCAAGGCCAAGGTCGAGGAGGCAGCACGGATCCTGAATATCACCGAGTTTCTGGACAGAAAGCCGGCCGAGTTATCTGGCGGGCAGCGTCAAAGGGTCGCAATGGGCCGCGCAATGGTGCGTGACGCCAAAGTGTTTCTGTTTGACGAGCCATTGTCAAATCTGGATGCAAAATTGCGGGCGCACATGCGGGTTGAAATTCGACAGCTTCACAACCGGCTGGGGGCGACAACCATCTACGTTACCCATGATCAAATCGAAGCAATGACAATGGCGGACAAAATCGTTCTGATGCAGGACGGCAGCATTGTTCAGGTCGGAACTCCAGACGACCTCTACGACCGGCCGAATTGTCGATTCGTGGCCGAGTTTATTGGCACACCGGCAATCAATTGCCTTACCGGCGAAATTGTTTGGGATGGTGAAACGACGCATTTCTCGGGGGCCGGCATGAAGTTTTTGCTGACACCGGAATACAAGATCCACGCTGGGAAATCGGTAACCTGCGGTATTCGGCCCAACGATGTAACCCAGGCTTCAGGAGGCCCAATCCATGGAAAGCTCCTGATTGTGGAGAAAACCGGCGCAGATTTGCAGTTCCATCTGTCGTCCGACGACGGCTCCGAATTCGTCGCCGTTGCACCAAGATCCACACCCGGAACTGCAGGCGACAACATGTCCTTTTCTGTCGATCCTTTGAAGGTGCACGTATTTGATCAGGCCAGCGGCAAGAGAATCGACGTTTAGGTCGCATTAAACAATCACGTTTCCAGGATGCCGTCTCCATGGAAACGGTCCGAACTACGAGGATTGGTCAAGGAGTGTACCAAATGGGGAATTCAGGTCCTCGCATGAAGTGCGCCAATTTGTTGACGGCGCCGGCATCCCGGACTGCGCCAAACAGGGAAATTCTACCCCAGTTCATTTGATTCTCATCAAGCGGCTTGGAGTTGCAACCCCCGCCCAGAATGCCAACGACCTCTGAGGGTTCAGCGATGGCATGCACTCTGCGGTGGTTGAATTTTCCCGGAATTACGGCAAATGCTGTGAACGGAACTATGTCGGTGTCGGCAATGATTGCCATACGTTCAATCCGGCCCTGCGCATTGTCAGTGTTCCAGGTGTCGATCTGTTCAGCTGGGCAGAACGGCCAAGGATGTCGCCGAGGTATTTCTGTATCTGGCCAAGGCGCGCAAAACCAGCGGAGCGATCCTGGTCGTTGACGGTGGCAATGTGGCGGCAATGGCCAGGCAACCGGTCGAATTGACCGGATTTCTGCATCATCCGTGTTGCCAGACGCAGCCAAGCGTCAGGCGATTCGGGTCGATTCCGCAACCAGAATTCTGTTCAGCGCGTCCTGTTGTTCCAACAGGGCACGCCAAGCGGCGCAATCCTGCTGAACCGGCTCGAATGAGTCTCCCATCGTTGACATAGCCTCGGCTGCCGAAGCAAAATCCGGGTACCAACCGATGCCTTTGGCGGCGGTTATGGCGGCTCCGAGTGACGACGCCTCGGGGGACTCGCTGACCCTAAGCGGAAGGCCGGTCGCGTCGGCGATCATACTTCGCCAAAGTGCAGAATTTGTTCCGCCTCCAACCGCCACGATCTGTTCAATTTTGACGCCCAATTTTTGCATGGCGAGGACCGTGCGGGCGACTTCGCCGGTTAGTGATTCAAGAATTGCCCGATAGATGTGCCCTTGACCGTGGCTTGGTCTCAACCCAAATATCGAAGCGGACGCATCCATCGACCAGTGCGGATTCATGCTTCCCGACAAGTAGGGGCTGACGAGCACGCCTGAACTTCCAACTGGAATTGCGGCTGCCTGTCGTTCAAGGAATTCAAACGTGGAGGCATCCGGTTCGGGGTCGACGAAGTTCTTGACGAACCAATCGACAAGAAATGTACCTGCACGCAAGACACCTTCGTAGAAATAACCCTCTCCTGTCGGTGAGCACATGGTCCGCCATTCATGTGAAGGTGTCGGCAACTGGCCCCAAGCTCCTATGACCAGTGCGGTACCAAGGTTGAGGTAGGCTCTGCCGGACTGCATCGCGTCGACGCCCAGACCCGCGCATTGACCGTCACCGCCGGCGGCTATCACGGGCAGGCCGGCTGGAAGTCCCGTTTCCACAGCTGCCTTCTCAGTTACATGTCCGATTTTCGTGCCCGGGGCGACTGCTGGCGCAAACTGCGATGGAGTTAATCCCAAGCTGCCAAGGATCTCCGTCGACCATTCAAAGGCGGATATGTCAAACGTTCCCATTGGATCAGCACTGGTCCAGCTTGAGGTGTTCCGACCGGTTAGCCGACCGGCAAGGTATCCGTGAACGTCGACAAACTGAGCGACGGCCTTCAAAGTGTCAGGTTCGTGCAAGGACAGCCAGTGAAGGCGATAAACCGCTGGCGTCAGATCCACAGGCTTGCCGGAAATGCGGTGTAGATCATTTGCCCCGAAGGATTCGGAATATTGGGCCGCAGTCGTTCTTGCCCTTTCATCCAGCCAAACCATGGCGGGACGAATCGACCCGCCATCGCGATCCAGAAATCCAATGGTTTCCCGTTGATTTGACACGGCAACGGCCTTTGCATCGCTCATGTTGACATTGCAACCGAGCTTGCGCAGGGCATCAACACTGGCCTCCCACCAATGCTCCGGTTCCTGTTCGAACCGTCCCTCATCGGGCTGGGACATGGGTATGGCTGAACGACCTTCCGCGATTGCAATTCCATCCCGGGACCAAGCGATGGCCTTGGTCGATTGAGTCGAACTATCGATTCCGACTATGAACTCGGCTGACATTTGCCTTCTCCCTCAGTTCAGAAACGTCCCTGTGCGCGATGCGGTTACAACCACAATGATCAGCAATCCGGCAGCAGCGGCCGATCGAACCGCATCGCATTTCGTCGCACCACTGCACACGCCGAGGCGGATTGGAGTAAATTGGGCAGCATCCGGCGAGATTGCCATGGCGCTACCGCTCAACGGACCGGCCGCCTTGTGTTCGGCCCCATCAATGAATCGCCCCAACGCGACGGCGCTCGCGCCAGCCGCAATGTTGTGGCCGCGTTCAGTGCAATACAAATGAGGTGGTTGCCTCAGGACGCTGTCCCGCTTGAGTGCGCCAATACCAAACACCAAAAGATTGCACTGCGCCGTCATGTGCACGGCCATCTCGGCTGCACTGGCCTCCCATGTATGCAAAACAGCAGACAGCGAACTTCCTGCCAACGTGATCACGGTTAAATTGGGGAATTCAGTCTGAGGCTTGCTGCGCGCCAAGGCACCGACGGTCCGATCGGATGATACACCGAACATGCAGCCTTTCCGTGCAATTGAACTCAGCACAATTCCACCTGCGAGTCACACGCCGATTCGCAAGAGTTCCAAATCCGAATCCGGCGAAACGACATGCACACCCTAGAGCGGCAGACGGTCCCGAAACTCAATTGCAAGCTCCAGTTCGCAGAGAATAACCGGATCCAGTCTTATGGTGGCAAGGCCGGGTTTGCGGGCTTCATTTGGGCACTTGGATGTTGTGTGGCGACTAACGCCAAGAATTCTGGCGACTTTGTCTTGAGGCCGAGCCTCCGCATGATACAGCCAAGCCGCGGCCTCGAGCGGATTGCCTGCCAATTTGATGGCCATCATTTGCCCCCTATTCCAAAGCAAAGTTCGAACTGCGCCAGTCAGTTTGCGCAACTTGACAAATGCCGTCAATTGAATGCAAGCGTCAATCAGATGGAGGGGTGCCGAACCGGAATGAAACAGACCTGTGATTTGGAATCCAACTGGACCTGGCTGATTGACGATATCTGCGCGGGCACATGGGTCAATCCGCTTACAGGAAAAACGTTGTCCCGGACGTTCGATTGCCAAATTGTCATTGAACAATCGCTTGCTGGTCGTGAACCGAAACTGGTTTCGGGACTCGGATTTGAATCGCCATATGCTGTTGTATCGGACCAGGCCACGCATCCGGCAATGGGCAGTCAAGTTGCCCGAGCGTTGTCGGAAACGGGAGAGGTCGTCGAAATCGTGCTGGATCATCCGCATGCCGACATGGCTTCCGTTCGTTCTTTGGCGGCGCAGTTGGAACCATTTCCTTCGGTCGTTGCCGTTGGTTCGGGCACGATCAACGATCTGGTCAAATTCACCACTTTGAAGCTTGGACGCCGCTATTGCGTCTTCGCTACATCTGGATCAATGAATGGTTACGTATCGTCAACCGCCTCAATCACTCTGGACAGCGGGCTGAAGGTGTCATTGCCGGCGCATACGCCGGCCGGTTTTTTTGTGGATCTTGAGGTATGTGCCGCCGCGCCCTCGTGGCTGAATGCGGCAGGTTTCGGCGATTCGATATGCCGTTCCGTGGCCCAAATTGACTGGTGGATGTCCCATCGACTGCTGGGAACGATGTATCGACATGAGCCCTACCTGATTGAGATTCCTGATGAGATCCGGTTGATGGAAAATGCGGGTGGAATCGCAGAAGGCAACATCGACGCGATCGGCACGCTTTTCCGGGTACTTACCCTTTGCGGTCTGGGAACAACATTCACAGGTGTTTCAAATCACGGTTCGATGGGTGAGCATCAGATTTCGCATTACGTCGACTGCTTTGCAGGCGACCGGCATCCCGGCTCCGTTCATGGCCAGCAGATCGGTGCAACGACGCTAACCATGGCACGTATTCAGCAGCACTTCCTTTCACGGGAATCGCCACCGGAGATAGGATCCACGGAAGTTGATCTTGAGAGCATGTCGCAACGAATGGGTGAAGCCGCGGCAATTCAATGTGCAGAGCATTGTCGAAGAAAGGCCTTCGACAACGCGACCGCCGACCGTCTGAATGAACGGTTGCGGTTGATTTGGCCGGAACTCCGCGCCGAATGCCTTGAATTTGCGGTTCCCGTCGGCCAACTGCAGGCATTTCTGGAGGCGGCGGGCGGCTCCACGACGGCAGTGGCACTTGGCATTCCGGTTGATTTCTATCGTGAGGCGGTAACTCATGCCCATGAAATGCGAGACCGATTCTCGTTCGCCGACATTGCACGCGGCACCGGCGAGATCACAGGATTGGCAGCACAGGAAACCTGACGAATGCGGCCAATCGCCGACATGCCCGCGGATTCTGCCCGACGCATTCGCGTCGTTCTCTGTGATATCGACGACACGATCACAACCGGAGGGCGTCTGACCGGAGCCGGATATCAGGCACTGGAGGATTTGAGCGAAGCCGGTATCGCCGTCGCTCCGGTTACCGGCCGGCCAGCCGGCTGGTGTGACATGATCGCCCGCTTTTGGCCCGTTTGCGGTGTGATCGGTGAAAACGGCGCATTCTACTACTCCTACAATGCCGCGGCACGAACAATGACCCGCCGCAGCCATCCAGCGCTGGACGCATATCTTCCGTATCCCGCTCGGTTTGATCGGATCAAGGCCAGGATTGCGGATGAGGTGCCTGGAGCGGCGATTTCAGCCGACCAGCCCTTCCGCCTTGCTGACCTTGCGGTAGATTTCTGCGAGGATGTGGATCCACTGCCCAAAACGGATGTTGACCGCATCAAGAAAATTTTTGAGGAGGAGGGAGCGGTTGCCAAGATCTCCTCAATCCACGTTAACGGGTGGTTCGGCGAATACGACAAGCTGAGCATGACACGCTTTTTTGCATCGGATGTTCTCAAGATTGACATAGACTGTTGCAATTCCGATTGCGTCTTCGTGGGCGACAGCCCAAATGATGCTCCAATGTTTGAGTTTTTCGACAACGCCTGCGGCGTTGCCAATGTGCGCGCCTTCGAAAACCGGTTGAAGGCCAAGCCGGCCTGGGTTGCGAATTCGGAATGCGGGGCGGGTTTTCGTGAGATCGCCGATCATTTGCTGTCGGCCCGAAGTAAAGGGTAGCGCACGCCAACAGAAGCGAGTGTTTGCCGGAACGTCATCAACGCATGCCTTGAGATGAGTCCAATTGATTGAATCAGGGAATGTCAGCAAACGTTTCGATCCGCCACAGGACTCGGACGCCGATTTCACCTTCCGCGACCTCGATTCCCTGCAGGTGGACAGCTCCAGAGATGATGGCTTCAGCTGATCTCTTCGGCGAAATGACCGGCCATTGGGAGGGGATCGTGAAACCGTCGGCCGAATGGAGCATCCACAGACCGCCCCTCCTGCACAGGCCTTGCGGTTCTGTGCATGGCCATATTGTCAATTCACTGCATGATTGCCGCCTTCAGCGGTACGGATGTGCGCTGCGCAGGCTATGCCACATTCGGTTCAACTGAATTGGCCAACCCCAATTTGTCGTCGAGTTGTTTGCAGGTCGTACCGCATGCCTTCTTGCCAATCATGGGATGTTGGCGGTGGGATTCTGTGTCGGGCATGCCGGGTGGCGGGCAGTGGAATCGGAATTGACCGACTGAGGAGTGCTGGACAGTTGATCCAACCCGGGTTGCCCCCGACCTGTTGGCGCGGCTGACTGCTTCAATTGCAGCCAATTGAGTCAGCAACGACCATGTCCACCTGCGCATGCCGGTCAATCACCCTCGACTGATCAGGACAACCAACCTTCTTGAGCGATTGTTCATGGGGGAGCGCCGACGCCAAAAGACCACTCCCAATGCTTGGACTGAGAAGCCGATGCTTGAGGCGATTATCCATGCTGCCTAACGGTGGAGGCCGGCCAGGAAAACGCCTCTTTAACTGCCTCAGATTAAGGCGGCCAGGATAGAACTCGACGAAGTTCACCGCATCAGGATCAGACTGGTTCAAGGAACAAAACCAAGAACACACGTCAGATTTATCCGGAAAAATCGGGGCTTGACCGGGGCACCATTAATATGATGATAAAAAAATGTAAACGAAGATCAAATGAAGATTTGATCTCTAAGCACTTCAAAGTTGAACGACAGAACAAGCCAACTGAGACATGAATAGGGACATCGAATCAAGGCGCCAGTCGATCTTGGATCTGATTCGCGCACAGGGAATCGTTGAAGTCGAAGATCTTGCGTCCCGGTTCGGCGTGACAACTCAAACCATCCGCCTGGATCTCCGGGAACTTGCCGAATGCGGCGTCATTAGGCGCACCCATGGCGGTGCACGGCAAATCACTTCGGTAACAAATCGCCATTACACCGAGCGGCGCAAGCTGAACCATGAGGAAAAGGAAGCAATCGGACTCCGTGCAGCAGCCTTGATCCCAAATGACTGTTCAGTAACGCTCAACATTGGCACGACGACGGAGCAGGTGGCTCGTGCCTTGACCGGCCATTCCGGACTGGTTGTGATGTCGAACAACATTAACATCATCAACCAGCTGGTTGGCACAAGTGCTAAGGAACTGGTGCTGGTCGGCGGCACAGTCAGGCAGAGCGACGGTGCCGTTGTCGGCGAAGATGCCGTAGAGTTCATCTCGCGCTACAAGATGGATTTCGCGGTGATTGGCGCATCGGCCCTTGATGAAGACGGTGCGGTTCTGGATTTTGATGCCCGTGAAGTTTCGGTTGCCAGGTCTATCCTCCGCAATTCCCGCACTCGAATTCTGGTTGGCGACTCCACAAAATTCAAAATGAACGCTCCGGTTCGCATCTGCAGCATCGCCGATCTCGATTACTTCGTAACCGACCGCAGGCCACCAAAATCCTTTGTAGATGCTGCGGCGAAGGGACAAACCAAAATCGTAGGCCTGCAAACAGAAGCAAGCGGCAATGGCAACGCGGGCGATTGATCCAGACGTCTTTGACGTATTCGTTGTCGGCGGAGGCGTTAACGGATGCGGGATAGCGCGGGACGCTGCCGGAAGAGGTCTGACGGTTGCTTTGGCCGAAAGGAATGACCTTGCCTCCGCAACCTCAGGCGCTTCGACGAAGCTGTTCCATGGTGGTCTTCGCTACCTTGAATACTTCGAGTTTCGTTTGGTGCGAGAGGCATTGATCGAACGGGAGGTGCTCCTCAAGGCAATGCCTCACATTGCATGGCCGATGCGGTTCGTATTGCCATACGACACGGACATGCGTTTCAAGGGCGACAACCCGACATCCAGACTGCTGAACACCTTCATGCCGTGGATGAAGGGACGCCGGCCCGCGTGGCTCATTCGGTTTGGTCTCTTTCTCTATGACCACATCGGCGGACGCAGAATACTTCCCGGCACATCTGTCATTGATTTGACAAAAGACCCGGCGGGAACTCCGCTCCGGGACAGGTTCCGATTGGCTTACGAATTCTCGGATTGCTGGGTTGATGATGCCCGTCTGGTGGTTCTGAATGCCAAGGATGCAGCATCGCGCGGGGCGAGGATCATGACACGCACCGAGGTCATTCAGGCACGCTGCGTGAACGGCATCTGGAAAATCGAACTTGCTTCGGAGGGCCTTCGCAAGACCGTCCACTCGCGAATTCTTGTCAATGCAGGCGGACCTTGGGTTGGCGACATCATTCGCAGCACGATCGGGTTCAACAGTTCCAAGTCCGTCCGACTTGTGCGCGGAAGCCACATAGTTACCCGTCGCCTTTTCCATCACGACAAGTGTTACTTCTTCCAGGGCCTCGACGGCCGAATTATCTTTGCGATTCCATACGAGAACGATTTCACTCTCATTGGCACGACCGACATCAATCACGAAGATCCTTCAATGCCACCTGTTTGCACAAGCAGCGAGGCAAAGTATCTGCTTGAATTTGCCTCGAAGTATTTCAAATCACCACTCACCAATGCTGACATTGTCTGGACATATTCAGGTGTCAGACCACTGCAGGAAGACGGCGCAGTATCCACATCAGCAGTTACGAGAGATTATCTTCTTACACTTGATGACATCAGCGGAGCACCGCTTCTCAGTGTTTTCGGAGGAAAGTTGACCACATATCGCAAGCTGGCCGAGGCAGCACTCGACAGGATTGCAATGCGACTTGGGATTGCCAACAATCCTTGGACTGCAGGTGCCCCCCTCCCCGGCGGCAACTTTCCATACAACGGCGTTGCGGAACTGATTGACAGTCTGCGTTCCGAGTTTGATTTCCTGACCTTAGCATGGGCCCAACGACTTGCCCGAACCTACGGCACCGAAGCCAGGCACTTCCTGTCCGGCGCACGAAGGGTTGAAGATCTTGGTGAAAATTTTGGAGCAACCATCACCGCCGCGGAACTTGATTGGACTGTCAAATGTGAATGGGTTCGCTGCGCCGAGGATTTTCTTTGGCGCCGCACCAAACTCGGGCTTCGCGTCGAAGATGCACAGATTAAGGCAATTGACGCACACATATATTCCATTCTTGCCAGCAGCCCGGTTTGCACCAATGAAACACTTGCCAACCAAAGTTCGGGCGCAGGCGGGGACCTGACAAAGGCACCAATCCTAAAGGCAGCCGTCAACTCCGACTTCTGACAAACCCATCGAACACTGTCCGGTTGCCGATGTCTCCAATGTCAGCTGCCGACACAAACGACAGGGCCGCTGTGCGGGTAGGATTTGGCGCGGACAATTCCAACCAATGCCAACCAGTTGCCCCAAATTCGGCAGCGTGTGCTCCTTTGCGGGCAGGCACCACAAAAGGAAAAAACTCACTTGACCGGATCCCCGCGACTCTCCACCCGGAAGGGTTGCAGGGCTGGGAATGGGCGTTGCTGAAATTCAGGGATCAACGTCCCCAGATGTAGATCGCGGCAAACAGGAACAGCCAAACCACATCGACAAAGTGCCAATACCAAGCGGCGGTCTCGAAGCCGATATGCGACGTCTGAGTGAAATGCCCCTTCAGTGCCCGCATCAGGCAAACGAACAGAAAGATGGAACCGATTATAACGTGGGCACCGTGGAAACCGGTCGCCATGAAAAACGAGGCTCCGTAGATGTTGCCCGAAAATCCGAATGCCGCATGGCCATACTCGTAGGCCTGCAGTGCG
Source organism: Paracoccaceae bacterium (assembly GCA_021296235.1). Lineage (GTDB taxonomy): Bacteria > Pseudomonadota > Alphaproteobacteria > Rhodobacterales > Rhodobacteraceae > JAPOXR01. The sequence goes on along the minus strand of JAGWAS010000010.1, from coordinate 82,497 downwards.
GTGAACGCAACGCCGAGCAATATGGCAATTGCAAGCCCCTGAACAAAGTCCTTTCTGTTGTTCTCGTGGGCAATCGCATGGTGCGCCCACGTCGCTGCCGCACCAGAGGCAAGAAGGACAAGTGTATTTATCAACGGAAGATGCCAAGGATCGAAAGTTTCAATTCCGACAGGCGGCCATACGCCGCCGGATCCCTCCTCCATGGGATACAGGGCATGCTTGAAGAAATTCCAGAACCATGCCGAAAAGAACATGACCTCGGACATGATAAACAGGATGAATCCGTAGCGAAGGCCGATCTGAACCACCGGGGTGTGGTCACCGACATGCGATTCGGTTACGACATCCGACCACCAGGCAAACATCACATAGGCAATGAGGGCTGCACCGATAAGCAGCAACCATGGGCCATAATCGTGAAAGAACAGCACCGCGCCGAACAGCATTGTGAAACCGCCAACGGCACCAATGAAGGGCCAAACTGAAGGGTTCAGTATGTGGTAATCATGATTTTTCTCGTGAGCCATCCCTAGAGATCCCGACTGTTGACTGTTTGATCCGGGTCCAAGCCCACCGTTTCAAGGCTGTTGTTCAGACCCATCGGCTCCTCCACCTTGTGGAAGGTGTAGGAAAGAATGATTGTTCCAAGTTCCCGGGTTTCGCTGTCGTTGACGATCTCCGGGTCGACATAGAAGCTAACCGGCATTTCAACCCGCTCGCCAGGCTGAAGCACCTGCTCCGTAAAGCAGAAGCAATCAATCTTTACGAAATACTCCCCTGCCGAGAACGGATAGACATTGTAGCTCGCTGCACCGGCAACCGGGAATTTGGTGGGATTATGGGCTTCGTAGAATGCAATGCGATTTTCGCCAATCCTTGCCTCGACCTCAAGTTCAAGCGGCCGGAACGACCAAGGCATGTCTCGCTCCAAAGAGGCGTCAAACCTAACCTTTATTGTTCGGTCGAGAACATCATCCGAAACCTGCTCCGCCGTAACTGTTGCGCCGCCGTAGCCCGTTACCCTGCAGAACCAATCATATAGGGGAACGGATGCCCAAGTAGCTGCAGCCATGACGCCCACCACCCCGACCAGTGCCGCCAGAACCCTCCTGTTCCTTCGCTCAGCCGTCATTTGTGCCCTCCAACAGGGACGGACGGACAACATGATCGAATGCCTCCATCAACTGCCCGCTGGACAGCTTGACCACCGTGATTGCAAAAATCAACACAACGAACCCGCCGAGAAGTCCCGCCAGCAGAAGATTGCGGCGGGAGCGGCGAACATGCAACTCATGTTGTCGTGTGATCGGCATTTTCAAACCAGATGGGGCCAATGAAGGAAACCGTCAAGAATCGGACGCAAGACCGCATCTGCAGCCACAGCGGCAAAGAGGGCAAAAAGAAACACCAGGGAAATCCTGAACATGCGCCTTTCCGCCGTCCAACCATCCTTATTGGACTGACTGTCGGTCCTGCGTACCAGTGCCAATCCGGCACTGAGGAAGGATGCGTTAAGCCAGACCGCGGCAAGCAGGGTAGCCGGTCCGCCTACCTCGCTGAATGCCAGAAGCAAGCTGACCGGCACCAGAAGTGCAGTGTAGGCCAAAATCTGCCATCTTGCCGTTCTGTTGCCGTGCGTAACGGTAAGCATCGGAATTCCGGCATCGGCATAGTCGTCCTTGACGAAGAGTGCGAGCGCCCAGAAATGCGGTGGTGTCCAAATGAAGATCAGCAAAAACATCAGAATTGCAGCTGTGCCGATGCCTTCCGTTGCCACCGCCCAGCCGATCACCGGAGGCAGGGCACCTGCCGCACCGCCGATGACAATATTCTGCGGTGTAACGCGCTTCAGGCACACAGTGTAGATCACGACATAAAAGAAGATCGAAAACGCCAGCAGGCCGGCCGCCAAAAGGTTTGCGGTCAAACCGAGCATGACCACTGAGAATCCCGACAGCCATGCACCGAGCGCAAAAGCATCCTCACGGCGCACGCGCCCTGCCGGAACCGGCCGGTTGCGGGTGCGCCTCATGATGCCATCAATGTCGGAATCCCACCACATGTTCAGTGCTCCCGACGCACCGGCGCCGACCGCAATGAACAGAATTGAGGCGAGTGCGATCACCGGATGCACGAATCCCGGAGCCGCAACGATTGCAACCGCTGCCGTGAACACCGCCAGCGACATTACCCTCGGTTTGAGAAGGGTTACGTAATCGTCAAAATCGGCCTCGACGATGAACTTTTCAGCTGTTGCCCCCGTCATCGGATTTCACCCGGAATCATGTTCAATCACGCCATTCAGGTTTTTTTCCGGGGCATGCCGGGCGTCAGTTCCAATGCAGCAAATTCCTGGATCGCAGCATCCAGCCATTGCTCATATGCGGCTTGACTTACGACTTTGACCGTTATCGGCATGTAGCTGTGATCCTTTCCGCAAAGTTCCGAGCATTGACCGAAATAGATTCCTTCCTTCTCAGGTGTGAACCACAATCCCGCCAATCTGCCCGGGACGGCATCCTGTTTGACGCCGAATGCAGGAACCGTCCATGCATGAATGACGTCAGAGCCGGTTACATGAACCACGACCGTCTTATTGACTGGCAGGATGATCGCCGTGTCAGTGGCAAGCAGATATTCGTCCTGGGAATATCCAAACTCCTCAAGCTGATCCCGTTGGAGCATGAAGCTGTCAAACACAATTCCATGTTCGGGATATTCGTAGGTCCAGTACCACTGATTGCCGGTTGCCTTGATCGTTATGTCTGCATCGGGAAGTGTTTGTTGCTTGAACAGCACCGGCAGCGAGATTGCACCAATCCCGACGAGGATTATGATCGGAATTACGGTCCATGCAATCTCGATCGTCGTGTTGTGCGTAAAACGGGCCGGCACCGGATTGCGGCTGCTGTTGTAGCGAAGGATGACAACCAGCAGCAGCCCGATCACGAACACGCAAATTGCGGTGATGATGTAGAGCAACAGGTTGTCGAGCCATACAATGTCCTGTGCGACCTCGGTAACTGCGGGTTGAAATTCATACGAACCGGCCACAGGGCGCCCGATGATTTCCAGATCCTCATTTACATCTGCACCCAACCCCGGTCCGGCCGCAGCCGCCACCGCCATCAGGGTTGCCGGAAAAAACACTTTGCTTGCCATGCAATCCGCTCCGTCCGAATTGAACCGTGCCGCGCATCCCCTCTGCCACGGCAACCGTGAATCCCAGTTGTTTCGGGCGCCTGCAAATCATATTAGTTCGGCAATCACAAGTCATTGCAACGCCGCGCAACTGCTGCCGGAACGGAGAAAACGGGACATCCATGAACGACATGAACACTGAATTCGCGCCGTTTGAACAGTTGCTTGACCAGGATCGCGCGCTGACGATCCTCAGGGATGCGTCTGTTGGCTCCGACGACGGCGAACTCTTCATCGAACGGTGCAGTTCCGAGAGTTTCGTGTACGATGATCAACGACTGCAGACGGCCAGCTACAATGAGCGGAAGGGATTTGGCCTGCGTGCGGTTGCAGGTGAAGTGTCGGGCTATGCCCATGCAAGCACGATTGATGAGCCATCTCTGAAACGCGCTGCGGAAACGGTGAGTTATGCCGTCCGGGACGGTCGCGGAATCCGGGCACCTGCCCCGCCGCCCACAAATCTTGACCTATATCCCTCGGCGGGCAGCGCGACTGATTCGGCCGTCTCCGCCAAAATTGATGTCCTCAAGGAAATTGATGCCTACCTGCGCTCCAGCGACAACCGCGTGGTTCAGGCATCCGCAACACTTTCGACGGCGATGCAGGAGGTTGTGATCCTGCGGCCTGACGGCTCGCTGGTTTGCGACTCCCGGCCGATGGCAAGGATAAGAGCCTCAGTGATTCTGGAGGAGGATGGTCGACGCGAATCTGGATCTGAAGGTGCAGGAGGTCGATTCGCCGTTGATCGGCTTATGTTGCCAAACGCATGGAAACCCCTGGCCGACGAGGCCCTTCGCATCGCAAGGGTGAACCTGAAGGCCGAAGCTGCGCCAGCTGGCGTCATGGATGTTGTTTTGGGACCTGGCTGGCCGGGCATTTTGCTGCATGAGGCAATCGGTCATGGGCTTGAGGGCGATTTCAACAGGAAGCAATCTTCTGCATTTGCCGGCCTGATGGGAAAGCGCATTGCCTCCCCGGAGGTTACCGTGCTCGACGACGGCACATTGCCTGAGGCACGGGGATCCATCAATGTCGATGATGAAGGAACACCAGCAGAGGCAACCGTGCTAATTGAGGACGGCATCCTTGTCCGGTACATGCAGGACAGGCAGAACGCCCGCCTGATGGACGCGAGCCCCACCGGCAACGGACGACGACAATCCTACGCTCACTCGCCGATGCCGAGGATGACGAACACCTACATGCTTGGCGGCAACAGTGATCCTGCAGACATCATTGCCGACCTGAAAGACGGGATCTACGCAACCGGGTTCTCCGGTGGTCAAGTCGACATCACGAACGGAAAATTCGTATTTTCCTGCACCGAGGCTTACCGCGTTAGGAATGGAAAGATCGGGCAGCCAATCAAGAATGCAACCCTCATCGGCGACGGGGCAAGCGCACTGCAGCACATTCGGGCAATCGGGAATGACCTGGAACTCGATCCGGGGATCGGAACCTGCGGCAAGGGTGGCCAATGGGTTCCAGTAAACGTCGGCTTGCCGACGGTGTGCATTGGCGGCTTGACCGTGGGCGGTGTCGAAACCTGAAATTCTGCAATCCAGGCCCCGTCTGCGCGGCAGCATGCATGCAGGGTGGGAATAGCGGCACGCAGTTCGCATCCGCGTCGATGAATGGCGTTTCCTGTTTCGGACTCGATTGAATGCTACAGGTAATGATGGGCGCCCTTTGCGCCATGTCCTTCGGTGTGGCCGACTTCATGGCCAGCCGCAGTTCACGCGGAATTGGTGCACGCAGTGCATTGACCGGAATGATGCTGGTAAGCTGCCTTGCACTCAGCATCATTGTTCCGTTTGCCGTATCCCTGCCGGACCTGCTCAATCGCGGATCGGTGGTTGCCTGCATACATGGTGCAGCCATGGCGACGGCACTGCTGTTGTTCTTTCGCGCAATGGAACTTGGTCCCGTTTCCGTCGCCGCTCCAATCGTGGCGGCTCATCCCATTTTCATAATTGCATTCGCGCTGGCTGCCGGATCACGCCCAAGCGGTGTGCAATTGGCCGCCATGGTCGCAATTGTTGCGGCGCTCGCAATTGTTGGAGCAGGCAATCCAGCCGGATCCGATGCAGCCAAGGGATCGCCGCGGACGGCGCCGCGCCAAGCAGTGGTTTCGGCGTTGCTCGCCAGCATTGTTTACGCGATCGCAATTATTTCCGCCCAACAGGCCATGCGCTGGTCTGATGAGCTTGCTGTGCTGTGGCTGGGTCGGCTGTCCGGGTTACTGCTGCTTGCCATCGTTTTTGTCGCTTCACAGCAAAGGCCAACGATCCCAATTCGGTGGTGGCCGTTCTTCATCCTGCATGGGCTGTTGGACACGGCGGGACTTCTGTTCCTGTTGATTGGCAGCATCGGCGAACTTGACGAGATTACTGCCGTTGTCGCCTCCACATTCACAATGATCACCGTCGGCTTGGCTTGGTTCTTCCACAAGGAACGGATTTCGCTGCGCAGATGGGCCGCAATTGCGGTGATATTCGTCAGTGTCGGCGTGCTGGCAGCCGGTTTCTGACGCCTTTTGCAACCCGATGCCTGTCGTTAATTGCAGGCAATTGATTTGACACCAATATCATTCTGAATGATTGAAGCCGCGCAATCATGCTTTCCGGAGGCACCCATGCCGGTTGTTGTCGTCGAATCGCCCGCAAAGGCAAAGACAATCGAAAAGTACCTTGGACCCGACTATCGGGTTCTTGCTTCGTTTGGACATGTTCGCGACCTGCCGGAGAAAAATGGGTCAGTTGATCCCGACAATGGCTTCGCCATGAAATGGGAAGTTCAATCCAGTTCCCAAAAGCAGGTCAAGGCGATTGCGGATGCGTTGGCGACCGACAATGAACTCATCCTGGCGACCGACCCCGACAGGGAAGGTGAGGCGATCAGTTGGCATGTTCAGGAACTGCTTCGAAGGAAAAGAGGGGTAAAGTTGGCGGGTGAGGCAAAGCGGGTCGTCTTCAATGCCGTCACCAAGCCCGCGGTTCAGGCGGCAATGCACAACCCCCGCACCATCGATATGGAGTTGGTGGATGCGTATCTTGCCCGTCGCGCATTGGACTATCTTGTCGGCTACACACTATCTCCTGTTCTTTGGAGAAAACTCCCCGGTGCCCGTTCCGCCGGTCGCGTGCAGTCGGTTTGTGTCCGTCTCATTGTTGAGCGTGAATCAGAGATTGAGGCGTTCAAGCCGCTGGAATACTGGTCGGTGGTTGCCCTGCTCCGCACAATGCGCGGGGATGAGTTCCATGCGAAGCTAACGAAGCTTGATGGCCGCAAGCTGAAAAAACACGACCTGTCATCAAAGGAGGTGGCGGAGACCGCCGTTGAATCCGTTCGGTCAGGGATCTTTCATGTTGCCGGCATTGAAAGCAAACCTGCCACCCGAAATCCTTCGCCTCCCTTTGTAACCGCGACACTGCAACAGGAGGCAAGTCTCAAGCTGAAGTTCAATCCGCGGCGAACCATGCGCGTCGCCCAAGCACTCTACGAGGCCGGGTTGATCACGTACATGCGCACCGATGGCATCGACATGGCGCCTGAGGCGGTCGAAGCAACCCGCGTTACGATCCGAGAGCGTTTCGGCTCAAATTATCTTCCAAAAACGCGACGAACCTACAAGAACAAGGCCAAAAATGCCCAGGAAGCCCATGAGTGCATCCGACCAACCAACATGTCGCTTGATGCCGGTGGCATTCGGGTCAGTGAAGCTGACCAGCGCAAGCTCTATGAACTGATTTGGAAACGTACAATTGCCAGCCAAATGGAATCGGCACGTTTCCTGCAGACGACCTGCGAATTGCTTTCCGATGACGGAAAAACCGGCCTTCGGGCCACCGGCCGGGTAATCAAATTCGATGGATTCCTGAAACTCCTCTCGGACACCGGTGATTTCGGCAGGAACGGCAAGGAAGAAGATCGGAATTCCGGTCGCGACGGTGAAAACGCGAAGTTGCCCAAATTGGAGGAAGGCGAGAAGGTTGATCCCATCGGGATTGATCCCGGGCAGCACTTCACCCAACCGCCGCCGAGATATACGGAGGCCTCCCTGGTCAAGAAGATGGTGGAGCTGGGCATTGGCCGACCATCCACATACTCATCAATTGTGGCAACCATTCAGGACCGCGGCTATGTCGCAAGGGAGAAAAACAACCTGATCCCCCGGGGCACAGGGCGGATGCTGATCGGTTTTCTGATGAACTACTTTGCAACATATGTCGGCTATGAATTCACTGCCGGCTTGGAGGAGGAACTGGACGACGTCTCGGGCGGACGGAAACGCCGCCTCGATGTGCTCGAACAATTTTGGAAAGGTTTTTCGGATGCGGTGGCGGCAACCAACGAGCTCAGGATCGGCGAAGTTCTCAACCAACTTTCAGACATGCTGGTTCCGCAGCTCCTTCCGGGCAACGGAGCGGATGGAGATCTGCGCGTCTGCCCGAACTGCGGCAACGGGCGGCTGACATTGCGGACGGGCCGCGGAAGCGGTCCCTATTTGAGTTGCTCTTCCTATCCTGAATGCCCGTATGTGTTTCCGCTGGACGGTAACAACCCGGATGCCCCGATCGAAATGCCTGCGGTTCGCCAGCTGGGTGCGGATCCTGAAACCGGCCTTGAGGTAACGGCTCGGGCCGGCCGCTACGGCCCCTACCTGCAACTTGGCGAGCGCAGCAAGGGGAAAAAGAAGCCGAAGAGTGTCAGCATTCCGAAGGAATTTGATCCCTCGACATTGAGCCTTGAAACCGCCCTTGAGCTCCTGTCCCTGCCGCGGTTGGTCGGACGCCACCCGGAGGACAACGAACCAATCGAGGCAGGCTTGGGCAGATACGGCCCATATCTGAAACACGGCAAGAGATATGAATCCATCGCTGACCCGAATGAAGTGCTCACCCTTGGAATGAACCGAGCCATGGAACTGTTGGCGCAACCTCCGAAGGGAAGGCAAAGGCGTGCCACCGGTGGTCAAGGCAAGGAACTGGGCGAACATCCGAACGAAGGAGGCATGATTCGCCTGATGCAGGGGCGCTACGGTCCCTACGTCAAATGGAACAAGGTGAATGCCTCACTTCCCAAGGGTGCGGACTCCGATTCGTACACCATTGAGCAGGCAGTCGACTTGATCGAAAGGAAAAGGTCGGCGGGCAAATGATCGGCAAACTGAATCACGTTGCAATCGCAGTTCCCGACCTTGAGCGGGCGGCGGACACCTATCGCAATGCCTTTGGAGCCGATGTGTCGGATCCTGTGGAAATGCCAGAGCACGGTGTCTCGGTAATTTTCATCCAGCTCCCGAACACCAAGATTGAACTTATGAGCCCTCTCGGCGATTCAAGCCCTATCGCCGAGTTTCTGGAACGAAACCCTGCCGGCGGCATCCACCACATCTGCCTCGAAACGGATGACATCGGTGCCGCTTCAGACCGGGCAAGAGCTTTCGGACGCATCCTCGGCAACGGGGAGCCGAAAACCGGTGCGCACGGAAAACCGGTTGTGTTCCTGCATCCGAAGGATTTTCATGGAACACTGATTGAATTTGAGGAGGCTTGAGGCATGTCAATCGCTTCTGCTCTTGTCCTGTATGCGGTCATCTGGTTCCTCTGCCTTTTCATTGCGCTGCCGATGAAAATTCGGACCCAGCTTGAGTCCGGAAAGATTGTTCGCGGGACCCCTCCCTCATCGCCCGTGGATCCCAAATTGCGTATCAAGATCAAACTGGTAACCGTCATTGCCCTCGCAATTTGGATTCCGGTTGCAGCCATCATAGCATCCGGATGGCTTTCCATGGAGATGATCGACATCTTTGGCAGGTGGGGAGATGGACGCTATGGATAGGCGTATGTCGCCAATGGACAGGCCTTGACCTAACAAGTTCGATTTTTGGCAATTCCCAACAATACATTGGTTTCGGCAAACCCACGGAAACCAAATGATTTGTGAAAACGCTTCTTGATTGGTTCTCGTTAACTGCTCCCGCTGGGCAAAGATGAAGTCTTGGAATTCGTCGTTGCCTTCGGCACGGACGCCGCACGCGAGCCCGAATTTTGGTCGAAACGGAATTCCTGACTCAGTTGTGCAGGAAACTCGTCATGCGCAAGCAGCGATCATTTCAACACGAAGGAAACGCTTTCCGAGGTTACAGATTCTGAGGCTTGGAGACATCGACAGCGCAAACCGAGATCTTCCTCCTCTCCATTTCCGTCAAAGAATCACGCAGCTAGCCTTCAAGCTCTTCGGCATTCGAGGGACGAACATTCGGTCCTGAAACCTTTAGGCAATCCTTACCAAACCAGAACACGAGGTAAATTCCATGGCCATCTGCACCGGGATCACGCGCGTATTTCGCGATTAGCTGAGACTCAATTGCACTCCACAATTTCTGGTGGCTATTTTTCTTGATCTCCACCGGCAAGTTAAACCCACCGTGGGAAACTCGAATGTCAGACCGTTTGTCGTCGGCGCAGCCGCCTTCCGGCTGAACATCTATGCCCAGTTTTTCTAGCTTTTGCTGCAAGTCCGAAAGCAGGGCATCGCGACATGCATCCTCAGGTTTCGGATTTATGGGCCGATTACGCGAGTCTACGTTCCAATATTGCCGCCAGTCAGACGCATTTCCATTGCGGATACGATTGGAGATTTCACGGAGGTTGTCCAAAACCAATGCCGCCAAGTCGGCAGCATTTGCAGGTTTGAAATTATCCAGTGTCTGGAGCACTCGGTCGATTGACGAGTGGTGAAACATTGATTTGTGCCGAATCCTGCGCTGTTCGTCGGCAGCGCTCTTGAGATATGGCCGCCAATGATCAAGGGAGTCTTCTTTCAACAGGGCATCAAACGTTGCGAGCGCTTCGTCGGATGGCAGCAAGGCCAATCAATCTATGCATCTACGGACATATATCGACGCTTCCATGGCTAGCAAAACAATTTTACTCTCCCCGACCTCGTCGGAAGAAAAGTCATAAGGTCTGCAGGAAGATCCCGACAGTCGGATGAAAAGTTTCAGTGCCGAAACAACCCGCAGATCTGGCAAATGGGGAGGGAGGTTTGTTCCAGTGCTTGTTGCGCAAGTGTAGTCTTGCCCACCTGACGCGGCCCCGAGACGACGATTAGTCGGCTCGGCGGTTCAATCAGCCGGGAAAGCAGGGTCGAATTTTGCTTACGCTCAAAGGTGCTCATTTGATTTGGCTATGCTCTTGAGTAAAATTACTCAAGAGCGTAATCAATTGCCACAATCGGGTTACTTCCCCGCTCAACGATCCAGCTAAAATTTCCGCGGCCCGTCTCCGGCCGGATCCGGCTTGCCAACCTCTGTCGGCAATTCGGCGATGGGATGGACGTCCCCTGCCCGACGGCATCGAATTGCGCCATGGTGGCGTGAACTTTGGAGACGTGTCAAATCCGGTCTGCACGTGAACCGATCAATTTCGACTCCATTCGATCCAAATCAGAACCGGTGCTTGAAGTTCATTGCCCTGAACCGCTCGACGATACCGATGCATTCCGGTCCAAGGAGGAATGATCAGTGTTCGTTCTGCGATTGCACTTACCGTTCGAGCAGGGACTCGACGGTGGGCACTCCCAAAACCAACCAATGAGAATACAGGTGGGTTGTGCAAGGCTGCTTGCCCGGATGTTCCCTGTTGGCTACGCTGTGCAGGAGAAAACTGCACATCGAATAAGGGACTGGGGCAGCAAACCATGGAACAGTTGGTTGGCCGCAATGACGCGGCGGGGGAACTTCGGGAGCTGGACAGGCGCCACTGCCTCCACCCGTTTCATGACTTTGACACATTCAGGGATACGGGCGCACTGATCGTGGACAATGGATCGGGCTGCAAGATCGTTGATGCCAACGGGCAATCCTATATTGATGCCATCGGTGGACTCTGGTGCACCAATATCGGCCTCGGCCGCACAGAAATGGCGGACGCAATCGCCGAGCAGGTGAAGAAACTCGCCTACACGTCAACCTTTACCGACATGAGCAATGAGCCCGCCGCACTCCTCTCTGCGAAATTGGCAGAACTTGCTCCGGGCGACCTCAACAGGGTCCATTTCGCAACCGGGGGCTCAACTGCGGTGGACAGTGCATTCAGGCTTGTCCACTTCTACCAGCAATGTGCCGGGAGGCCCGAAAAGATCCATGTCATATCAAGACGGCAATCGTACCACGGGTCCACCTTTGCCACCATGTCGATCGGATACAAGAAGGCTGATCGCAGTCAAGGCTTCCGCTACATCGAAGACACCATCCACCACATTTCGGAACCGGATATCTACCGCGCTCCGGACGGCATGAACGAAACCGAATTCTGTGACTTCCTTGTTCAGGAATTCGAACAGAAGATTGATGAAATCGGACCCGACAAGGTCGGCGCATTCTTTGCTGAGCCCGTCATGGGCGCAGGGGGGGTTTTGGTTCCGCCTGCGGGATACTTAAAGCGAATGCGGAATGTCTGCAGCAATCACGACATTCTTTATGTTTCAGATGAGGTGGTAACCGCCTTTGGGCGCTTGGGGCACTGGTTTGCCTCAGAAGATGTTTTCGGGATTGTGCCGGACATCATTTGTACAGCCAAGGGGTTGTCCTCCGGCTATCTCCCGATTGGTGCTGCCATCTATTCGGACAGAATGCATGAGGTGATTTCCGAAGGAAGCGGGCACTACTATGCAAGCGGATTTACCTATGCCGGCCACCCGGTCTGCTGTGCCGCGGCACTGAAGAACATTGAGATCATGGAACGGGAGGGAATTCTTGAACATGCAAGGGATGTCGGCTCGTATTTCGGCGAACGGCTCAAGGACCTTATGGGCCTGCCCCTCGTCGGCGACATCCGGGGAATGGGTCTGATGCGGTGCGTCGAGAATGTCATGAACAGAACAACCAAGGAATGGTTTCCTGAAGAAGTGGCAATCGGCAGGCGGATCTCCGATGCCGCGGAGAAGGAGGGTGTTCTCGTAAGGCCGATTGGCCGCCTCAACGTCATGTCCCCTCCCCTCGTGATCACAAGGGAAGAGATAGACTTCGTCGTTGGCCAGCTAGGCTTGGCAATCGAAAAGGTGCATGCAGAACTCGCAAAGGAAGGTTGGGTTGCTGCATAGTTTCGTGGGCCGCATTACCGCTTTCCTTTCAGGCCACCGAAGAAATGGCCGGGTTCGGGTACCGTCCGTAGATCCGAATGAAGCGGGCCTTCCGGATCGAAGCACGCAAGGAATTTCAATTCGGCAAAGCTCGGTGCAACCTCCTTTGCGAATCCGCATCCTTGGCGACCTCGGATTGCCATTTTTGGGCATGGTTGCCGCGCGCCGGTTGCACAGATTTGGGCTCAAGATTGGTTCCGGATGTCCTCAAGTCGCAGTGCGACCGGAACTTCCAGACGGAAAGCGCTGATCCGTGATGGGTGCCGCAGCGATTGTCAGGGGGCGGTGGCGATTCAGATTGCCGTCGGGGCTTGTCTTGGTCAGTCCGCCGCTACTCTATGCCATTCTTTTGCTTGCCCTTCCGATTGCAGCTGTGGTCACCATAAGTTTCTGGACACAGAACTATCTTGATTTGGATAGGACATTCACTCTCGCCAACTACAGGGAGGCATGGTCGCAGCCGGTCTATCGCGTTCTAATGCTGCGCTCCCTTGCCGTTTCTGCAACGGTTACCCTTTGCACGGTTCTGCTTGCCTTTCCGATCGCCTATTTCGTGTCGTTTCATGTTCCCCAGCACCGCAAGTCACTCTGGATATTCCTGATCACAATCCCGTTCTGGACCAGCTACCTGATGCGGATATTCCTGTGGAAGGTCATTCTCGGGTACAATGGGGTGATTAACGGCACCCTGATTCGTCTTGGCATCATTGAGGAACCGCTGAGTTTCATCCTCTACAACGTGAACGCCGTTGTCATTACGCTTAGCCACGCTTGGGCACCGTTCGCCATCCTCCCAATTTTCGTTGCTCTGGAGAAAATCGACCGGTCTTTGCTGGAAGCGGCAACGGATCTAGGGGAAGGCACAGTTCGAAAATTCCTGCGGATAACGCTGCCGCTGGCACTGCCTGGCGTGCTCGGAGCGGCGATCATCGTCTTCATTCCAACTGTCGGTGACTATGTTACACCCCGCCTCGTTGGCGGACCAAATGGCCTTCTGATTGCCAACATGATTGAGTTGCAGTTCAAGAAGGCCAACAATCCTCCGCTCGGAGCGGCACTTGCAATTTCATCAATGTTGATTGTGGCGGCACTGTCGCTCATTTTCGTGCGGCTCAACCGGCATCATCTCAGGGATCGTTCATGATGCGGGGCGGTTTCCGATTTCTGACGGCTTACGTGGCGGCCTATCTGCTTTTTCTCTACGCCCCGGTCCTGCTCCTGCCCATTTTTGCCTTCAATGACAGCAGAGTCGTCGCGTTCCCGCTTCAGGGGTTCACACTCGACTGGTTCCGGCTGCTTCTGGAAACCGAACCGCTGCATGCCGCAACGCGAAACAGCCTTATCGTTGCATCCGTTGCCGCATTCTTGAGTACCGCAATGGGACTGTGTGCCGCACGAGCGGCGACCAGGCACAGCTTTGCCGGAAAGAAGGGGATTATGGGGCTAATAATGGTGCCCCTTGTGCTGCCGGAAATCATCGTTGGCGTGTCACTGCTTGTTGTCATTCTCCAGGCTGGGTTCAACCTGAACCTGTGGAGCATCATCCTCGGGCATGTCCTGATTTGCACACCCTTCTGCACCGTCATCCTCTCGACTGCCTTTTCCAACCTCGATCGGAACCTGGAGGAGGCCGCTATCGATCTTGGCGAGACGAAATTGACAACCTTCCGCCGGGTTATCCTGCCGCTTGTCATGCCCGGAATAATGGCCAGCATCCTGATTGCTTTCACCATTTCGCTGGATGAGTTCATAATCGCATTCTTTCTTTCCGGAACCGAAACCACCCTGCCCGTCTACATCTGGAGCCAACTGCGATTTCCCGCGAGACTTCCCAGCGTCATGGCCCTCGGCACGGTACTGCTGGCCATCTCGTTGATCCTGCTCGTTTCCGCCGAATATCTGCGACGCCGGGCATCGGATCGGTCCGCTGCCGCAAACGCCGGAGGCAACTTTTGAGTGAACCAATCATTGAGCTTCAAGAGGTATTCAAAACCTTTGGACGGATCGTCGCACTGAACGGTGTCTCGGCGGAGATAATTCAGGGCGAGTTCTTCTCGCTTCTCGGCCCGTCCGGGTGCGGGAAAACCACATTGCTGCGTGCAATTGCGGGTTTTGAGGATCCCGACAGCGGCAACATTCGAATCGACGGCCGTGACATGACAGGTGTCGAGGCAAACCGCCGTCCGACCAACATGGTTTTTCAGAACTATGCCATCTTTCCGCACATGACGGTTGCGGGCAATGTCGGGTTTGGATTGACCCGCAAGAAACTTGGCACAACCGAGACGATGCGTCTCATTGATGAAGCTCTCAGAATGGTGAGCTTGGAGGGTTTCCAGGAACGGGACGCGCGCACCCTGTCGGGCGGCCAGAAACAACGGGTTGCCCTCGCGCGGGCACTCATTCTGCGCCCAAAGGTCCTACTGCTTGATGAGCCGCTTTCGGCACTTGACAGGAAACTGCGCGAGCAGATGCAATCCGAACTCAGAAATCTGCAGCGAGCTGTCGGCATCACCTTCGTTCTGGTTACCCACGACCAGGAGGAAGCCTTAACCATGTCGGATCGGGTCGCAATCATGTTTGACGGAAGCATCGTTCAGATTTCGACGCCCGAGGAGCTCTATACAGCTCCAGCAAATCTGCAGGTTGCCGAATTCATCGGCAGCATGAATTTCCTGCGGGCAACAGTTGGTCGGGCGACCTCCCAGGGAACGGAGGTTGAAGTTGAGGGTTTGGGCAAATTGATCATGGCGTCCGAAAGCGTGAAGCCGCACTCGGCCGGCGACAACGTTTCAGCCGGTATCCGGCCCGAAATGCTGACGGTGCTTTTTGACGAGGAAGCCGGGACGGCGAGGGTTGCAGAAGGTCAGATTGCGGACCGATCCTACTATGGCGACATGACGTATTACGCGGTCAGACTCGAAGGAACTGAACAGACAGTCACGGTTTCCATGAGAAACACCGCAAACCGGCCGATTCTCCCGCTTGGATCACGGGTCAGGATCAATTGGAACGCCGATTCCATCGTTCTTTTTTGACCACAGCCAACCTTTGCCGCAGAGTGCTGAACCCATCCCGGCAAGCGATTTCCCAGTGGCACCCGTTCATCGCGAAGCACATTTCATGAAACGCCCGACCTGTGATAGCTTGCGGCAATTGGCATCGATCGGAGATTTGCTGAACGGTGCAATTTTAGGGAGAGAACCATGAAATTCAAATTTGCAGCAATGGTTGCAGCTGGGGCATTGACCGCGGCTGCAGCGTGTGCCGAATATCCAGAAAAACCCGTCAGCTTCATTGTTCCGTGGCCTCCGGGTGACCTCGAAGATGTGCTGACGCGCATGATAGCCGAGGATTTCCAGGCCCAATACGGCGTTGCCGCCGCGGTGGTCAACAAACCCGGCGGAGGAGGTGGACCGTTTCCCGGTGCAATTGAAGTGGCGCAGGCTCCGGCCGACGGCTACACAATTGGTTCTTTCGTTGTCGGGGTTCCGGTTCTGGGGCACCAGATCGGCATTCCGGAACTCACCCCCGAGAAATTTGATCCACTTGGAATTTTCCTTACCTATCCCTTCGTGATCGTCGCCGCCGGGGACGCTCCCTACGACACCTTGGAGGAAATGGCCGAACATGCAAAATCGAACAAAATTGCCCTGGGCCACTTCGGAGCACCTCTCATTCCAACCAAGGTTACCATGGCATTTGCCAAGAGCGCCGGCTTCGAGTGGGGCTCGGACGCCGCTTTCGACATGCTCGACTGCAACTCCCTGGCCTCAGGCGACGCCGATGTCATCAACACGACTCTTCAGTTGGTTCTGCCTTGCCTTGACGACATAAAGGTATTGGCTTCCGTTACCGGTGAAAGAATTTCCCTGACGCCGGACTCCCCCACGATTGGCGAAATCAATGCTGATCTTGGTTTGGCACTTTGGAACGGTCTTTTTGTGCACAAGGACACACCGCAGGATGTTCGCGACAAAATCATTGCGGTGGCCAAGAGAACCGCAATGAGCGAGCGAGCGCAAATGCTTGCCGCCGAAACCGGAGCCGGGGTGTATTGGCAGGATGCAGAGTCGGCCACTGCTCAAATTGTCAGTGACATTGCAACGCTCAACCGCATCAATGAATCATTGAATTAGCGTTGTCGCACAATACTGGAGTCGGCGCGGATTGACAGGCCGGCTCCGGAACTGGGGTCAAAACTGGTGGAATCCACCGACAATCAACTGCGCAACGGAACCGTTGTCTTCCAAATTCTGTTCCTGGCATTTGCGCTGTTTCTTCTTTCCCAAGTGGGAGTGGAAACCAAATACGCCGCGAGCGGCGGTTTTGCAGCTCAACCCCGCCTTTGGCCAGCAATTGGTGTAACCGGAATGGTCCTGTTTGGGACCGCCCAAATTGTGAAGTGTTGGCGCTGGCCGATACCGGCGGCGGCTGCCGAGGTGTTCGTCTGGATAAGGGCGCTCGAATACCTCGCTTGGTTCATGGCCTATGTTGCGGTTGTTCCCGTTGCCGGGTACCTGCCGTCGACGGTGGCGTTCACTGTTCTGCTGACTGTTCGGCTGGGTTACCGGTCACTGGTGATCCTCCTGCTTGCGGCAGCGCTTGGGGCAACGATCGTCATTGTTTTCAAAACAGGTCTGTCGGTTAGGGTCCCGGGCGGATCCCTGTATGAGCATCTGCCTGGCGGCCTGCGCAGCTTCATGATTCTGAATTTCTGACATGGATCTTTTGGTTTCGGCACTGCTGGTACTTGCCCGCTGGGACGTTGCAGCTGCGCTGCTGGTCGGATCCATTGGCGGTGTCGTGATAGGCGCAATCCCCGGTGTTGGTCCAGCCGTCGCCATTGCAATATTGCTGCCGGCGACGTTTTCCCTTGACCCAATCGTCGGTCTCACCGCCCTGTTGGGAATTTATGGATCATCAATGTACGGCGGAGCGATCCCTGCCGTGCTGATCAACACGCCGGGAACCGCGGTCAACGCCCTTACAACCTATGAGGGAACACCAATGACCCGCCGCGGCGAAGCCCGCCGCGCGCTGTCACTCGCTTATTCCGCCTCGTTCTTCGGCGGGGTGTTTTCCGTCGTCTGCCTAATTCTTCTGTCCCCTGCGCTTGCGTGGATCGCGCCGCAGTTCGGAAGCAGGGAAATTTTCCTTGCGGCATTGTTGGGGATTGTTCTGGTGGTTCTGGCGCACCGAGGTCGCATACTTGCCGCCGGAATGGCTGCAAGCTTCGGAATTTGGCTGAACACAATCGGTCTTGAACCCATCCAGTATTCGCAACGCTACACCTTCGGACAAAGTTGGCTTGCAGGCGGAATTGACCTGATTGTGGTGGTTCTTGGCCTGTTTGCACTCAGCCAAGCATTCGTTCTCTTGGTTGAACCGGACAAACGCAACCGAGCCAATTCAGTTTCAGGAACACTGTTCACGGGATTCAGGGAATTGCTGCGCAACAAGCGGGTTGCATCCATCTCCTCCAGCTTCGGCGTCCTGATGGGAATGATACCCGGAGTCGGCGAATTCACCGCTCAATTCCTCAGCTACACTTACGCGCAGAAGACATCAAAGCGCCCCGAATCGTTCGGAAACGGATCACCTGAGGGCCTCATCGCTTCCGAGGCGGCAAACAACGCGGTTCCGGCAGCGGCCATGATACCGCTCCTTGCTCTGGGGATTCCGGGAGAAGCCCTTACGGCCATGATGCTGTCGGTCTTCTATGTGCACAATGTGGTTCCCGGGCCCGGATTGTTCCAGCATCAATTGGATTTCGTTGTCGCACTGTATTTGGCGCTTCTGGTTCTCAATGTTCTGGTGATCGCTTTTCTGCTTTCGTCCACGAACACTCTCCTGAAGGTGATCGAAATTCCCACCCGATTTCTGGGAATCGCCATCCTGACGCTCAGTTTTGTTGGTGTCTATTCTTTGCGAAACAGTGCCGTTGACTGCGCCATCGCGGGAGGATTTGGAGTCTTCGGCTTTATCCTGAAACGCCTCAACCTGCCGATCGTGCCGATCATTCTCGGAATGGTTCTCGGAGGCATCATGGAGACCAAGCTAAGAACTTCAATGATGCGGGTCTCGACCCCATTCGATTTCATCGACCGACCGATCGCATTCATTCTGTTCCTGATCATCCTGGCCGTTGTCGCCAGCCACATTCGGCAATCCCTGCGCAACCCAAAGCGCAACAGGAATTCCCAGCATGTCAAATGAAACGATCCTCGTTGTTGGCACCTACGACACAAAGGATGCCGAGTTGAGCTATCTGGAGGAACGCATTCTCAGCATGGGCGGCGCAGTTGTTTCAATGGACGTCAGCGTGCTGGGGCAATCGGACACTAGCTGCAACATATCCAAGCATGATGTTGCCGCAGCGGCAGGCAGTTCCATTGGCGAAGCAATTGCAGCAGGCGACGAAAACACTGCGATGCAAATCATGGCCAAGGGGGCATCTGCACTTGCCGCCGATCTTGAATCGCGAGGAAAGCTGGATGGAGTGATCATTCTGGGAGGCACCATGGGAACGGATCTGGCATTGGATGTCTGCCGGTCATTGCCTTTGGGGGTTCCCAAATACGTGGTTTCCACGGTCTCGTTCTCGCCACTGATACCAGCCGAAAGGCTCTCGCCGGACATTCAGATGATTCTTTGGGCGGGCGGACTCTACGGACTCAACTCCATTTGCAAATCGTCGCTCAGCCAAGCGGCAGGCGCCGTTCTTGGCGCGGCACAGGCGGTGGAAAGACCGACTGCGAATCGACCTGTGATCGGCATGACGTCGCTCGGTTCATCCTGTCTTTCCTACATGAAACTCCTCAAGCCCGCACTTGAGAAACGCGGCTTTGAAGTTGCCATATTCCACGCAACCGGAATGGGGGGCATGGCGTATGAAAGGATTGCATCGCAAGGCGGATTTGCCTGCGCAATGGACTTTGCCCTTCCTGAACTCGGAAACCTGCTTGCCGGCTCGGTCGTTAACGCCGGATCCGACCGGATGCTCAATGCCGGAAAGTCCGGCATTCCTCAGCTTGTTTCACCCGGCTGCATCGACCTGATCGACTTTGCCGGTTGGCAGGAGATTCCTGAACGCTATTCCGACCGTCCCTTTCACGCACACAACCGACTGATCAAATCCTCGGCACTCAACAATGGGGAGCGCAGGCAAACAGCCCGGGAAATTATTGCGCGGCTGGCATCGTCAAAGGCACCTGTTCACCTGATCCTACCGGTTAAGGGGATTGAGGAATGGGACAGGCCGGGGCAGCCGGCACACGATCCTGATGGGCTTGAGGCGTTTCTGGACGAGATGAGGAAGGCGATCACACCACCAATCCAAATGACGGAAATTAACGCACACATCAATGACCAGGCCTTTGTGGATACGGTGCTTGAACTGTTCGACGAGTGGGTGGAACTCGGCATTGTAAAGAGAACCATCAAGTGAATCCCTCACGCCTCGATGTCCTTTTTGAGCCGGTAAGGATAGGGCCCGTTACCGCACCCAATCGGTTCTATGCGGTTCCGCATGCCACCGGACATGGCTGGAGCCAGCCGAACGGAGCCATCGCCCTGCGGGCCATGAAGGCAGAGGGCGGTTGGGGCACCGTCGCCGTCCAGATCACGGAAATTTCGCCCGACACCGACATGGCAAACCACCCGATGGAGCGAATCTGGGACGACAGCGACATTCCCCGGCATGCCGCCCAAGTTGAGGCAATCAAACGTCATGGCAGTCTCGCCGCAATTGAGCTTGGACATGGCGGAGCCCGTGCCCGGAACATCACCACCGGTCTGCCTGTTATTGGCCCCAGCGCGTTGCCTTCCCATCCAAGTCAAGGCGATGGACAAGGCGGACATCAGGAAATTTCGCGAGGCTCACATGGCGGCAGTCAAGCGCGCTGCCCTGGCTGGCTACGACATAATTTACGTCTATGCCTCACACGACATCTCAATCCTCAATCACTTCCTTTCGGCCAGCATCAACAGGCGCAATGACGAGTACGGCGGCTCCTTTGACAACCGTTTGAGGCTTCTGCGCGAAGTTCTGCAGGACACACTTGAAACCGTCGGCGGCAGCCGGGCCGTCGCCATCCGCTTCAGCGTGGCCGAGCCCGGCAGGAGCCGGGGGCTGACCCATGACGGCGAAGGCCGCGATGTGGTCGAGGCGCTGGCTGAACTTCCCGATCTTTGGGACGTGAACATTTCCGGCTGGTCAAGCGACAGCGCGTCCGCCCGATTCAGCGACGAGGGCTTCCAACTCGCCTACACGGATTTCGTGAAGCCGCTTACCAGCAAGCCAGTGGTCGGTGTGGGACGGTTCACATCCCCCGAATTCATGGCATCCCTGGTCCGCAACGGCCGCCTTGACCTGATCGGGGCAGCGAGACCTTCAATTGCGGATCCCTTTCTCCCAAATAAAATCAGGGACGGCCGCATAGAGGAACTGCGCGAGTGCATCGGCTGCAACATCTGTGTCGGCATGGACAGCTACGGGGTTCCGGTGCGCTGCACGCAAAATCCAACCATTTCGGAAGAGTGGCGAAGCGGTTGGCATCCTGAAGCTCCTGCACAATCAAGGGGCAGAAAGTCGCACCTTGTCATCGGCTCTGGTCCGGCAGGCCTCGAATGCGCAACTACGCTGCTGCGAGCCGATCAGAAGGTTACGGTCGCCGAATCCCTCAACCGGGCGGGAGGGAGGGCCTCACGGGAATCCGGGCTCGCAGGCCTTGCAACGTGGGCAAGGATCCGAGATCACCGGACACAACAACTCCTCCGGAGCACCGATGCCGAACTTTATCTGTCCAGTTGCATGACAGCTGAGGACATAGTCGATTTCGGTGCGGATTCGGTTACCATCGCCACCGGATCCGTTTGGCGAAGGGACGGAGTCGGATCGACCAACTTCGATCCAATCAATTTTGGCTCCAAGCAAGTTCTGACGCCTGACGACATCATGGACGGCTCAATTCTGGCAGATGACCAATCGCGCTGCATCGTTTACGATGACGATCACTTCTACATGGCGAGTGTCGTAGCCGAACATCTTGCCCGATCCGGCAGCCGCGTCGTGTTGGCAACGCCACTCCCCGAAATCGCGACTTGGACCGGGCACACCCTCGAACAAACGAAGATCATTGAACGGCTTTCGGTGCTGGGAGTTCAACTCAAACCCAATCTGCGGATTGTCGACGGGCCCGGTTTCTTGTGCAACCTGAGCGGCCGGAAGGAAGCGCTTGATGCCGAATGCGTCGTTTTCGTCGGTGCCAGGCGGCCTGTAGACGGATTGCACCGGCAATTGCTCAACAAGGACGGCATTGGGGAGATTCACATTGCAGGGGATTGCCTTGCCCCAGGAAACATTCAGGCTGCAGTGCTGTCGGGACATCGAACAGCCCGCTCCATCCTCGGTGAATTCGGGAAAGGAAGTGAATTCAGGCGGGAACAGATGCGGTGCTGCTGAAGGCGCAACGACGACGCGGCCCCACAGAGCGGACGCAATTGACCCGTATCATGCCTCTTGGGTGTTAGTTCTTGTTCCTAAGAGTTCTGACGCCTTCGTCCCAAGCGTCATATGCCGCCAGCGAGAGCACAAAGAGAGTGATGAACCAAAACGGCAAGCCACCCCAGAATCCGGCGAAACCGGTCGAAATACTGTGGGCAAGTCCCAACACGAAACATGCGAACAGCAATGTGGCGCCGCAAACAACAATCAACCGTATCCAGCCGTCAAACATCTGTCTTTCCCGAATCAACCATCTTGCCCCCCGACTATCTCATACAGCAACCACCTTGCCGTGCGAAAGAGCCGATCATCCCGTTCGGCCTGACCAATCAGTTGCACTCCGACAGGAAGACCCGAATTGCCTGAAAGCATGGGGATGTTGAGGGCAGGCAACCCGCACAAGGTCCAAACCGTGCAAAACACGGGATCTCCTGTTCCGGCACCGACCGGCGGCGCCTCACCCTGTGCCGAAGGTGCCAGAATTGCGTCATAGTCCCAAAAGAACACATCGAAATAACGTTCGGCTCCAACCTTCAGCCTGAGGGCGTCGCGATACTCCGTCTCTGTGACCTTGTGGCCCCTATCAACTGCCTCAAGCATAGCATCACTGACGATTTCGCGGTTGTCGCGAACCTTGTCGCCGAGGCACCTGTTGAGTTCGAACTCCTGGATCCTTCGGTGGGCCTCAACGAGCAGTTCAAAGCCATCGGGAACCGGGATACGTTCAACCTGTTTTCCAAGCAACGCCACCACATCTTCCAAACCCTGCCGGGCATCATCGTCAAGCCGGTCAAGATAGCTGGGCTCGAACCACGCGAAAAGAGGTTCGACTGGCACGTCCTGACGGCATCCTTCAAGTATGCGGGGCTTGGGTCGCGGGTGGGATTTGGTGTCCCTTGAATCATGGCCTGACATTGCGTCGGCCAATGCTGCGGCATCCTCAAGTGTCCTTCCGAATACACCAAGCTGATCAAGGTGCGGACAGGTTGCCAGGACCCCGGATGTTGAAACGGCGCCGCGTGTCGGCTTGAAGCCGAATACGCCACAAAAGGAGGCCGGTCTGACTACTGACCCATTGGTCTGACTGCCGACCGAAAGAGGTGCCTGGAAATGGGCGACCGAAGCCGCCGAACCGCTTGAGGAGCCGCCAGGTGTGCGCAACACATCATGCGGGTTAACCGTACCTGCGGGATTCATGAATGCAAGTTCCGTCGTGACCGTCTTGCCAAGAACAACCATTCCGGCGTCTTGCAAACGGTCGACCACCGATGCATTGCGGCGTGGTTTCCGTCCGGCAAAGACGGGCGTGCCCCGCTCGGTGGGAATCCCCTTTGTGTCAATGATATCCTTCAGCCCCACCGGAACACCGTGCAATGCCCCCAAAGGCATGCCAAATTTTCTCAGCCGATCAAGTTCTCGAGCCTGATCAAGGGCATAGCTGTGGTCCAGCCATTGCCATGCACCGATGACCCCATCCGTTTCCTTGATCCTGTCAAGGCAAGAGGCAACGAGTGACTCCGACGTCAGCTTTCCCGACTTGATGCGTTCCGCCGCCTCAATTGCCGGCAGTTCATTAGGATTTGCGGTCATCCACCGTCCAATCAGGGGATGTATTCGCCAAACAGGTAATCAGGCAGCCAAAGGGCGATTCCGGGGAACTGATACATCAGGAACATCGCAAGGATCACTATGGCCAAATATGGCAATATCCCCTTGAATATTTCGATCAGTTCAATCTCCGATCGCAACACCCCCTTCAGATAATATGCGGACATTGCCATCGGTGGCGTCAGGAAGGAAGTCTGCAGGTTCAGCGCCACCAGCATTGCGAAGAAGTACGGATTGACACCGAATGTATCCAGCATCGGCAGAAAGATTGGCACGAAGATTATCAGAATTTCTGACCACTCAAGCGGCCAACCAAGCAGGAAGATGATCAATTGAACCAGCACAAGGAATTGCCATGGTGCCAAGTTCATGCCGAGGATCCAGTGCTCAATCACGTCATGTCCGCCCAGATATGAAAACACAGACGCAAACGTCCAGGATCCGACAAACAGCCAGCACACCATTGCTGTAGATTTCGCTGTCAGGAAAACGCTGTCCTTGACCTTCTGCCAGTTAAGTGAACGGTAAAGAATGGCCAGCACCAATCCGCCCAATGCGCCCATGGCCGCCGCTTCGGCAGGTGTTGCAAGACCGCCCAAAATCGAACCAAGCACGAGCATTATGAGTACGGTCAGGGGAACAAAGGAAATCAGAAGCTCGCGGTAAATTGCCAGCCGGTTCGGCATGTCCTGCAACTTGGGTTTTGGTGCGATATCCGGATTGATCAGAGCCCTTCCAATCACATAGAGAATGTAGAGTCCGGCCAGCAGCAGCCCGGGAAACATGGCCGCCGCATAGAGCCTCAGTGGCGACAATTCGGCGATCGCAGCATAGACAATCAGCATGATCGAAGGTGGAATGAGTATTCCGAGCGTCCCGCCGGCGCAGATGACACCGGATGCAAACCTCTTGTCATAGGCGGCATTCGCCATCGCCGGAAACGCCAACAACCCCATCAGGGTAACGACGGCACCCACGATGCCGGATGCGGTCGAAAACACGGTGCAGGTAATCAAGGCAGCAATGGCCAAGGAGCCGGGAAGGTTTCGCGCCGCCATTTGAAGTGAATAGAACAGCCGGGTTACGATATCGGCCCGTTCAACCACATATCCCATGAACAGGAACAATGGGATCGCCACCAGCGTGTCGTTCTCCATCACCGAGTAGGTGTTCTGGTTCAGCAGATAGAAGATGTTGTTGTTGAGGAGATCACCGAACGTCTCGATGCCGCCTTGATAGTAGGCATAGTATCCAAAGGCCACGCCGATCGCCACAAGAGTGAACGCAATGGGAAATCCGAGCAGCACCAGCACAATGAACAGGCACAGCATTACAATTGCTAATTCGGGATTGGTCATTTCGATAGCCTGCAAAAGGTCCGGTTGAGTTCTGCCTAATTCAGGCCACTTCCCGGATTTTCAATGAGGACGTCCTCGGTTTCCCTGGCGTCGTCCAACCGTTCCATCCACTTTCCTGTCTGCATCGCATTCCAGCAACGGATCATCTCGGCAACGCCCTGTACAATCAGCAAGAATCCGGCAACGGGTATCAGGGTTTTGAAGAAATATATCTGGATGCGTGCCGGGCTGTTCCAGCTGACCTCCTTGTAACGCCAGCTGTCGGCCGCGATTTCGTATCCGAACCAAAAAAGAGCCAACATGCCAGGAAAGAAGAACAGAATGTAGAGAACGAAATCGACCCGCGCCTGCCACCTGACGGGAAAAAGCCGGTAGACCACGTCGCCGCGAACATGCGCATCCTGCGCCAGTGCATAAGGGCCCGCCATCAGAAACAGTGCCCCATACATCTGCACCATCATGTCAAATGCCCATACGGTGGGAGTATTGAAAACGTAGCGGACGACCACTTCATATGCGACAGAAAATGTCAGGACGAGTATGCACCAGCCGAAAGCCCGGCCCGTCCACACACTTATCCCTTCAATAGTACGGACTAGTCTTTTCATGGTGAATTCCGAGGGGGGTGGAGAGGTTCGAAAACCTCCCCACTCAGTTCAATTCACGATCCGAAATAGTGATCGTAGGCCAGCTTGTAGTCCGGCTGGTTCAGATTGAGGTAGCCCATAACCTCCTCGGCGTAGGTCTTCTGACTGTCGATGACCTTGGCAAAGAACGAATCCTCATTGGCCAGACGCTCAATGACGATATCCCAAGCCTTGAGTTGCTCAGCCATAACCGAGTCCGGAGTCCGGTATACATTGACACCCTGTTCGTCACGGAGCGTCGTAAGGTCCTCAGCATACCGTTTGGTGTTGTGCCAATAGAAGTTTGAGTTTTCTGCCTCAGAGGCATGCCGAAGAATTGCCTGAAGTTCCGGCGAAAGGGATTCGAACTTCCTCTTGTTGAAGGAAATTTCGAAGAATTCCTGGCTCTGGTGGAACGAGGCAAGATGATAGTGCTTGGACACGTCCTGCATGCCGAAGTCACGGTCCGAAGTCGGATTGTTGAATTCAGCAGCATCAATGAGGCCTGACTTCATCGCAGGCTGGATCTCGCCTCCGGGAAGCTGCACCACGGACATGCCCATTTCCAACAGGACATCGGCCGCGAGACCAACGGTTCTGTACTTCAGACCGTTCATCTGGCTTGCATCGGTAATCTGCTCATTGAACCAACCAAGCGGCTGTGCCGGCATCGGGCTGTTGAAGAACGAAACGATGTTCAGTCGCAGTTCATCCATAAGTTCTTCGAACAGTTCCTGACCGCCACCGTAGTGAACCCAACCCAGGACTTCCTGACTGGACCAACCGAAGCACGGCCCGGTTCCGAAGAGGGACGCCGTCTTCGATTTCGAGTACCAGTATGCAGGCACGTAGTGGATCGCATCAAGAACGCCACGGTGAACCGCGTCCTGCATCTGACTGGTCTTCACAACGGAATTCACCGAAAGCAGATCGATTTTCAGTGCATCACCCGACATTGCGTGAACCCTGTCGACATAGGACTGAGCGTTTTCAAGAAAGATTCCCCCGCCCCAGGCAGCTTGCATCTTTAAATTTACCGGCTCGGCGCGGGCAACCGAAGGGGCGGCGAGTGCTCCCGCCGAGGCAGCCGCGACCGCACCTCCGCGGATGAATTTTCGTCTATTGATATTGTCTGTCATTTTCCTCTCCTGACTGTGACCGAAGTCCCGCGAACCAAGAGTGCCCACTTGCCATTGGGGCAGCCTCCTCCTCCGAGTCCAGCAGGTCGCTAACCGTCTTGCCCAAATTCAATTGGGCTTCCGGATGCCACCGATAATGGCGGCACGCCATATATTTCAATTCACGGCTTGATATCAACCCCAATTCTGAAAGTGAATCTATGGGCCAAAATACGCGGTTGCAAAACTCGTGAACGTTCAACCTCCAACCCAATGGCCACGCTTCAAATCACACTTCACCGAATTCGGTCGAGGTTATCCAGTACACACCGCACACACCACTTCCGGCAGCCGGAAAAAGGAGCGTTGATTCGCCTCCGTCCAGCCGCATTGTCCAGAATGGGATTCGGGATCAGACGATTCGATCAGAACCCTGCCTTGATCAGTTCGAATTCCTTGATCATGGCATCGCGGATTTCATGGTCGATCGGCACCTGAGCCAAAACCGGAACACTGACCTCGCCGAGACCAACAGCATCAAGGGCCTCGACGCCAAGTGCATCCATGGCCGCTTGATTTCCGTGTCCGTAGCCCCATTCGGTTACGATGTAGGTCGCCGTACCGGGGTCCAACCATGCGTTGAAGAAGTCATAGACCCTGTCCTCGGAATTGGGGCCATTTGCTACATTGACATATCCACAGAACCAGGATGACGAACCTTCCACCGTCTCTCGGTTGGCCCTCACTTCGTGTCCGTCAGCCGACATGGTGGTTGGGGTTTCGTTCCAGGCCCAAGACACCAAAACCTCGCCACTGGCCATCAACGATGACAATTCGGCACCATCGGCCCAATACGTCCGGACATTCCGGTGGGCCATGCGCAGCCATTCTGAAGCCTTTTCGACATCCTCCATGGTCGCCTTTGTCCAATCGGCAACGCCGGTTGCCAGCAAGGCCAGCGCGTAAGCGTCATCGACATTGTCGGCAATCGAGGTGCGGCCCTGAAACTTCGGATCCAGGAACACTTGGAGGGAAGCAACATCAGCTTCATCGACAAGGTCGGATCTGTAGGTCACCGCGGTCGTTCCCCAGTCCGCCGGCAGCAGGTAGTAGTCACCGTCGAACTTGAATGCTTCCTTCATGACCTCGTTTACCTCACCCCAACGTTCAATCCGCGCAGGATCAATGGGCTCAATGACGCCCGCGT
Source organism: Paracoccaceae bacterium (assembly GCA_021296235.1). Classification (GTDB taxonomy): domain Bacteria; phylum Pseudomonadota; class Alphaproteobacteria; order Rhodobacterales; family Rhodobacteraceae; genus JAPOXR01. The sequence goes on along the minus strand of JAGWAS010000010.1, from coordinate 54,721 downwards.
CCCTCCACTTGGAAACGGATTGGGAACAAGGATGCGACACATCCGCACCGAATCCCGACCTGAGCTTGTTGAAGGCTTCCTCCTCCTCACCGAAGAGCGAGTAGGTTGGTGCGTCTCCGTGCATCTCAATGTAGGGACGGACGAATTCTGGATCGTCGTATCCCGCCCAATCGAGAATCACCAACTCCCCGTCGGCAGCAAATGACGGCCCGACCAACACGGTCACAAGGCACGCTGTGCGAAGGCTGCGAAGTATTTTCATTTCAGGAAGCTCCCCATTGTTGGATTGCATGACGACTACAGGACGTTTGACTTTTGTCCGATCAAAGCCCTGAGACAAGCATCTTTACGAGGCCAGGACAGACCCTTTGTGTCCCTCGTCAAGCCTGCAAAACAATAGTCAAGGAACCGATCAGCATCAAGATTGAATCCGGTCCCGCTTGGCTGAGGGCCGAGACCGGCAAACAACGGGACTTTTGATGGCGACAGATCGGCGGCGCGTCTGAAGATGCCGGTCGGTGGCGCCGAATCGCCTATCCCGGCGGACAGTAGATAAGAGGGGAGACGGCAGTGGTCAGCCGCAGGCCCTCAATGCAATTGATATCCATGAAACCGGCGGAATTCGCCCGCCGTCACTCTTGCACAGGTCCAATACAGCGAGCCGAATTCTGCCCTGCCACTGAATCAGCCATCATACCATTCTGTGATGGCGGCGATGTCGGGGCGCGGCCGATCCGGCGGTGGAGCACCTGCCGTGCCGATGTGAACAAAGCCGGCAATAAACTCATGCGACGCAAGATTGAAAACTTCCTCGCGGAACGCGCCGTCATGAGCGCCGAAACCGGTTACCCAGCTAGCCGCCCAACCTGACGCAAGAGCGGCGTTCAACAGTGAAAGGCATGCGGCACCAGCAGAAAGCTGTTGCTCGACCGCTGGGATCTTGGCCGAAAGGTCAGGCGAGCCAATTACCGCAACAACCAGGCTGGCCTTGGCAAAGACCTCCGAGGCCTTTCCCACAAGCGATTCGGCCTTTCCAAGTTCCAATCCCCGCACCCTCAGCCTCTCTGCAACTTCCGTCAGCTTCGGTTGTTCGATCACCAGGAACCGCCAAGGCTCCAACTTGCCGTGATCGGGCACCCTGGCCGCCGCTTTCAGGAGTTCAAGGAGTTCCTCCCGTGTTGGCACTGGCGGCGAAATCACGAGTGTCGGGTAGGACCGGCGAGAATTGATGAACTCTAGGACTTCGGAATTTGCTTTCTTCATTTGTTGGGTTCCGGTGTCAGGAAATTTTGGGAAATCCGCAACTATCAGCTTACCGCGTAAATTGTCACAGTGGAGTTGGGCTACGCCAGATTGATCCTGATCAGCCAAGCAGACAGCGATTCCCAAAACCAAGTTGATGCATTGACCGATCTGGAATGATGCGCCGACCGGGCCCAGTCAAGATACAATGCCAATAACAACCGTTGCCTCGCACGCATTGGCCGTTCGCTGTCAATCCCTTCCCCGACGATTGGTCCGAGGGTGTTTTGAGATCACATGTCGCGGGGGTGCAGGGGCAGGACACGGAAAGGCATGCGGTTTTCAAGTTATGAATTTAAGTCCCAGTATTTTTCCAGCCATTTAACTGAACGTTGCGCATCACGTTCTTCATAAACGCGAAGCGCAAGCTGAGGATCCATCGCGAAAGCACTTTCCCTGTCCTCACCCAATGCGGTTAATCGCATGGTGTACCACGCCGTAACTCCACCGCGAGGCGGGGATTCGAATGTTGGAAACTCAGGGTCTCCGCCCTCCCCTGTCAACCAAGCCTCCGCGAGCCGCGTATCAAGTACCATGGCCCGCGCCAAACCGACCAAGTCGGCAACACCACTGGCCACTGCATCCATTGCCTGCTCACGACGTCTGAAGCCCCCAGTCACCATCAGCGGCACTTCGGTTTCCCCTTTGGCTTGTCTGGCAAATTCAAGAAAGTATGGCCCTCCATCCGAAGATCCCTCAGAGCTTGCTTTCGCACCCGGAAAGTATGTCCCGCCACTTATGTCAATCAGATCGACCGACGTTTGATCAAGAAGGCGAACCACTTCCATCGCATCGGCTTCTGTCAAGCCACCTTCCAGTTTGTCCGTCGAATTGATCTTGATTCCGACGGGATAGGACGGTCCGACCGCGCGCCGCACCTCTTCTATCACTTCGAGAATTATTCGGAATCGGGCTTCGACCGGCCCGCCATAGTGATCGTCCCGGCGGTTGAACAAGGGAGACAGGAATTGACTGAGCAGAAATCCGTGCCCGGCGTGGATATGAACGCCGCCAAATCCTGCACTCTGAGCGTATGCAGCGGTTGCTGCATACATATGTGTCAACTCCTGGATATCTTCGACTGACATGCCGGCGCATTGGAGACCTTCAATATCCAGCGCAGATGGGCCCTTCGGCCGGCTGATCGGCAGGTGCGAAAGGGCACCGGCATGACCGAGTTGCGGCCATATTTGAGCACAATCAACCGTGGAGCGGCTGACCAGTGCTTTTATTGCCCGCTTATCCGCATTTGCTCCCAACACCAGGTTTCCGGGTTTCTCCGGATAGCGGGGATCACCTTGGACCTCACCAATGATCGACACTGCCACACCCCCATGCGCCCATCTTTCGTAGAGCCGAATCTGAGCCTCGGTTGGATCACCTTCGCCATTCCCAAGCGAGTCCGACATGGCTGATTTCACCAGTCGGTTTTTTAGGATTGTGCCACAGGGAAGTTCCAAGGAGCTTCGAAGCACATCATTTGGATTTAAGGATTCAGGTTCCAAGTTTCGCTGGCTCATATCGGTGCCTCCATCGCCTGGGACATTGTGGATCCGTCATGCGAATTGTGAATGAAGGGAACTGCAATCTGGCCCGACAAGCAACACCAGATTCAGGAGGAGGAACAAACGGGATTTCCGTCAGCCTCGATCATTCCGAATGGTGCCAACCGCAGGTGCCGTCCGCTTCCGCCCTGCCACCGCCGAAATCGTGCAACGGGATGCAGAAGGAATTTCGGCCTGACAAATTCGGAAATTCCGACTTAATCGCTCTCAACCGTCCGAAGGCCCAAATCACGCAGGGCTTCGTTGGTCGGTGGTGTTGGTGCACCCAACATCAAGTCTTCGGCCCGTTGATTCAGTGGGAACATCGCCACTTCCCGAATGTTCTCAACCCCAGCGAGCAGCATGACAATCCTGTCGACCCCCGGCGCAATGCCCGCATGTGGCGGTGCACCGTACCGGAGAGCATTCACCATTCCGCCGAAATTCCGGTCAACATATTCCCTTTCGTGCCCGACAATCCCAAACGTCCGGTAGAGAATATCCAAACTGTGGTTGCGCACAGCCCCCGAGGACAGTTCCACGCCGTTGCAAACAAGGTCATACTGGAATCCAAGTACATTGAGCGGATCCTCCCTCTCCAGGGCATCCATCTCCCCCTGCGGCATCGAAAACGGGTTGTGCGAAAATTCAAGTTCACCCGTCTCCTCATCCCGCTCGAACATGGGAAAATCAGTTATCCAGCAAAACTCGTAGCGATCCTCGCCGACAAGGCCGAGTTCCCGACCGATTTCATCACGTGCCCTTGCAGCCACAGCCTCGAATGCCGCAGGCCTGCCACCGAGGAAGAATGCCGCATCGCCTTCCCCGAGGTTCAGCTGCTGGCGGATCGCCTCTGTCCTTTCGGAGCCGATGTTGCTGGCCAAAGGCCCTGCACCCTCAAGCCCATCCTCTTTGGGGCGCCAGAAAATGTAACCCATTCCCGGCAATCCCAGCTTCTGGGCAAAGACGTTCATGCGGTCGCAGAACCGACGGCTGCCGCCACCGGGTGCAGGGATCGCGCGAACTTCATTTCCTTCGTTTTCGAGCAGGGACGCAAATATGCGGAAGCCGGATTCCCGGAAGTGCTCACTGACTTCCTCCATCCGGATCGGATTTCGCAGGTCGGGCTTGTCCGTGCCGAAACGCAGCATGCTTTCCCGGAACGTGATCCGGGGAAAGGTATCGGAAACCTCCTTGCCACCGCCGAATTCACGAAACACGTCCTTCATGACCGGTTCAACGACGCCGAACACATCCTCCTGCGTGGCGAAGCTCATTTCGATGTCAAGTTGATAGAACTCGCCGGGCGACCTGTCGGCCCGCGGATCTTCATCGCGAAAGCAGGGGGCGATCTGGAAATACTTGTCGAAACCGGCAATCATGATGAACTGCTTGAACTGTTGCGGCGCCTGCGGAAGAGCGTAGAACTTGCCGTTGTGAAGCCTTGAAGGAACCAGAAAGTCCCTGGCTCCCTCCGGCGAGGATACAGTTAGGATCGGTGTCTGGAATTCAGTAAATCCGCGATCGCACATGTGCCGGCGAAGCGCCGCAATCACCCTGGACCTGAGCATGATCCGTTCGTGTATCGCACTCCGCCTCAGATCGAGAAACCGGTATTTCAGTCTGGTTTCTTCAGGATATTCGAGTTCTCCGAAAACCGGCAGCGGCAGTTCCTCGGCTGCGCCGAGCACATCAAGATCCCTTATGAACACCTCAATGTCGCCAGTCTCAAGCTTGCTGTTGATCAGTTCGGCATCTCTCATTCGAACCTGCCCGTCCACCCTCACAACGGATTCGGCGCGCAGTTCGCCAACCTTGGCAAAGACGTCGCTGTCGGGATCGGCAAGCACTTGGGTGATCCCATAATGGTCGCGCAGATCAATGAAGAGAATGCCGCCATGGTCGCGGATTCGATGCACCCAGCCAGAAAGTCGAACTGTCTCTCCGACATCCTGCCGTCTGAGTTCTGCACAGTTGTGGGTCCGGTACTGGTGCATGTCCAATTCTCCGTCAGGCCGTGGGCGAGTTGCCGCCTTTCACTTCCCTGCGACCGAATGTCAAGAATTGACGCCGCGCTTGGTCCCGGTGTGCACGGATTGATTGAAGGCGATCAATTGCCCAGAGGCCATACAAGCCGCAATCCGTGACTTTCTTCAATGTTGGAAATGACGCCATCAAGGTTTGGATATCCCGGCGGGAATGCTCCGATCTCAAGCGGCTTTGCCGATCGAAGCAGAAGATCTACCGAATCTCTGTTCAATTTGGATCACAACCATCCGCATGCGAAGATGTTTTGCTCGATCTCACCCGGTTGCGGTCCGCAATGGTTGCTGCCTCAAATTTTTTGTTCCACCGATGGTCGCCCAACTGGTTGGTGCACCGCACTTGGCAGTCAATTTCCGTCGCGGTCCAAGAACAACTGCAGTTGGTTCGCCGCAGGCAGAATGCTCGAGTTGAAGCTCGTGCCATCTCCGAAACGGGTCAATACTTTGAAAAACAATGGCAATCATCAATTGAAGTCGTCGGGCGGCTTGCCCAAATCCCAGTCAAGCATCTCCAATTGAACACTCCTTTGAACATGATGCGCCACCTCCAACCATCAATTGCAGATGATCAACCTCTCGTCACGGCGGCCAGGAAGCGTCATCCGTTGCCACCTGAATTCTTGCTTCTCGCCGCCGCCAACCGGATGGACTGTTACCAGTTGCTTAACATGGCAATGCGATTGCTATAACAATTGACCGTTTTCAATCGCAAAGGTTCGCCAGCCAGATGATCTCCAACATGTGGAAACGGGCATTTACGAACATGCTGCACCGAATCATCCAAACCGGCTCTCTGGTAGTGGAAATGCCGGACGGCTCGGAGAGTGCATTTGGTGATGGCAGTTCCGATCCCGTCAGAATCAGAATCACCGACAACAGTGCGTTCAGGCCACTCTGCACCCAACCGAACTTGGCGGTTGGGGAATGCTACATGGACGAACGCCTCATCATTGAACGGGACGATCTGTACGGTTTTCTTGAACTTCTGATGGTCAACATTGAATCGGTGGAAAATCTCAAGTTCCAGAGGCTCGTATCTGCCGCACGGCAGTTGGGGCGGCGCGTTACCCAGCACAATTCGACTGGCAGGTCGCGCTCAAACGTCAAGCATCACTATGACCTTTCGGACGAACTCTACGAATTTTTCCTGGATGAAGATCGCCAATACAGTTGCGCCTATTTCGAGGATCCTGACGAGTCCCTTGAGACTGCGCAGGACCGGAAGAAAAGGCACATTGCGAACAAATTGTTGCTGAAACCCGGTTTGTCGGTCCTCGACATCGGCAGCGGATGGGGAGGAATGGGCCTCACGCTCGTGCGGGATTTCGGCTGCCGGGTATTTGGCGTTACGCTTTCCTCGGGGCAACATCGGATCTCCAATCAGCGAGCCGAGGAATCCGGTTTGGCTGACCGGGCCACATTTGAGTTGATTGACTACCGAAACCTTGAATCAAGGTTCGATCGGATCGTCTCCGTCGGAATGTTTGAGCATGTCGGATCACCGCACTACGGAGAGTTCTTCCGCGCAATCCGAAAGTTGCTCAACGAAGATGGAATTGCGCTGCTTCACACCATCGGCAGACCGACCCCGCCGGGTGTCACCAACCCGTGGATTGCGAAGTATATTTTCCCGGGAGGTTACATCCCGGCCATGTCGGAGGTGCTTGTGGCGATCGAGAGAGAGGGTCTGTTGGTTACCGATGTCGAAATTCTGCGGCTGCACTATGCCGAAACGCTGAAACACTGGCACGAGCGATTCATGCGCAACATCGGCCGGGTTCGGGAAATCTATGATGACAGGTTTTGTCGGATGTGGCGGTTTTACCTGATTTCCTGTGAAATGGCATTTCGGCACGGTGACCTTTCGGTGTTCCAGTTTCAGATCACCAAGAAAATCGATGCGGTCCCAACAACTCGCGACTACCTCTACCGACCTCAGTAGGTGTAGGTTTGGCCACTGGGGTCGGCAGGCAATCCCGATTGGTGCTGTGAAAGTGCAGCGCGCTTGCGGGAATATCCCTGTCCCGGACGGATCTCGGCGATTTTGTGGACCCAGCGCGGAATGATTTCCGGCAAAACAACCTGTACAGCAATCATGTCCATGAAACATTCAAACCGACATATGTAACGCAATCCAACATGACCTGCCCTCTCATTGCGGTTCTGTGTGTTCGACAGCATGACTGCCCTCAAGTACAACCCGCAACACTCGGGATCAGCTCAGATCACCCTGCTATATCCACTTGACTTCAAACAGATTGATGAAGAGACATCGGCTTCATGCATACCTTTTGCTGACATATACAAACGAATTTGCCGTGCGGACCGATCAAAATTAGCAGAGCCAAACGGCATACAAAAACGGTTCCTTGAACAACGAGGGAACTGCAGTCCGGCAGTGCACGAACTTGAATGGAATTTCCTTGACCTTGCGAATTCGTCCTGTCAGTTGCGCAATCGGCGATGACCTCTCCGGCCTGAACTCAAAATCTTTCAACTGACATGAAACCATCAACAGAAAGGACCAAATGCCATATGTCCGATGCAACACATGCAATCTGGGCAATTGCGCTTGCTGGTACTGCGTCCTTAATCGCCGCAGCCGCAAGCTGCGCCGATCTCGAGGTTTCCGTCAAAGGCCTGCGTTCAGCGGAGGGAAAGGTGGTAGTTGCTGTACATCAGCGCGTTGCGGACACATCGTTTCCCGATGGGGAAGGAGTCATTGCTGGCCAGTCGAGCCTCGCCAATCCGGAAGGTGTGACCGTGGTGTTCGCTGACCTGCCTCCGGGCGAATACGCTGTGGCGGCATTCCACGATACCGACGGGGATCTGGAATTGGATCGGAATATACTTCAAATTCCCATCGAAGGTTACGGTTTTTCCAACGGCGCCGTTGGCTTTAGGGGACCGCCTTCCTTCGATGATGCGGCCGTGGCAGTCGGATCGGACGAGGATCGGATAACCGTTGTCGTTTCGATCGCATATCCCGGATTCTGACATGGCGATTGACCATCTCTCGCGCCGGGCCATGCTCGGGGCCCTGGCCAGCCTGCCTGCCCTGTCCGGGCTCGGGGCCCTTGCCGGAACCCGGGAGGAATTCAATGCTGGCCTTTCCAAAAATCCTCATCTCCTTGGCCTTGCAAATGCAAAGATGGAATCGTTTGATTCCGGGATGAAGAAACTGCGCGGGCATCTGCCGTCCGGACTCGAAGGTGTACTTTGGAGAAACGGACCGGCAGAGCATGAGCGCTTTGGCGATCGATATACCCACTGGTTCGACGGCGACGGCATGGTGCAGGCATATACCTTATCCGGCGACCGCGTAACTCACCGCGCCCGCATCCTTGACACGCCGAAGCGGCGACGGGAAACCCGTGAAGGACGGCGTTATATTCCCGCCTTTGGAACGGCCGGATCCGGACCGATGTCCGGACCAGACGACATGAATGTCGCGAACACATCCATGCTCTTCCATGCAGGGCAACTTTTGGCATTGTGGGAAGGTGGTTCAGCACTGGAGGTTGATCCGGAAACCCTTGGTGCTGGAAAGTTCAAAGCTTGGCATCCGGAACTTTCCGGACTGCCGTTTTCTGCCCATCCAAGGGTGGAGAAGGATGGAACCCTTTGGAACACTGGGGCCATCTTTTTTCCCCAGGAGGCTTTGCTAATATACCGAATCCATCAGAACGGCACCATCGTCAAGGCAAACCTGCTCGACGTCGGACCAATGGGAATTGTTCACGACTTCGTGGTGACGTCCCGTCACATTGTTGTCCTTCTGACACCGTTGGTCATTGATCCCGATCTCTGGTCGGATAGGGATGTCAGCTTTTTGGATGCCCATGTTTGGAGGCCTGCATATGGTACGAGGGTCTTAACGATTGACAAGAATCAGCTTGAAATCGTCAGGCGCCATGAACTTCCGCCAGGGTTCCACTTTCACCATGGAAACGGTTGGGAGGAAGCGGATGGAACAATCCATCTGGACGTTTGCCAAGCACCTGGTCCGGAATTCGTAACAAGGGATATGAGAGAAGTCATGTGCGGGCAGTTGAATTTTTCATCGGCGCATCCACGCTACAGCAGCATCGTCCTTCCGCCCCGATCAGGCGCTGAGATCAACGTGTTGGCTCCAGGCCCAGTCGAATTTCCCCGCATTGATTCCCGGCGAACAGGCCAGCGCCATCGGATGGTGTTTGCCCTCACAGGCGACGAGGTTGACGGCAAATGGCCATTCAACAGGGTCATCAGGATTGACCCCGAATTGGGCGAGACCGATGGCTGGACTTATCCCGGCCATCAGATTCCGGAAGAACATGTATTCGTGCCTGCCGGTCCAGCCGAAGGAGAAGGTTGGCTTCTGGGTCCTTACTTGGATGTCAGGCGAAAGGCGACGGGGCTCAACGTCTTCAATGCCAGGCATGTTTCGGCTGGTCCGCTCTGGGAAGGGATCTTACCCTATTTCATTCCACTCGGGCTTCACGGAACCTTCGCCGCACTCTGAAGCCCGGCGATTTGCATTGGCTGCAGTGAGGAATCGCCGGTTCCCAACATGCCTCGTGGCCATTGCACATGTTCCTTCGGCACCCGATCGGCCTTCGATCGGGTGCTCATGCTACGAACTTTTTGAATTGGAGCAGAAGGTCGAAATTGGATGTGAGAGTATCGGTCCAGATCCACATTCGGTCCGCCGGAATTCTCCAACGCAAGCTTTGCCCATCAACGCCGGGCAGCCCTCAGCTTCGTTCAATTGGATTGGTCGGATTTGACAGCCTGATCTGTCCGTCACCTCATTGACCGAACCTCCCTTGTTTGTTGCGCAGGCGGCAGAGCGGTCTATAAGCCCACCGACCATTGGCTGCCGGATACTCTGGTGGCGTTTTCAGGAATTCATTCATGCCCAAACGCACTGACATCTCCTCCGTCATGATAATTGGTGCGGGACCAATCATCATTGGTCAGGCCTGCGAGTTCGACTATTCGGGAACGCAGGCGTGCAAGGCACTGCGCGAGGAGGGCTATCGGGTCGTGCTGCTGAATTCGAACCCGGCGACGATCATGACCGATCCCTCAATGGCGGACGCCACCTACATTGAACCGATTACCGCCGACACCGTTGCCCGGATAATTGAGCGCGAACGACCGGATGCCTTGCTGCCAACAATGGGCGGGCAAACGGCACTAAACACAGCCTTGGAGATCGCTGATGCCGGCGTGCTTGATCAATACGGCGTGCAATTGATCGGTGCCAGCAGGGAAGCAATCAGGAAGGCCGAGGATCGCCGTCTTTTCAGGGATTCCATGGACCGAATCGGACTTGAAAGCCCGAAATCTGTTATCGCTCAATCAATGGACGAAGCGATATCCGCAATTGACCAGGTGGGTCTGCCTGCCGTGATTCGTCCGGCCTTCACGCTCGGAGGCACCGGTGGAGGCGCCGCCTTCAATCGTGACGATTTCGAAAAGCTATGCCGGGTCGGACTTGACACATCGCCCGTAGGCCAAATTCTGATCGACGAGAGCCTTCTCGGCTGGAAGGAATTCGAAATGGAGGTAATCCGCGACCGTGCGGACAATGCAATCATTGTTTGCTCCATCGAAAACATCGACCCGATGGGCGTTCATACGGGCGATTCCGTAACTGTCGCACCTGCGCTCACTCTGACCGACAAGGAATTCCAGCGGATGCGAAGCAGTTCGATCGCGGTACTGCGTGAAATCGGCGTGGAAACCGGAGGATCCAACGTGCAGTGGGCCATTAACCCTCAGGACGGGCGAATGGTCATCATCGAAATGAACCCGAGAGTTTCCCGATCTTCGGCCTTGGCATCCAAGGCAACAGGATTTCCGATCGCAAAAGTCGCGGCCAAGCTGGCCGTTGGCTATACCCTTGATGAGTTGGACAACGACATCACGCGGGTAACACCCGCCTCCTTTGAACCATCGATCGACTATGTCGTGACCAAGATCCCGAGATTTGCCTTCGAAAAATTTCCCGGCTCGAAACCCGAACTCACCACGGCAATGAAATCTGTCGGTGAGGCAATGGCGATTGGCCGCAGCTTCCACGAGAGCGTTCAAAAGGCACTGTCGTCTCTTGAGACCGGTCTAACCGGGTTCGACGAGATCGAAATCGAGGGTGCCCCTGACCCGGTGGCGGTCAAAAGGGCGATTTCCGTCAATTCACCCGACCGCCTGCGGCTTATCGCCCAAGCAATGCGCCACGGGCTTTCGGACGACGAAATCAACTCGGCCACTCAGTATGATCCATGGTTCCTGGCCCGAATTAGGGAAATCGTCGAGGCCGAAAACGACGTCCGGTCAAACGGGCTCCCGATGTCCGCTGACGAATTTCTCAACCTGAAGATGTTGGGATTCTCGGATGCGAGGCTCGCCCAGTTGACAGGCATTAATGAAGCGGAAGTTGGTCGACGGCGCTCCGCATTGGGCATCAGCCCGGTATTCAAGCGGATTGACACCTGTGCCGCCGAATTCGACGCTCAGACACCGTACATGTACTCAACCTACGAATTCCCGTCCGACAACGGAACAGAATGCGAATCGGAACCGACCGGCAGGAACAAGATTGCCGTCCTTGGCGGCGGTCCGAACCGGATCGGGCAGGGCATCGAGTTTGATTATTGTTGCTGCCATGCGTGCATGTCCCTTTCCGCGGCCGGATTCGAAACAATCATGATCAACTGCAACCCGGAGACGGTTTCGACCGACTATGACACGTCGGATCGGCTGTATTTCGAACCGCTCACGCGTGAGCATGTCCTCGAAATCCTGAGGACGGAGCAACGATCCGGCAACTTGAAAGGCGTTATTGTCCAGTTCGGGGGCCAAACTCCGCTTGGGCTTGCGTCTGCGCTCGAAAGCCAGGGAATTCCGATCTTGGGAACCTCGCCATCGGCAATCGACCAGGCCGAGGATCGGGAGTTGTTTCAGCGCCTCCTCGACCGGCTGAAGCTCCGGCAACCGAGAAACGGCACTGCCCTTTCCGTTTCCGAGGCCGAACGCGTCGCCGAGAAGATTGGCTACCCGGTGGTAATCCGCCCCTCTTATGTATTGGGCGGCCGCGCCATGGAAATCGTCAGGGATGTCGACCAACTCCGCCGCTACATGTGCGACGCGGTTCGCGTTTCTGGCCAAAATCCGGTCCTCATTGATCGATTCTTGCCTGATGCGGTCGAGGTTGATGTCGACGCAATTTCGGACGGCCACTCGACCCACATCGCCGGGGTTATGCAGCACATAGAACTTGCCGGTGTTCATTCCGGCGACAGCGCCTGTTCGCTGCCACCCTACTCCCTGCCCGCCGAAACCATCAGCGAGCTCAAGCGCCAGACCTGCGAATTGGCGGCAGGACTTGGTGTGATCGGCTTAATGAATGTCCAATTCGCGGTCAGAAACGGGGAGGTGCATGTATTGGAAGTTAATCCCCGAGCATCGCGAACCGTCCCGTTTGTTGCCAAGTCGACAGGCTCGCCCATTGCCTCAATTGCGGCTCGGGTCATGGCTGGCGAGCCCCTGTCGGAATTCGACCTTGGGTCGGCGGACACCGAACATTTTTCGGTGAAAGAGGTTGTGCTGCCGTTTGCGAGGTTTCCGGGGGTCGATGCCTTGCTTGGCCCGGAGATGCGATCAACGGGCGAGGTCATGGGCATGGACCGCAGTTTCGAGCTTGCATTCCTCAAGGCCCAAATCGGAGCGGGAATGCAATTGCCCGTCTCGGGCAACATATTCGTGTCGATCAAGGATGCAGACAAGACGGAGCGAATGCTGGACGCAATCGAATCTGTCTACGATTTGGGCTACGGAATCACTGCCACACGGGGAACAGCCGCATATCTGGAACGACGCGGCATTGAGTGCACTATCGTCAACAAGATTTACGAGGGCCGGCCGAACATCGTCGATTCTCTGAAGAACGGGGATATGGCCTTGGTCATAAACAGTACCGATGGCAGGCAAACCATCGCCGACAGCCAAACCATTAGGACAGTTTCCATTGCCGAGAATGTGCCCTACTGCACTACCGCCGCAGCGGCCCAGGTCATCGCCCAGGTGCTTATTGCGCGCAGAGGCGCGACATTGGAGGTTCGAAGTCTCCAATCCATTTGACCAGATGGCAATAGAGGTTTGATTCCGAACCGGCCCCTGGTGGAACCAGATTGCAATCGTTCATTCGTCAACCAAAATTGATGCAGACACGCAGATCACCAGCAGAAACAACTGCACCAGCCTCCGAATTGGGAAATTCGAATTCCGCCCCTGAACAGCAATGCAACTTCGATTGTTGGCTCCGTTCAGCGCCAATTCGATTGTTCAGTTGACCGGATTTGGCGGTTCCATCCCGGCAAAGAATGTCGTGAGATTGTCCAATGCCATTGCTCCCATCCCTTCGCGAACCTCAAGAACGGATGTTCCGAGATGCGGCAGGAGAACGACATTCTCCATGGAAAGCAGATCGCTGGGAACCTTCGGTTCGAACTCATAGACGTCAAGGCCGGCGCCGGCAATGGCTCCGGACTGCAGCAGTTCCACAAGAGCCCCCTCGTCCAAAATGTCTCCTCTCGAGACATTTACGAGAATTGCATGAGGCTTTAGATGCCGAAGCTGCTCCCGACCTATGAGATGATGGCTTTCCGGACCGCTGCTGACGGCAATCGCAACGATGTCCGCCTCGGCAAAGACGCTTTCAATTCCGGCGAGTTGCCGAGCGGGAACTCCGGGATCGTCTATCCGGGACCGGTTGGCAAACACGATCTGCATTCCAAAGCCGAAATGGCACCGCCTTGCTATCGCCCGTCCGATCCTGCCCATCCCCACAATGCCAAGCGTCCTGCCCGTTACGTGCTGGCCGAGCATCTGGGTTGGATGCCAGCCGGTCCAACGTCCGGATCTGACCAGCCTATCCCCTTCCGCTGTCCGGCGTGCCGTCATGAGAATAAGCGACAGGGCAATGTCGGCGGTTGCTTCCGTTACCGCACCCGGAGTGTTCGTAACCACAATCCCGCGCGCCTTTGCCGCAGCCACATCAATGTGATTAAAACCGGCGCCAAAATTGGCAACAATGCGGCAGCGCATGTCACTGACCGCTCCGAACGCCTCGGCGGTAAACTCATCCGCCAGCGTTGGCACGACACCGTCATTGTTTTGCATGCTCTCCGCAGCTTCGGCTGCGGTCATTGGTATCTCAGAATCCCGAACCACAGCATCGAAATCAGTGTGTGCCCTTTTCAGGACCGACTCCGGCAGGGTTCTCGAAATCAATATGCGGGGCTTGGTTTTCAAAACATCCTCCCACCTTCCGGCACGTCTTGGTCGGGAGCGACAAGCACCACCTCGCCCTCCTCATTCGGAACCCCCAAGACGAGCACTTCCGACATGAACTTTCCGATCTGTCGAGGCGGAAAATTGACAACCGCCAACACTTGCCGGCCTGCAAGGCTCTCAAGGTTGTAGACTTCCGTGATCTGGGCGGAACTTTTTCGCTGTCCAATTTCCCCGCCAAAATCGATCCAGAGCTTGAATGCCGGCTTGCGTGCCTCCGGATAAGGCTCGGCCCGTGCAATCCTGCCAACCCTGATGTCAACCTTTGCAAAATCCCCGTACTCAATCTCAGTCATGCAACTTTCCGAGTTCTTTTCCGCGCATTTCTGCCGCCCTCATGCAATCTGACATGAGCCGGCGCAATCCCGATTCCGGATTCATCAAATGCATGAGTGCCGCTTCGGTCGTTCCTCCGGGCGAAGTTACATCAACGCGCAAATCGGCGGGGCTTCGGTTCGACGTGGTTGCAAGTTGTCCTGCACCCGCAACCGTTGCCACGGCAAGTTTCAGGGAAATACCGGCTTCAAGACCCAATTCCTCGCCGACTTTGGCCATCGTCTCGATGAGATGGAAGACATAGGCTGGACCTGAACCCGACAACGCAGTTACGGCGTTCATAAGTTCCTCATTTTCGAGTCTCACGGTTTCACCCACCGCCGACATCAGCCCTTCGGCCAGATCAACATCCGCAGAGCCCGAAATTTGGTTGCCCGCCAGTGCCGTAATTCCCTGTCCAATGGCAGCCGGCGTGTTGGGCATGGTGCGAACTATCGGAGTCTCCGGTCCGAAAATGGATTCCAGATATGCGATCGGCAGGCCGGCAATAATCGACACAACCACCGTTCTGCCGCCGCCGAATGCGAGAACGTTCTCGAATGCATCTTTCGCTGCCTGTGGTTTTACCGCAAGCAGGCAAACAGCCGGTGTTGGATTCAACTGCGATCGATTAAGCCGCACCGGTTGAGACCTGAGCCAATCCGAGGGGAAAGGTTCGACCACGTCGATCGATTTCGGTTCGATCTTCCGTTTCAGCCATCCGGAAAGCAGGGCGGAGCCCATTTTTCCGCAGCCAAGCAGAACGATCCCCCTGCTATTGAGTTCGTCGATGTTCATGATTCAGACGATATGACTCTGGCCTGAATGAGATCAGGCAACTCCCCTTGTTTCGATGATTGCCGCCGCAAGTGATTCTGCGGCCGGCAGCCTTCCAAGCCTTGCAAGGTCAAGGGACGGATAAAAGCGGTCGCAATCGGCAACTATTGTGTCGAGGATGCACTCAACCTGCCTGGAGGACACATCGACCTCATCCTCCAACGCCAGCCGGTAGCTGTAAACCACCGTTTCAGGGTTCTCCTCGTAAGTGAATGATCCCAGCCAGGAACGCATGTTTGCCATATTAAGTGTCTTCAGGAACTCATGGGAATCAGCCCCGGAAAGTTCGATTCCGAACGAGCATTCAATGGACAGGATACCGTAAGGTTCCGACCAACAGAGTGAAGCGGTATAGATTTTCCATTGGCCCTCCAAGGTGACCACAATCTCATCCTCCGACTGCCTCTTGAAGTCCCAGTTTCGATCTTCGGCCAAGAGTTCCGCTACGGCAATCGGGTTCCGGATTCCGGAATTCAATACAAATCCAGCGTCGGACATCACAAGTCAACCCCAATCCTAGTCAATGCTTGGAGCCACTATACCACAGTCTGCAGACATGTCCATAAATCGCGAGTACCTCAATTCAATTTGACCACATATAGTATCCCAACTGTTGAAGCCCCGACAGCAGCAATGCTCAATCAGTTCCGAACCATCAACCACGCTGCTTTCCCGTTTGATGCACTCGGGATGCCGCATGCGCAACGTCTTGAGGAAGGCAACCCTAAGGCACACAAATGGCCGTACCGTTTGCAGCTAACGGGGCTTTCACCATGACATGGCTGACGACACCGAAAATCGATTGAGGGGATGAAGCTGGAACAGCGACCGTTGACAACTGATCAGGTCAACAACTGAACTCAAGACGCGATGCATGTGGGCAATGGCGCCAGATGCCACAAGGCTCAAACATATGATTTTACCCATTGGAATTCGGATTGGGCAACGCAACAACGCCATCAATTCTGCCGCTGCATCACCATTCCGGGAAATCAACGGAACCCGTTATTCGTGATGATTGATCTGCGCCGTTTCACCAGGACAATTCGACCTGTCTCTCCAGAACAGCCGGTGTCGGCACGCAGCTTTGGTTCGATCAGCTCTTCTGCGACTTCGCTGCCGCCCGTCGCTTTGCGGCCGGCTTTCTGGTGGCCGCCGCCTCAAGTGCCTCAATTTGGGTTTTGAGGACCTCGTTTTCCTCACGCGCTTTTTGTGCCATCAGTTTGACGGCTTCGAATTCATCCCTCGAAACCAAGTTTCGTTCGGCCACCCAACGATCAAACCAACTGCTGATCGCGGTTTCGAATTCATCCTTTGCGCCCTGTGCAACGCCCATTGCGTTCGTCATCAGCTGCGCAAGATCGTCAAAGAGTTTTCCTCTGTCTTGCATGACGCGCCTCGATTCCCAGCTTAACCCACTATATGGGAACAATCGCCGAAGATTCCAGATGCCACACTATCGGTCACAGAAAGGCATGCCTTTTCAAGCAGTCCCATGAATTTGATTTTCCTGCCCCAATTCGACCCCGTCCTGTTTGCATTCAACGTCGGTGGCTTCAATTTTGCACTGCGCTGGTATGCAATCTCCTACATCCTGGGTTTCATTGTTGCCTGGCAATGGTTCCTGATGCTGATGCGACAACCAAAACTCTGGCCTGGCGGCAATCCGCCGATGGGCACGGAGTTGCCCGACAGGCTGCTCACATGGATCATTATCGGAGTTATCATCGGGGGCAGGCTCGGCTATGCGCTTTTCTACAATCCAAACCATTTTCTGCGGAATCCGCTTGATGTTCTTGCGATCTGGCAGGGTGGAATGTCCTTCCACGGCGGCCTCTCGGGACTGGTTGCCGCAACTTGGCTGTTCTGCAGGGTAAACGGCATTGCAGTTGCTGGCGTTGCCGACGCAATATCCATCGTGGCGTTGCCGGGCCTTTTCTTTGGCCGCATTGCGAATTTCATCAACAACGAGCTTTGGGGACGTCCTTCCGAGGCGCCTTGGGCCGTTGTCATTTCGTCAGGCGACGGTTCCGTCTGTCCTCCGGATTGGACCGCAATTTGTGCTCGACACCCTTCCCAGCTTTACGAAGCGTTGCTGGAAGGCGTGATTCTCTGCGCGATTCTGTCTTGGTTGGCCTACCGTCGGCATTGGCTTCACTTGCCCGGACAACTCACTGGACTGTTCTTTGCAGGTTATGGAACGGCGCGGTTCGTCGTCGAGTTTTTCCGTGAACCCGATGGGCAATTCCTTTCGGCAGACAATCCCGGTGGTTTTGTGTTGCAGTTTGGTGAATGGGCCGGTCTTACGATGGGACAGGCACTTTCCGTTCTTATGGTCTTAATTGGTCTAACCGTGATTTGGACAGCTCGCCGGCATCGAAGATGGATACCCTGAAGAAGAGGTTGCTTCGGCAAATCCGAAGTCGCGGCCCAATTTCGCTCTCCGATTACATGGGTGCATGCTTGCTTGATCCTGATCATGGATACTACTGCAGACCCAATCCGATTGGAGCTGAAGGATCTTTCACAACCGCTCCTGAAATCAGCCAAATGTTTGGTGAACTGATCGGAATCTGCATTGGGCAAGCATGGATGGATCAGGGCCGACCGGACAGATTCACATTGGCCGAACTTGGCCCGGGCCGCGGCACCCTCATGGCAGACCTTCTCAGGGCAACGGCCAGTATACCGGGCTTCAACCGTTGTGCACATGTCCATCTGGTCGAACGCAGTCAGCGTCTTCAAGGAATACAGGCCGAAAGATTGCGTGATCATGATCCAATATGGTGCCAACACGCAGACGACCTGCCGGAGCAGCCCCTGTTCCTGGTTGCCAACGAGTTCTTCGACGCCCTTCCAATAAGGCAGTTCAAGCGCATGCAGGAATCATGGATTGAGACGTTGATCGGTGCAAACGGCAACCGTTTGGTCTACCGCGACTCTGGTCCGATCCGGTGCAACGCGCTCATGGCGAAGGAAGCGGACACTGAACCGTCCGACATTGTTGAGTTGCGTCCACTGGCAGATCGGATCATTTGCTCGCTGTCACAAACAATTCGGGAGTTCGGCGGTATCGCACTTATCGCCGACTACGGCGATCTTCACCTGAAGGGCAACACGTTCCAGGCCGTACGGGACCACCGAACTGCCAATCCGCTTGACGATCCCGGATTGGCCGACCTCACTTCGCATGTCGACTTCAGCGCGATAATTCGATCGGCCGAGGGAGTTGCTGCAACACCGCTGATAACGCAGGGAGAGTTTCTGGGGCGCATGGGAATTGCCCAGAGAGCGAACATGCTCGCCGCCTCAGCGAACGCCGAACAGTTGCATGACCATATGGCAGCCTACCGCAGATTGACTGGCTCCGACCAAATGGGCACACTGTTCAAGTTCGTCGCTTTCCATCCGCTCGGTTCCACCACTCCCCCAGGATTTCCATGATGGCACCGAAATTCCTTAGGTCTAAGTTTCTCCAACCCCTGCCCCACGGTTTCTTCACAAGATTGGGCGGCGTGTCTGAAGGCGCATTTGCCACCCTCAACTGTGGAGAACGCTCAATAGATCTCACGGAACATGTTGCGGAGAACCGCAGACGGGTTGCCGCATCGCTCATGCTGCCAGCGGATCGGCTGGTTACCGCAGTTCAGACACATTCCGCCCATGTTGAGGTCATCGACTCGGTTCCAAAGGCAGGCAGGCCTGCCGCAGACGGTTTGGTTACCAGCTTGCCGGACATTGCAGTCGGAGTCCTTACGGCAGATTGTCAACCCGTGCTTCTGGTTGATCATGAAGCGGAAATTGTTGCTGCCGTTCACGCCGGTTGGCCGGGCACGTTGGGCGGGATCATCGAAAATGCAGTCAACAAGATGGAGCGGTTGGGCGCCCGCCGATCAAAAATTTCGGCTGCGGTGGGGCCTGCGATCAGCCAAGAAAACTACGAAGTCGGAGAGGAATTCCGTGAACGATTTCTTTCGAAGGATGGCAGAAGTTCGCGCTTCTTCCGGATTGACCGGCAGGGCAGCCTGAGGTTTGACTTGCCCGGCTATGGCATGGAACTGCTGCGAAGATCCGAAGTCGGCAGAGTCGAATGGTTGGGGCACTGCACCTACGGCGACTCCCGGCGGTTCTATTCCTTCAGGCGAAGCTGTCATCTCAAGGAAAAAAACTTCGGATTGCAGATTTCAGCGATCGCAGCTCGAAGGCTTCCTTTGAGCATGTCCGCATCCGAACCGGTGGCGTGAACGCCTGATCACATCCACAAATTTGACAATATGTTCCGGTTGGTTGAGAAACCAGCAAGCATTGCCCGTGCCAATTTCACTGGAGGAACTGTAGTTTCTGCCGGGCAATCACTTCCCCAACAGATCCAACACACGGAGAGGATTGAACTTATGCTACCAGGAAAGAACTTCTGCAGTTGCGCTGCCGCGGCCGTTGCCGCTCTGTTTGCACCGGCCGCCCTTGCGGACGGCATGCTTGACCTTTCGGGAGAGACGGTTGAATGGGTCATTCCGTTTTCCGAAACCGGGGGATCGGCGAAGTGGGCAAACTTCTATGCTCCCCTGCTCAGCGATGCGCTGCCGGGCAATCCGACAATCGTCGTCAAGTTCATGCCGGGGGCAGGTTCCACCAAGGGCGCCAATTGGTTTCAGGATCAGGAATACGCCGACACCAACGGCACATTGATTTTCGGTTCGTCCGGATCGACCCAATTTCCCTATCTTCTCGGTGATCCCAGGGTCAGGTACGAGTATGGGGACTGGCATGTTGTGCTTGCCTCCGGCACAGGCGGAGTCGCCTACCTGCCCCCTGATCTTGCCGCCAAGATGGACGGGATGGACGCCAGCGCATTGCGGGACACCGATTTCATTTACGGCAGCCAAGGTGCAACTCGGCTTGACCTGGTTCCACTGTTGGCCTGGGAAATGCTTGGACTCAATGTCGAGCCGGTGTTCGGAATAAAGGGGCGCGGCGATGGAAGATTGATGTTCGAACGCGGTGAAGCCAACATCGACTACCAAACATCCTCTTCATATTTGAGCGGCGTCATGCCCTTGATCGAAGCCGGTACCGCCGTGCAGATGATGAGCTGGGGCGCACTGGATGCCGACGGCAATGTCGTTCGGGATCCCACCTTCCCAGACATGCCGACCTTCAAGGAGGTTTGTGAGGCCACGGATGGCTGCGAAACGAGCGGCGAGAAGTGGGATGCCTGGAAGGCCTTCTTCATCGCCGGCTTTCCGGCCCAGAAGATGGTATTCCTGCCCAATGGCGCCAGCGAGGAAGCGATCGCAACCTACTCGGCGGCGTTCGATGCCGTAAAGGCCCGGGCGGATTTCGCCGAAATTTCGGCCAATCGCCTTGGAAAGTACCCGCAGATCACCGGTGCTGGTGCGGCAGCTGCGCTCGACAGCGCCACAAACGTGCCGGCAGAGGCGAAGGCATTCGTAATCAACTGGCTCCAGGAACGCTATGGTGTATCGCTGAACTGAGCATCAATTTGCCCGCCCGGCCCGGAACGGGCCGGGCGGCTTTCCAGAAATTACCCAACGGAAAGCTCCCAAGGCCATGGAAATAGTCGGATTTGCGCTACCGGCACTTAGTGATGCAGTTGCACTGACAATCCAGGCGAATGTTCTCCTGCATCTGGTTCTGGGTGTCGCAATGGGGCTCTGCGTCGGAATATTCCCGGGGCTGGGCGGAATTGCCGGCCTGTCCCTACTGCTTCCGTTCATGTATGGAATGGAGCCCATGTCCGGCTTGGCCCTGATGATCGGTCTGGTCGCAGTCGTCCCAACTTCGGACACCTTTGCCTCAGTGCTGATGGGAATTCCCGGCTCATCGGCATCACAGGCCACCGTGCTGGATGGATTCCCCCTGGCCAAGCGCGGTGAAGCTGCCCGAGCCCTTTCAGCAGCATTCGCATCATCCCTGTTCGGAGGATTGGTCGGGGCTGCATTTTTGACAGTCTTCATTCTGGTTGCCAGGCCGATCGTGCTTGAGTTCCGGACTCCCGAACTTCTGATGATCACCGCCTTCGGTCTGTCAATGGTCGGCATTCTTGCCGGCCGCGTTGCCATCAAGGGAATCGTCGCAGCGGGGCTTGGTTTGCTTGCAGGCACAATCGGAGAGGGCGACAGTGCCGGTGCTCTTCGCATGGCGACCTACGAACTTCCCTATCTGACCGACGGCTTCAAGCTTGTCATTGTTGGTCTCGGCATATTTGCGATTCCAGAAATTGTGGCATTGCTGCGCCAAGATCGGGCGATTTCCGACCGGCCCGTTCTCGGAGGTGGCTGGTTGGAAGGGGCTCGCGATTGGTTTGCCAACATTTGGCTCAGCGTTCGGTGCTCAACCATCGGTGTTGTCGTTGGGGTAATTCCGGGGCTTGGCGGTTCAGTAGTCGACTGGATTGCGTACGGTCACACAATTCAAACCACAAAGGACAAATCTTCATTCGGCCACGGCAACATCCGTGGAGTAATCGGCCCCGAAAGTTCCAACAATGCCAAGGAAGGCGGCGGACTGGTTCCGACACTCCTGTTTGGCATTCCCGGATCCGGGTCAATGGCCATATTCATAGGTGCTGTCGCCCTCCTCGGTTCCGGTCAGATTGAGGTTGGGCCATCAATGATCAAGAACAACCTTGACATAACTTATGCGATCGTGTGGCTGCTTGCGTTGGCGAATGTCGCCGGAACACTGATCTGCATTGCGGCATCAGGCGGCATAGCCCACATCACCTCCATTCCGTTCAAGCTCCTCGCTCCGTTCCTGTTCATGGTGATATCCTTTGCTGCTTTCCAGTCCGGACAAAGCCTCATGGATCTTGTCGCACTGTTCGGATTTGGCCTTATCGGAATAATGCTGCGCCGGTTCGATTGGTCACGCCCTGCGTTCCTGATTGGATTCGTCCTCTCAAACCCTGCTGAAACATATGCCAACCAAGCAGTCCAGATTGCCTCCTTCCGATTCAGAAAGAGCTTCGAGGACGGCATTGACTATCTGGTTTCACCCATTGTGGTCGTCCTGATCGTCATAACCGCGGTGTCGATTGTGATCGGATGGCGACAGGCCAAGAACATCAGGTCGGAAGGTGACGTGCCGTCCGGATCAAAACGGGCGCCGATGATTTTCCTGCTTTTGGTCTTGGCATACCTTCTGGTCGCATTCGTGAATGCATCAATGATTCCGGATCACGCCGCCGCCGACCGGGTGTTTCCGCGTTTCGTGGCCGGCGCGGCAATTCTCGGAACATTGGTGCTGCTGGTCCAAATGATGTTGAAGCCGGAGTCCAATCCGCTGTTTGCCGATCGTGAAGCCGGCTGCCGAGAGGAGAATGGCCGCGGCCTGTGGGAGACACTTGCCTGGTTTGCAGGACTCCTGATCCTGACCTCGCTTACGGGCTTCATAATCGCGCTTTCAGCATTCCTGCTTGCCTTTTTCCGCATCCGCGCCAAGCGAAGTTGGACTGGAACCGCTTTGCTGACCGGAACGGGAATAGCTTTCATTTGCCTGCTGGCAGGTATTCTCAACCGCGACTTTCCTCCGGGTCTCCTGCAGGAGTTGGCCCGGCTGCCGTGGCCACTGACATGAGTCAGACTGCCATACCGTTTCTTTTTTTTCGCGGCGGCACATCCCGCGGACCCTACATGCTGCGCTCTGACCTTCCGAAAAATCGGCAACAACTTGAGAGTGTTTTGGTTTCGATTGTCGGCTCTGGCCACCCGCTCAACATTGACGGCATCGGCGGAGGCGTTGCGGTAACCACCAAGGTCGCCATGCTTTCAAGATCGCATGATGACTGGGCTGACGTCGACTACTTCTTTGGTCAGGTCAGTGTGCAGGATCGACTTGTCGATTTCGGACCAACCTGCGGCAACATTCTTGTCGGTGTCGGTCCGGCAGCGATCGAGATGGGCCTCGTGAAGCCGCAGGAGGATACCACGGAGGTCAGGATCACGGCGGTCAACACTGGGGCCCGGGTGACATCCGTCGTCTCCACACCCGACAAGACAGTGACTTATGAAGGAGACACCGCCATTGACGGCGTGCCGGGCACCTCCGCGTCGGTTGAACTCAAATTCATGGACATCGTCGGCGGAACCACAGGAGCAATGTTTCCGACAGGTTCCCGTTTCGAAAAAATCAATGGTGCCGAGGTCAGTTGCGTCGATGCGGCAATGCCCATGGTGATTGCCCGAGCAAGCGACTTGGGTATTTCAGGATACGAACCGGCGGCGGAACTGAGTGCCGACAAGACCTTGATGAACCGCATTGAAGCAATCCGCGTCATCGCGGGCAAACGCATGGGAATGGGGGATGTCCGCAGATCAGTTGCCCCGAAATTCGGTTTGGTGGCTCCGCCACGGGAAGGCGGCACACTGGCGACGCGCTATTTCATGCCATGGGATTGCCACCCGTCATTGGCGGTTACGGGTTCGCAGTGTCTTGCCACCTGCGTGCTGGCAGGCGGGACCGTGTGCGACGGATTGACTGCTGACAGGCATTCTTCACCTGCAAGGCTCCTTCTTGAACATCCCGCAGGCACGCTGGAGGTGGTCGTCGAATTCGAGCGCAAGGGAGTGGATTTTTCAGTGTTGTCCTGCAATCTTGTCCGTACCGCGAGGAAGCTGGCCGAAGGACGGGTCTTTGTGCCCCGCAGCATCTGGCGCGGCCACTGAAATGCCGGTTCGGAATGACCGGTTTGGTTGACTGCCCCGGCTTTTCCATCCAATTGGATTTAGTCAGGAAGCCATTAGTACGGTCCCAAGCCCGATGAATGGATTGGGATCCAAATACATGATTTGACAGCCGTAAGTTGACACCCCCTGCGGTGAAAGCGGGCTTGGCGGCCGCCGAAGACATCCCTCTGCAAATGACTCTTGTCCTGATTGTCGCCCTGCACCAAAAAAATTGGGACATCTCATCAACTGGCATTGCGGGTGCATTTGGCCTGGGGGATTGACGGTACCATGATGCGTCCAATCGAGATGTTTGCAGAGCAGTGGAGTTTTGATCGGGTCGGTCTGGAGTTTTGGTCCACGCCCTGCAACTTGACCACAATTCAATGTTCTAAGGGGACCTTCCCGGAATTCCTTTGCCTGTATTCCACCATGAACAGGGTGCTTCAGAACGCAATGAACAGATTCCCGGAGAATTTACCCAAAATTTTGGAGCCAAGGCTTGCAAATTCGTGGTCGGGTTGATTGATGAACTTGACGCGGTGCTCCCAATTGCCTTGGTTCCGTAACGCGAAGTGCTCAATTTGCAGGCAATCTCATTGACGGCACTTGCTCTGCATGCGCTGACGCCGGCCGGAGAAAGGTTTGCTGACCGGCTTGTGGAATTGGGTCAATTCGGACATTCGAGAATCGGTCAGGTTCAATTGGCCGGATTAAAGGCGAACCCGCTGCCGCCAGCCCATCAGGCAAGGAGTTAACCATGCTGCACTTCACGGAAGGCGAGTTTGCTCATCGCCGCTCACTTCTTGAAAACGAGCTTGCGCGCCGCGGGCTGGACGGAATGCTGTGTTTTTCCCAAGAAAGCATGTTTTGGCTAACGGGATACGACACATTTGGATTCTGTTTTTTTCAGTGTCTTATCGTCGGAAGTGAGCAACCCGTTCTTTTGACGCGGTCCGCAGACCGGCTGCAGGCCCGGATCACCTCAAATATCAAGGACATCAGGATCTGGAAGGATGGTGATTGCGCAAATCCCGCTGAAGACCTCGTATCTTTGGTTCAGGAATTCGGCCTTGCGGGAAAACGACTCGCAATTGAGACCGACACGCACGGCTTGACAGCACACAACCACATTGCGCTGAACACAGCGTTTTCTGGTGTTGCCGAACTCGTGGAAGGATCGGATATCATTTCCAAACTGCGCCTCGTCAAATCGGTTGAGGAATTGACCTACGTCCGCAGGGCGGCGGAATTGGCTGACGATGCACTTGACTCAGCTGTATCGCTGATGGCTCCGGGAGTGGATGAAGGCAAAATTCTGGCTGCGATGCAGGGAGCAGTCTTTGCCGGCGGAGGTGACTATCCCGGCAATGAATTCATAGTCGGATCCGGCGAAAATGCGATGCTCGTTCGCTACGCCGCCGGGACCAGAAGCCTTTCAGCCAATGATCAGCTGACGCTGGAATGGGCCGGCGTCTATCGCCACTATCATGCTGCGATGATGCGTACCGCCATCATCGGCCAACCGCGCGATGCGCACCTTGAGATGCACAAGGCCGCAACGGAAGCGCTGCTGCGCTGCGAAGAGGTGATGGCACCCGGAGCCCGAATGCACGAAGTGTTCGAGACACACGCAAGGGTCATCGACAAGGCCGGTTTCCGAAACTGCCGTCTCAATGCCTGTGGGTATTCGCTTGGTGCCAGATTCACACCAAGCTGGATGGAAAGGGAAATGTTCCGCCCGGGTGCAGACACGGTCATGGAGGAGGGCATGGTTTTCTTTGTTCACATTATCCTTGTCGACGGGGAAACGAACACGGCCATGACGACCGGCCGGACATCGATCATCACAGAAAATGGATCCGAACAACTTTCACGTCATGATCTTCACCTGATCAACCGTTGAGCCCGATAAAATTCAACCATGTGGTTCCAACATTGGTCCCTCTCCACCCAATCGGGCGAATTCGCCATCGACACGGCATCGTGATTCCGATCGCGAGCATGTTGGTTCTCCATTGGTTGTTTGCGGTCTTGATCTCCCGGCGCTCATGACAAATTCCAATTGAATTGCGCGGACGGCCATTGGTTCGGCGGAGTTCATGTCCGCACGGACCACTTCCTCTCGGGAATTTCACAAAGCGGGATTCGGCCTGCGCTGCAGGGAAGGCAGAACGCCCTCACCCGAGCAAACGGATATGTTGCATGCAACATATCCGTTTCATTATGCGGCGTGTGAAACCAAACGGCAGAAAAGCCGATGATGAGTCAGGATCTGAGCTCTTAGGTAACGTCGATCTCAATCTTCTTGAACTCGGTTGATTTTGGCTTCGCTATGGTCAGCCGAAGGACGCCTTCGCTCAGGTTCGCCGAGATGCTGCCGGGATCGACATTTCCGCTCATGTGCAGTGTACGCACATAGGTGCCGGAGCGGCGCTCGTGCTTGATCCAATGTCCGCCCTGATGTTCCTCACGGTGTGCCTCGGCGTTTATGGAGAGTGTGCCGTCTGTGATGGAGACTTGGACGTCCTCCTTCCTTACGCCGGGCAAATCGGTCGTGATCGTGACCGCGTTTTCATCCTCGTAGATATCCACCAGCGGAGTCATCGCGCTGGGCTCGTCGTTCTTCTCCGGTTTATGTCCCGAGCCAAACATGCGTTCGAAGATGTTACCTCCCGCATCGGGATAAACAACGAATCCGCCGAAGGGCGGGATAATGCGTTCAGCCATGGTTTCTACCTCGTGAATACGGATTTCGGATCGGCCCCGTCATGGGGCCGGACCATTGCGGCGGCTGCGTTCGTGCGACCGACAACAACCATACGGAAGAGCAACTGTGGCGCACAGCTCCGGAACGCCTCCTAATCGTCCCTGCCGGGACTCGTCCCGATTGAGATTCGGGTCTTTCCCGCTTCCGGATAGTCTTCCTTGAGCCACTTCATGAACGACGCGGTCATCAGAAGCAGCACCACCATCAGCGGTAGGGCGACCACCACCGAAGCTGCCTGCAGCGCCTTCAGACTGTCCTTGCCGCCTGCGAACATCAATGACAGGGAAACCACTGCCAAGGCGATTGCCCAGAAGAATCTATGCCAGCGCGCGGGCTCACTGACCTCCGCCTGCTCCTTGGTCGCGACCGAGGAAAGAGTGTAGGCTGAGGAGTCCATGGTGGTGGCTCCGAAGATGAACGCAAGCACCACGAACACAACGAGCAGCGGAATGCCCAACGGCAGAACCCGGTCACCGATTGCGACAATGGTGGCGATGATCGCCTCGGGAGCCTGGCCATCGGAGACCATCGCACTCATGTCGAGCGCTCCCTCGAGTTGGAAAAACATGCTGGTGTTGCCCAAGATGGCGAAGAACACCCAGCATCCCAGAGAGCCGCCGATGATCTCGACCGCGATCAACTCGCGTATTGTGCGTCCACGTGAGATGCGAGCCACGAAAAGCCCCATGAACGGTGCGTAGGCGATCCACCATGCCCAATAGAAGATCGTCCACCACTCGGGGAACGTGCCGCCGGCATCAACGTAGGATTTACCTTCACCCGCCGCGGCGATGAAGTTCTCTCCCTTGGTAATGGGATCCACATAGAAACTCATCTCGATGAAATTCTGGAGGAGCAGTCCGATGCTGTTGGTGAACGTGTCCAAGATGAAGATGGTTGGACCAAACACGAACGTGAAAGTGAGAATGAAGATGATCAACCAAAGGTTGATGTCGCTTAGAACCTTGATCCCCTTCTCGAGACCCGAGTACACGCTAAATCCGAAGATCGCTCCCCAGATGACAACGACAACGACATCTATAGCGAAGGAACGCTCCAAGCCGAACAGTTCGGCAAGTCCCGCCGACAGCATTGGCGTGCCAAGGCCAATTGAGGTGCCGACGCCCCCGATCAGACCGAACATGAACAACACGTCGATAATTTTGCCGGGAATCCCGGAGGCGGCGCGATCTCCGATTACGCCTGCGCAGGCGGCCGACAGACGCAAGACAGGACGCTTGCGGTTCCAGTAAAGATAGGCGAGGGGCAGAGTCGGGATGCAGTAAACAGCCCAAGCGGTGAAACCCCAGTGAAACAGGCCATATGTTGCGGCCCACTCCGTCGCCGTCTTGGATTTTGGTTCGATCCCGAACGGAGGGCCGGAATAGTAGTAGGCCCATTCGATGGTGCCCCAATACATGACGCTCGCGCCGATACCGGCGCAGAACAACATCGCCACCCAGCTCGGCAACGAGAACTCTGGCTTGGCGTCAGGGCCACCGAACCGCACGTTGCCGAACCTGCCGAGCGCATAGTAAAGCAGGATGCCGAATACCGCGATCGTGAACCATAGGTAGGCCCAGCCAAGCGTCTTGGTCGTCCAACTCAGTGCCGTATCAAGCACCGCCTTGCCTTCTGCCGGAAATATGACAAGTGGAATGGAAAAGCACAGTATGACGATCAACGCGACCCAGAAGATCACCTTATCAATCTTTGGACCATGCATGTTCGTTTCTCCCCTGGGAATCGCGTGAGCGGGCTTGGAATTAGAAGCGGGCCTTTTCGGTGGCGCCTCCGGTCTCAGCAAGCCAACTCTCGAACCGGATCTTCAGATCCTCAAGATGCTCGGCCCACCACACTGAATCGTAGCGCAACGCGTTCTTCATGTTGTTGGGCGTGGTTGGCAGGTGCGGACGCATTTCCTCCGGCACCAGCGCGCCCGACGAATTGCGCACCGGTCCGTAGGAGATGTAACGTGCGGAATCCGCAAGCCGCTTGGTGTCGGTGGCGAAGCGCACGAACTGGAGTGCGGTCTCAAGGTGCCGCGTACCCTTGACGATACCCCAGAGTTCGATTTCCCAAAGCTGTCCGTCCCAGACGATTTCGATCGGTTGGCCCCATTCAGTCATTGGACGGAACAGACGGCCATTCCACGCCATCGACATCGTTACTTCACCCTCGTTCAGCAGGCGGGCTGGTTGTGGACCACCGCTCCACCACACAATTTCGTTCTTGATGCCGTCAAGGACCGCGAACGCACGATCGACCCCCGCGGGTTCGGCGAGGGTTGCGTACACGTCATCGGCAGGGACACCATCCGCCATTAAGGCCCATTCAAGTGCGCCCCGAGGATCTTGTCGCAGGCCTCGCTTTCCAGGGAAACGCTTGGTGTCGAAGAAATCGGCAATCGTGCTCGGAGGGTCATCGGGGAAAGCGGTCTTGTCGTAGGCATAAACCGTTGCCCACACGATGCTGCCCACAGCGCAATCTCGCAACGCCCCGTCAATGAAGTCATCCGAGGCGGGAACGCCGTCGTCTCCTGCTGGAAGTGTCTGATGGTCGATTGGCTCGAGATATCCCTCATCGCAGAGCTTGATGAGGTCGGAGTATTCAAAGTCCACGACATCCCACTTGACGTTGGCTGCCTCCACTTGATTGCGGACGGCGTCAAGCTCGCCTCCATAGTGCTCCATATTCACGGTCAGTCCCGTCATCTTCTCGAAGGGACGCACCAATGCAAGCATGTGAGCTCTTGCCGCTGCGCCGCCCCAGTTGACAACAGTTAGATCCGAATGGCTCAGAGCCGGGGTTGAGACAAGCGCACCCAACAGGAGCGCTAAAATCGCACCGCAACGGCTTGGACGAATACGTCGCATGGCTATCCTCCCACTTGATTCTCGCCGCAATTGGTCACCTTGCACACCGCTTGCATTAGGAACCGAGCCCTTATTCCGTATACGCCACGCCGAAGCTCCATACAACACCAAATGACTAGGTTGGCATACCCCAACAAGCGCAGTCTTTGCCTTCCGCAACTCCCAAACATCCATCGCTCGCACCCTATCCCTCAAGAGAACGAATTGCGTTGTGCATCAATCCGATTCGTCTGCTATCGCTGGAAAACCGCATCTCTGCCGGATCAAAGCGAACAATCGATTCACAAGCTGAACCATACACCAATGCCGATCGCGTTGCTCGCCTTTCTCGGATTTCTCAACGGCGCACTTTCGGTAATTTCCGCAATCGACTTCGTGCAGCTGATCGCAGTTGAGCGACCGATGAACACACGTCAAATTTGTTCCGGATCAATCGCAGACATGACGAAGGCGCTGTGATTGATCATGAGACCGCATTCGTCGCCGCAGGCCATCCGATTCCTTGGTTCTTTCGGCAATTGCCAGGAATCCGATGGAATCGCTTTTTGAAGATCCGAGAGAGATCGGAGGTTTCGGTGGGTAATTCATGCCGGAACGCACACTCGCGCTGCGACAATCCATGGCCAAGCTCACCGGCTGACGGACGCAACAACATAATTGGACGGAGCGGACTTCCGCCGCGCCCATGTATCATTGCAGCACCGCAGCGAACGAAGCAGTGTTGAATTCAAAACAGCCACATCGGCTGCCTCAACCTCGCCTTGAACAATCACAGCTGCGAAAATAGATGGCGCAGTGGTCTCTTCCTGCCGCACCATGTGCAAACGATGCCGCTGACCAATACCGACGCAGGAAGGCCTGAAACGAATGAAGGAAGGTATGTCTCGCGATGACAGATCCCCAACACTCACGTCTTGCCATCGTCGGGTCCGGACCGACCGGCTACACCGCGGCAATTTACGGAGCGCGGGCCATGCTGGCGCCAATGTTGTTTCAGGGAATCCAGCCGGGCGGTCAATTGACGATAACCACCGATGTCGAAAACTGGCCCGGCGACGAAATGGTTCAAGGCCCGGATCTCATGACCAGAATGGAACGGCACGCGCACTCCGTCGGTGTCAGGATCATTGCCGGCCACATATCGAAAGTTGACCTCAGTGTCCGACCATTCGGCCTTGTTGGCGATGATGGCGCGAAATACACTTCGGACAGCTTGATCCTGGCAACCGGGGCTCAGGCCAGATGGCTTGGCCTGCCGTCAGAGGAAAGGTTCAAGGGCTTCGGAGTATCCGCCTGTGCGACCTGCGATGGATTCTTCTTCAGGGACAGGCATGTCATCGTCGTTGGAGGCGGAAATACCGCCACAGAGGAGGCACTGTTTCTCACAAATTTTGCGTCCAAGGTTACACTTGTGCACCGGCGGGACGCGCTGCGCTCGGAGAAAATTCTTCAGGACCGCCTGTTCCGAAACAAGAAAATCGAGCCCATCTGGAACTGCACCGTTGAGGAAGTCCTTGGCACTGACAATCCCTTGAGCGTAACCGGCGTTCGGCTTCGGAACGTGCTGGACGGCTCCGAATCCAATGTCGCATGTGACGGTGTCTTCGTCGCAATCGGCCATACGCCGGCCTCGGAGCTTATCGTCGGCCAGTTGGAAACCCGCGAAGGCGGTTACGTCGTTACCGAGCCGGGAACCACAAGAACCTCCATTCCGGGCGTTTTTGCCGCCGGTGACCTCGTCGACAATGTCTACCGCCAAGCCGTTACATCGGCCGGGATGGGGTGCATGGCCGCGCTTGATGCCGAGAAGTTCCTGTCGGAACAGGGGAACGTCTGAGCCTCGGCCCGGTCAGCCGCGGGTGATCTTCACCTGCATGACGCGGCGCTCTGCAGGTAGGCGCTCCAGGTCGACATGAAGTAGCCCGTTGGCAAGAACAGCCTGCCTTACCTCCATGCCGTCGGCAAGAATAAAGCTTCTCTGAAACTGTCTGGCAGCTATGCCCCGGTGGAGAAACACTCGCTTGCGGTCGCTCGGCGGCTGCTTGCCACTCAAGGTCAGCTGCTGATCTTCGATCTCTACGGAAATGTCATCCTCGCCGAATCCGGCAACCGCAATGGAAATGCGTATCGAGTTTTGCGACGTCTGTTCGATGTTGTAGGGCGGATAACCGTCACTTGCGGTCTTTTCGGTTCTCTCAAGCAACCGGTCAATCCGGTCAAAACCCAAGAGCGATGGGTGTCCGCTGAAGTTCGATTTTGCCATCTCTGACTCCTACAGGATCCGATAGCCGACTGCATCAACTCATCCTCGTCATTCCTATCAGGTCATGAAGGCTCGAACCATTCGAAAGAGGCTTTGATCCGTCATTCGCCGGGTTGAGACTTGCATGCAGGTCAAATTCCTCCGCTTCGATACCAAGGCGAATTCGTAAATCCGGGTCGAACCGCTTTGCGGGTCTCGTAGGGCACTATGCGGAGATCCCTGCACATCAATACCAACGCAGTGGCGGCAACGACAGAATTCATCCGCTTTTCAGTGCCGGGCACGGAGCCTGCACCCCAGAACCCGTTCAATTCACCCATCAGTGTCGTTGCCGCGAAAACCGCACGGATACTCCACACCAGCATCGCCAAAATCCTGATGACAACTGGCACTCTCCACAAACAACCGGAGAAACTCCGGTATTCCCTTCACTGCACTGCCATTCTCCAACAATTGCTGAGCCGCGACAAATTGGTGAGGACTGCATCCGGATTTGCTGTTCCGGATTCAAGGATATCTGCCTCGGGATGATTGGCTGCAAATTCACAAACGAAAAAAAGGGGCCGGCGGCCCCTTTTTCAGTTTCCGGCAGGCAGTGCCTACATCATGCCGCCCATTCCGCCCATGTCCGGCGGCATCGGCGCATTGCTTTTCGGTTCCGGCTTCTCCGCAACCATGGCCTCGGTGGTAATCAGAAGGCCCGCAATCGAGGCTGCATCCTCGAGAGCAGTCCGCACGACCTTGGCCGGGTCGATGACGCCGAACTTGAACATGTCACCATATTCCTCGGTCTGGGCGTTGAAGCCGAAGTTCGGCTCGGTCGCTTCCCTGACTTTGGCTGCGACAATGCCGGCATCAACGCCGGAATTTTCAGCGATTTGACGCAGTGGTGCCTCAAGTGCCCGCCGAACGATCGTAATTCCGGCATCCTGATCGGAGTTTTCGCCACTCAAATCTTCGAGCGTGTTGGCCGCAGCAACAAGCGACACACCGCCGCCAGCGACAATCCCTTCCTGGACCGCAGCACGGGTTGAGTTCAGGGCATCATCAACGCGGTCCTTCCGCTCCTTAACCTCAACCTCGGTTGCTCCACCAACACGAATGACGGCAACACCTCCAGCGAGCTTGGCCAGACGTTCCTGGAGCTTTTCTCGATCGTAGTCGGATGTGGTTTCTTCGATTTGCTGCCTGATCTGGCTGACCCGGCCCTCAATCTCTGACTTTTCTCCCGCTCCATCGACGATCGTCGTGTCGTCCTTGTTGATCGAGACCTTCTTGGCGGTTCCGAGCATGTCAATGCCGACATTCTCAAGCTTCATGCCGAGATCCTCGGAAATGACCTGCCCTCCGGTAAGGATGGCAATGTCCTGGAGCATGGCCTTGCGGCGATCTCCGAATCCCGGAGCCTTGACACCGGCGATTTTCAGGCCGCCGCGCAGCTTGTTCACCACAAGGGTCGCAAGCGCTTCACCTTCTATGTCCTCGGCGATGATCAGCAGGGGCTTACCCGACTGGATCACGGATTCAAGAAGTGGAACCATGGGCTGAAGTGAAGACAGCTTCTTCTCGTGCAGAAGAATGTAGGCTTCCTCCAACTCGGAGGTCATCTTGTCTGCGTTGGTTACGAAGTAGGGTGACAGGTAGCCGCGGTCGAACTGCATGCCCTCGACAACATCGGTCTCTGTCTCAAGCCCCTTGTTCTCCTCGACGGTAATCACGCCCTCGTTGCCAACCTTCTGCATCGCATCGGAAATCTGATCACCGATTTCCTTTTCGCCATTGGCGGAAATCGTTCCGACCTGAGCCACCTCGGCGGAGTTCTTGACTTCCTGTGCACTCGCCTTGATGTGTTCGACGACCTTGCCGACCGCCAGATCAACACCGCGCTTGAGGTCCATTGGATTCATCCCGGCGGCAACCGCCTTCAGGCCCTCACTCACGATGGATTGGGCAAGCACGGTTGCAGTTGTGGTTCCGTCACCTGCTTCGTCATTGGTTCGGGAAGCAACTTCCTTCACCATCTGCGCACCCATGTTTTCGAACTTGTCCTCAAGTTCGATCTCCTTGGCGACGGCAACGCCGTCTTTGGTGATGCGGGGCGCTCCGAACGACTTGTCGAGCACCACATTGCGGCCCTTGGGTCCGAGCGTCACCCGGACAGAATCGGAGAGCGTGTTGATGCCTTTAAGCATTCTGTTTCGGGCATCATTGTTGAATTTGACTTCTTTCGCTGCCATTTCCTTGTTTCCTTAGTGTAGGGTTGAACTCTTCAAGTGCACTCTCAGGTGATGATGCCGAGAATGTCGCTTTCCTTCATGATCAGCAATTCCTCGCCGTCGAGGGTAACCTCCGTCCCGGACCACTTGCCGAACAGGACACGATCGCCCTTATTTACCGACATGGGAATCAATTCTCCGGAGTCCTTGCGGGCACCTTCGCCGGAAGCGATGATTTCGCCCTCGGCCGGCTTTTCCTTTGCCGAATCCGGAATGATCAGTCCGCCCTTGGTCTTTTCGTCGCCTTCAATGCGGCGAACCAGAACTCTGTCGTGCAGGGGTTTAAACGCCATATGAACGTCTCCTAAGCCTTGTTCATCTGATTATCGGGTGGTTCCTAGGCTGTTAGCACTCACCACCCTTGAGTGCTAACAATGCCGAGTTAGGATTGGCATCGGCGCTTGTCAACCGAGTTCCCCAAAAAAATCTTCGCCGGACGCATGAAACCGGCGCTTCGCCGTTGAACCTGATTGCAGATGCATCGGCAAGAACGCAACCCTTTCCGGCCGGCAGTTCGCATCAGAGCGGCTCAACCGAACGCGCTTCCGTTGTTGGAAGCAGTGCAACTCCATTGCGCATTCGCATTCTGGTCCGCTCCGGATGGTGACATCGGCCACTGCCATGCCTATATGGACCGCAAGCGGGCTGAAGCTGAGGAAATTTTGCATGATAAAGGTCTTCGGGCACAAATTCCCTGATTCCGATTCAACCGGATCGCCGTTGATTTGGGCATGGTTCTCAACTGAAGTTCGCAAAGCACCGGCAACAGCGCATTTGCTGGGACGACCGAACAAGGAGGCTCTCTTCATGCTGGACCGTTGGGGTTACGGCATGCCGGAAATCATCGACGATGTGAAGGACGGCGACGAGGTCATCATCGTTGACACCAACAATCCCGCAGAACTTCCTGCAGGCATCGGAAGGGCCAGAATCATTGAGATTATTGACCATCACCTGCTGCAGGGCGGACTTGCGACCAAGGAACCGATCAGCATCTTCATGAGGCCGGTGGCATGCACCGCCACGATCATGCATGAGTTGATGGGAAGTGCCGCAGCGAGGATGCCCCGCCCGATTCGGGGTCTCATGCTGACGTGCATACTCTCCGACACGATGGCGTTCAGGTCACCAACCACGACCAAGACGGACCAAAACCTTGCGGAGGAGCTCGCTCGCGATCTCGGCATCAACATCGGTTCCTATGCAGCCGAAATGTTCGCGGCAAAATCCGATCTCTCGGATTGCTCGGATGACGAGGTGCTACGGATTGATTCAAAGAACTATGAGATCAATGGAAGGAAACTCAAGATATCCGTTCTTGAAACCACCAACCCTTCGGCGATTATCGAACGCAAACAGGATCTGATCCGGGCGATGGATCGGGTGGCCGATGAGGACGGAATCGATCAGGTGCTGTTCTTCGTGGTGGACATACTGAATGAGTCTGCAACGCTTTTGGTTCCGAATAAATTTGTGCGAACCTTGGCCAAAAAGTCGTTTTCGGCGGCGGTATCGGGAGATGAGCTTCAGCTTCCGGGTGTTGTCAGCCGGAAAAAACAGATTATCCCGAACCTGTCCTTTTGATCGGGGTCCCAATTGCCTCGTAAGGGTCAGGCCGAACTCATGCTCCTGTCATCGGAAGACACCATAGATTTGAATTCCCTGAATGATTTCCTGCAACGTCGCCGGCGATCCGTTGCGGCGGCGATTCTCAATGATCATTCGCCGAAATGTGGCACGAGAATCTGATGACGAGAATCATCGAATGGCTCGCCGATGTTTCAGATGACTATGATGGCGTGTTTTGTGACGTTTGGGGGGTGATCCATAATGGCTTGGTCCCGAACATCGAGTCCTGCCGGGCTCTGAACCGCGCCATCGGCACCGGCGTTCCTGTCCTACTCCTGACCAACTCGCCCCGTCGCGCAACGGATGTGGAGCGGCAGATCGGGGAGATCGGGGTTCCCGAAGATTGTTGGAACTTCATAGTAACCTCCGGAGATTCCGCCCGCGACGCGCTCTTCCGAGGCGAAGTTGGAAAGAGACTCTTTCACATTGGACCGGATTCCGCCAAGAGCTTCCTCAGCCCCGATTTCGGCTCCAACGGCAATCCTCGGGAGATCGACTGCGTCAGCTTCAACGAGGCAGAGGGAATTGTGTGCACTGGCCTCTTTGACGACACGACTGAAACTCCCGACGACTACAGATCCCTGCTTGCGGATGCAGTGAAGCGAGGCATGAAACTCCTTTGCGCAAATCCGGACATCGTTGTCGACCGCGGTTCGAAAAGACTCTACTGCGCCGGGGCCCTGGCAGTTCTGTTCGAGGAATTGGGTGGCAAGTCGCTCATGTTCGGAAAACCGAGAAGGCGTATCTACGACTTGGCCAAACGTCGGCTCAGGGCCATGTTGCCTGACATCTCCAATCCCCGCATTCTGTGCATCGGAGATGGAATCACGACCGATATCGCCGGTGCACAAAACCAGTCGCTTGACAGCCTGTTCGTAACCGGAGGACTGGCTGCGGAAGAAACCGCAACCATCCGCCAACCCGATCCGGAAAAACTCCGCAGTGTTCTTGCCGCAGCCGGCGTCAATCCCAAGTTTGCAATCGGACACCTGCGGTAAAGGGCGGCACTGCATCCCGAAATTACTGGGTCGGGGGACTCTTCACACGATTGCGCGAATTCAAATGTGAGTTTAAATCGGCGTCATGCGAACCATCAGAGATTTTGGGGATATTCCGGATGAGTGCCGGGGAAGCGTTGCCGCAATCGGCAATTTCGACGGCGTCCATCTCGGGCATTTGCAGGTCATCAACAGTGCGAAGGAATTCGCCGGCCATGCCGGCGCCAAACTGGCGGCTTTAACATTTGAGCCGCATCCACGGCAGTATTTTGCCCCGGATGCCCCTGCCTTCCGTCTCATGAACGCGGAGACCAAGGCACGCAGGCTCGGTACGGTCGGTATCGAATTGATGTTCGAATTGCGATTTGACGCTGCCCTTGCCGGTTTGAACGCCGGAGAGTTCTCAAGAGACATTCTGGCCAGCGGGATGGGCATCCGCTGCGCCGTTGTCGGCGAGGATTTTCGCTTCGGCAAAGGTCGATCGGGGGATGCAGAACAGTTGAGCAAACTTGGCGGCGAACACGGTTTCGACACCCGCATTGTTTCCATTGCCGGCGACGAGGACTGCCGCTGGTCGTCAACATCGGTGCGAAAGGCCCTTTCGGATGGCAGAACCGGCGATGCCGCGAGAATTCTCGGCCACTGGCACAGAATTGAGGGACGTGTGGTTTCCGGGCAGCATCGCGGACACAAGCTTGGTTTTCCGACCGCAAACATTCCATTGGATGGCCTGCATTTGCCAAGGTTTGGGGTTTATGCGGTATTCGTCGACGTCCTCTCGGGTCCCCACAAGGGCCGCTATGAAGGTTCGGCCTCCATTGGAATCCGACCAACCTTCGGGGAAAATTCAGCAAATCTTGAGGTCTTCATTCTTGATTTCGCCGCCGACATCTACGGTGAAGCCATTTCGGTTGCCCTCGTGGAATTCCAGCGGCCGGAAGAGGCGTTTTCAACCGCAGATGAATTGGTGACGCAAATGGTGCTTGACTGCGACCGATCACGGAAAGTTCTCGGGGCACATGCGCAGCCTGCTTAAGAGCATCCGCGGCGGACTTGGCGGACGGCTTCGGAAACGCTTCTGGGAGCGCTATCCAATCAATGAGTTGAACCGCAACGAGTGGGAGGCGCTTTGCGACGGCTGCGGACTCTGCTGCCTTCTCAAATTCGAGGAGAACGGCTCAGATACCGTAAAGTTCACAAATGTTGCCTGCAGATTGCTTGATCTTCAGCATTGCCGGTGCCGCCACTACGAGGCCCGAACAAAGATCGTTTCCGATTGCATTGTTCTTAAACCCGACGAGATCGACGACATCATTGACTGGATGCCAGCCACCTGTGCCTACAGGCTGCGGCGCGAAGGCAAGCAACTGCATTCCTGGCACCATCTTGTTTCCGGCAGCACGGAGACCGTACACGAATGCGGAGTTTCGGTCAGGGGGCGGGCTGTTTCAGAGACGGAGGTCGACATGGATGAACTTGAAAATCACGTGGCCGAGGAGTTTGAATGAACTTCGCCTCCGATAACGCAGGACCGGCAGCACCTGAGGTCATTGAAGCTGTCTGTCGGGCGAACGAGGGCCACGCGGCCTCATATGGCGCAGAACCGCTCATGGAATTGGTTCTTGAGGAAGTTCGACGCCAGTTTGAGGCACCCGAGGCAAGTGTCCATCTTGTTGCCACCGGGACGGCAGCCAATGCGCTGAGCGTTGCCTGCCTGTGTCCGCCATGGTCAACGATCTACTGCCATCGCCATTCGCACATTGAGGAGGATGAATGCGGTGCACCCGAATTCTTCACTGGCGGAGCGAAACTGACGCTCCTTGATGGCGATCACGCCAAAATCAAGCCTTGCGCACTTCACCGGAAGCTTGACGGCGCGGCACCGGTGGGTGTTCACAACGTTCAGCGCGGCGTGCTGTCGGTCACGAACGCGACCGAGAACGGTTCGGTTTATGCCTGTCAGGAAGTCTCCGAACTGACCGCAACGGCGAGAGGTTTTGGATTGCCGTGCCACATGGACGGTGCGCGCTTTGCCAATGCCGTCGTCAGCACCGGATGCACAGCTGCGGAAATGTCATGGAAAGCAGGAATTGACATCCTTTCGTTCGGGGGAACCAAGAATGGCCTTCTGGGCGTTGAGGCGGTCGTCATCTTTGCACCTGAACAGGCATGGGAATTTGAGTTGCGTCGGAAACGCGGAGGACATCTGTTTTCGAAACATCGATTTCTGTCCGCGCAAATGGCGACGTATTTAAAGGACGGCCTTTGGAAGACCCTGGCCGCACGTTCAAACCGAATGGCCGCCAAGCTTGCAGCCGGATTGAGTGAACTTGATCGGGCAACAATCGTTCACCCGGTTGACGCCAACATGGTGTTCGCGAAGCTGACACGTTCAGCACACCGCCGCGCCTTTGCCTCCGGGGCCAAATATTACCTGTGGCCACCCGCACAATCATTGGAGGGCAAGGAAAGCAAACTGCTTGAGGCGCGGTTTGTCTGCAACTGGTCGACCACGGATGACGAGATCGCCGAGCTTCTGGAATGCCTTCGGGAAAAGAGCTGATTGCGCTCAACCAAGACGCCCGGACAGCAAGGCATCCAAGTGCCCAAGCCGATCTTGTCCCCAAAATACCTGATCCCCCACCACATAGGTTGGAGAACCGAAGACATTCTGCCGCACGGCTTCGTCCGTGTTTTTCGAGAACTGCGTGAGCGCCATGTCGTCCGCGACGGCAAGCTCCGCCGGAAATCCGGCTGCGGCAAGGCACTCGGCAACGACGTCCGGATCAGCGATATTCCTGTCTTGAGCCCAGCAAGCCCGAAGCACGTTTCTGGCAAGTGCGCCGACATCGCCACTTCCCTCCCGCACGGCATTGACAATGGCGCAGGACGCAGGAACGGGATCGGCAGGCCAGAACGCCGGGGTCAGATTGATGTCGATTTTGGCAAGTTTCCCAATCCTTGCAAGATCCTGCAATCTGTATGCCTTTCTCGATTCATGCCGATCCTTCGGTGCAACCCCGCCGGTTCTGCCAAATAGGCCCATGATATCGATGGGTTTGTAATTGACCGCGGCACCATGCCGCGACGCGATCTGCTCAAGTTGGTCACCCGCCAAATGTGTGAAGGGTGAAAGCACCGAGAAATAATATTCAATCGCCTTCATTCGGAACGCCTTCCTTAGGTTGCCTGACACGCAGAGCATATCCGGGAAGTGAAATTACCGGGTGCTGCAGCCGGAATGTTCTTGGTGCAATTCCGCAGGCTGTTCAAGCCCCCTTCAACTCAATTCTCCATCCGGACGGCAACCTCCGCTTATGCGCGAACGAATCAAGGATCCCTTTCAACCGAAACCAGCAACAGGCAACCCTGCGAAAGGCTCGTCGGCCGAGTTGCCAATTCAAATTCCCAACCCGTCGCGGGCAACAATGATATGGGCACATCCGTCGGATGGTGCTAAGGAGGCCCGACCGGGACGCAGGCCGTCCGGACATCTCAAACCGCATCAAAATCGGGAGTTGTAGGATGCCCAAGCAAGCAGAGCCCAGGGTCATCGCCGGCAACGCAAATCTGCCGCTCGCAACGCGGATTTCCGCTTACATGTCCGGCCAGGGGGGACGCGAGATTTCACTGGTCAATGCGAAGGTTGAACGCTTCAACGACGAGGAAGTGTATGTGGAAGTTTATGAAAACGTCCGCAACGAGGACATGTTCATTGTTCAGCCCACATCAAAGCCCGCAAACGATCACCTCATGGAAATACTGATCATCGCCGACGCCCTTCGCAGATCATCGGCGGCGCGCGTTACTGCGGTGATTCCGTATTTCGGCTACGCGCGGCAGGACCGGCGCACGAAGGCAAGAACGCCCATTTCCGCCAAGCTTGTCGCAAATCTTCTTACCCAGGCTGGAATCACGCGGGTTCTGACAATGGATTTGCACTCGGCACAGGTACAGGGCTTCTTCGACGTACCGGTGGACAATCTCTATGCCTCACCGATCTTCGCACTGGACATCAGGCAACGGTTTGCAGCCAAAACCGAAGACATTGTGCTCGTGTCGCCCGATGTTGGTGGAGTCGGCAGAACCCGCGAACTGGCGCAAAGGCTGGATTCTGGATTGGCGATTGTTGACAAGCGGCGAGCGGCACATGGGGATGTCGCGGAAATGACCGTAATCGGCGATGTGAAGGGTAGAATATGCATCATTGTCGACGACATCTGCGACACGGCCGGCACCCTCTGCAAAGCTGCCGACCTGCTCCTTACCAGCGGCGCACTGGAGGTTCATGCCTACGTAACACATGGAGTGCTGTCCAAGAATGCCATTACGCTGATCGATCAGTCGAAACTGAAGACCATTGTCATCACGGATACAATCGCGCCAACAGCGGAAGTTGAAGCGGCGACCAAAGTCAGAATTTTGCCGACCGCGCCGCTTTTTTCGCAAGCGATCCTCAACATTGCAAACGGGACGTCGATTTCGTCGTTGTTTGAAGCAAAAACCCTCGACTGGCTCTACGCCCGATTGCCATAGCCGGCAGCTTCATGCCTCTTGCCGTGCCCGCAAATGCCCCGGGAAACGGAGCGGCATGTTGATCGAATGGGAACTGCCTTGAAGGAGGCCGCCCTGTCAGGCATCGACGAGCCCGCCGCCGATCCGTATTGTCAGCTCAATCCGGCGGAAATTGCCTTCAGGCAGGCGATCCTGGTTTCGGCCGCATCGCGGTTTGCACCCACAAGCGGTTCGGCCGCCTTTTCCTCATCCTCGGCGATTGCCTTGAACACTTCGGCTGTTGCTTCCGCAGCCGGAACGACACGTTCGGCCAGTACCGAGACACCTGCAGCAGTCACTTCGACAAATCCACCGGTAACGATGTGTTCTGTTGTTTTGAGATTGGAGCGGGCGCGAATGAATCCTGGCCTCAGGGTGGTAACAAGCGACGCGTGATCTGCCATTACCGTCATGTCGCCTTCGCTGCCCGGCAGTTCCACCGAGTCCGCTTCAAACGAAGCGATCCTGCTTTCAGGGGAAACCAGTTCAAATTGCATGGGTGCCAATTCTGTCTCCCGGTCAAGCCGCTTCAGTTGCCAGCATTTCGGCCTTGCTTACCACTTCCTCGATTCCGCCGACCATGTAAAACGCGGCTTCGGGCAGATGGTCAAATTCACCCTCAACAACCCTGCGGAAACTGTCGATGGTGACCTCAAGCGGAACCTGCACACCGGGCGAGCCGGTGAAAACCTGTGCCACATCGAAGGGTTGGGAAAGGAAACGTTGAATCTTCCTGGCCCTAGAAACGGTTACCTTGTCCTCTTCCGACAATTCATCCATTCCGAGGATCGCAATGATATCCTGAAGCGATTTGTACCGCTGCAGAATGCCCTGAACCTCGCGCGCCACCCTGTAGTGCTCGTCTCCGACAACGGCCGGGTCAAGAATCCTCGAGGTTGAATCAAGCGGGTCAACCGCCGGGTAAATTCCAAGCTCCGATATCGCTCTTGAAAGGACAGTGGTTGCATCAAGGTGCGCAAATGACGTTGCCGGCGCCGGGTCGGTCAAATCGTCGGCCGGCACATATATTGCCTGCACCGACGTGATTGAGCCCGACCGCGTCGAGGTGATCCTCTCCTGAAGCGCGCCCATGTCCGTTGCAAGCGTCGGCTGATAGCCCACCGCCGAGGGAATTCTGCCAAGAAGTGCCGAAACTTCCGAACCCGCTTGGGTAAACCGGAAAATGTTGTCGACGAAAAAGAGGACGTCAGTTCCCGACTGGTCGCGGAACTGTTCGGCAACGGTAAGGCCGGTAAGGCCGACCCTTGCCCTTGCCCCGGGCGGCTCATTCATTTGGCCATAGACCAGTGACACTTTCGATTTGCTCAGATCGTTGATGTTGATGACGCCCGATTCAATGAACTCGTGATAGAGATCGTTCCCCTCGCGGGTCCTTTCGCCAACGCCAGCAAATACAGAGTATCCGGAGTGAACCTTGGCAATGTTGTTGATCAATTCCTGAATGAGCACGGTCTTGCCGACACCGGCTCCGCCAAAAAGGCCGATTTTCCCGCCCTTTGCGTAGGGCGCCAGAAGATCGATAACCTTAATGCCAGTAACAAGGATTTCGGTTTCAGTGGCCTGGGCGGCATATTCCGGCGCTGGCTGGTGTATTGCGCGATGCTCCTCGGCCTCAACCGGTCCTTTCTCGTCTACCGACTCTCCAACCACGTTCATGATCCGCCCGAGGGTTCCGTCGCCCACGGGAACCGTGATCGGCGCACCAGTGTCGTTTACCTTCTGGCCGCGCACCATTCCCTCGGTTGAATCCATGGCAATCGTCCGAACCGTGCTTTCACCCAGATGCTGCGCCACCTCAAGAACCAGCCGCCGATCGTGGTTGGTCGTTTCCAGCGCGTTCAGGATTTCAGGCAAATGGTCGTCGAACCGCACATCCACGACAGCGCCGATGATCTGGGTTACTCTTCCGGTTGCGCTTACTTCCGCCATTCTCATTCTCCAATTCCTCAGAGTGCTTCGGCACCCGATATGATTTCGATCAATTCCTTGGTTATGGCTGCCTGCCTGGACCGATTGTAGACGATGGTCAGCTTGTCGATCATCTCACCGGCATTGCGGGTTGCGTTGTCCATGGCAGACATGCGCGAACCCTGTTCCGATGCCGCGTTTTCAAGCAATGCCGAAAACACCCGGTTTGCGACGGCCTTCGGCAACAATTCGGACAGTATCTCGGTTTCATCCGGTTCAAAATTGTAGAAATTTGCTTGTGCGCTGTCCTCAACCTCAACCGGGAAAGGCACCAGCTGCTGTTTCGTCGGCACTTGGGCAATGACGGATTTGAACCGGCTGAAAAATATCGAAGCGACATCAAACTCCGCCGCCTCGAACATGTCCAGGATGGTTTTTGAAATGTCCACCGCCACTGCATGGCCTATTCGCCGGTGCATCGACAGATCGACATGGCCCACAAATAGAGATTCGTATTCCCTTTTGAGCTGTTCCCGCCCCTTCTTCCCAATGGTCAGGATCTTCACTTCCCGACCATCCTTCTGGAGGCTGCGG
The DNA here is from genome assembly GCA_021296235.1 of Paracoccaceae bacterium. GTDB lineage: Bacteria > Pseudomonadota > Alphaproteobacteria > Rhodobacterales > Rhodobacteraceae > JAPOXR01. The sequence continues at coordinate 10,763 of JAGWAS010000010.1, read as the reverse complement.
ATCTCCGATCTCAACATCCTTACGATTGAGGAGTTGAATGCGCCGCAAAGCCCCCGTTCGGCGGTGGCGGCAATCAGGAGATGCACATCTTCCTTGCCGGTTCCCGACAGCATTCGGGGCGCCGAGGCCGATCCCTGGGACGATGCAGCCAAATTCGCTGTCAGCGCCGACATCCGCTCCGAATAGGGCCTTGCGCTCTCGGCAGCCTCCTGGGCGCGCCGAAGCTTGGCGGCGGCAACCATTTGCATTGCCTTGGTGATCTTGCGCGTCGATTTGACGCTCTCGATCCTGAGTTTGAGATCCTTCAGGCTTGGCATGGCGCTATTCCGGTACGTGCTTGATCAAACAAAACTGCCGGCATATTCGTCGATCGCGGCCCTTATTCCGTCGGCCAGTTCGCCGCTCACCTTGCGATCGTTCTCGGTTATGTCCTTGAGCAGGGCCTTATGATTGCCTCTAAGATGGCTGATCAGCCCCTGTTCGAACCTGACCACATCTCCGACTTCAATCCGGTCCAAATACCCCTGCGTTCCCGAGAAGATGATGCAGACAATCTCGGCGTTGGTCAGCGGCGAGTACTGGGTCTGCTTCATCAATTCCGTCAATCTTGCACCTCGGTTCAACAACCGCTGCGTGGCGGCATCAAGGTCAGAGCCGAACTGCGCGAACGCCGCCATTTCGCGGTACTGCGCCAATTCCAGCTTTACGGTGCCCGCGACCGATTTCATTGCCGCGGTCTGAGCCGAAGACCCCACGCGGGATACGCTGAGGCCGGTATTCACCGCTGGCCTGATGCCCTGGTAGAACAGTTCGGTTTCGAGAAAGATCTGTCCGTCAGTAATCGAAATGACATTGGTGGGGATGTAGGCCGACAGGTCGCCTGCCTGGGTCTCGATGATCGGCAGTGCCGTCAGCGAGCCCGCGCCGTTGTCATCATTGAGTTTGGCTGCCCGCTCAAGCAGGCGCGAATGCAGATAGAAAACATCACCGGGATAAGCCTCACGCCCCGGGGGACGTCTCAGAAGCAGCGACATCTGCCGATACGCAACCGCCTGCTTGGATAGATCGTCGTATATGATCAGAGCATGGCGGCCGTTGTCGCGAAAATGCTCCGCAATCGCCGTGGCCGCATAAGGAGCAAGAAACTGCATCGGAGCCGGATCGGATGCCGTCGCTGCGACAATTATGGAATATTCCAGCGCACCGTTTTCCTCCAACCGTTTCACCAGTTGGGCGACGGTCGACCGCTTCTGGCCAATCGCAACATAGACACAGTAGAGCTTGCTCGATTCGTCATCGCCGGCGGCATCGTTGTAGGATTTCTGGTTGAGGATCGCATCCAGGGCAAGTGCCGTCTTTCCGGTTTGCCGGTCGCCGATGATCAGTTCCCTCTGACCGCGTCCGATCGGTATCATGGCATCGACCGATTTCAGCCCGGTGGCCATCGGCTCATTGACGGATCGCCTTGGAATGATTCCGGGTGCCTTCACGTCGGCGACGGCACGCTTCTCTGCATCTATTGGCCCCTTGTTGTCGATCGGATCACCAAGTGCGTCCACCACCCGACCGAGCAATGCATCACCCACCGGAACATCAACGATCGACTCGGTGCGTTTGACCCTGTCGCCTTCCCGAATGTTGCGGTCATCGCCAAAGATCACGACCCCGACATTGTCTGCCTCAAGGTTCAGCGCCATGCCGCGGATGCCGCCGGGGAATTCCACCATTTCCCCCGCTTGGATGTTGTCGAGACCAAAGACCCGCGCAATTCCATCTCCGACGCTCAGAACCCGACCAATCTCGGCAACCTCCGCCTCTTGGCCGAAATTCTTGATCTGATCCTTTAGGATTGCTGAAATTTCAGCAGCTTGAATACTCATTCTATCCGACCTCTTGCATTAGGTTCCTGAGTCTTGCCAAATTTGTGCGTATTGAGGCATCCACCAGTCGCGAACCAATCTTGGCGGACAGTCCGCCGATCAAACCCTCATCAACCGACATGTCAATCCTGACATCTCGACCCAACCTCTCGCGGAACATCCGCTCCAGCGCGTCCGAATCCTGCTCTCCGAGCTCCTCGGCCGACACAATTTCGACCTGGATCACACCCTTGTGCTCGGCCAGCAGCGCCTCGATGCAGTCAAGCATCGCCGGGAGCACGAACAACCTCCGTTTTGAGGCCATCAGCGCAAGGGTATTGCCGACGTTGCCTTCAAGCCCCATCCTCCCGGCAACGATCCCAATCGCCCGGGCCATTTCATCCCTCGAATAAATCGGGCTGGAAATGAGGGTTCTGAGATCCACACTCTCGGCAAGCGTGTCCTTCAATTCGGCGACATTGGCCTCAAGCCGATCCACCGAGCCCTCCTCAAGCGCAAGCTCAAACAAGGCAGTTGCGTATCTTGCGGCGACTCCGGAAGAAATCGAAACACTGTCGGGCAAGAGCGGCCTCTCAAGAATCAAATCTTTGGCGAACCTGCGACGCTGTGGCGGCCGCCGTGGGGCCACTTATGCAATGCAGCGGCGATTGGCAAGCGACATCCGGCTTGAAATGGGCAGACCGGCGGCATTTTTGACGGGCGGTGATTTCCGAGGGTTTGCGGATACGAACGCCGCCGATGCGGTCAGGCCTGCCTTCGCCCGGATACCGGCCGTGCGCCCGGAACGGTTATCTCCTCCAGCGCCTTCAAGCTCTTTGAAACCTTCTCGGCAAGCGCCGGCCGGTGAGGCTGAACGACACGCTTCACCGCCTCCACCAGCAGCACCCCTCCGGCCAACCCCATCGGCATGCGCCTGCCGAACTTTTCCCAAGCCCCGCTTGCCCCCGCAAGAAATTTGCGTTCGCTGGGGGGAAAGAAAAGCGCGGCCGCATGATGAATCGGCTCAAAGCGGTGCTGCATCAACTGTTTGTCGAGCTGACCCGCCGAATAGGGCCTCCCAAAGCCGAACGGCGTCGCATCCCGCCTCGCCCACAGCCCGGCACGGTGGGGAACGACAAACAGAACCCGGCCCTCCGGTGCCAGAACCCGCCAACATTCCTTGAGCAGCCCGGATGGGTTTTCGCTTGTCTCAAGACCATGCAAAAACAAAATCCGCTCGGATGCCTCGGTCGGGAGTGGCCAGGATGCATCAGCGGTCAGTACGGAGGTGTTTGCGCCCTTGATCGGCCAGGAAGTTGCTCCCTGCCGCGCCGGCATGAGGTTGACCGTCCGCAGCGCCTGCTGTCTGATGTCCCTCAGGAGCGGAGCGGCGAATCCGAATCCCACGACTGTGCATCCCGCTGTCGTGGGCCAGATTTCGGCGACTCGGGACGAAAGGACCGTGGTCGAAAGCCTTCCGAGTGCAGTGCCGAAATAGAATTTCTTGAGGTCAACTACATCAAGATGCATTGAATCAGTCTCACCAATCGCCGAAATTCGTTAGCCAAATATGACATAATCACTGGAGAATGTAGCAACATGCCATTTGAAGTCATCACCCTGCCCTGTCTGTCGGACAATTATGCGTTCCTGATGCACAACCCCGCCACGCGGGAAACCGCACTGGTTGACGCACCCGAGGCCGCCGCTGTCAGGAATGCACTTGAGGAACGGGGCTGGGGCCTCGACCGGATACTGATCACACATCATCACTCCGACCACATCGACGGCGTCGAGGAGTTGCGGAGCGTCTATGGGTCCGAGGTCATCGGGGCCGAGGCCGATGCCCATCGACTGCCGAAGCTGGATGTGGCGGTCTGTGACGGCGGCACGGTTTCCGCCTGCGGCGAGGAGGCGAAGGTCGTCGACGTTTCCGGTCACACTGTTGGGCACATCGCCTATCTGTTTCCCGGGGCCATGTTCACAGCTGACTCGCTCATGGCGCTCGGGTGCGGGCGCGTGTTTGAGGGCACATTCGAAATGATGTGGAACAGTCTTGCCAAGCTGGCGGCACTCGACCCCGCAAACATGATTTATTCAGGCCACGAGTATACGGAATCAAATGCCCGGTTTGCCTTGTCGATCGAACCGAACAACCCGGACCTTCTTGCCCGGACGGAGGCCATCGCGAAGGCCCGTTCGGAAGGGCAGCCGACGGTGCCGTCGCGACTCTCCCTGGAGCTTGCGACCAACCCGTTCCTGAGGGCCCGCCTGCCCGAGGTAAAGGAGTTGATCGGCGCGCCGGCGGCCTCAGATGCAGAATCCTTTGCCGAAATAAGGAGAAGGAAGGACCGGTTCTGAAGCAATTTTGATTGTTTCGGCGCCTTTCTGCGGCTTTGCCGGCGGTTAGCTCGAATTTTTGCTTGTCAATCGTGATGCAAATCCCAACTATGTTGTACACGCGGCATTCCGCGTCCGACGCAACGAAACGATCGGGGATTCCGGTTTGGTCAACTTTACAGCAACGCTAGAGCATGCCATCCATGAATCGATGTCGATTGCCTATGAGCAGCGGCACGAATATGTATCGCTTGATCACCTGCTATTGGCGCTGCTCGACGAACCTTCCGCGGCGAAGGTGCTTTTGGCCTGCGGGGTAAACCTTGAAAAACTTAGGCTGGATCTGAAGAAACACATTGAACAGAGTGCCAAGCCGATTGCGGCCGAGCCATCCGGCAAGTCCGCAGTTCCGACAACAGGTTTCCAGAGAGTGCTACAGCGGGCGGCAGAACACGTTAGGGTGAGCCGCAAATCCGGTGAAATCACCGGTGCCAATGTACTCGTGGCGATTTTCGGAGAGAGGAAAAGCACCGCAGTGCATTTTCTCCGCTCGCATGGAATGACGCGGTTCGATGCTGTTAACTTCATCGCCCACGGCATCGCCAAAAGTCCAAGCTACCAGAATCCGGCTCCGGTTGTTGGAGCCGAGGAGCGGGAAGAGACTCGAGACGGCGAAGCTGCAGATGCAGACACCGACTCGGCGCTGGCGAAGTTCTGCGTCGACCTGAATGAAAGGGCGCGGCAAGGCAAGATTGATCCGCTGATCGGGCGCGAGGGTGAATTGCTGCGCTGCTTCAAGGTCCTCATCAGAAGAAACAAGAACAATCCGCTGCTGGTTGGCGACCCGGGCGTCGGAAAGACGGCGATTGTTGAGGGAATGGCCAGGAAGATTGTTGGGGGAGAGGCCCCCGGGCCGCTCCAAAACGCCGTGATCTACTCCTTGGACATGGGGGTTGTGCTGGCTGGAACCAGGTATCGGGGCGATTTCGAGGAAAGGCTGAAATCGGTCATCAAGGAACTTGATGAACATCCCGATGCGATTCTCTTCATTGATGAGATTCACACCGTTGTCGGGGCCGGGGCGACAAGTGGCGGTTCAATGGATGCCTCAAATCTGCTCAAGCCGGGACTTCAGGGTGGAAGCATCAGATGCATCGGATCAACCACGCACAAGGAATTCCGCCAGTATTTCGAAAAGGACCGGGCACTTTCCCGAAGATTCCAGAAGATCGACGTGGCCGAACCGACACATGAAGAGACTGTCAAGATCGTCAGGGGCCTCAAGGCGCGATTCGAAGCACATCACAAGATTCGGTTTACGGATGACGCCGTTCGAGCGGCAGTCGATCTTTCCGGCAAGTACGTCAATGACCGGAGATTTCCCGACAAGGCAATTGATGTCATCGACGAAGCCGGCGCAGCGCAACGCCTCCTTCCGGAATCCAAGCGCCGCAAGACCGTTCGTCCGCGGGAAATTGAGGATGTTGTGGCGGCAATCGCCCGGATTCCACCCCGCCACGTATCCCGCAGCGATCAGGAGTTGCTGAAGGATCTTGAAGCCAACCTGAAATCGGTCGTCTTCGGTCAGGACTCGGCCCTTGAAGCCCTGTCATCGGCAATCAAGCTCAGCCGCGCCGGATTGCGCGACAGTGAAAAACCGGTCGGATCCTATCTCTTTGCCGGCCCGACAGGTGTCGGCAAGACCGAATCGGCGAGGCAACTCGCCGAGACGCTGGGAGTCAAGCTGTTGCGCTTTGACATGTCGGAGTTCATGGAAAAGCACTCGGTCTCGCGCCTGATTGGAGCACCGCCGGGATATGTCGGATTCGAAAACGGTGGCTTGCTCACCGATGGGATCGACGAAAACCCCCATTGTGTCCTGCTTCTGGATGAAATCGAGAAGGCGCATCCCGACGTGTCGAACATTCTGCTGCAGGTCATGGATCACGGCAAGCTCACCGATCACAGCGGCAGGACCGTCGACTTCCGGAACATCGTCGTGATCATGACGACGAATGCCGGTGCTGCGGAACAGGCGAAGGCCGCGGTCGGTTTCTCGCGAGATCGGCGCGAAGGCGAAGAAATCGAAGCGATTGACAGGCTGTTCTCCCCGGAATTCCGAAACCGCCTTGATGCGATAATCAGTTTCCAACCGCTGGATACAAACACGATCCTGAGAGTGGTGGAGAAGTTCATCCACCGGCTGGAAGCTCAGCTCTTCGAGCGAAACGTCCATTTCGAACTGACGCCGAAGGCGGCACGTTGGATTGCGGAAAACGGCTATGACACGAGGATGGGGGCCCGCCCGCTTGAAAGGCTGATCCAGGACAAGATCAAGCAACAGCTGGCCGACGAAATTCTGTTCGGCAGCCTCAAGAAAGGCGGCTTGGTCCGGGTGCTGCTTTCAAAAGGCAAACTCAAGCTTGAGTTCGAAGGCCCGGAAACCCCCCGGATTTCCGACCGCAAGGTACCGCTGATCGCCGCCAAGTAAATCCGGGAGGAAATTTCCGGACGCGAAAAAGGGGCGCAAATTCGCCCCTTTTCAGTTTCTTTGTGCCAATGGAGGTGGCTTGTCATTTTCCCGCAGCGAGGAATGCCTCTGCGGATTCGATCTGTGCGTTCTTGGCTACCTCGGCCAGTCCTGACAGATGTCCGGTCGCCGCCTCAACGGAGCGGGAGGCAAATTCACCGGCGGCCTTGGCATAGTCGGCGACCTCTTCCTTTGCAGCGGCAACCTCGCCAAGCTGCTCAAAGGTTTCTGCCGTCCACTTGTTGGTGATTTCGACGCTGCCTTGAGCCGCCTTGAGAGAAACTGCCGACATCTTTTCGCCAAATTCGGCCGATTTCCTGAAGGCATCGCTGATGCTCGCCGGATTCGGGACGAAGTTCAGGAAGGCGTCGGCATACAGTTTGGTGAGTTCATGTACCTTGTTCATTTGTCATTCCTTTCTCGGAGTGGTGATCAGTTGCAGGCCAAATAGTTGCCGCACCGCGGCATTTCAAGCTCTATTTTCTGCGTTGCAGAAATTTTTTCCCCGTTCAGATATAGGTAAGCATTGGAGTCATGGCCCGCAGTTGGCGGAATTACGTTGGATGAGGATCAGAATTTCTTCGGAGACAGAGAACCGCTCATGGTCCAGTCAATTGTCATTTGGAGAGCAATTGAGCTGAATGGCAGGAATCACCATCAAGCCGCCTGAATGGTGTCAGAATTTGCGGGTGGCGATTGCCTGCCAGAACTCATTGGCTGAGTCCCCAATCTTCGGTCCCTGCGCTGCTTAACTCGGCGTTCAATCAATTGCCAACCATGTTGCCAACCAACCGCATTTCCGCGGGCCACACCTGCGCACTGCTGGACGTTCACGAGCGGACGATTCTTGGCTGGAAGAACGCAAAGAGCAACCGGAACATTGGCAACCCAACGGCTGAGCGAACCCAGTGCCTGCTCAACCTGGAAGCGGCGTTCGGCAATTCCAAGGCTTCCGAGGCGAGTGAACCTACGCCCCATCTGAAGAACCGGCTCAATCAATTTGGGGAGTTTGCATACTCCGATGATCGCAAATGGCACGAAAACCTGGCGGCCTGATCGCCAAGCCTTTGGCCTTGCCCAAGCAAGCCGGCCATTGCTGCGAGTGATACGCCATGCGACACACCCTTCCAGACTTCAGTCGAAACGACCGACGAGCGGTTGCATCTGTGCGGAACTTGCTATGCAGGACATGCCCCCTCTGAAATTCCCTTGGCTTGGCGAGACAGCAAACTACCCAACCGGGTAAGACGTTTCCTTTGATCGTCCGTTCTGACCGCAATTTCGACGGCCCTGCGCTGTCCAATCAAAACGAGCAAATTGCGGGCACGCGTTACGGCCGTGTAGAGCAGGTTGCGTTGCAGCATGACAAAGTGCTGAGTCATGATCGGCACAACGACCACCGGGAATTCAGACCCTTGGCTCTTGTGGATGGTCACAGCATATGCGGGCATCAGCCCGCCGAGTTCGTCCGGTCCGATCTGAAGTTCGCGCCCATCAAAATCCACGAGCAACGACTTCTCCTCATGCTGAATGGCGGAAACGAATCCAATGTCGCCGTTGAATATGCCCTTGCCGTAATCGTTTTGGATTTGCATCACCTTGTCACCCGGCGAGTAGCTCGCGTTTCCGGTGTCAAGCACTTCGGCAGCATTTGGATTGAGAACGCCCTTCAGCTTGGCATTGAGTGATTGAACGCCAATGGCGCCGCGGATCATCGGGCACAGCACCTGAACGTCCCTGACGGGATCAAATCCAAAACGGTCGGGAATTCGTTCGCTGATGAGCCGGAGCATCTTCGCAACCGCCTCATCCGGTTCCGCTGCCTGCACAAAATAGAAATCGCTTTCGCCTTGTGGATTTGAGAGTTCAGGCAATGCTCCGGCATTGATCCTGTGAGCGCTTGCAACCACCCTGCTTTGGGCCGCCTGTCGGTATATCTCTGTCAGCCGAACAACTTCGATGTCATCGGAATCCATGACATCGGCGAGGACCCGTCCGGGGCCGACCGAAGGAAGCTGGTCGACATCCCCGACCATGATGACCGCAGCATGATCCGGAACCGCCTTCAGGAGTGCATCCATCAGCATGACGTCAATCATGGAAGACTCATCAACGATCAGCAGACTGCAATCGATGGGTTTTTTTTCGTCATGGCGGAACGTTCCGGTTTCCGGGTCGATTTCGAGCAACCGATGGATCGTTCGTGCCGACCTGCCGGTCAATTCACTGATGCGTTTTGCCGCCCGGCCGGTCGGTGCACAGATTCGAATATCAACCTTCCGCTCAGCAAGAATCCTAAGGATTGCCTTCACTATCGTGGTCTTTCCCACGCCCGGACCACCGGTGATGACCGTGAACTTCGAAGCGACAGCAGTGCGAATTGCCTTGATCTGGCTTTCTCCGAATCTGATTCGGTTTTCCGATTCCACACCCCTTATGGCCCTATTCGCATCAATTTCACCCCAAGGCTTTTCGCCGGAAGCGATCAACCGGATGCGTGTTGCGATTTCGGTCTCGGCAAGATGCAGATCTGGCGGAAACAGACAGACCTGATCGTCAATCATGCACTGCACCAGTATCCGTCGACCAACGAGGGACTCGATCCCGGCGCGAACCAACTCGCCATCTACGCCGAGAAGCCTCTCAGACTGCCCAAGAAGTTCAGCGAGGCGCATGCCGCAATTGCCGTTCGATCTTGCCTCGTCCATGACATGTCCGATTCCCGCCATGATCCTGTCGGTGCTGGTCTTGTCGATGCCGATGCTTTCAGCCATTGCATCCGCGGTCTTGAATCCGATGCCCCTGACGTCCCTGATCAGCATGTAGGGGTTGGACGAAACAACCTTCACCGCATCGTTGCCGTAAATCCGCAGAATTGATCCCGCCGTTGCCGGTCCAAGGCCTAGCCCATGCAGGAAAACCATTGCATCGCGCCTTGTCCTGTTGCGCATCCAACCCTCGGTGATTTTCCGCACCCGACCCGGACCGATGCCCTTGACCTCGCGAAGTCGGTGCGGGGCGTTTTCCAGAACGTCAAAGAGATCGTCGCCGAATTTGTCGGCCAGCCTGGCGGCATGCACTTTTCCTATGCCGTCAACCGCTTTGGAGCCAAGATATGCGGTGATCCCACCAAGTGTTTTCGGGGGCGCAGGAACAACGCTGTCCGCTGTCAACTGAGTTCCGAACTTGGGATGGTCATGCCATGATCCAGACACTGAAACCAACATGCCCACATCCACTTCAGGCATCCTGCCCACGACCGAAACCGGATACCTTCGGTCGGGAACGTCAAGTTGGATTACGGAAAATTCGTTTGCCGGATTGCGGAACACGACCTTCCTGACCGTTCCTGAAATCGTATCGCCGCTGATTTCCACCGAGCCTGGCCCTTGTGTCATAGAACCATCCGCACGGTGCAAGAGGTCCGGAGAGCGAATTCGATCACGGTTCGGTCAACTTGAATTCGATGCGGCGGTTCTGCGATTTTGCCGCTTCGTCCAATCCGGAATTGACTGGCCGGTATTCACCGAAGCCAGCCGCCGCCAGCCGGTTCTCGGGGAATCCGAGTTCCGATGTGAGGAACCGAACAACGGAAAGGGATCTGGCCTGACTAAGTTCCCAGTTGTCGGAATAGTCCCTTTTTTCCACTATGGGACGGTCGTCGGTGTGGCCATCGACCCTCAGCACCCAGTCGATGCTGTCCGGAAATTCGTTCGCCAAACTGAGAATCAAATCAGCAACGCTCTTGATCTGCTCCTTTCCATCATCGGACAATTCCGCTTTGCCGAGCGGAAACAGCACCTCGGAGGCAAATACAAACCGGTCGCCTTGAATTCGTACTCCTTCCTTACCTTCGATCACCGTCCGAAGCCTGCCGAGAAACTCCGATCGGAACCCTTCCAACTCCTTGTTTTGAGCTTGCAATCTCTGTCGCTCCGCCTCCTCAAGCCGACGCGCACGCGCCTCTTCCTCAGCCAGTTGAGCCAACGCTTCATTTAGTTGAGTGCCGAGCGAAGTCAGTTCAATCTCGTTGT
>JAGWAS010000009.1:111723-134697 GCA_021296235.1 Paracoccaceae bacterium | reverse complement strand
GGGCCTGCGCCTGCGGGTCTTTGGCTCTGAGGGCGGGCTGGAGTGGGACCTGGAGCGGTCCGAGCGGCTGAAGTTTAACCGCTTTGGCAAACCCGATCAGGTGCTGAGCCGCGGCCATGGGCACGGGCGTTCGCCCCGCACCGAACCGGCTGGTGCGCGCCGCGCGCGGTTTCCTCGAAGGCATTATCGAGGCCTGGGCCAACCTCCGTACAGAATTCGCCATGGCCGTTGCGTCGCGCCGCGACGGGGTGAGCCCGCCGACCGACTGGCTTGGCCTGCCGCTCGTGGAGGATGGTGCGAAAGGCGTCACCTTCATTGATGCAACCGTCCGTTCAAATGCAGCGAAAGGCGCGTGGGTCAAACTCTAGCCACACCACGCAAACAACAACAGGGAGATAGCAAGAGGAGGCTGTGGCAAATGTCGTTTCAATCGCTCTCAGAAGTAAGAGACAGTCTAAAACCCCAATGGTATCGCTCCAAGATGGCACCGGTAAGATTTCGCGAGTTCTCGAAGCGTGACGATACGAAAGGTTGGATCCAGGCTGGCGGGCATTTGGCGCTGTTCTGCCTAACAGGCCTAGCGGTTTATGTCGCCTGGGCGCAGGGCTGGTGGATCGCGTTTTCTGTCGCGCTTTTTGCCCATGGCACATTTGCCTCGTTCTTCCGGGGCACAGCGGTGCACGAACTTGGCCACGGGACGGTGTTCACGTCGAAGAAGCTGAACGAAGCCTTTCTTTATCTGTTCAGCATGATCTCTTGGTGGAACCCGTTCGACTATGCCGCCAGCCACACCTATCACCATCGGTTCACACTTCATCCCGAGGGCGACCGAGAGGTGCTTTTGCCGGTGCATCCCAATGTGGGCAAGACATTTCTGCTGCAACTCTTCACGCTGAACCTGTTGACCCAGCCAGGGCGGACTTTTGGCAAGGGCGGGATCTTGTCGACGATCTATATGACGGCACTGGACGCCGTGGGCAAGCTGCCGTCGACGGATGTCCCCGCCAATGAATGGCTGAAGGCGCTGCACGACGACCAACCCGACCAAGCCCGTCGCTCGATGTGGTGGTCACGGGCGCAGTTGGCCCTCCACGGCTGCATTTTGATGGTCGCAATCGTAACCGGGCTCTGGGTGCTGCCGTTAATCTTCACGCTGCCAAGTTACATCGCCAATTGGCTGAGCTACGCGGTGGGCCTGACGCAGCATTGCGGCCTGACCGAGGCCACGACAGATTTCCGTAAGAACACTCGCTCAATCCGGCTGCCACGCTTTGTCGAATTCCTCTATTGGCACATGAATTGGCACACTGAACATCACATGTATGCGGGCGTGCCTTGCTATAACCTGCCGCTCTTGGCCGCCGAGATCGCCGAGGATATGCCAGCGCCCCGCACACTGAGTGGCGCCTGGCGCGAAATGCTGGAAACCTGGGAACGCCAAAAGACCGACCCGAGCTACGCGTTTGATACGCCGTTACCGGCGACGGCCAAAACCACACGTCGTACTACGCCAGCAGAAGAGGCCTCGATTGGAGATCTCGCACCGAAAGGGCTTTGAGGCATGAAACGGATCTATGACTGGGACGCGAGGTTCTCCCTTCGCAACTTCACCGCCGCAGATCTTCAGGCGCTGAAGGGCGTGCGCAAGCTGACCCAGACCACCGCCAATTCCGAGGAAGAGGCCGCCGCCGCCGCAGATGCCGGGATTGACCTGGTGATGGGCAACGCAGTGTTTGCCGAAGCCGTGCGGCGTGGCGCACCCAACCATTTCTACACTGCGGCCATCCCGATGCCCGACCACCCGTCAGAGAAGGACGTGCTGGACGCCGCCTTTTTGGCGATGAAGCGTGGCGCGGACAGTGTCTATACCGCACGTGGCCCGCACATCGTCGAGATTCTGGCGCGCGAGCATATCCCGGTCATGTGCCACCTGGGCCTTGTGCCGCGGCGCTCCACCTGGAACGGCGGCCTACGAGCAATCGGTAAAACGGCGGAGGAGGCATTGGCGCTGTGGCAGAGTTTCCGCGATATGGAAAACGCAGGAGCGTTCTCTGTTGAGGCTGAAGTGATCTGCGACCGGGTAATGGCCGAAATCAGCAAACGCACGAACCTGATCACATCGTCTTTGGGGTCGGGCTCCGGGGCTGACATCATTTATCTCTTCCAGAACGACATCTGCGGAGAGCAAGCCGAGAGCCCACGCCATGCGCGCGCTTTTGGCAACATCTACGCCTTGCAGGAACAGATCAAGGCCGAACGCCGCACCGCCCTGGCTGCGTTTCACGCTGCAGCGAATTCCGACGATTTTCCCGCGAAGACAGAGACCGCCGCAATTGCGGATAACGAATTTGAGAAGTTCACTGACATGCTGGCAATAAATGAGAACAACTGACTTTACACACTGTGACCTTCGATCAGCGAAAAAATTGGTTTTGTGGCGCCGTTAACGTCGCGTTCCCACAAATTGTCTCGCTGCGAGCGCTCGCAGCCAGAAATGGCAAACTTCTGAATGCGCTCTGAATTCCTTGTCGCCGCAAACTGATCGAATTTGCGGTATGGCGACTTCGCCCTTCAGTAGACCGAAGCCGCCAAACAGAACTATCAGACCCGTCTGTTATGCTTTACTGCAATGTTATGGTGATCGGCTTGCGCCGTCAGTTGAGCCTCCGCACCAGTAGTTCCAACTGTTCGTTTACATTCTGTTTTCCGTCTTGGCGGTTGTCTTTTGAGATGTCGACGATGGTGGGAGAAATGGTCGATTGCGCCTATGGCGGCCGTGTCGGCAATTCGTTGTGGCCGAGTCGTTCGCCGGACATTGAACAGATGGCTGCCTCGAACCAGTTGACGTTCAGGGCATCCTTGCCGTCCTTGATCGGCAGGCCGCACATCCACTCGCGCTTGCCGGGGACGCGGTCAAGCTCCCGGCGCAGGTGACTCAGCACGACCCGATCAAGCCCGGGCACGGATTATTCCACAGCCGAACTCAGGCAGACCTCGCCGTGGAATTCGTGCCGCCAGCTCTCGCTGTCCCCCGTTTCCGCAATCAGTGCCAGGTAATCGGGGATCAGGATCTTCCTTCGCCCCTCGATCCTGATCAACCCGTCGCCCTGCAGATCCGAGAATCGCCGGGACACGGTCTCTATGGTGAGACCAAGAAATTCGGCAATGTCCGAGCGTGCAAATGGCAGTTCAATCTTCGCGGAGATACCGATCTTGCGGCTCATGTGCCTCGCATCATGCTGAACGAGCAGTGCGAACAGGCTGGTCAGTCGTTCGCGCGATGTTGCTCGACCCAGCACAAGCATCCACAGCCTGGCGGCATCAAGTTCGTCCAAGGTCATTTCAAGCAACCGCCGGCTCACTGCTGGACTTGCCTGCAGAATTCGTTCGAAATCACCGATCCGGAACTGGCACAGTTGGACTTCCGTCCCGGCGATGATGTCGAATGCCACTTCCCTTCGTCCAGGGCGTCCGATGAAGTCGCCGGGCATCAGCAGGCCAACCATCTGACGCCTCCCATCTTCCAACGATCGCCTCAGATACGCCGATCCCCTGGTCAGCGACCCAACCGATGTCATTGGTTCGCCGGCCCGCATGATGTGCGCACCCTTCGAAAAGCTGCGTATGCGCCTGATCGCCTTGAACTGCTCGAATTCCTCGGGATTGCAACGCGAACAGACAGCATGGTCGCGGACAGGACAGACAGAACAATTGAATTTGTCGGTGGTGGTGCCGGTTGCATCGCGTGAGGTGACTTGCATTCGATTCTCGACCGGTAGCAATCCTTAACACCAGTTCTTGAGTCGGAATGCCTCCGGTCCGAACGAACTGAATGCCAGTCATTCCGCGACGGCGTTCCCTCCGATTGACACCGTTGACGTCCGACCGACGCGCATCCGGCTCCGGGGCCCCTCACCCTGCTCCACAAGTATAAAAAACTTGATTCAGATCAAGGAAGCGGTTCGCTGAATAGCTTAAACTGTATTCAAATCTCGTGCAAGCCACTCAACAGAACTGAACACGAATGAACACCTTGGACCACGTTTCCCGGGGCGACAGCAACCGGGCCCTTGTGCTGAGCACGCTCGCTTTCACGACCTGTTTCGCAGTCTGGACAATCTTCTCGGTCATTGGCGTAACGATCAAGGAAGAACTTGAACTGTCGGATACCGAATTCGGCCTGCTGGTGGCCACTCCGGTGCTGACAGGTTCTGTCAGCAGGATTTTTCTCGGTGTATGGACCGAGCAGTTCGGCGGCCGCATCATGTTTCCGCTGCAGATGGTTCTGACGGCAGTAGCGACCTGGTTGCTGACCTGGGCCCACTCATACTACATGATTCTCCTTGCCGCCCTGGGACTCGGGCTCGCCGGGGGTTCGTTCATCGTCGGTGTTTCATACGTCTCCCGGTGGTACACCAAGGAGTTGCAGGGCACGGCACTTGGAATATTCGGGGCGGGCAATGTCGGGGCAGCCATTACGAATTTTGCCGCGCCATTCCTGGTCGTGTCGCTCGGTTGGGAAGATGCGGCAAGGGTCTACGCGATCATTCTGGCAGTTGCGGCGGTGCTGTTCTTCCTGCTTGCAAAGAATGACCCTGTTACGGAATGGAGAAAGAACACTGGGGCCGGGGCCGTTTCCACGTCAGAGCAACTTGCCCCGCTCAGAAATATCCAGGTCTGGAGGTTTGCAACCTATTACTTCTTTGTCTTCGGTGCGTTCGTTGCACTGGCGTCATTCCTGCCGAGATACTATGTGGGCGCATATGGCCTGAGCCTGACCACGGCCGGTGTGCTCGCAGGTCTGTACTCGCTGCCCGGATCGGTATTCCGGGTGCTTGGCGGATGGATGTCTGACCGGTTCGGTGCCCGCTTCGTGATGTATCTGACATTCTTCATCTCGCTGATTTGCTTGTTCATCATAAGTTATCCGGACACCTCCTACGAAGTTAACGGAATCGAAGGCCCCATTGCATTCACGATTGGTGTCTCCCTGCAAGTATTTGTCGCGCTGACCGTGGTTCTCGGCTTTATGATGAGCCTGGGCAAGGCGGCCGTATACAAGCACATACCTGTTTATTACCCACATCATGTCGGTTCTGTCGGCGGCCTAGTGGGAATGATTGGCGGCCTTGGTGGATTCGTTCTTCCAATCGCTTTCGGAATATTGCTTGACACGACAGGGATCTGGACTGCACCGTTCATGCTGCTGTTTGCCATTGTCGGGGTCTCGACAGTATGGATGCACGTGGCCATCAGGAGGATGGAACATCGCAGGCATCCGGGCCTTGCCAGCGAACTCTACCTTTCCGACGTACCAGAAGAACCGCTTCCACATCCTGACCCGAGTGCGGAAGCGCAACTGGAAGCACAGAAGGCATGATATCGCCCGGTATCGAATTCGGCACAGCTGTGCGAAGGGTACGGAAGTGACAAAGTGACTGACAAAGAAAAATACCTGCTACGCAACTGGCAACCCGAGAATATCGAGTTCTGGGAGAGCCGGGGAAAGAAGATCGCGACTCGCAACCTCTGGATTTCGATCCCATGCCTGCTTCTGGCATTTTCCGTCTGGCTCGTTTGGTCAATAGTCGTTGCAAAGCTGCCTTCGGTCGGATTTGACTACAGTACGGACCAGTTGTTCTGGCTGGCAGCCCTGCCGGGCCTTTCCGGCGCGACACTGCGCGTCTTCTACAGCTTCATGATCCCGATCTTTGGCGGAAGAAAGTGGACGGCATTGTCGACGGCTTCACTGCTGGTTCCGGCACTCGGGGTCGGATTCGCGGTTCAGAATTCGGCAACTCCGTATCCCGTGTTCGTGATCCTGGCACTGTTGTGCGGATTGGGCGGAGGTAACTTTGCCTCTTCGATGGCAAATATCGCGTATTTCTTCCCGAAGGCGACCAAGGGCAATGCCCTTGCCCTGAATGCCGGGCTTGGCAATCTGGGCGTTTCGGTCATGCAATTCGTTGTGCCGATCGTGATTACTGCAGGGGTGTTCGGGGCAATTGGTGGCAGTCCGCAGACACTGCCGGACGGCAGCCAGGTGTGGATGCAGAATGCCGGCTTCATCTGGGTTCCACTGCTCGCGGCAAGCACGATTGCCGCCTGGTTTGGAATGAACGACATCGACGGGACACGCGCTTCGATACGTGAACAGATCGTCATCCTCAGGCGGCGGCACAACTGGATCATGTGCGTCTTGTACACCGGCACCTTCGGGTCCTTCATCGGCTATTCTGCGGGATTTCCTCTGCTGATCAAGACGCAGTTTCCGCAGGTGGACGCTCTGTCGTACGCGTTTCTCGGACCGCTGGTTGGCGCACTCAGCCGTGCATCGACCGGTTGGGTATCGGACAAGTACGGAGGTGGCCGGATCACCTTCTGGACATTCGCCGGCATGATCATTGCTGTGCTGGGAGTGCTCTTCTTTCTGCCCGGCCAGGTGTCGGCCGGTAACTTCTGGGGCTTCTTCGCGTGTTTCATGTTGTTGTTCGTCCTGACCGGAATTGGCAATGCATCGACGTTCCAGATGATTCCCACGATAGTACGCCAGGAGGTGCCCCGACTGGTGCCGGGCATTGGTCCCGAGGCCGCGCTGGTCCAAAGCGAAAGAGAGAGCGCATCGATTATCGCGTTTACGTCGGCAATTGCTGCGTATGGCGCGTTCTTCATTCCCAAGGCGTATGGAACATCGATCGGAGTGACCGGTGGCCCGGAAGCTGCCTTGATCTGCTTCGCAGTGTTCTACGGAGTCTGCCTTGCCACGACATGGTGGTTCTACAGCCGGCGAGGTGCGCCAGTGCCAGCCTGATGAAAGATTGATCGGGAAGTGATCACAAGACCAGGGAGTCCAAGATGAGTCAACTGCTTGATAGTTTGAATTTCCTGCAATCGAAGGAAATCGAGAAATTTGCCGACGGGCATGGCCAGGTGACCCGCGAAAGCCGGGACTGGGAAGACACCTACCGGCAACGTTGGCGACATGACAAGGTCGTCCGATCAACACATGGCGTGAACTGCACCGGATCCTGCTCCTGGAACATCTATGTGAAGTCGGGAATCGTGACTTGGGAAACTCAGGCCACGGACTACCCGAAGACCCGGCCTGATCTCCCCAATCACGAACCGAGGGGATGCTCCCGCGGCGCAAGCTATAGCTGGTACCTCTATTCGGCAAGCCGCGTCCGGCACCCACTGGTCCGCGGGGCGCTCCTGCGAGCATGGCAACAACTGCGCAAGGACAGGACTCCCGTTGCCGCCTGGCAGGCCCTGCAGGAAAACCCTGATTTGCGATCCTCCTATCTTGGCCTGCGCGGCAAGGGAGGTTTCGTCCGGGCTGACTGGGAGGAGGCTTCCGAGATCATTGCAGCCGCAAACGCGTGGACTGCGAGACGCTACGGTCCGGATCGCATCTTCGGATTCTCTCCGATTCCCGCAATGTCCATGGTGTCATACGCAGCCGGAACGCGGTACCTGAGCCTCATCGGCGGCGTTTGCATGAGCTTTTATGACTGGTATTGCGACCTTCCTCCCGCTTCGCCGATGACCTGGGGTGAACAGACCGACGTGCCGGAAAGCGCCGATTGGTACAATTCCGGATTTCTGCTGGTCTGGGGATCGAATGTGCCACAGACGCGGACCCCGGACGCGCATTTCTATACCGAAGCCCGATACAAGGGGACTAAATCGGTAGTTGTTTGCCCCGACTATTCGGAAGCAGCCAAGTTCAGCGACATCTGGATTGCCCCGAAGCAGGGGACCGACAGCGCGCTGGCCATGGCGTTCGGACATGTCATCCTGCGTGAATTCCATGTCGAACGGCAGGTGGAGTATTTCGAGAACTACTGCCGGAAGTTCACCGACATGCCGATGCTGGTCAGACTGGAAGAACGGAACGGGCGGCTGGTCCCCGGCCGCTTCCTCCGGGCCTCGGACCTCACAAATGATCTCGGAGAGGAAAACAACCCGGACTGGAAGGTCCTGGCCATTGACGGGGTGACGGACGACATCGTCGTACCGAATGGCTCGATCGGATTTCGCTGGGGACAGGAAGGTGCATGGAACCTGGAGGAGAAGGCAGACGGCAAGACCATAACCCTGAAGAAAACCCTGGTCGCAGAGTCTGATCACGATGAAATGGCCGAGGTCGGTTTCCCCTATTTCGGCGGCCAGGCGACTTCACCTTTCGTGAAGTGCGACCATCCGGAAGTACTCACGAGGCTGGTTCCCGCGAAGCGCATTGAACTCGATGGCAAATCCGCCCTGGTGGCCACGGTTTTCGACCTGCTCTGTGCAAATTACGGTGTGGACCGCGGCATCGGCGATGGAAATGCTGCAGCTGAATACGGAGCAGATGTTCCGTTCACACCGGCCTGGGCCGAGAAGATCACCGGAGTCAGTCGACAGAACATCGAGTCCGTTGCACGTGAATTCGCAAGAAATGCCGAGCTGACCGAAGGCCGCTCAATGGTGATCGTGGGCGCCGGACTCAACCATTGGTACCACATGGACATGAACTACCGCGGCATCATCAACATGCTGGCGATGTGCGGCTGCACGGGCAAGTCCGGAGGCGGCTGGAGCCATTATGTCGGCCAGGAGAAACTGAGGCCGCAGACCGGCTGGCTCCCGCTCGCGTTTGCCCTTGATTGGTCACGGCCACCGCGCCAGATGAACTCGACGTCAGCATGGTATGCCCATTCGGACCAGTGGCGATACGAGACACTGGATGCATCGGAATTGGTGTCACCGACGGCCCCGGAAGGAGACTGGTCAGGGAGCATGATCGATTTCAATGTCCGCGCTGAACGCATGGGTTGGCTGCCTTCCGCTCCGCAACTGAAGCAGAATCCGCTGGATATCGGCAGGGAGGCAAAGGAGTCCGGGGCCAATGTGGCCGAACTCGTCGCCGACCGACTGATGTCCGGCGAGATTCAGATGTCTTGCGAGGATCCGGATGCGCCGGAAAACTGGCCGCGCAACCTGTTTGTCTGGAGGTCGAACCTGCTCGGTTCGTCGGGCAAGGGTCATGAGTATTTTCTCAAGCACCTTCTGGGCGCCGAAAACAGCGTCATGGCACCGGACATCGCTGAATCCGGACGGAAGATGCCTTCAGAGGTGAAGTGGCATGAAGATCCGGCAACCGGAAAGCTGGACCTGCTGGTCTGCATCGATTTCAGGATGTCAACCACGGCGGTCTACTCGGACGTCGTGCTGCCGACGGCCAGCTGGTACGAGAAGAACGATCTCAACACCAGCGACATGCACCCTTTCATCCACCCGCTCCAGGCGGCAGTGAATCCTGCCTACGAATCCAAATCCGACTGGGACATCTTTAGGCAGATCGCCAGGAAGTTCTCGGAAGTGTCACCAGAGGTCCTCGGTGTCGAAAATGATGCCGTGCTGGTGCCGATCCTCCACGACACTCCGGGAGAGATCGCCCAACCGAATGTCATGGAGTGGAAAAAAGGCGAATGCACGCTCGTTCCGGGCCGGACCGGCCCGAACATCGTATCGGTTGTACGCGACTACCCTGCAGTCTATGATCGGTTCACCGCACTTGGTCCGCTGATGGAAAAGCTCGGGAACGGCGGCAAGGGCATCACGTGGGATACCAACGATGAGGTCGAACATCTCAGGCAATGGAACGGCACCTGGACATCAGGCCGTTCAAAGGGCTGCGCCAAGATTGAAAGCGACATCGATGCGGCCGAGACAATTCTTGCGCTCGCTCCGGAGACAAATGGTGAAGTTGCCGTCAGGGCGTGGAAATCGCTCGAACGCGCCACAGGGTTGCACCACGCCCACCTCGCGTTGCCAATGCAGCACAACAAGATCACCTTCCACGACATTGCCGCGCAGCCGCGCAAGATCATCTCGTCACCGACCTGGTCCGGCATCGAAAGCGACGAGGTGTGCTACAACGCCGGATATACCAACGTGCACGAACTGATCCCCTGGCGAACACTTACCGGACGGCAGCAACTCTACCAGGACCATGCATGGATGCTGGCATTCGGGGAAGGACTGTGCACGTATCGACCGCCGGTCGACCTCAAGACAATCGCCGGCGGAAGGGACCAGGTGGAATCTGACGGCGAGCCGCAGGTCATCCTGAACTTCATAACTCCGCACCAGAAATGGGGCATTCACTCAACATACTCCGACAATCTGCTGATGCTGACCCTCAATCGCGGTGGGCCCGTGGTCTGGATTTCCGAAGACGACGCGGGATCGGCCGGTATCGAGGATAATGACTGGGTGGAAGTTTACAACGCAAATGGCGCACTGACTGCCCGGGCAGTAGTGTCACAAAGGATCAGGAACGGGACGATTTTCATGTATCACGCCCAGGAGAAGATCGTGAACACACCCGGATCAAAGCTAACGGGGCGAAGGGGCGGCATCCACAACTCCGTGACGCGCACGACCTTGAAACCCACTCACATGATCGGCGGCTACGCGCAGCAGAGTTACGGGTTCAACTATTACGGAACAGTCGGCTCGAACCGGGATGAATTCGTGATTGTTCGAAAGATGAATGAGGTTGACTGGCTTGAAAGGCCTTTGCAACGAGCGGAGGTAGCACCATGAAAATCAGGGCGCAGATCGGAAAGGTCCTCAATCTGGACAAGTGCATCGGCTGTCACACCTGCTCGGTAACCTGCAAGAATGTCTGGACCAGCCGTGACGGCGTGGAATACGCCTGGTTCAACAATGTCGAAACCAAGCCCGGTATCGGCTACCCGAAGAACTGGGAAGACCAGTCGAAGTGGAATGGTGGCTGGGAGCGCACCAAGTCGGGAACGCTGCAGCCCAAACAGGGAAGCAAATGGAGAATCCTCGCCAAGATCTTCGGCAACCCTGACCTGCCGGAAATTGATGACTACTACGAACCGTTCGATTTCGATTACGACAATCTGAAATCGGCGCCGGAAATGGAGGCATTCCCGACGGCTCGACCTCGCTCGAAGATTACAGGGGAACGAATTGAGAAGATCGAGTGGGGTCCGAACTGGGAGGAAATCCTGGGCGGAGAGTTCGAAAAGCGGTCGAAGGACACGAATTTTGAAGGAGTGCAGAAGGAGATCTACGGCGAATACGAAAACACTTTCATGATGTATCTGCCCAGACTCTGCGAGCATTGCCTGAACCCGTCCTGTACGGCGAGTTGCCCGTCCGGTGCCATCTACAAGCGCGAAGAAGACGGCATTGTCCTCATTGACCAGGAACAATGCCGAGGCTGGCGCATGTGCGTGTCTGGCTGCCCGTACAAGAAGATCTACTATAATTGGGCGACCGGAAAGTCGGAAAAGTGTACGTTCTGCTATCCGCGAATTGAATCCGGCAGCCCGACGGTGTGCTCGGAAACCTGCGTCGGACGGATCCGTTATCTGGGTGTGATTCTTTACGATGCGGACCGGATTCACGAAGCGGCGAACAGCGCGGATCCCAAGGATCTCTACCGGGCACAGCTGGACCTGTTCCTGGACCCGAACGATCCCTCGATTCGGCGCCAGGCACTTGCCGATGGGGTGTCCGAGGACTGGCTCGAGGCAGCCACCCGCTCTCCGGTTTGGAAGATGGCGGTCGATTGGAAGGTCGCCTTCCCCCTCCACCCCGAATACAGGACACTTCCAATGGTCTGGTATGTCCCACCACTCAGCCCCATCCAGAACGCGAGCGAAAAGAGCCTGATCGACATGGACAGGGAAATTCCGGATGTCCGTTCGCTTCGAATTCCCGTGAGGTACCTTGCAAACATGCTCACGGCCGGAGACGAACAACCGATCGTCACAGCACTTGAACGAATGCTGGCAATGCGCGTCTTCATGCGGGCCAAGACCGTTGAAGGCGTGGTCGATGAATCGATTGCTGAACGGGTAGGCCTGACGGCTGAAACAATCGATGAAATGTACAGGATCATGGCCCTTGCCGACTACGATGACCGATTCGTCATTCCGACCACGCACAGGGAAAATGTCGAGGATGCGCATTTCCTGCGCGGCGGCTGCGGCTTCACCGACGGCAATGCATGCTCCACCGGCATCAGCCAGGGGTCCCTGTTCGGCGGTGGAGCCAGGCAACTGGCGATTCCGGAGGACGGCCGCTGATGGACCGGACACTGAAATCACTGTCGATACTGCTTTCCTATCCGACCGGAGAACTCAAGGAGGCCATTCCGGACCTGCGAGCCGTCTTCGAATCGGACCGCCGCCTGGATGCCGGAACCAGGGAGAATCTCGCCGAGTTTCTCGATGAACTTGATGCCATGGACATCTGGCAACTCCAGGAGAGATTCGTGGAGGTATTCGACCGGTCCCGGTCCTTTTGCCTCAACCTGTTTGAACATGTCCACGGAGACAACCGCTCACGCGGGGCAGCCATGATTGACTTGCTGGAGACCTACGAGCGGGCGGGACTTGAACCAAGCACAGTTGAGCTTCCCGACCACCTCCCTACCCTTCTCGAGTTCTTGTCGCTGCGTCCGACGGATGAGGCCAGGCGGATACTCGTCGATGCAAGCCACATAATTGAGGCACTCGGAACTCGCCTGTCGCGACGGCAGTGTCGATACGCATCGATTTTCACTGCGCTGGTGCGAATTGCCGGTGGCGTCAGTGACCGCCAGGCCCTGGCCGCCCTTCTCGTGCTTCCGGACACATCGGGCGACGACCTGGAAGCTCTTGATGAGTCCTGGGAAGAATCCGAGGTCACGTTCGGGCCGGGCGTCGGCGGTGATTGCCCGCAGGCCCGTGACCTGCTCTCGCGGATGGACGGCTCCCGACCGATGGCCGACCACAATGAAGGAAGACGCTGATGCATGAATTCTTGTTCGGAATTTACCCCTATATCTGTCTTTCCGTTCTGCTTGTCGGCAGCATAGTCCGCTACGAGCGCGACCCGTTCACCTGGAAGTCATCCTCGAGCCAGCTTCTGAGAAGGAAGCAGCTGATTGCCGGATCCGTGATGTTCCATGTTGGAGTCCTGATCGTGTTTTTTGGCCATCTGGTCGGCCTTCTGACACCGATCGAGATCTTCGACATTCTGGGAATCGGTCACAGTTTCAAACAGATACTTGCAATTGTGGTCGGGGGATTGGCCGGTATCCTTGCGCTGGCAGGAGGATTAATGCTGCTTCATCGACGCCTGTCGGACCCGCGCATTCGCAGAACCTCGTCATTCGCCGATATCGGCATACTTGTCCTGCTGGTCGTTCAGCTGATTCTGGGTCTCGGGACAATATTCATTTCCGTCCAGCACCTGGAAGGAGGCCAGATGGTCGCCTTCATGGCCTGGTCCCTCGGGATCTTCACCTTCGACTTCAACGCCGCAAGCTACATTGCCACCGCACATCCGATCTTCAAGATCCACATCTTTCTGGGACTGACAATCTTTCTCTTGTTTCCGTTTACTAGGCTGGTTCACATGCTGTCGGCACCCGTGGGCTACATATTCAGGCCGGGATACCAGATTGTGAGATCACGCAGAAATGTTGCAACGGTAGAGAGCAACAGGGGTGCCGGGCGTCAGGGCTGAGTGCTTCCCCGACGGCCGATTGTGTGAAACTCAGGCAACGGTGCAATGAAACCGCTGTTCCCGGATGTGTCGGTCAACGGCAGGACAATACCCGTCAGCCAGATTGCCGCGGAGGCCCAGAACCACAGGGCACCGGCGGGAAAGCCCGGACTGGCCTGGCGGCTGGCAGCGAGATCGCTGGTCATACGCGAGTTACTCCTCCAGGAGGCGGAGAGGCGCGGCCTCGATGCCGAACCGAACCTCGATGGAATGGGACGTCGGGAAACCGAGTCCGAGGCAATGATCCGCGAACTGACCGAGATCGAAATCAAGCCGCGTCTGCCGACACCGGATGATCTGCGAAATTTCTACAACGCTCATCCCGAACAGTTCCGCGCTCCATCGGTCTATGAAGCCTCGCACATACTGGTTGCAGCTCCGGAGTCGGACCTGGAGCGCCGTGACAGGGCAAGGGAACATGCGGCGGAACTCTTGGACCTGCTCAAGAGTGACGAAACTGCCTTCGGGCGGATGGCCAAGAAGCACAGCGCGTGTGCTTCCGCAGCCAATGGTGGTTCCCTCGGACAGCTTTCGGAAGGTGACCTGGCGCCCGAGTTCGAAGCTGCACTTGAATTGCTGGCACCAGGCCAGATCGGTGACATGCTCGTCGAGACCAGATACGGATTTCATCTGGTTCGGCTGGACGCGCGGGCCAGAGGAGATGTTCTACCATTCGAGTCGGTTCGTGAACGGATAGCCGAGACACTGGAGAAGGCATCATGGGCTTCTGCCGGACGGGACTTCATCCAGAGGCTGGTGGACAGGGCGGATATTTCCGGAATCGACATGGCCGGTTCCAGGTCACGCGAATTTTCACCCTGAATCCGGATTTGCAACCACTTTCATTCTGCTTTCCGGGGCAATCCGGTCCCTGGCATAGGGCGTCAATCTGGATGACAGTTTGACGCCCTATACGCCGGGGAGGCCCGCAGGCAGCGAGCTTCAACCGGGTTTCGTATCTTCCCCGGTATCGGAGAAATTCGTGATGACCACACTGCCCTGCGGAAACTGGGCCACGATGTCCAGCCTGCCCCCCATGGCTTCGATGTAGGAGCGAAGGTTGGAGACATACATGTCCGTCCGCCGCTCAAGCCGGGAAACGGCTGGCTGTCTCACGTTCAGAACCTCTCCAACTGCCTTCTGTGTCATGGCCCGAGCCTGCCGCAATTCGTGAAGGAGCATGGCAGCGCGAAGTTCCTCTTTCCGAACCTCAATCCGTTTCCGGCGTTCAGAAGAAAAATTCTCTGTCAGCCCGGTAAAGGCGCGATGTCCACTCATGGGATCTCTCCTTTGTCTTTTAGTTCCCGTAAATGCTCGTCATAGAGCCGGTCAGCCTGCGGTACGCACCGCCTGTAGAACCGGTCTCGCCTGTCTTGTCTCCGCCGATCAGCAGGATGGCTGTGCGCCTCGGGTTAAAGGCGTAGAATATGCGGATGGGTTTGCCGGCACTCTGGACACGACGTTCGCGCATGTGACCGTGCGGACATGATCCGCTTCGAGCAGGTCAATCGGGAGATCCTGGACGAGGACCTGTCTGCGATGTTGCGCAACAACCCGCCTGATGTCGTGTATTCGACCTTCTCGGAGGCATTCTTCCAGGGGGCGATCCGCATGTTCCAGAGGGAGAAGGAGATGCGCAACATCGTGTTGTCCGACCCGGATGCCCGCGAAAAGGCGACCCGGCACTTTTTCAACCGTGCTCTGCGGGAAATACGCGAAGCCGCCTAGCCGCCACGGCGGATATGATATCTACCAGCGGGCGACACACCTGCCCAAGGAAGTTTGGTCTCGCAGCCTGAAGATTTCACTACCCAAGGGTTTGGGTTTCTGCTAAACTCATCCAATGCCGACTGTCTTGCGCCTCGATGGACTGAGGGTGATGATTTATCCAAATGATCACAGACCTGCCCATGTCCATGTGACCGTGGCAGACGGCGAGGCTGTATTCATCCTGAACTGCCCGGACGGGCCACCTGAGTTGCGGGAAATCTACGGTCACTTCAACAGACGGAAGCTGAGCCGGATCCAGAACGATCTGGCCACGCACCTGTTTGCCCTTTGCCAGAAATGGAGCGAGATTCATGACCGTTACTGACGCAGATTTTACCTTGGCCCAGGCGGCTGGCGCAGCCCTGCAGCGGAAGTCTCTTGTCACCAAGGCCCGCTATGACCGGAAAACTTCCCACCTGATCGTCACCCTGCACAATGATGTCGAGCTGGCCGTGCCTGTACGCCTGATCGAGGGTCTGACGGGAGCTGATCCTGCTGACCTCTCCGAAATCGAACTTTCTCCCTCCGGCCTCGGCCTCCACTGGCCAACCCTGGATGCCGATGTCTACGTGCCGGCGCTGTTCGATGGCGTGTTCGGCACTAGGTCGTGGATGGCATCCATCCTCGGTGCCGAGGGCGGCAGGGCTACCAGCCCGGCAAAGGCCGCAGCAGCCCGCGCCAACGGGCGGAAGGGTGGCCGGCCGGCCAAGCGGACACGGGTCCCGGGCTGAGACCTCGACTCATCCGGCACCCGGTCAAGCTGTCGGGCTAGTTGACGTCGACTTCTAGCTATATTGCTGGGGGGCAGTTGAGGAAGCACCGGACACGGTGAATTCATCTATTTTCCCTTAATACCAGTGGTGCTTTTGATGAGTTCGATGTGCCCCACGGCATAGCGTTTGACTACCATTAGGGTCTCTTCGCAAGCCAGCTTCAAGTCATCGGGGGGCGGCGTTTCGTCGTGGTAGGTGCCGTGACAAAGCGTATTGATCAGAACGCTCTTTATACTCAAACCCTCTTCACCTGCGAGGAAGACTATAAAGTCCTGTAAGGATTGCGACTTGTCGGGCCTGCAAAATCGACCAACTGCCTCTAGAACGGATCGAATTGCGTTGCCAGTCCCGTGGTCTGGATCATTCCCATTTGCGACCTGAAACACATGCTCCAACTGCTGCTCGAATGGGGCAACGTAGTTGCTCAGGTGTGTGAGCTTGTGCGTTGCACCTTCACTATGCAACGAAAAGGTCGCTTCTGGTTTCACAACAGCATTAGTGCGTGAGATATTGAAGAAATAGCTGCTGTGAGTCAGTAATAGTAAATCCGGTCTCAGGCTCTTGTTGCCATCAATCTTTCCTGGGTTCGTCGAGACCTCGCCCTGATCTGAAATGTTCAGGTTCTTGAGTGTCTGCGCTATCGAAAACACAAACTCGTAGGACATCGAAGTAACTGGGTCATTGAAAACCAGGAAGAACTTCCGGTAATCGCTGTTGGCTGTCACTTTCCGGTGCACACAAGCGACAAAATAGCAAAATGCAATAGCGGTTTTCTCTCCATCGCTTAGCGTTCGATGCGGCCCGCGTACCATTTTCTGATCGCCCCGCTTCAGCACGAAACTAGACCTATCAAACACGTACTTGTCGGCGAAGAATTCTTTCAGCAACAGCTCGAAAGTGTCGGCTACACGATCTCGGGCATTGGTCGAAGGGCTCGACTTTTCCAGCTCGTTCAGTTCTTCCGCCTTCTTCTTTGTCTCAACGCTGACCGCTCTCAGTGCCTCGACATCGGCCCAGTTATCTATAGCGAATTCACGCTCAAATACGGTGCACGCCATACGCTGCAACGCTTTGCGTTCATCATCCGCATTCTCGACTGCCCGCGATAGCTCAGCAGCTTTGTCGTTGTTCTCCTCTATGACTCTGTTGACTTGCGCGATGCTCCCAATCAGATCGTTTGAAGGTCCGCACGGGCCACCCCTTCTCAAACATTCCACAAAGCGGGCTTCGGCCCGCGCCAACGGGAAGGCGGATCGCGCTTGCCAAGGCCGCAGTCAACCATCAGGCACAGGTGACTCAACTCCCGAAATCAACAACCCCGCCACGGCTGCGGCATCCATGAAGCTACCGGGAAATGCTGCTGCAAAGCTGCCGGGAAAGGGAAATCAGCCGTTCCGGATTATTCCGAATTCCAGCCGATCAGATGCCGATCCAATCCGAAACAAATCGCCCACTCACCGTCAAAATATTCTGCAACCCAACAACCATGACCTTCATTGCCGCATTGCGGGTCGGTCGGATCGATGCCCCCTTCGTCCTCGACGGACCGGCGGGCGGCGATGCGTTTCGCGTTTATGTTGAACGCTTCCTTGTGCCGACACTGGCACCGAAGGACGTGGTGGTGATGGACAATCTCTCCTGCCACAAGGGAATGGCCATCAGGAGAGCGATCAGGCAGGCCGGTGCCCACCTGCTGTTCCTTCCACCCTACAGCCCGGACCTCAACACCTGCTGCGCAACGCCGCCGAGCGGACCGCCGAAGCAACCTGGAGGCGCATCGGCGACCTGCTGGACCGGTTTCCACCGGAGGAATGCGCAAACCACTTCAGGAACTCGGGATATGCTTCCACTTAAAGTCACCACGCTCTAGTGTGTTTTTCAACACGAATCTGGCTAGAACCCTAACCCCGAACTGACGCTGTTCTTGCCCCTTCTATCGGAGATTGCCTGCGAGGCAGCGTCATGCCCGACAATCGCGCTTCTCTATCTTGATATCCTTGAATGCCTGGAACCGTCGGCGGCGGCGACTTCGCTAACGGTACCAGTGGAATATTGGGCCAAGAACGCCAACAACCGATTCTGGAGGGAGTACGGCATCGGAAGCCGCATTCTCGCGATTGGATTGAAGGCCTCAGCGCTAACCGGAACTTCAGAGCGCCGCTTAAATGGTGCCTGGGGGCGGGATCGAACCACCGACACGAGGATTTTCAGTCCACTGCTCTACCACTGAGCTACCCAGGCGCCAGCGCACTCCACTAAGGCAGGTACCATGCGCTGTCCATAGGTTGCCTAAATTTAGTTCAGCTTGTTTGCATCCGGTTCCGGTTCTTCCTGTCCTTCAGGAGAGATCGGTTCTGAAATCGAATATCTTCCGGAAAGCCAACGGCCGAGATCAACGTTGGCACAACGCTTGGAACAGAACGGCAAGTAGCGCTCCGACGGTTGATTTCCACAGATTGGGCAATTCATTCGAAGTGCATTCCATCAAGTGGGCGGAACTCCCTGCGCCTGTGAAGTTCAAAATGACCGAGCCCGGTCCAGCCAACCAAAGTTGCTGATATTCGATCCTTCGAGAACGCGTTCGAGAGAGCAGTCTCCACCGATTCCCTGAATCGCTTTGCCATCGGTGCAAAGTCCACAACAATCTGACCGCCCAACCCACGGATGCGCAATTGGCGCGGCAGACACGCTGAAAGCTGGATGTTGGCGCGCAAGGCCGCACCCATCGAAACATCCGATCCGGTGTTTACATCGACCGCAATGAACGCACGGGTTGGCTCAACTACGGCGAATCCCCCCCCGGGGAGGTTCACGCGAGGGCAGCGGTAAGGCAGGACGAGATCCGGAATTCCGTGCCGATCAAACGAGCCTTCTGCATCATCAATGCTGAGTTCCCCCTTGCCCATCCATTCCCTTGCGGCAATCCGGTGGCAACAGTCGGCATTCCGCAAAACAGCAGGCGACGAACCGGCCAGCATGGACATAAGGCTCCTTGAGCACTCGAGAAGTTCAACTATCTCGGTCAGGATTTCCTGATCGTCGGCAACCTCGCCTGCAGACCGCAACACGAGACCAGCAGGAACGTCCGCTTGCGAGAGGGCATCCTTCGCAATTTTTTTCAGATGTTTCCTTCGCATCGGATCGCCAATTGCCCTTGAGACGAACGCTCCCTCCCGGCCCGGCATCACTACCGCAAATCTCCCGGAAACCGAAATCCGGGTGCTGACCGGAACCGCCTTGCCAGCCTCCGGATATCCGGTTGCCTGAACCATGACGGCATCACCCTCCGCAACATCCTTCACGTCCCGCAGATGCCCTGTAATGCCCTCTGGCAGGTTCACGAGCCACGCTCCCTGGCCCGAAAGCCGTCTACGTACAATCGCCCGCAGAACCGTGCCGGGAGCTGGTTCTTCCTCAGCCAATGGATCAACAAGAAGATCTTCCAGCCGACCGTCGACCAAAAGGGCGGCGACACCGCGTCCGCGGATCTGGTCCAGAACCGCAAGAGTTCCCTTCATTCCGCCCTGCGGGCCGTATGCCCGGCTGCCCGAAGTAGATTTGCTGTTTCGGCCAGCGGCAATCCCGCAATTGCCGAAAAGGAACCGCGAATCCAAGGAATGAAGGCACCGGCGCGTCCTTGAATTCCGTATCCTCCGGCTTTGCCCTGCCATTCCCCGCTCTGCAGGTAGGCGGCGATTTCTTCCTTGGAGAGTCTCTTCATCCTGACGATGGAAACAACTTCCCGCTCAAGCTGCCTTCCTGGCGCAGCAATTGCCACGGCCGTGATCACCCTGTGTCGGCGACCCGACAGGCGTCGCAGGAAATCCCCGGCCTCGTCAGCCGCCGACGGCTTGCCGAGGATGGATCGACCAAGAGCAACCACCGTGTCCGCGGCCAGAACCAAGCAATCATCACCTGGATTTGCGGCAAGAGCCTTGTCGCGGGCAACTCGCCGACAATAGTGTAGCGGCAGTTCACCTGCCCTTGGAGTTTCATTTATTTCGGGCGGACAAATCTCATCAGGCTCTATGCCAATCTGTGCAAGCAGATCCCGGCGGCGTGGGCTGGCAGATGCCAGAATGAGACGCATGTGTCACTTGAACCGGTAGTTGATGCGACCCTTTGTCAGGTCATAGGGGGTCATTTCAACCTGAACTCTGTCTCCCGCAAGAACGCGAATTCTGTTCTTGCGCATCTTGCCTGCCGTATGAGCGATTATCTGGTGCCCGGTGTCCAACTCGACCCGGAATGTCGCATTCGGCAGGACCTCCTTAACGACACCGGAGAATTCGAGCATTTCTTCCTTAGGCATCTTCGCTCCTGTCTTGATTTGCTTGTGAAAGCTGGATTGAAGGCCGGAACCTATTGAAGTGTCGCCAATTATTCAACTTCAATCAGTGCAATTCCCGCCACCTGGCCCGGCAACCGACGTCCTGTGATCGATTCTCGGTGCCCAAACCGCCGAATTCCTTGTCAACCGGCACATGTGGCGGGTTGTTCCCGCACCAGCGGCAGAATCGCTGAAATAGCGGACAGCAACCCCAAGGAAACTCTTCGAAATTCAGGGCATCTCCCGCATTTCGGGATAAACCGGAAAGGATCTGCACAGTTCCAAAACCTGAGATCGGACCCCCCGTTCAACTCCTCCATTTCCTTGCGCTCCATTTGACGCAAGCCCTGAAATGACTTCGGCGATCAATTCGCCCGTCTGCCTGAATTCAACAGTGCCGAAGCCGCGCGTGGTGCAGGCAGGTGTTCCGAGCCGGATCCCCGAAGTGATGGTCGGCTTTTCGGTGTCAAACGGAATGCCGTTCTTGTTGCAGGTTATGCCGCTTCTCTCCAGTGCCTGCTCAGCATCAACTCCGGTAATGCCTTTCGGTCGGAGATCAACCAGCATCACATGCGTGTCGGTTCCGCCGGTAACAATGTTCATTCCGCCAGCTGTCAGAGAATCCGCCAGCATCGCGGCGTTCTCGACCACCTGCTTTGCATATTGCCGGAATTCCGGTCTTAGTGCCTCGCCGAATGCCACTGCCTTGGCCGCGATGGCATGCATCAGCGGTCCACCCTGAATCCCCGGAAAAATTGCAGAATTGACCTTCCTGATGATCTTCTCGTCATTGGTGACAATCACGCCACCCCTCGGTCCCCGCAGGGTCTTGTGCGTCGTGGCGGTTGCGACATGCGCATGGGGAAAGGGAGACGGATGTGCCCCTCCAGCAACGAGACCGGCAAAATGTGCCATGTCAACCAGAAACCAGGCACCAACGCGGTCGGCAATTTCTCGGAAACGCGCGAAATCGATCTGCCTCGGCACCGCGGAGCCGCCGGCTATGAGGAGCTTTGGCCTGTGTTCCTCAGCCAACTCACCAACTGAGTCATAGTCGATGTTGCAGTCCTGTCTGCGAACGCCGTACTGCACTGCCTTGAACCATTTGCCTGATTGGTTGGGCCGGGCACCGTGCGTGAGGTGGCCGCCGGAAGCAATGTCCATTCCAAGAATGGTGTCGCCCGGAGACAGCAGCGCGTTGAAGACTCCCTGATTGGCCTGACTGCCGGAATGCGGCTGCACATTTGCATATTCGCAACCGAACAATCTGCAGGCGCGTTCGATCGCCAGTTTTTCTGCAACATCAACATGTTGACAGCCGCCATAGTATCTTCGACCCGGATACCCCTCGGCATACTTGTTGGTCATGATTGACCCCTGGGCCTCAAGCACTGCTCTCGAAACGATGTTCTCGGAGGCGATCAGTTCGATTTCATCGCGCTGCCGCCCCAACTCGGAGCGAACGGCCGCAAAGACATCCGGATCAGCCCCGGAAAGTCCCTGATTGAAAAATCCGTTCAATGCCGCACTGCTGCCCATGTCATTTTCCTTTTCCTGCAACAGGATTCGATTCCGGTGCCTTCGATAGTCCTTTCCGGCGCCACGCAAAATCGGAATCGAACCCAAACTTCTCCGGCGTGCAACCACCGCAAGGATTTCAATTGACAGGCAGCGGGCCGGGGAAAGACAAAAACTCAGTATGATTTTTTTGCCAGACCGATTGCACTTGCATTCGTCGGAATTGTTGGCAACGATGAGAACTCCGGGACGCACCGCGGCGTCAAGCGACCCAAGGGTACATACGCACAGGAACGATCAGGCTTCGAACCGAAACTCCATGCCGTCCCTCCAAAAATTGTGCTTCCTGGCAAGCGACACCGAAATCGCCCGCTCGTCCCGCGAACAACTGGTTGCGAAATACGGCAATCATCCAAAGGAGGAAGCTCAGATCATCGTCGCGCTCGGCGGCGACGGCTTCATGCTCCAGGTACTTAAGGGCACAACAAAACTTGATCGGCCGGTTTACGGAATGAACAGGGGCACGGTCGGATTCCTCATGAACGATTATGCCGACGAAGGGCTGATTGAACGTCTCAATCAGGCGGAGGAGGAAATCATCAATCCGCTGGCAATGACCGCCATTGATGCACAAGGCCACACGCACCGGGCTTTGGCCATCAATGAAGTTGCGCTCCTGCGCGCCGGACCGCAGGCGGCATGGCTTCAGATTGTCGTTGACGGTCGCACCCGGCTTGAGGAACTGATTTGTGACGGAGCGATGATCTCAACACCAGCCGGGTCAACCGCCTACAACTACTCCGCCCACGGCCCCATTCTGCCGATCGGCTCGGACGTTCTGTCGCTCACCCCGGTTGCAGCGTTCCGCCCCCGCCGATGGAGAGGCGCAATTCTGCCGAAATCAGCGCGAATCAGTTTCAGGGTGCTGGACCACGAAAAACGCCCTGTCATGGCCGATGCGGACGGCAATTCCGCAACAAATGTCGTATCCGTGGATGTTGAAAG
>JAGWAS010000009.1:22822-111605 GCA_021296235.1 Paracoccaceae bacterium | reverse complement strand
TCCTGTCCGAACTGCAGCAATGGCATTTCAGGTTGGAAGGACGCTATGCACATGATTGCGCACAACTTCACGCGCCCAGCGCTTGGAAAGCTGCGAAACAGGCTGGTTTCGGTTCATCCGTCTGCACAAGGTGCGATCTCGTGCCAGTCCCGGCATCATACGCTCAATTCCGGCAACTGCTTCCAACCGGTCGCCGCAAGACAGTAAACTTGGCTTCGGCAACAGCAATTCCGTGCCTGCGGATTGCCGAACGGGACCCATGAAAAACTATTTCAGGACTTTTGTCTCGAACTCGCCGGGCAACGAGACCTCAAGCAATTCGAGATTGTCGGAGCAGTCCGAATAACGCGTCTTCATTCCAGGCGGCAGGACGAATGCGTCCCCAGCAACCAGGCGGTGCGGTGCCCTGCCCTCGCCCTCAAGCGTTACTTCCCCTTCCATCACAAACGTGAAGTGAATGTCAGCGTCATTGGTCGACCAAACCGTGCAACCACCCGAATACTGCGCCACCTGAACGCTGGCGACACCTTTGGTTCCTGCATTGATGCCCGTGTCCCTGCAAGTGAAGCCCGGAAGGCGGAAAGGGGTCCACGTGGCCTTCCCCTTGACGTGGTGAACAAATTTCTGCCCCTGATATTCCTTGCCGGGGTTCAGACCATTCGGAAGCTCCATCTTGTGATCAATTGTCGTTACATGCTGCGCCGGAACACCAATCTCAATGACTTCAATTTCCTCAGATGCGCAGAGCACACGGTGGCGGATTTCGGGAGGCTGAATCAGGCAATCGCCACCTTGCAGCCTGAGCGGGTCGCCCTGATCCTCATAGACGATGTCGACCCAGCCCCGATAACAGAATATCAACTGGAAACCGACCGTGTGGTAGTGGACCACATCGGGGACCGGACCACCGTCCGGTATTCGTATGTGGCTTGCAATTATCGAACCGCCCAAACGGGACGGAATGAGGTCGCGATAGCGCATCCCGGCGCGACCGATGATCCAGGGCGCCTTGTCCTGCAACCGACGAACGACGAAGGCATGTTCCGTTTCCGGGATGAACATGGGTGGATTGATATAATCAATTTCGACCAGTGTTCCGTTCGGTGCAATGAGTTCACGTTTGCCGCCGGCAAATTTGTTGGGCTCGTCCGTGAGCAATCTGATTGTCCCCGGCCCTTCGGGGGCACCCCTTTCCAGCCGCAGCCTCAATCCGTGGCCGGACAGGACGGCAACGGCCGGATCGTCGGCCGGATAAATTGTGTCCAGGCGCATGCCGAGCTGTCCAATGAAGAAATCAATGTCCTCCTGAACATCCTTCGTCGGAAGGCGAAACTCCGCTTCGATCAATTGGTTGGTCATCCCGTCAATCATCCCGGCCGGATCGGCAAACCGCAATCTGCGACCCGACGGCGAACTGTGTCGTGCTCAGACGCTGGGCAAGTTCCACCTGCGTCAACTCGGCCGTCGCGCGGGCGCGGACCAACGCCTCAATGAGCGCATACTCATCATCAAGGCCCATATATTCTTCCCGAAACTCCGGATCCTCCATCAAACGATCCTTCAATTCCTTATGCTTCGTCATGTTATCACCTGCTTCACTCATTCTTGCGCTGTCGCGAGTGCTCGTCGCGGCGTCTTTTGCCACTTCTTCACGAAAACATGCAGCACTGCCACCCGCCGGCCCGCCGCTGTTACGTAGCCCCCGGGGGATACCACCTTTTGCCCGCACCCGAAGATTCCAGAGCTTACCCTCAACCTGTCTGACCTGAGGTGTGCGAAGAGCCTCCAGCCAGACATTCTCCACTATTTCGAGCAACCGCACCAGCCGGGCGCGCAAGGTTGGGTGTAAACCTGATATTGCGACATGAGCGGCTGATGAGGTGCGGAATGGGATGGGCCTTGAGGGCGGCCAAGCGATCCTGACTTTCCGGTCCCTTGTGAAATCCCATCTCTTCGATGCCGCTTGGGACAGGTTCATGAAGACGCTCAGGCACCCAGGCTCGGCCAACGACAATCGGAAACGAGGCAATCATGCCTTGGCGGCATAGCAAAATTCATGGTGTCGCAATACGCGATTCACACCCGCACCCAACCGATCCCCGACCCAAATGCGGACCTCTGATGTGGCAAGCGGCTGGACGCAACCCCTTGCCGCTCGCCAGCCGATTGCCGACCCGAAATTTCGCCGGCCTGAAAG
The DNA here is from genome assembly GCA_021296235.1 of Paracoccaceae bacterium. Classification (GTDB taxonomy): domain Bacteria; phylum Pseudomonadota; class Alphaproteobacteria; order Rhodobacterales; family Rhodobacteraceae; genus JAPOXR01. Next base: position 109,408 of record JAGWAS010000009.1, on the reverse strand, counting down.
GTTTTTGTCGTATCGCCTCCGGCCGATTGCATCGCAAGGATGTGCAAATTCAACCCCGAAGCTGCCACCGGCAAGCCAAACCGGCAATGTCCGGCATTTGCGGGGCTGCCTTCATCGCAATCCCCATGCGGCGGCCGTCAATTCTGCCGGCGCAGATGCAACTCGAATCCCGGCAGGGGCGTTTCGTGTCGCAGTGCCGAAATTGCATCCTGATTCGGGCGCGGTGAAGCAACTTGTGCCGCCCCGTGTTAAGAGTTCCTGGACGATTCGAGAACCGGCGGAGAAATCAATGTCGTTGACAATCAAGCAACAGGCAATGTGGTGGGGAACAGTTCTTCTCGTCCTGGTGCTTGCACTGATTGTTCTTGATGAAGTGCTTCTGCCCTATCTGGTGGGCCTCGCAATCGCCTACCTTCTTGACCCGCTTGCGGACCGGCTGGAAAACCTTGGCTGTTCCCGGTTCTGGGCCACCACAATCATCTCGGTCTCGGCCCTGCTGATTGTGCTTGCGGGCCTCGTTTTCCTTGTTCCCCTCCTGATTCAGCAATTTGCGGAATTGACCCTTTTCGTTCCCGAACTCTTTGCCTCCCTGCGGGAATTTGCCACGCCGTATCTCCAGAAATACGCTCCGAACCTGCTGTCCGCTGAATTGGACATTCTGGCATCACTCGGAAGAATTGGCGACGTGGCGGAAACACTGGCAAAGAACATCGTTGCCCAGGCATTTTCAATTGGCATCGGCGCACTCAATGCCCTTCTGTTCCTTCTCGTGGTCCCGGTTGTCGTCGTTTACATGCTTGCCGATTGGGACTTGGCCGTCGCAGCCGTCAGGCGTTGGCTGCCACGGGACCACGCCGAAGAGTTGGTCGGACTGTTTCGCGACGTAGACCGGGCACTGGCCGGATTTGTCCGGGGCCAACTCACCGTGTGCGGAATGCTTGCAGTATATTATGCCGTGCTGCTTGAGGTTGTGGGGCTGCAGTTTGGCTTGGTGGTCGGCGTCGTGGCTGGAGCTCTTTCCTTCATACCCTTTGTCGGATCGATTGGTGGTGGCGCACTCGCAATCGGCCTTGCCGTGTTCCAGTTTTGGCAGGAACCCCTGTGGATTGGTGCGGTTGCAGTCATTTTCTTTTCGGGCCAGTTGATTGAGCAGAACTTTCTCACTCCTCGGCTGGTCGGCAAGTCGATCGGACTGCATCCAGTCTGGCTGCTGTTCGCGCTGTCCGCATTCGGATCGCTGTTCGGGTTTGTGGGTTTGCTGGTGGCGGTGCCGGCATCTGCCGCAATCGGTGTATTCTTCCGCTACGGAATCAAGCGTTACCTTGCCAGCCGACTCCATTTGGGAAGGGACTGGAATGACGGTAACTGACACGGATAGCGGGTTCGGACCATTCGATCTCGCCGGCCCACCTTCAAGCCTTAGGCGGGACTTTCTGGTGTCGGATGCAAATTCATCTGCATTTTCCATGATTTCCGGAGACCGCTGGCAGGACGGCAGGCTGGTTCTGACGGGTCCGCCTTCGTCCGGAAAGTCCCATCTTGCCAGCATCTGGTCCAGGGAATCGGGCGCTCCTTTCCTGAATTCCCGCAACATTGCGGAATTGGAACTTGACGACATTCCGGCGGGGGTCGGTGTGGCGCTCGACGATGCGGATGAAGCGGCGGCGCAGCCGGAATCGGAGGCGTTGTTGCTCCATCTGCTCAATTTTGTCTTCCAGAACGGCGGCAGTGTTCTGCTCACGGCAAATGAACCGCCAGCCAGGTGGCCGATCGGGTTGCCGGACCTCAAGAGCCGGTTGGAGGCGGCAAGCCTTGCCCGTGTCAGCAGACCCGACGACAAACTGCTGAAGGGCGTCCTCGTCAAACTATTCGCCGACAGACGGGTTGCGGTTCCGCCCGGCGTGGTCGAATATGTTGTTTCACGAATGGACAGGTCGTTCGCAGAGGCGGCAAGAATTGTTGGTGAAATCGACAGGTGTTCTCTGGTTGAGGGCCGCAGGATCAGCCGGCGGCTGGCGGCTGATGTTCTGAACGGCAAGTATGGATGATGACAATTGTGAAGGGTCGGCAAAGACTGGTTGAGGAAACGGATTTCCTCAGGAGTGATTTTCCCGCGTCCCGCCAGCTGCCGGAGAGCGGGACCGCGGGGCCAAACCGATTCTTCAACCGGGAAATTTCGTGGTTGGCCTTCAATTGGCGGGTGCTTGAGGAAGCGCAGAACGAGGATGTTCCTCTGCTTGAGCGGGTGCGGTTCGTCGCCATCTCGGCAACCAATCTCGATGAGTTCTACACGGTTCGGGTTGCGGGACTTCGTGAGCTTGCGCGATCGGGCGATCAGCACGCCGCCATCGATGGGCTGCTGCCCTCGGAACAGCTGAAGGAAATCGCAATTGAAACCAGCAAGCTGCTGACCGCACAGCAGGAAACTTGGGAGTTCCTGAAGGGTGAGCTCAAGCGGGAGGGAATCAAGCTGCTGGACAAGGCCAGCCTGAAGGAAGATGATCGAAGCTACCTCGACAACGTCTTCCTTGATCAGGTTTTTCCGATCCTGACACCGCTGGCGGTTGATCCTGCACACCCGTTTCCATTCATCCCCAATACCGGTTTTGCCCTTGCCCTCCGGCTGAACCGCACATCCGACGGCCGCAGTCTGCTGGCACTGCTTCCCATTCCCGAGCAGATCGACCGCTTCATCCGGTTGGACGACAGCCCGTCGGGAAAAGTGCGCTACATACCGTTGGAGGAGTTACTTCTTGAGAAAATCGGCTTCATTTTCCCAGGCTACGAAGTGGTTGAAAAATGCGCATTCAGGGTTCTGCGCGACAGTGACCTGGAAGTCGAGGAAGAAGCCGAGGACTTGGTTCGTGAATTTGAAACTGCGCTGAAGCGGCGGCGACGTGGCGAAGTCATTCACCTTGCATTGACGCAGGGAACACCAACCAAGCTGCGCGACATGGTCATGACGGAACTGGATATTGGGGAAAAGGAGATTTTCGATCTGCAGGGCATGATCGGACTTGCCGACCTGAACGAGCTGGTTACCGACACGCGGCCTGACCTGCTTTGGCAGAATTTTGCACCGCGCGTGCCCGAAAGGGTCAAGGACCATGACGGCGACATGCTCAGTGCCATCCGGCAAAAGGACATGCTCCTGCACCACCCCTACGAAACCTTCGACATGGTGGTCAGGTTCCTTCAGCAGGCGGCCAACGATCCGAACGTGGTTGCAATCAAGCAGACGCTGTACCGCACATCCTATGAAAGCCCGATCGTGGAGGCGCTGTGCGCCGCCGCCGAGAACGGCAAGTCGGTTACGGCCCTTGTTGAACTGAAAGCGAGGTTCGACGAAGCTGCCAACATTCGACAGTCCCGCAGGCTGGAGCGCGCCGGTGCTCAGGTCGTCTACGGCTTCATCAACCTCAAAACACACGCCAAGGTCTCAACGGTTGTCAGGCGGGAAGCCAACCAACTCGTTACCTACACTCACTATGGCACCGGCAACTACCATCCGATCACCGCAAGGATTTACACCGATCTCAGCCTGTTTACATGCGATCCGGCTGCCGGTCGCGATGCCACCCGCCTGGTCAATTACGTTTCGGGCTATGCCCGCCCGGCAAGCCTTGAGCAATTGGCGATCGCCCCAATCAACCTAAAGACCCAACTTCTTGAGTGCATTGCCACGGAATCGGAAAACGCGCGAGGCGGAGAGCCTGCTGAAATCTGGGCCAAGATGAACTCGCTGATCGATCCCGACGTCATTGACGCACTGTATGAGGCCAGCCGTTCCGGCGTCAGGATCAGTTTGGTCATTCGAGGCATCTGTGGATTGAAACCGGGCATCCGAGGCTTGTCGGAGAACATTCGGGTCAAATCAATCGTTGGCAGATTTCTGGAACATTCGCGGATCGTCTGCTTCGGCAACGGGAAATTGTTGCCTACGGGGGATGCACGGGTCTTCATCTCCTCTGCGGATTGGATGGAACGGAACCTCAACCGAAGGGTTGAAACACTCGTTGAAATCACCAATCCGACCGTCCGGGAACAGGTTGTTGGCCAAATCATGGCAGCAAATCTGGCAGACCAGGCGCAGAGCTGGATCCTGCGGCCGGACGGCTCATATGAACGAGGCAGAGGAGGCCCAGGTGAGCAACTGTTCAATTGCCACAGTTTCTTCATTGAGAATCCATCGCTGTCAGGAAGGGGCTCAGCCGGTGCCAAGGATGTCATCACCCTTGCCCAATCGAAAAACTGAAACTCGCCGGTTCCAGCCATGCCGTGAGCAATGCGGGAAATTAAATGCACTTCGCACACCCACCGTCCGATTCACCTCTGTTCAATGACCCTGCCCTGAGCAGCCTTCGGCGGGTCGGGGTCGTCGATGTCGGCTCCAACTCTGTTCGGTTGGTCGTTTTTGACGGTGCGGCTCGGTCGCCTGCGTATTTTTTCAACGAAAAGGTCTTGTGCGGACTTGGAAGTTCACTTGCGCTGACGGGCAAGCTGAATCCCGACGGACGGGAGCGTGCATTGGCCGCTATCAAGCGGTTTGCACTTTTGGCCGAGTCCATGAACCTCTCTACCCTGATCGGGGTCGGGACCGCCGCCGTCAGGGAAGCCGAGGACGGCAAGGATTTCTGTGAGTTGATAGAACAAACGACGGGCCTCAGGGTTGCCATAGCGAGCGGTGCCGAGGAGGCGCGCCTTGCGGCCCAGGGAGTGCTGCTGGGCTGGCCTGGGGCAAGCGGCATCGTCTGCGACCTCGGCGGCTATTCCGCCGAGTTTGCGGAGATCTCGAATGGACGCATCGGCAAATGCCTCACCTCCCCGCTTGGGCCACTCGCCGTGCAGCAGGCTTACACAGGCGGCAAGGCCGGAAAACGCAAATTGGCCGAGATCGCCGTCGGCGTCCGCAGAAACTTCAACGGTGACGTTCGAGCCCTTCACCTCGTCGGCGGTTCGTGGCGGGTTATCGCGCGGTTGCACATGGAGCATTGGAAATACCCGCTGAAGGTGCTCAACGAATACCGGATGACCCCGGATTCGGTCCGCGCAACTCTGAAGTGGGCCCGTCGGGTTGGTGTCAAAGGGTTGCGCGAGCGCAACCTTGTGAATTACGAACGACTTCAACTGCTTCCGCTTGCGGGCCGAGTCCTTGAAGCCATTCTAAATGCCTTTGAGCCGAACGAGATATCCGTTTCGGCCCACGGAATACGCGAGGGGCTGCTCTACGGCTACATGCCGGAAAGACTGCGCAACCGTGACCCGCTCATTGAGGCCTGCATTCATTCAGAGCACTCCTCGGCCCGGCAGCCAGGCTTTGGCGAGAAACTCTTCGAATTCGTCAAACCGCTGTTCAAGGAAGCCGGAACGGAACGATTGCGGCTGATCCGCGCCGCTTGCCTTCTGCACGATGTTACCTGGAGGGCTCATCCGGACTACCGGGCCGAGATCAGCTTCGACAATGCGACCAGATCGAACCTCGGCGGGCTTGATCACTCCGGACGGGTTTTCCTGGCCTTGGCACTCTTCCACCGCTACCGGAGTTCAAACGGTGAGCAGTTCATCGGCAAGTATTTGAGTCTGCTTCCAAAGGGCGACGCGAAGCAGGCGGAAATCCTCGGAAGGGCAATGAGGTTTGGAGCCATGTTCGCTGTGGTGTCGCCGGAGAAGATTGCCCGCCTCAAATTCAAGTCAAGACGCAACAGTCTGATCCTGATTCTCCCGGCATCATTCAGCGACATCTATGGCGTTGCGGCGGAGGTGCGTTTCAGATCCCTGGCGCGGGCGATGGATTGCGCCCCGGAAGTCGAGGTCGTATAGGCTCACCGTCCCGCCGTCGCCAAACCGACAAACATAACCCGGACGGGCCGGCCCGTTGTGGAGGCAATTCATGCGAGTGTCCCGATACTTCCTTCCGGTTCTGAAGGAAACTCCGTCCGACGCACAGATCGTCAGTCACAGGCTAATGCTGAGGGCAGGAATGATTCGGCAGGCCGCGGCCGGAATCTATTCCTGGATGCCGCTTGGTCTGCGCGTGCTTCAACGCATTGAAAAGATCGTGCAGGAGGAACAGCAGCGCGCCGGGCACATTCCGCTTTTGATGCCCACGCTGCAGCCGGCGGCGCTTTGGCGTGAGTCGGGACGCTACGACGACTACGGCGAGGAGATGCTGCGCATCAAGGACCGGCACGGGCGCGATCTTCTGTACGGTCCAACGAATGAGGAATTGATTACCGATATCTTCAGGAGCCACGTGCGCTCCTATCGCGACCTGCCGCTGACGCTTTATCATGTGCAGTGGAAGTTCCGGGACGAAATCAGGCCGAGGTTTGGCGTGATGAGGGGTCGAGAATTCCTGATGAAGGACGGCTACAACTTCGATGTGGATCGGGAAAGCGCACTGCATGCCTACAACCGGCACATGGTTTCCTATCTGCGAACCTATGAACGAATGGGCCTCAAGGCAATCCCCATGCGTGCCGACACGGGACCCATCGGTGGCACACACAGCCATGAGTTCCTGGTGCTTGCCGACACGGGCGAATCTGAAGTTTTCTTTGACAGCGCCATCTCGGAATTGAACTTGGGCGGTCGCTCAGTCGACTTCAACAATTGGCAGGAGTGCGCCGCGATTGTGGATGAGTGGACACAGCCCTATGCCCGCACCGAAGAAACCCATGACCCGAGGACCTTCGAGCTTGAGGTTCCCGAAGAGCGACGTCGCAGTTCAAGGGGAATTGAGGTCGGTCAGATTTTCTATTTCGGAACGAAATACTCCGAACCGATGGGCGCAACCGTTGCCGGCACCGACGGCACGCAGGTTCCGGTTCACATGGGCTCGCACGGAATAGGCGTTTCACGGCTGGCCGGTGCAGTCATAGAGGCCTGCCATGACGACAGGGGAATCATATGGCCCGAGGCTGTGGCCCCGTTTCCCGTTGGAATCATCAATCTCGCGCCAAAGGACGACAAAACTTCGGACATCTGTGAACGTATTGTAAGGGGCCTCGAATCCAGCGGAATCGAGCCGCTCCTTGACGATACTGACGAACGAGCCGGAGCGAAGTTCGCAACGATGGATCTCATTGGATTGCCTTGGAGAATAACGGTTGGCCCCAGAGGAATTGCCGACGGTTATGTTGAACTCACGCGGCGCAGCGACGGTGAAACCGAGAAGCTTGGCCCGGAACAGGTTGTCGAAAAGCTAATTGACATCTTCAGGGCTGCCGGATTGACCAACTGAACTTGGCGAAACGGGAACGCCGAACGGACGGCCTCTTGTCGACGGAAGCAATGCAAGAACGCACGACACACCCCTTCGACCGCTTTGAGTGGATGATTGCATGGCGCTACATGCGTTCGCGTCGCAATGAGGGCGGCGTCAGCGCCATGACGGCAATTTCGATCACGGGCATCGCCATCGCGGTGTTTGCGCTGGTTGCAACCTTGTCTGTGCGTTCGGGATTTCGTTCGGAATTCATGAATACGCTGTTGGGGGCCAATGCGCACGCTTCGGTCTATTCCGGTGTCTACCAAACCGAAACCGGTCGCAGATCAGATGCGCTCACCGATTACGAGGCATTGGCAGAGCGGCTTTCCGAAGTTGACGGAGTCATCCGCGCCACCCCCATCGTCAGGGCCCAACTTCTGGCGGCTTCAGAGTTCCGCAATGCAGGAGTCGAGATGTTCGGCGTAAGGTCCGAGGATCTTGCAGCGCTGCCGTTGGTCCGAAACCCGGAGGAATCCGTCGGAGATTTTGCTGATTTCGAGAAGGGAATTGCAATCGGCACCGGAGTTGCCCGCGAACTTGGCGTTGATGTCGGTGACACGATCAGATTGGTTTCCCCGGATGGTGCAAGGACTGCATTCGGCATTTCGCCGAGAATCAATCGCTACCCGGTGGTCTACATCTTCGGCGTCGGGCGCTATGACATTGATCGCGTGCGCATCTACATGCCGTTTGCCGAGGCGCAGCGTTTCATGAACCTTGAGGGTGCGGCCGACGAGATCGAAATCTTCGTCCGCAACCCTGAAGACATCGACCGCCTTGAGGTCGATTTGTTGAACGCCGTCGGTGGGCAATACCACTCATGGTCCTGGAAGGACTCGTCCGGGGCCTTCCTGAGAGCGCTTCAGATGGAGGACAATGTGATGTTCATCATCCTTTCCATCCTTGTTCTGATCGCTGCCTCCAACATTGTTTCGGGCCTTGTCATGCTGGTCAAGAACAAGGGACGGGACATCGGAATCCTGAGAACCATGGGGTTGAGCCAAGGATCGGTGATGCGGGTGTTCTTCCTCTGCGGGGCCATGATTGGCACCGTCGGCACAATAATCGGCGTTATCCTGGGCTGTCTTTTTGCCATCAACATCGATCCGATTTTCAGCGCCGTGAATACCATTGCCGGCGGTGGTGTCTGGGACCCGCAGGTCCGTTTCCTGTCTCAATTGCCGGCAAAGCTTGAGTTTGGGGATGTCGCGTCGGCAGTGGCCCTGTCGATGGGATTGTCGTTTGCGGTTACGCTGCTGCCCGCCCGGCGCGCCGCAAAGATGAACCCGGTGGAGGCGTTGAGATATGAGTGAAACGGTCCTGTCCCTCAGCGGCATCGTCAAAGTCTACCGGCGCGGATCAGCAAACGAGATTAGGGTTCTGGATGGTGCCAGCATCAGCATTCGTCAGGGGGAAATCGTTGGGCTTGTGGCACCCTCCGGCGCCGGAAAATCCACGCTCCTTCATATTGCCGGCCTTTTGGACAAGCCGGATTCCGGATCGCTTTTCGTCTGTGGCGCCACTGCGGTTGGTGCCTCCGATCGCGTGAGAACGGAATTGCGTCGCCGCAGAATTGGCTTTGTGTATCAGTTTCATCACCTGCTGCCGGAATTCACGGCTCTGGAGAATATCGTTCTGCCACAACTCGTTAACGGTGCAACCCAAGCCGAGGCCGCCGCCAGGGCAAAATTTCTGCTCGATTCCGTCGGGCTTTCGGATCGCACCGAACATCGACCTGCCGAATTGTCGGGCGGCGAGCAGCAGCGCACCGCGGTGTGCCGGGCACTTGCCAACGGCCCAAAAATTCTCTTGGCAGACGAGCCAACCGGGAATCTTGATGCCAAGACATCCGAACAGGTGTTTGAAATGATGCTTGAGGTTGTTCGCACATCCGGACTTGCTGCGATCGTCGCCACACACAATGTTGCACTTGCCAACCGGATGGATCGAACGGTGCATCTTGAGCAGGGGCAAATTTTTGACGACGTGCAATCCTGATCATCGCGCTTCCCTAACAAAATCCTGAGCCCGCAAACGGCAACCAAGCCGGTCATCGCCCGGCGGCGCTCCAGCGAACTTCCTGTTTAGGCGCGTTGCCAAAATTTGGTCATGTCTCTTCCAGATCCAAGGCCAGCGCCGCCTGCCACGTGCAGGATAAAATGGGCCGAAGGTTTTTCGATTTACTCGGCCATATCCTCATTTGCGCTCCGCGGCTGTCCCCCGATATTCGGCGTCCACAGTTTGTGATACGCTACTTCCGCGAACTGTACGATGAAGCCGTTTGAACTTCGGACTTCGAGATTCAACCCTGATCGCGTCCGGGAAATTGACGCCCTTGCAGTTTGAGCTAAAATTGCAATCGAAAGGCGGCAGAATTGCCGCAAGGTGAACGGTTTTCCAGTCATGCAAACACTTCCGACGCAATTGATACGGTCTCCTCTTTCCAATGACGGTAAGTTGATCCACGCAAACAGGGAACCTCCAGCAAATGTTCGAACTGCCAACCGCCAGTGAATTCCGGGCGATCAAATCCGGTTATGACGAAGACCCGTCGCGATCCTGTTCATTGCGCAAGGACGCTTATGTAGAGCCCGCCTGGCATGCCGCCGATCTTGAGCAGATAATCGCAAAAACGTGGCAGTGGGTCTGCCATGTGGAAAAGCTTCGACGGCCCGGATCATACACGACCATAACCATTGCCGGGCGACCGGTTGCAATCATTCGGGATCGCGAGGGCGTTCTGCGTGCATTCTATAATGTCTGCCAGCATCGTGCTCACGAACTCCTCAGGGGCGAGGGCATGATCAATCGCATCATGTGCCCGTACCATGCCTGGGTGTACGGGCTGGATGGCCAGTTGGTGCGCGCGCCACACACAGAAGGTCTTTCGAACTTCGAATTGAAGGATATCTGCCTGAGCGAGGTTCAGGTCGAGGAATTCTGCGGCTTTGTTTATGTCAATCTAGACCCGGGGGCTGCTTCACTCCGCGACCAGTCCGGCAACCTTGAAGGAGAAATCCGCCACTGGGCTTCGGATATCGATCAACTGACCTTCGGTCGTCGGCTGACCTATGACATCCGGTCGAACTGGAAGAATGTCGTTGACAACTTCCTTGAGTGCTACCACTGCCCGGTTGCACACAAGGATTTCTGCGAACTTGTCGACATGAAGAGCTACAAGGTCACGACGCACGGAATCTATTCCAGCCATATGGCAGATGCCGGCAACAGTCCGAATGCTGCCTATGACGTGTCGAAGGCAACTGTCAGGACTCACGCGGTCTGGTGGCTCTGGCCCAATACTTGCCTCATGCGCTACCCTGGCCGTTCCTCGATGATCGTGCTCAACATCATTCCGGTCGCACCTGACCGCACCCTTGAGACCTACGACTTTTATCTTGAAACACCTGAGCCGGACGAAACTGAACTCGACGCAATCCGCTACATCGACGAAGTTCTCCAGGTTGAGGACATTAATCTGGTGGAAAGTGTGCAGCGCGGGATGAACACCCCAGCCTTTACCCAGGGACGGATCGTTCATGATTTGGGTGGATCGGGGCAATCTGAACACGCGGTGCATCACTTTCATGGGTTGGTTCTTGATGCCTATGCCCGGGCGGCGGAAGCGGCTGCGTGAAGCTCGACGGCAAAGTGGCCTTCGTAACAGGGGGTCGGGGCGGAATCGGCCGGGCAATATGCGAGCGGTTCGAACGTGAGGGTGCCAGCGTTTACGCAGCTGACCTGACCAAGACGGGATCACTCGGAAGCGGCGGCCCGGGCCGGTTTGTTCAATTGGACGTGTCCGAGGATGCAAGCGTGAAGGCTGCGCTTGACCTTGTTGCGAAGGAAAATGGCAGGCTCAATATTCTCGTCAATGCCGCAGGGATTGAGATTGAGAAAACAATAGAGGAAACGTCGCTCCAGGAATGGAACAACTGCTTCGCTGTCAACGTAACGGGAACATTCCTGACATCAAAACACGCCTTGGCGCTGTTACGTAAGGCAGCGGAGGCGGAAGACAGCGCCTCGATCATCAATTTTGGATCGTATGACGGTTTCATAGCTGATCCGGGCCTCGCGGCATACTGTGCAACCAAGGGTGCGGTCCACGCGTTGACCCGTGCCATGGCCTGCGATCATGGACCTGAAGGGATCCGGGTCAACGCAGTCTGCCCGGGATATGTCGACACACCGATGCTTCAGAGTTTTTTCAGCGGGGATGGGTCAGGCGGCGGCGGTAAAACCATGGATCAGTTGCAACAGGCGGTTCGCGACGTCCACCCGATGCGCAGATACGGAACGCCCGAGGATATTGCCAATTTGGTGAACTGGCTTGCTTCTGACGAAGCGCGTTATGCTTCGGGTCAACTCTGGGTACTTGACGGAGGGTTGTCAGCACAGGTCCAGCAAATGAGGCTGTGATGCGGAGCGCTGGCAAAACAACCCGCGGCAACGCAAATGATCCAGCTCGTGGTCAACAGAAGATGGGACATGTGGCTGCAAACCGGCGAATTGGGGCAGGACAGCCGAATTCATGGAGGATGCATTGATGCGGCTCGGCGGTAAATCGGCCTTTATAACCGGGGGGCGCCAAGGCATAGGTCGGGCAATCGTCGAGACATTCCGCGCCGAAGGTTGTTCAGTCGCGACCTGTGGTCGCGGGGCAAGACCGCAGGACTTGGCAGCGGACACTGCTTGGCATTGCATCGATGTCCGAGATGCAATGGACGTGACAAACGCCGCTCTCACCAAGGGCAACATTGATATCCTGGTGAACAATGCGGGTGTGCAGGTCGAGAAGAACGTGGTTGACAGTTCCGACGAAGATTGGGCGACGGTGATAGACACCAATTGCCGTGGAGTCTTCAATGTCTGCAGGGCCTTCATACCGGTTATGAATGAGGGCGGATCCATTATCAATATCGGGTCCATATCAGGCCAGGTAGCGGATCCATCAATGGCGCTCTACAATGCCTCCAAGGCATTTGTTCACGGGTTGACCCGCTCGATTGCCGTAGATCACGGTCCCGGCATTCGCTGCAATGCCATCTGTCCCGGCTGGATCGAAACGGGAATGCTTGAGGCCGGGTTTGGCCTTGCCGGCAACCCAACGGCCGCCCGCGATGACGCAATCACGCGGCATGCGGTCAGGCGCTTTGGTCAGCCGAATGACGTGGCGGCAATGGCCCTCTGGTTGGCATCGGACGAAGCCGCTTTCGCAACTGGCCAGTGCTTTACCGTAGATGGAGGACTGACAGCTGCTTCGCCGCTCAACCCGGGGCTGTTCTGATGTGAAACATGACCAATACAGCCGCATTCAGCCCGTCCATGCCGGGCGGTTCCATGTGCCTGTTGCCAATCTCCTTGATTCGTTGGCAGACCAGATGAGGAAAGCTGCTCGAAAATTCGCGCTGGCTTGGTAGTATCAGCACGTTGCCGACATCAAACACGCGGAAGGTACGATTAGGTGAAACAAAACTCGGGCGAATTCAAGATCGAGTGCAATTCGGTCTGGAAGATCTTCGGCCCCAGTCCCAAGCGCATTCTTGAAACGCATGGCCGGAGCAAGAGCCGTGCCGAGGTCCAGGAAGAAACCGGACATGTTGTCGCCGTAAAGGATGTGTCGTTCAGCGTCCGCACCGGCGAGTGTTTCGTGGTGATGGGTCTGTCCGGCTCAGGCAAGTCAACCCTGGTTCGCTGTCTCACCCGCCTGATTGCACCCACAGTTGGCGAAGTCCTGCTGGACGGGCAGGATGTGGCTCGAATGAGCCGCACCGAATTGCAAAGCCTTCGGCGTTTCAAGGTCGCAATGGTCTTTCAGCATTTCGGGCTCCTGCCGCATCGCACAGTCATTGAGAATATTTCCTATGGCCTGGAAATACGCGGAGCCGGACGCCGCGATCGAACAAAAAAGGCTGCCGGAGTTCTGGATTTGGTCGGTCTGGTCGGATGGGGGGATCGCTATCCACATGAACTCTCTGGTGGGATGCAGCAGAGGGTTGGACTTGCCCGCGCCATGGCTGTTGATCCGGAGATCCTGATTTTCGACGAGCCATTCTCGGCACTTGACCCGCTGATCAGGCGCGAAATGCAGGATGAGCTGCTGGATCTTCAGAACAAGCTGAACAAGACCATGGTCTTCATCACCCACGATTTTCATGAAGCGATCAAGATGGGAGACAATATTGCGATCATGAAGGATGGCGAGATCGTCCAGATTGGAACGCCCGAGGATATTGTTGCCAAGCCGGTTGACGAATATGTTCGCGACTTCGCTGAAGATGTGCCGCGCTACAAGGTTCTGACCGCGGGCAAGGTCATGCGGCAACGAAGTTCGTTGGAGTTTGCGGATGACAGGCGGGTGTCAAAGGACACCAAGCTCGAAAACCTCATCAACATGGCTGCCGGCAGCGACAGGCCGCTTGCAGTTGTGGATGACAGCGGTGAAATCGTTGGTGAAATCGACCGCGAAATCATGATGCGTGCGATGGCGGCAAACTGATGAACCGGCACCGGATTTCTGCGGCGCAGACTGTCTGCGGAATAGGTTGGACAGTGTTGACTGAGACTGCCAACGCCCGCATCGCAACAGCTGGCACTGCCGACGGCACAAAATCTGCCCGCTGACCTGAATCGATTCCGGTGCGCCGCCATTGAAGGACCGGATCCACTGTTCAACAGGTCAACAGGGATACGGCAGGATTTGTCGGGACCGGATTTGCATCCAACTCCGGACTGACAACGGAGCCATTGATCAAATCCAGCAGAAAGGAAGTTCAATGGTCAATTCGCCGGCTAATCTGAATTCAGGCACGACGCGGAAATTCAATGACCTTCAGTTCTTTTTCCGATTCTCTGTGGCCGGCTCCAATCCCGAAAGGCCGTGCTCACCGACGAATTTGGGAGTTTCTGAATTGCAATCAGCGCGCTATGTTTGGGACACTGCATATGGAGGAAAGAATGTCCAAAATCGTGAATACCCTGTTGGCGGCCGCGATTGCCGCCGCGACATCTCTGACAACTGGAACGGCGGCCCACGCGCAGAATATTCTTACTGTGGTCGTCCCGGACTGGACCGGTGGTCAGATTTCCTGTCAAATCTTGGCAAATGGCATCGAGTCCGAACTTGGCTACAAGGTGAAGCGGCTGGAAATCCCTTCCGGTGCAGCGACGCTTGAGGCCATGGCTGCGGATGACGCTCACGTTGGTTGCGAGCTTTGGCCGAGCTATTACCCTGTCAAGGACAAGTTTTTTGCTGAATATGGCGGCGACGGCTCATTGACCCTCTACGGTGAGCATGGGGTCGTGGGGGCTTCTAGCTACTACGTCCCGCGTTATCTGATTGAGGGTGATGACGCACCGGCACCTGACCTCGTGCACTTCAGGGACCTGACCAATCATGTCGACCTGTTCAAGTCCGTTGACTCCGGCGACAAGGGTCGCCTGATCGGTTGCCCGAACGCCAACTGGGAATGCGAAGATCAGGCTCGTGCCGATGCGTATGGCGTACCGTTCCAAGCCGTGGAACTTGGTTCTGAGGCGGCCCACTGGGCCGAAATGCAGGGCGCATTTGCCCGTGGTGAGGCTTTTGTTGCTTATGCTTGGGAACCACACTGGATTCATGCGGATCTGGACCTGGTCAGGCTTGAACTGGACGATTACGGAGACGGCTCCTGCTGGCCCGGTTGTGGCTGGCCTGTTGACGTTACCATGAACTACGGACGAACGGATCTTGCCGAGAAGCATCCGGAAGTTTCCTCATTTGTTCAGAACAGCTTCCTGTCGAATGAAGAACAGAATGTGATGGTTCTTGCTGTCGATATTGACGGCCGCGACCTTGAGGAAGTGGTCAACGAATGGATGGAAGCAAATGCTGACCGGGTAATGGCTTGGGCGCAGTAGTTTGATTCATTTGATCGGTTCAATCCTCCCGCGTGTGCGGGAGGATCTTTCTATTGCAGCCCCAAAGCCCTTCGCTGTTTTGCCGTCCAGGCGTTGGTAAGCCGGTCGAGAATGATCGCCAATAGAGCGATTCCGATACCGGCAATGAGTCCCTTGCCGGTATTGGCAGTTGTCATCCCCGCGAAAACCTGTCGTCCCAAGCCTGCGCCGCCGATCATGGGAGTGATTGCCTGCATGGCGAGTGCCATGACGATGCACTGATTTACCCCGAGAATGATTGACGGGCTCGCCATCGGCAGGCGCACCGAAATCAGCTGCTGGAACCGCGTTGCTCCGAAACTCTCCGCCACTTCACCCACTTGGGTCGGAACTTGACTCAATCCAAGTGCAGTCAACCGAACGATGGGCGGCAGTGCATATATCACGGTTGCGATGACTGCGGTGCTGCGTGAGCCTCCGAACAGCATGATCGCCGGGATCAGGTAAACGAAGGCGGGCATGGTCTGCATGAAATCAAGGATCGGCCGGACAATCTGATCGGCAATTCGACTCTGTGACGCCAGCACGCCCAACGGAACCCCCATCACAAAACAGATCAGTGCGGAAATCAGGGTGGCAGACAAGGTCTCCATGGTGATTTCCCAAATGCCGGCCAGCGCCATGAAGAACATCAGAGCCGTCGCCACTGAAGCAAAGACCAACCCGCCTGCCCGCCAAGCCATCAGGAACAGGGCGGCGAGCACGTAGAACCAAGGCAGGCCCACCAGGAACTGGTTGAGGGGGTTCAACTGCCAGTTGAAGATTGCACCGCGCAACCACTTCGAAAACGCCGCAAAGCTTGGATCTGCCACCAGCGCCTTGACAATGCTGTCGATCGGCCCCCGAATGGACACTTGCAGTGCCTCGGGGAAGTAGCCGATCCTTACAATCAAAAGGTCGAATAGGTAAATTGCCAGGAGGATCAGAAGCGACACGTACAGGAACTTTGCTTTCCTAAGCGAATGGCGGACGCGCTCGGCAGCAACAATTCCGGCAGGCTGCAACGCCCTGTACAACAATAGGGCGGTTGTTTCGGTCACCAGCAGGCAGCCCCAATTGACAGCACGCCAGATTCGATCGATTCCCCGTTCGCTCCAAAGGATCGGCGGAATTTTCTCCAAGCTCTGCGGAAACAGGCGAAACATGAGCTTGGTCCGATCGGTTGCAGCCGGCCCTCCCTGCCGACTCATCGCCCGGGTCAACCGGTCAAATATCATCGCCATGAAGACAATTCCCATGCCGGCTTCGAAGGACCAGCCAACTCGCAATCTCGTCAACGCGCGGTAGACCTCACGCTCAAGTCCGTCCGTGCCGATGAATACCGCCAACACCGCCAACCCGAGCGCCATCATCATGGTCTGATTGATGCCAAGAATTATTGACGGCATTGCAGTCGGGATCTGGACCTTCGACATGGTTTGAAGTCCTGTCGCTCCGAAAGAACGGGAAACTTCGACCTGGGTTGCGGGAACCTGCCGGATTCCGAGATTTGTCAACCTGATTACCGGAGGCATCGCGTAGATGACAATTGCAATTGCGGCACCGGTTTGCCCTGCGCCAAACAGGAAGATCGCCGGAAGAAGATATACGAACGCCGGCATGGTCTGCATCGTGTCAAGGACAGGGCGAAGTGCAGCTTCAAACCGATCGGACTGTGATGACCAAATTCCGAGCGGGACACCAAAAACAACCGAAATCGCGACGGACACCAGAACCAGCGACAGGGTCGACATTGCCGGGTCCCACATGTCAACGATTCCCCAGTACATCACCCCGAAGGCCGTAAACAGGCCAAGCCGCAGTCCTCCGTATCGCATCCCCAGCAGGCCTGCCCCCAGAACCAGGAGCGGCCAAGGCTTGAACCAGAGGAAGAGTTCAAGGGCCTCGATGAACATGTTGACCCACTTTGCGATCGCCCGCGTTGTGTCGCGGATATGGTCCTTCAACCAATTCTCGCCGTTGTTGACCGCCGCAATGAAATCAAAATTCTGGGTCAGTGACTCCGGTACGGGATACTTGAATCCGAAAATCTGCCAGACTCCGAGCGACACAAGCAGACCGCAGATTGCAAGTCCCCAGGAGGATGACAACCAAGCCGCCGGAAACGGCCGTCTGTTCCCTTCAAGATCAATGCCCCGGTCTGCCATTCCGTCTTCCGCTTTCGAACAGGCGAGCCCATCTGCCGGGCTGCGTCAGAATTGCATCCGGGCGGCACTTCGCCTTGGGTTCATGGCATGGGATCACAAGGAAACCTCCCCCGCATCCCCTACCATTTCCCTGCTTCGGTGTCTTGGGATTATGCCGTGTCTTCACGTCGAGAGCTGGCTGAATGTCGGAAAACTGGAGATCCGTGCAACGAACATGATTGGAAATGACTGCGTTCGTGGCCGGTGGCTGCACTTGGAAACGAACCCGCGTCAGTGTTCAACGAATGCCTCGGCGATCAGAACATTCTGCAAAGTTCCAGATACAAAAAGTCGCATCGGCGTCGGACGAACATTGCCTGTCGACGGAACATTTCCGGGTCAACGTCCATTCGGTGCACTGTCGGTCATGCACCGGATATTCGCGATGACGCACCCAAAGCCGTTCGCAGCGAAACTGCAAAGCACAACCATGTCATGTGCCCGTGCGGCCATCTTTGGACTGAAGATTGAAAGAAAGTAGTCCGTGCTCAGGGGGAGTTCATGCAGCTTCTGGATCAACATTTCCAGCCGATGGGCCAATGGATTGTTTTCGCAAGAAAGCGAAGCGGCGGCGGCGTTCAAGTTTCGTCGTTATTGTGTTGCAGTGTCCTCGAAATTGGCGATCGGCCGGAGCGCAGATGACCGCGTTCCCAATTTTGTTCCCGAACCGGTTGTGCTCGAAGTAACTTCTTTGGCTCGCCTTCATGTAACTCACCATGCCCCCAGAAAACTCACACATCCTGCTTCCACATGTTCATGCCACGAGTCATCCCCCTGCCCGTTCGCGTATGGCTTCTGCCTTGGCAAGGACGGCGCGTGCTGTTTCGACATGAAGATTTTCGACAATTCGACCGTCAACCACGGCCACCGCCTCACCGCGAGCGATGGCGTCATTGTAAGCCTTGATCTGCCGCCCCGAAAGTTCGGTTTCCGCGTTGCTTGGCGCGAATACAGCGTTGGCAACACTGATCTGCGAAGGATGAATCAGAGTCTTGCCGTCCATGCCAAGTGCCCGGCCCTGCTCGCACTCGGCCCGGAAACCCTCCTCGTCCCTGAAGGCGTTGTAAACGCCGTCAACGCAGGCAATGCCCGCAGCCCGCGCTGCGAGAAGCACAGTTTGAAGCGCCGTCATCATTGCCACCCGGTCGCCTCCAGTCGCGCAACCAATCTCCTTGGCGAGGTCGTTTGTGCCAAGAACGAAGCCTGCAACCGAGGGCAGCGCGGCAATGTCGAGCGCGTTCAGGACGCCGCGCGGAGTTTCCATCATGCACCAGACCGGCATTCCGGTCACGATGGCGGCTACTTGTTCCACCTGCTCGGGGTCTTCCGCCTTGGGCAGGAGCACAGCATCGCATTCCATTCCGGCGACGGCCCGTGCGTCGGCAACGCCCCATTCAGTGTCGATCCCGTTGATGCGCACGATCCGCTGCCTGTGCCCGAATTCCCCGGCATTGAGGGCACAATTGAGGGTCTCGCGGGCCGAGAGCTTTTCTGCAGGCGCAACAGCATCCTCAAGGTCGAATATGACCGAATCGGCATCAAGCGTCCTGACCTTGTTGAGGGCTCGGGTTTTCGACGCAGGTACATAAAGAACGGAGCGGCAGAGGTATTGTGGAGCGACCATTGAACCTTCCTTGATCGATAGTGCCGAGAGTGTGCGTAACCTGCACGACTCGCCCGGCGCCCGCAAGACGGACACCGGCGACGGAATGGTTTTGTCATATTGACAAATCCTGCTGCGGGTGACCGAAGAACCCGCTTCGACAACCAGAACTGCATCGTCAAGAAGCTGCCCGGGATTGCGGTAGGCGCTGGAATGCAACAGCATCACTCTCTAGCAAATTCCGACGACACTTGAACACGATTCCGACAACACTTGAACGCCGTCGGCCCCTCACCCGTCCCATCCTTCCTCCTGACTTGAACCCCCGGTTTGCGGCGACGACCGCTGATTTTCAGTATCGGTTCCCGCTCAACCGGGCAATTGTCTCCCTCTTGGTCAGATCATCCGAGAGAGAGAAGAATTTTCGATGAGGAGAACCGACATGCAAATTGTAGAGGACATATTGCGACATCGCCATGACGGGCTGGCAATCGCCGAGACCGGTTGGCCGCTGCCGGACGGGATGAGCCGTTCGAAGCTTCAGGACACACTCTGGCCGCAGCGACGGGCCAAGTGCTCCGAGGACCGTCTTGAACCGGACTTGGCCGCTTCTGCAGCCAAACTGACCCGCAGGCTCGAACGTCGCGAGCCACGTGCTGCGCGTCTTGAACTGTGGGAGGATCATTGTCTGGATGCGGCGGCGGCATCCATGAAGCTGCCGGGAAAGAACCCTTCCGCAATCTTCCGGAAGGGAAGTGCCACTGCCAAGCTACCGGGAAAAGGAAATCAGCCGTTCCAGATTATTACGACTTCCAACCAATCCGCAACAAATCGCCCAATCACCGTCAAAATACTCTGCAACCCAACACCAGGCAGCCGTCGCGCTGTGTTTCTCACTCCAGACAACGCCTGCGCGCCCAAGCACGTTCCCCATATGGGGCAGGAGATTGGATTTCAACTCCGTCAGTTGACAAACGAACATCATATATCATATTTTGTCAACTCTACAGAAAAAGAGGAAACCCATGATAGGTAAGAGACTTAGGCTTGCCCGCTCCGCCGCGGGCCTATCTCTTCGGGATTTGGAAGCCAGAATTGGAAACCGGGTGACGGCGCAGGCCATCAGCAAATACGAACGGGATGAATCCATGCCGAGTTCGGGCGTCATTATCGCGCTGGCCGCGGCGCTGGACGTGTCCGTCGACTACCTGCTGAGCGTCAGGGACATGGCTCTGGAAGCGGTCGAGTTCCGGAAGAAGCGGCTCACGAGCAAGCGCGAGGAGGCGCAGGTCGAGGCCTCGGTGCTGCACCTGCTGGAACGCTATCTCACCGTCGAGGAAATTCTCGGTCTGCCAAGTGTGGCGCGGGACAAACCCCGGGAGGCGCCTTGGCCGGTCCTGCACGATCCGGCGGAAGCCGAGCACGCCGCCAGCGGCATCCGCGCTCATTGGGGTTTGGGCCTCGACCCGATACCGAACTTGGTCGAGCTATTTGAGGAGCGCGGCATCAAGGTTCTCTTGCTGGATCTCCCCAGTATCGACGGCTTGACGGCGCGCGTGCGCCGTGAAGACGGGAGCGCCGCATCCGTGGTGGTCGTCAACCGGGGGGACTGGGGCGAGCGTCAGCGCTTCACGATGGCGCACGAACTCGGGCACATGGTTCTCGATGTTGCGCCGAAGGTCGGGGAAGAGAAGGCAGCGCACCGCTTTGCCGGCGGATTTCTCATGCCGGCGGAATCGCTCCGCGCGGAGATCGGCAAGCACCGCAAATCTATCGGTTGGAGCGAGCTCTTCGACCTCAAACGAATTTTTGGTGTGAGCGTGCAGGCGCTTACGTATCGCTGCAAGGACCTCGGCATCTTCAGCAACACATTGTTTCGTCAGTTGTTCGAAGAATTCTCGCGACAGGGCTGGAGGAACCCGCCTTATCAGGAGCCCTACGAAATCCCGAGGGAGCAACCCAAGCGCTTCGAGCGCTTGTGCTTCCGCTCCCTCGCGGAAGGCGCGATCTCCGAATCGAAAGCGGCCGAGTTTCTGGGCACCTCGGTCCATGAGTTGAATCGCCGGATGGAAGAACCACCCAGCCTTGATCCCGGTGCTGTCCCGGCCTAGACGACATGCGGATCCTTGTCTCGGACACCTCCGTTCTTATTGATCTCGAACGCGGGAACTTTCTGCAAGCCGTCTTTGGCCTCCCGTTCGAATTCGCAGTCCCGGACTTGCTGTACGAACGCGAACTCCGGCATCATGGCGGTCCACAATTGGTGAAGCTTGGGCTCAGGGTGGAAGAGCTGGACGCCGATGGAGTGGCACTCGCGTTGACCTATCGACGAAGGCGCCGTGCCCTGTCGCCGCCGGACAGCTTTGCCCTCGCGCTCGCCAGCTCCGAATCTTGGACGCTGCTGATCTCGACACAAAAGCTCTTCTGCGTGGTCAAGTGAGGATGATTCGCCTCCATCACTGCGATCACGTTGTCGACCGTTCGTCCCTGAAATGCGTGCACTGTTGAGGCCCATGCGTGATCAAGATGGTGCAGCGGCGGATCGCAGTTGGCCAGTTCCAGCGTCCGCCCGTCCTCAAGCCGGAATGTGCCCCCGTCTCCTGTAACCTGTTAGCGCCGGGTGAATACTCCTCAAAAGTGCCGAAGTAGAAGTCTCCGGTTTCCAGGCTGATGGATTGATCCGGTAGTCATGCCCACCGGATCAACAATCGGCAAGAATACCACCTGAACAACAAGTCGATGGAGGCATTGAGCAGGTGATTGCATTGAGGATTGTCGCTGTGATTCACGACTTGAAGAGACAGGGCCTTTCGATCAGCACAATTGCGCAGTTTGCGCACCCTTAGCGAATCCTGTGGAACATCTACGGTCAAACAAGCGTGTCGTACCCGGCTTTCAGCGCACGGTCAGCAATCATCATGGGCGCCAACCGTTCGGTGCAACTGCTCCGAACGGTTCAAGGCACGTGAACCTGACTCGAACCAACCCGAAATTCGGAACGGCGAACCGTAATCCGTTCAGGTCGATTCTGCACGGTGCGGCAACCGCCCGTATGTCAGGGCCCGCCACAGCCATTCCAGCGGTCCGTATCGAAAGTGCCGCAGCCAGATCGGGGACCACCACAATTCGACCGCCCAAACAGCCACGACAATCAGCACCTGCTGCCAGCGCTCTGCGCTTCCGAAGAGGCCCAATCCGTGGCCGTAGAAAATGGTTGTGCAAATCAGTGTCTGTGCAATGTAGTTCGTGAATGCCATCCGGCCCACGGCTGCGAGCCGGGTCTGCAGTCCAGCCAACCAACCTCGCCGAATTGCGAGCATCACCAAGCCAATGTAGCCAAGAGCCATCGCAACCCCGCCCCAATAGTTGAACTGGCTCCAGAACGCGATCGAGTTCGGCCAACTCCAACCGGTGGAGAAGTCGAGCCAGGTTCCAATCAGGATTGACACCGAACCTCCAAAAATACCCGCCAGCGCCAACTTCCGATAAAAGCGATCGTTTCGCTCGGCGTTCAGTACTCCCCAACGATACAGGGCCATCCCCAACAGCATCATGCCGGCACAGCGCCACAGCAGGAGGAGCGGGAACGCAACGAAATGGAAATTCAGTGCGACGGCCACCCGAAACGGTTGCTGCTTCAGCCAGCTTCCAAGGTATGCCTCAACTTCGTACCGGCGCTTGGCCTCCGAGGGTTCCCACCAGTCGGACTGAAGGTCAGTTGCGATCTCAGGCGGCAGGTAATCTCCAAGAGCGGCAAAGCCTATGAAGAGAAAGAGCAACGTGGACACCGAAAAGACGCCAAGACCGATGATCGCCAGAGTTCGGGGGGACGACTTCCGCAACAGGAAAACAAGGCATCCGCTTAGCGCATAGGGCACCAGGATGTCACCTATCCACAGCAGATAGGCATGGGCGAGCCCGAAGATGAGAAGCCAGAACATTCGCCGGTAATGCAAGGCGGCCGCATTCCCTCCGAAGGCTTTAACCCTATCCGCGAACAGGCATATCCCCGCCCCGAACAACATGGAAAAAATCGTGATGAACTTGGTGTCCGCCAGCAGATGGCTGAGATGCCAAGTTGCAAGGTTGATGCCGGTTAGATCTCCCCACAATGTCGGGTTCAGGTATGCCGCTTCCGGCATTGAGAACGTTTGGATGTTGATGACCAAGATGCCCAGCACGGCGAAGCCGCGCAGAACGTCCAAGCTGGCGATGCGGTTGCCCGCCAACGGGACAGCCGAACGGCTATTGCTCATTTGTTTGCGGTATCCAGTGAAAAATTGTGGCCAAGACAGGTTTCATTCTCACTCTCCATCTGCCCTTTTGGCATATGAACGGCGACCCGCCGCTGCGCTTCAGGATTAGGCAATTGTTCTGACCCAATTAGGGATCCTTGAACCATCACGGCGAATAGTCCAAGTCAGTTGGCCCAACAAGTTCGAATTGGACAAATTTGGAGAGGATTTCCATTACTTCAACGCACTGACACAATGGGAGTGTCCTCAATTCGAAATTCGGCCGTTCGCCAGTTTGTCTTTCTGGACTGAAATGGACAGCCTATCGGGCAATATTTCCGCCGGCCAAACGGCGCAACCGTGTGCGTCGCCACTATCCTTGACAACCTCCGGCAGAACTTCAGGCAATCTCGACAACAGGGTATCTGCAGGTACTTTTACGAGAACCTCTGCGAGACCCGGGAGTTCGGCATCTGCCATACAGTTCATGCGACCCACCTTGGCGATCTGATCTGTCGGGGTTATGCAGATATTCGACTGATCGAAGGCTGTCGCGACACCGCCTGTGGAGCGATCGGCACTTCAAACGCTTTGCTTCACCCTCGGGCTGATTCAATGGCAGACGGCAGTTCTTCGGCAAGCAGGCGGAGATCTTGTTCCGTTCCGGCGGAAATACGGATGCAGCGATCCTGAGGCGGAACCACTGGCTTGCGCACAAAAATCCCACGCCCAATCAGCGAGTTCATGACGCGATTGGCAAATCTTCCATCCCTCCCGCAGTCAACAGCAACAAAATTCGCGCCCGAGGGCACGGGCTTGAGCCCGCATGAAACGGCGATCTCGGCAATCCGCTGGCGCGCCTCCCCGATCCGCCGCACGGTTGCCAAAAGATGATCCCGGTCCGAAAGTGCTGCAAGTGCCCCCGCCTGTGAAACCCGGCACATGCCAAAGTGATTCCTGATTTTGTCGAAGGACGATATCAAATCCTTGTGCCCGATCGCATAGCCGACCCGTGCGCCGGCCATGCCGTGGGCCTTGGAGAAGGTGCGCATCCTGATTACCTTCGGATCGGAGGTGTCGAACGGAAGGGAATGGCCGGCGGGCATGCATTCGACATATGCCTCGTCGAGGACCAGCAGACTTCCATCCGGGACGCACTCGATCATATTTCTGAGGGTTGACGCCGGATGCCATGTACCCATCGGATTGTCGGGATTGGCAAGATAGATCAAGGCAGCACCGCATTGCGCCGCCGCCCCAATCAATCCGTCCGGATCCTCATGGTCGTCCCGATAGGGAACCATAACCAATTCGCCTCCATGGCCATTCACATGAAAATTGAATGTCGGATAGGCACCGTGTGATGTCACCACCCTGGTTCCCGGTTGGACAATCATGCGTACCAAGTATCCAAGCAGGCCGTCTATCCCCTCGCCCACAACCACATTTTCGAAACCGACGCCCAGATGCTCGGATATTGCGTGCTTCAGGTCGTGATTTTCGGGGTCGCCATACATCCAGACATCTTCGGCGGCCCGGCGCATCGCCTCCTTCGCATTCGGCGATGGGCCGAAAACACTCTCGTTTGCGCCAATTCGCGCAAGAAAATTCCTGCCCCGCTTTCTCTCCGCGGCCTCGGGACCGACAAATGGGATGGTGGCGGGAAGTTGCTCAACGGTAGGGGTAATCCTTGGCATTGCACAATCCTTCCGTTCAATTTGTTGGACGCATCTGCCGCATGGCCGCTTCGAGACCTACTCCAGCATCAGGCAACCGCTCCCTGCAGAACCCAAGCCACCTTGACAATGTGCGGTGAAGGCGCGGCCCTCGCAACAGGAATTCAGTGCAGCAAAAATCGTCCGGAAGGCCGAAACGCATCAGCTGCCCCGCCCGGAGCATCCTTTCCTCAAGTTTAATCTCCAATTGGAAATCCCGCTTCATTCCAGAACCGCTCCCCATTCGCTTGACTGCATCTCGGCCAAGCGAGAGCTGGTCCGCTCAAACTCGAAGGCACCGCCGCCGCCTTGATGAAGCTCCTCCGGAACCGCCGCGGCCGACATGACAACCATGACACCGGAATCATAGAGGGCATCAATCAGCATCACGAAGCGCTTCGCCTCATTGTGATTGGCTCGGCACATCAACGGAACGTTCTCAACCACAAGAACCCGAACCGCACCGGCAATCGCAAGGTAGTCCGCCGGTCCATACGGCATCCCACAAATATTTGAGAAATCAACCCTGGCCGCTCCATTGGCGAAGGACTGCAATTCAACCCTGCGACTTTTCACGGTCAGGACAAGACTTCCCATCCTTCCTTGGGTGAGTTGATCCCATATGCCATCAATTCCCTTTTGCGCAGCTCTGTCGGCGGGAACGAAGTATGTTTGCCTGTCTGCCAACCGTCCCCTGCGATGATCATCGCCGCCGCCGATCTCGTGAACAGTCATCCGGTTGCTGATGAGTTTGATGAAGGGGAAAAAGAGATGTCTATTGAGCCCGTGCCTGTACAGCTCATCCGGCGGTCGATTGGATGTTGTTACCACCGTTACATTCCGTTCGAACAACCGCTTGAACAACCTTCCCACAATCATGGCATCTGCGATGTCGTCGATTTGCATTTCGTCCAGGCAAAGGTGGGAAGCCTTATTCGCAATTGCGTCGGCGGCAGGCAATATTGCGTCCGTTACCTCCCTCTTCCTGATTCGGTGCAGGTCCGTGTGAACGGACTGCATGAACTCAAGAAAGTGCGTTCGCTTCTTTCGCCTGACGGGCAGATGCTCGTAGAAGAGATCCATCAGCATTGATTTTCCGCGACCAACCCCGCCCCATAAATACAGGCCACCGCCGGGCTCGTTGCTCCGTCGGCCCAATAGCCTTCCGAGCCCGCCCAAACGATTTTCGCCTGCCTGCGAACGGCTGCAAAGGTCTTCGAGAATTTCGAGCGCTTCAAATTGGGCGGGATCTTCCTTCAGCAGGCCATCGGCCACGCGCTGTCTGTAGGCGCCGGGCAGGTTCACGTCAGCTCCTGCCAAGCGACGGCAATCGCGCGTCAATCTCGCCTGCGTTCCGGCGATCAAGCGCAGAATTCACAGAAACCCCGCTTCGCCGACGGCAATCCGGCAATCCGCTGCAGGCAATCCGGCAACGCTTGATCATTCGAGGCAAATGTCCCGAAGCCGCAGCCAATCTCCATCGGACAGCAGCGGCTCGTAAATGTTCGGGAATGGGTCACCCGCCTCGAGGGGCCCATTGCGCCCGGATGCCCGGGCAAACGGGGCGCTCGTGAACCCGGCGCCTTCAAACTTGGCCAGCAGTTCGGCCTCATCAAAAATCGTGGGCCCCGACACCGGAACCGATGCGGCAAATTCCTTGATGACGTCATCGTCGGCCCCCTTTCCCAAGGCCAAGTAAACCGCAACCCGCAGCCCTGCACTCCTCAGAAACCTCTCAAACGGATCCAGGTGTTCGGCGGCAACGGATTCGGCGAGAGCGTAACCGGCAATGACTTCGGGTCCGTCATGCACCTCAAGCAACGAACTGCCGAGGATGATTATCGAACCGGGCAGCATCAGACTTCGGACCAATTCGGTTGGCACAACCATCAATTCATGTTTTCCCGACCCGAAAAGGCGATCATCAAGCAGATTGAGCGACCTGGCGCCATGGGCCGACCCGCACGCACGCCCATTTGCGTCAAGAAAGTGAGCAAGTATGCGTTCGCCGATATCTTGCCGCTCCTTTGCGGAAACCAACCCGGCCATCTGCTGGGCAATGGAGCCCGAAAACGCGAAAAGCAGTGTTGCGACAACTGCGACCAATGCCAAAAACAGCATGAAACCGCGCACCGACAGGCCGGACCCAATTTCCGGTTCAACATACTTTGAGATGATGTCGTCAATGACTGAAATCATGCTCGGGTCCGAAATCTCGACCGTCTCCATCCCCTCATCGTCTGGCGAATAGAAGGCCGGCTCTCCCGGCTCACTCCCGGGATTCGTCCGCTGGATCGCGTCAAGTGTCCATACAACGATGACCCGATCGTCCTTTCCAACCAATGTAAGGAGGGACTTGTCTATCTTGACAACCACATCAAGGCCCGCATCGGTCGCCGATTTGTGCCAGCGTCCGGCACATTCAAGAAGCTGAAAGTCAGTCAGTTTCTCCATTCGGACATCCCGGTGTGGTTGTTTGGTTCCGTTGTGCTGCCCATCCGGAGCCATTTGGCGATCGAGTCAGTCGGCACTGACGACCTTACGCAGTTCGTACTTTTGAATCTTGCCGGTTGCCGTCTTGGGCAACTCGGTAAATTTCACCCCCTTGGGCGTCTTGAAACCTGCAAGTGACTTCCGGCAGAACGCAATAAGTTCCTCGGCCGAAGCTGTCGCACCCTGCTTCAGTTCCACGAAGGCATATGGCACTTCACCCCATTTGGCATCGGGTTTTGCCACGACGGCACAAAGCGACACGGCCGGATGGTGCATCAGCACACCTTCCACCTCCACAGAGGAAACATTCTCCCCACCGGAGATTATGACGTCCTTCGAACGATCGGCGATCTGAATGTAACTGTCGGGATGAAGAATGGCGATGTCGCCGGACCAAAAGTGACCGCCCCTGAAGGAATCCCGCGTGGCATCTGCGTTCCGATAGTATCCCTTCATGACGGAATTTCCGCGCATGACGACCTCTCCAAGCGCTTTTCCGTCACGTTCAATCGGAACTCCGGTTTCAGAATCGACAACGGTGATGTCTTCCATGGTCGGAATGCGCACTCCCTGGCGCGCCTTGATGGCGGCCCTTTCCCCGTCCGAAAGTTCATCCCACTGGTCATTCTTCCATACACATTCGGTAACGTGCCCATAGGTCTCGGTAAGGCCGTAGGTCTGGGTAACGTTGAAACCCAACCCTTCAACCGCCTTCAGGGTCGCCGCTGCAGGCGGCGCTCCGGCCGTGAACACCTCGACGGTTCGGTCAAAATCGCGTTTCTCGGCCGGCTCAGCATTGGCCAGCATATTGAGCACAATCGGGGCAGCACCGAAATGCGTAACGCCCTCGTCGGCAATTGCATCATAGATTGCCTTGGCCCTCACCTCGCGGCAACAGATTATGGTTCCGCCCATGGCAGGCAGGAGCCAAGTGTGGTTCCACCCGTTGCAATGAAACAGTGGAACGATCGCAAGGTACCGGGGATAAAGGGTCATGCGCCAGCTGATAACCGTCCCCATTGTCATGAGGTAGGCGCCCCGATGGCTGCAGACGACCCCCTTGGGTTTTCCGGTTGTCCCCGAAGTGTAGTTCAACGAAATGCTTTCCCACTCATCCTCGGGCATCATCCAATTGAAATCCACAGGACCGTTGAGAATCAATTCTTCGTATTCGTGGAATTTGCCGGTTGCCGAATGACCGGCTTGCGGGTCGGCGACTTCAACGATCACGGGAGGATGCGCCAGATCCTTTGCTGCGGCCTCAGCCAAGGGCAGGAACTGCGTGTCGGCAAATACAAGCTTGGGCCTTGCATGCCCGAAGATGTAGGCCACTGTCGCCGTGTCCAGCCGGACGTTGATGGCATTGAGAACGGCGCCGCATGCCGGAACCGCAAAATGCGTTTCCATGGCAGCCGGAATGTTGGGAAGGATCGTTGAGACCACATCTCCGGGCCTGATGCCCATCTTCGCGATTGCGCCGGCCAAGGTCGTTACGCGCCTGTGGTATTGCGAATAGTTGAAGCGGCGGTTGCCGTGGACAAGCGCCTCCCGCTCAGGATGAACGTCCTTGGCCCGATTTAGGTGTGAAAGCGGGGTCAGCGGTACGAAATTCGCCTCGCACCGATCAAGCCCCGATTCATCCTCAAGCCAACCCATCAGGTCACCGTATCTTCAGTCATGTCAACCTGGACGCCAGCTAATGGACCAAGAGGCACGAGTTGTAAATCGCGACTCAGGATCGGCACGCCTTGGGTCAAGGGCAACATTCATGCACCAGCGGACCGAGTCGCCCCGCCGGCGGTGAACTTTTCCCCGTTCGCAGCCTTGGTCAACAATAGCCGGGGCGCCTTGAATCTGGGGCCGTGGCAGGCGGAAAGCTCATGGCTGAGTTCGGCGGCGGCGGCGGCGCCAATCATGTCAAGCCAACTGAATGGCCCCCCGGCCCAGACGGCCAGTCCCCATCCCAGAACTGCACCGACATCCCCCTCTCGAACATCAGTCAGCACCCCCTCCTCCAGGGATCTCACCGCCTCAAGGACCTGAATGAGAAGCAGCCGGTTCTTCACCTCTTCAATGTCCGGCTGCGGTGAAAGCGGCCGGAATTCAGCGGCAAGTCCGGGCCACAGTCCGACCCGCTTCCCTTTCGGCCCGTATTCATAGAATCCGGCTCCCACCTTCCTGCCCAGTCGCCCTTTCTTGACAAGGAAATCAATGATCCGATCCACATCTCCATCCGCATAATCGTTTCCGAGTGCCGATTTGGTTGCAGCCGCAATGTTTGCGGCGAGATCGATTGAAGTCTCGTCAACAAGCTGCAGCGGACCCACAGGCATTCCCATTAGCTTTGCGGCATTCTCAACCAAGGCCGGGGAAACACCTTCACCAACCATGCGTATTCCTTCATTGAGGTAGGGAATTATGCAACGGTTGGCATAGAAGAATCTGGCATCGTTCACGATTATGGGCACCTTGCGGATCGCACGGACGAAATCAATCGCGCGCGCCACCGCCTTGTCCCCGGTCCCGCTGCCCCTGATGATTTCAACCAGCATCATCCTGTCGACGGGACTAAAAAAATGCATGCCAAGAAAATTCCCGGCGTGCAAGGCCGCCTTGGCCAGCCCATTTATCGGCAGGGTCGAGGTATTCGATGCAATCACGCAATCGGATCCGGCGCAGGCGGCGACCTCGGCGATCACCCCTGTCTTCACTTTGGGATCCTCAAAAACCGCCTCAATGACCAATTCGCAACCCCGGAGGTCGGAAAGGACGGAACTTGGCCTGATCCGGGAGAGCGTCTCCCGGACAGCTTCACGCGAACTTCCACCCCTTCCCGCCTGACGCTCCAGCATGCCGGCGACCCGTTCCTTCCCGCCATTGGCCCTGTCTTGATCGCGATCCAGCAAGACCACATCCATTCCGGCTTTTGCGGCAACCTGTGCAATGCCCGCACCCATCATGCCGGCACCCACGACACCAAGTCGCGCAATTCGCTGTGCCTCGATTCCCGCCGGGCGGCGAACGCCTTTGCCAAGTGCCTTCCTGTCGGTGAAAACCGTCCGGATCATTGACGCCGTTGAAGGCTCCATGAGAAGGCTGGTGAACCAGCGGGCCTCAATCTTGATTGCGGCGTCGAACGGAACCAGCGAGCCCTCATAAATTGCCGAAAGGCAGGCCTTGGCGGCGGGATATACTCCGAAGGTCCTTGAATTGATCATGACCGGCGCGCCAACAAAACTCTCGAATCCCTCCCTGTCATAGGGAGTTCCGCCGGGAATCCTGTAGCCCTTCCGGTCCCAAGGCTTGATCAAATCGTCTTCCGAAGCTTCAAGGACCCATTTTCGTGCACTCTCCAGCAACCGGTCCGGTTCGACCACCTCATCCACGAGGCCGGACGACAGGGCCGTCCGGGGATCGGCGAGCGTGCCCTTGAACAACCACGGTCCGGCAGCGGCCAAACCGAGCTTTCGGATCAGCCTTGTTGTTCCGCCGGCACCGGGAAACAATCCAACCTTGATTTCAGGAAGGCCGATGCCGACATCCGGCTTGTCGGCGCAAATGATGCGGTGGCAGGCGAGCGGAAGTTCAAATCCAATGCCCACCGCAGTCCCGGGAATGGCGGCAACGACCGGTTTGCGCCCTTCAAACTCGTTCGCAGCCTTTCCGCCGGTCTCCAAGCCGCGCAGCAGCCGATGGATTCCCATCATCTGCTCCAGCACGGCTCCGGGCGATTCCCTAAAGCCCAGCCGCGTCAATTCCTCAAACCCTGCAAGGTCCATGCCTCCGGAAAAGCTCCCCTTGCCGCTGGTGATGACAATTCCGCGCACATTGTCGTCCGACATTGCGGCGTTGATGCAATTCCCGAGTTCGATGAATCCCTCAATCCGCAAAATGTTCATTGTTCGGCCGGGAACGTCCCAAGTGATCGTCGCCACGCCATCCGCGTCTGTGGAGTAGTGGAAATCTGCCATCATTTTGTTCCTGAAACGCGTTCAATTATGGTTGCCACACCCATGCCGCCCCCTACGCACAGGGCAATGAGTGCAGTCTCTCCGTCGGACCGCTCCAACTCATCAAGCGCAGTGCCGAGAATCATGGCACCTGTCGCACCGAGCGGGTGCCCCATCGCAATCGCTCCACCGTTGACATTGACCCGGTCAGTATCAAGATCAAATGCCTGCATGAATCTTAACGGAACCGCCGAAAATGCTTCATTGATCTCGAAGACGTCAATGTCGTCAATTGTCATCCCAGCCCGTTCGAGAGCGGTTCGGGCTGCCGGAACCGGCCCAGTGAGCATGATCGTCGGATCCGACCCCACCCTGGCACAGGATCTGACGCGCGCCCTTGGCCTTGCTTCCGTCATTCTCCCGAATCCGTCCGAACCGATGAGAACCGCCGCAGCTCCGTCAACGATCCCCGAAGAGTTTCCTGGGTGGTGAACATGCTCGATTCGTTCGAGATGCGGGTATTTCATGATCGCGACCCGATCAAATCCAGGCATGCTCTCTCCGATTGTCCTGAAGGAGGGCTCAAGCCCGGCCAGCGCCTGCATGCAGGTCTCGGGCCGGATGTGCTCATCGGTTCCAAGAATCAGAATGCCGTTGTGATCCTTGACCGGAACAATCGATCCAGAAAAACGCCCCTCATTCCAAGCCGTGGCCGCTCGTTTCTGCGATTCCATTGCATATCGGTCACATTGCTCCCGGGAAAATCCGAATTCCGTGGCAATGATGTCGGCGCCAATCCCCTGCGGCACGAAATGGGTTCCCATCGCCAATTGGGGATCAACTGCGTAGGGGGTGCCGTCAGATCCCATGGGTACGCGGCTCATCATCTCGACCCCGCCAGCGATGTAGCTCTCTCCGTCACCGGCACGGATCTGATTTGCGGCAAGATTTACCGCCTCGAGACCGCTGGCGCAAAAACGGTTGACCGACACGCCCGGGACGCCGTCATCCAACCCGGACAGCAATACGGCAGCTCTCGCAAGGCAACCACCCTGCTCACCGACCTGAGTGACATTCCCCCAAATGACATCTTCAACGCAATCTGTGCCAATGCCACTTCGTTCCAGAACGGCGTCAATCATCATAGCCGACAGCCGAACCGCGGAAACTTCGCGCAATGAGCCATTCCGGCGTCCCCGGGGTGAGCGGATTGCATCATAGACATAGGCGTTAGGCATTTGTCAGTTCTCCCGGTCCGACGGATTTCCCGGCATCAAATCATATGGATGCCTCCAGCCGTCAAGCGCCGCGATGCGATCCAGCCACCGGTCGATTGCCGGCCATTCGACCCGTTCAAAACCGAAGGGCTCCGGATAGTACAGATATCCGCAGCACGCGAAATCCGCGATCGAAACCTCGCTGCCCACCAGCCAATCCCGGTCGGCAAGAAAAGTTTCCAAGGTCTGCCATGCCCCCCTTGTGCGTCCCTGAAGCCAGTTGATGACCTCTTGCGACCGCTTTTCCTCAGCCAGGAAATTCATCAGGAATCGGGTTGTTCCGGAATATGAGGAATTTTTGTGGTTGTCCCACAGCACCCAACGCAGAATTTCCCGCCGCTCATCATCGGTGCGCCCGCCAAACCGGCCAGTCCGCTCGACGATGTGGTGCTGAATTGCACCCGACTGACTCAGGATCAGGCCATCTTCGACCATTACCGGAACCTCTCCCATCGGATTGAGATTGCGGTATTCGGCGGTTCTGGTCTCCCCATTGAAGAAATCAACATAAACCGCCCGCCAGTCCAAGCCGGAGAGTTCCATCGGCAGCGCAGCCTTGTAGGCATTCCCGCTTTCACCGAAACAGTAGAGGCTGATGGTCATGAAGTGAATCCTGTATTTGGCCATGAAACTGCCGCGGAACTACCATCTTCCCGCGCAACAATGAATGAAAAGAATGACCGAAAATCAGCTCGGGAAATGGAATGGGCGTGACGTTGATCGGTTGCACCGTCGCGCGGCCACCGTCAACTGGCCGCCTGCGACCTGAACAAACCGCAAACCGTGCGTCAGTTCATGAAACCAGGTGCAAGGAAAAACAGACCATAGGCCACCAGGAGGGCCGGAACCGCAGAGACAATTGTTGCAAGTGCTGCGGCTCTCGCGTCAACGGCGATGGCCGGAAACAGAGCATCACCATCATTCGAAATTGCATTGCCCACGATTGCTGCGAATGGGATGACACCGTTGATGTAAAGCGTCGCCACCAAGATCTGCGGACCGCAGCCGGGGATGAATCCGACAAGGATGCCAACAAGGGGAAGCAACGGAGCAACCGTGCCAAAGAAAGCATCAAGATTGAGCCCGCCAAATGCCACCAGATATTCGTAGAACAGAAATGCGGCAATTACCCAGATCGAAATGAAGCTTGTTTCCTCAGCCGTGCGGGTCGGCGGGCTGTCCTGAGAACTGCTCATCGTAACAAAGGAGGAAGTTGACCAGATGATCAGCCCCAGAACGGTGCCCGACAATGCGATAGCCGCAGCAAGGGAATCCAAGATTCCGGTCAACTCGAACTGAAGAAGCGTCAACACCCCGATGGCAAGTCCAGGAGCGCAAAGAACCAAATAGGCGAGGTCCTTGAATCTGGTTTCGCCCACAGGAGCCGGAGACCCTTTGCCCCCGCGAACCCGGATCTCGCCGAGATTCGGAAACAGCTTGTCAATTGTCCATCCGGAAACAATTCCAACGGCAAAGGACAGAGGCAGAACCACCAAGGCTGCATCCGGACGTATTGCAATCAACAGGAAGGCGGCATCCCCCATGGTGGCCGTAAGTGCCGCAACAACCGCACCAAAACTGACGTTTCCGGAAGAATAGGCGGCAACAACCATCACCGCACCGCCGCATCCCGGAGTTGCACCGAGGCCTGCGGCAATGGGAACCGAATAGATGCCCGAACGGCGCAGAACTGATCCGATGTCAAAACTGAACAGCCGTTCTGCACCATAAAAGAGCAAGAGGGTTGCAGCGACAAATACACTGACCTGAGTGTAGGCATCGATGACCATCGCACGGCTGACCGAACCGAACTGCCCCGGTGCCGCCAGCGCCAAAAGAACAAGCAGCGAAATCAGTGCACGCTGGGGACGAACGGACCCGAACGGGCGACGCCCCCCTGCCTGCTGAGGCATCAATGCAATTGTAACGTCCGAAGCCATGAACAACCTTAACTGCGATTGCGAATCATTATCAACTGGTGCAATTTACTGCTTGCGAAACCAAATTCAAGCGCCAATACGAAGTCTGGCGCGCCTGGTTGGAAGTCGGGACGCCACATGTCCAGGATACAACCATGTCCAATTGCAGACAGCTGCCTTGCCGCCAAGGTATGGCGGCGTCGGCCCGAGGTTCGAAAAAATCGTTGCCATGTTCGAGATGCATCGTCGCCAGGCGGGCACGAAGCTCACCAATCGCCGTCCTGGACGCGTGCATGATCCAGCGTCTTGCCTGCCATCCCGATCCAACTCGGTTGAATTCGCATGACTGAATTTTCCCCTGAAGGCATCACCCATCGGCGCATCCTCAAGATTGCGATCCCGATCGTGCTCTCGAACGCAACCGTTCCGATTCTCGGGGCGGTTGACACTGGTGTTGTTGGGCAGCTTGGAGAAGCCGCACCGATCGGCGCAGTCGGAATTGGTGCCATCATCATCACGACCCTCTACTGGTTCTTTGGATTCCTCCGTTTGAGCACATCCGGACAGACGGCACAGGCGCGCGGAAAGAAGGACCAAAATGACGTCTCAATCCTTCTCATCAGAAGCCTTGCAGTTGGATTGGCCGCCGGGATTCTCCTGATCTGCATCCAAATTCCGGTTGCCAAGGCCGCTTTCCTGATCGCTCCGGTTTCGCCTGAAGTTGAGTCATTGGCCTCTGATTACATTCGGATCCGAATTCACTCTGCACCGGCAGCAATCTGCCTTTTCGGAATTGTGGGGTGGCTGATCGCGCTTGAAAGAACAAAGTCGGTCCTTGTTCTTCAGATTGTGATGAACGGCATCAACATCGTGCTTGATCTTGTTTTCGTGCTTTGGCTGGATTTAGGCGTGCGAGGGGTTGCGGTCGCTTCATTGATCGCTGAATTCAGCGGCGTGGCGCTTGGTCTCTGGCTGTGCCGCAACGCCTTCAGCAATCGCGCCCTGCTAAATCGAAACAGGGTGTTTGCCATCGTCGAGCTCCGGCGCATGGCCATTTTCAACTTCGACATTCTGGTTCGGAACCTGCTGATTGAATGCGCGTTCGTGTCGTTCCTGTTCATTGCCGCCGATTTTGGGGACGTAACATTGGCTGCAAATCAGATCCTGCTGCAGTTTCTTCATATAACCGCCTATGCGCTGGATGGATTTGCGTTTTCTGCAGAGGCACTGGTTGGACTTTCGATTGGTGCACGAACCCGAAGCGAGTTGAGACGTTCAGTCATCTACTCAAGCATGTGGGCCGGAATTGGCGTTCTCGTGCTTGCGTTGATGTTTGCGGTATTTGGCCCGTTTCTGATTGATTTGATGACTACTGCATCCGACGTTCAGGCGGAAACAAGGAAATACCTCCCTTGGATGGTGGCGCTTCCATTGATCGGTGCACCATCCTGGATGCTTGACGGCATATTTGTCGGTGCCATGAGGACCCGCGACATGCGCAACAGCATGGCAATTTCAGTTGTTGTTTATGGGCTGACCTTGTTGGTGCTTCTTCCGGCCATTGCAAATCATGGCCTTTGGGCAGCGCTGCTCGCATTTTTTGTCGCGCGCGGGATAACGTTGGGCATGCGCTATCCTGCCTTGGAGGGAGTGGCCGCCTGATAGTGTTGCAACCAGCAGCATCAGTTTCCGGACTCCTGATCGGCCCCAACAGCCTGCGCCACCGTTTCGAAGCCGTCACGCTCCAAAAGTGCGTCGAGTTCACCAAGAATCGAGCCAACTGCCGACAGGCCGCGATACACAAGGCCGGTATAGATCTGCAGAGCTGTCGCACCAGCGCGTATCTTGGCGTATGCGTCCGCGCCTGAGAAAATTCCGCCAACACCGATCAGGGGAATCGTGCCGCCGGTTGCTTTGTGGAGCTGACTCAAAACACGGGTCGACCGATCGCGGAGCGGTCGACCGGAAAGGCCACCGGTCTCGGCGGCCAGCGGGGATGTGACCCCATGACGCTTGATTGTCGTATTGGTGGCCACAATTCCGTCAACATTCCCTGCCAAAGCAGTTTCCGCGATGCGGGCAATGTCGTCGCCGGAAACATCCGGCGCCAACTTGAGGAATATGCGCGGTTTGTTTGCCAACCGGTCGCGAGTCTCCATGACCGCGTCAATTATCCCAGCCAAGGGTTCGGTGGCCTGAAGGTTGCGCAATCCCCGGGTGTTCGGTGAGGATACGTTGACAGTCGCGAAATTCACAAGCCCACCGCAGGCATCAAGCACCCGCACAAAGTCGGCCGTCCAGTCGGAACTTTCACGATTCGGCCCGATGTTTATTCCGACCACTCCGCACTCAGTTCTTGCCGACAGTCTGCCGGCGACCGCGATCGCACCGTCATTGTTGAATCCCAACCGATTGATCACGGCTTCATCCTCTTTCAGCCTGAACACGCGCGGTCGCGGGTTGCCCGGCTGCGGCAAGGGCGTAACGCCGCCAATTTCGATGAATCCGAACCCGGCTTTCAGCAACGGACCGATTGCCTCGCCATTCTTGTCGAATCCTGCCGCAAGCCCGAGGGGATTGGGCAAGTCGATTCCCGAAAGGTTAACTGCCAGCCTTGGCGACGGTTGCGCCGGGGAAACCGGGGCCAAGCCAGCCCTGAAAACTCGCAAGGATATCCGGTGCGCCAATTCAGGCTCGAACCGCCCGAGGACAGAAAGGCCTGCCCGTTCGATCAGCCGCATGCGAGCCTGCGAAATGTTCGGCGGGGGAATGGCAATGCCGCAGAAGTCATCAAAGCGGTGTCGATGGAGTTGAACACATGCCTAAACATCGCCGAAGGTCTCACGCACCTGTTCCCAGGCATAGGCAAGGTGTGAACGCAGTTGCGTCTCCGCCTGATCCGGGTCCCTCATGAGGATCGCTTCAAATATTCGACTGTGAAATTCGAAATTGACCCGATTCCGGGCCGGCTCGTGCGGCATTCTTGACCATTGCGGTGACAGCCAAGTTGCATAGGCCCGGTGTACCGCCGGCAGCACCGGGTTGTGCGCAACCGCATAGAGGGTGGCGTGAAACTCGACATCTGTCCGATAAAAGGTTTCGCTGTCATCAATTGCCTCATGATTGGCTTGAAGTGCGGCATCAATGGCTGCGATCTCCTCTTTAGCAGCGTCTTTCGCAGCCTGCCGTACCAATGCGGCTTCAATCATGACCCGCGTGTCAAAGAGATTCCTTACACCTCCGGGGCGCTTAAGCAGCCTCTCAACCACATTCGCCACGGTTTCGAACGCCGTGTCATAGCTGGGTTTGCGAACAACCGGCCGATGGCGCGGCCTTGCCTCCACGAGCCCCCTGTTGGCGAGAGCCTGAACTGCCTCTCGCACGACCGTCCGGCTGACCCCATAGGCTTCAATGATCTCCCGTTCCGGCGGCAACGGTGTGCCCTCGGAAAGTTCCCCGGACACAATCCGACCGGCAATTCCCCGAAACACATCATCTGCTGCCCTGCCGCCAGCGGTTTCCAAATCATCGTTTAAACTGAACTGCTCTTCATCCTGCATGAAATAAGTTCGTCAGCCGCCTTGAGCACAATCGGTTTTGGTCATACAAAACATCCGATCGCCCCTTCTGCAAGGCCCAAATTACGCCAAACGGCGCAAACAGAGCATATCCGGTCGCAAACAATGTCAAAAATCAGCACTGTTGTCGCGCGTCTTTTCCGAGTTCCACTTGCCGAAGTACTTACCGACGCGGTCCATGGCGATCATACCCATTTTGAACTGATAACGGCGACGGTTCGTTTGGAGGACGGCTCCGAAGGCACCGGTTACACCTACACGGGAGGCAAAGGCGGACACGCTGTTCTTGCCATGATCACGCATGATCTGACTCCGATGCTGGTTGGCATGGATGCCGGGCCGGTCGAACAACTCAACCACGAGATGCAGATGCACCTGCACTATGTGGCAAGGGGTGGAATAGCATCCTTTGCGATATCAGCCGTTGACATTGCACTTTGGGATCTCCGGTGCCGCGGTGCAGGCCTGCCTCTCTGGCGGATGGCAGGGGGTGCGTCCGACAGATGCAGCGCATACGCGGGAGGGATAGACCTGAACTTTCCGCTGCCAAAGCTGCTCGGTTCAATTGGAGAATACCTCGACCGGGGGTTCAACGCCGTGAAGATAAAGGTCGGCAAACCAAGCCTCGATGAAGATGTTGAACGCGTTGAAGCTGTGCGCAAATTGGTTGGCCCAAACATTGGGTTCATGGTCGACGCAAATCTTTCAATGAGTGTCGATCAGGCCATTGCCGCCGCTGGCGCTTTTCTGCCATATGACATGCTCTGGTTTGAGGAGCCCGTCATTCCGGACAATTACAGGGGGTATGCGGCCATTGCGGAACAGACGGGAATACCTCTTGCAATGGGTGAAAATCTGCACACCATTCATGAATTTGAATTCGCTTTCAGGGATGCGCGCCTTTCCTACATCCAGCCCGACGCGTCGAATTGCGGTGGAATAACTGGCTGGCTGCAGGTGGCGGATCTCTCACAGAGGCACGGATTGCCGATTTGCAGTCACGGAATGCAGGAACTGCATGTAAGTTTGGTGTCGGCCAGACCGAATCCGGGTTTGCTGGAAGTTCATTCATTCCCAATCGACCAATATACGACAAGACCATTGATGATTGAGGATTGCATGGCAGTTGCACCGTCCAAACCCGGAATTGGTGTGGAGTTCGATTGGGAAAAGCTGAACGCCGCACAAGAGGAGACACCGAACTGATGCCGAGCGACATCAAGGCAGCATTCTACCGCGGCAACCAGACCTTTTCTGTGGAACACCGGTCAGCCGTTCCGCCAAGACAGGGCGAGGTTTCGGTCAGAATCGCATATTGCGGGATATGCGGAACCGACATGCATGTGTTTCATGGCCACATGGACGGGCGCGTGGGTGCAAACCGGATAATCGGACACGAAATGTCCGGAATCGTGGAAGCGGTTGGAAACGGGGTTGCGGACATTCGATGCGGTCAAAGAGTTGTCGTGCGCCCGCTTGATCATTGCCGCAATTGCCCTGCATGCGCTGCGGGACACAATCACATCTGCCATAACCTGAAATTCCTTGGCCTCGACACCGATGGGGCCATGCAGGAAGTTTGGAACGTGCCGAAGCACACAATTCACCAACTCCCGGACGGCCTTTCCATGAAACATGCGGCCTTGATTGAACCGGTCGCTGTTGCCTGCCACGACGTAAGAATTTCGGAGTTGCGCCGGGATGAGTTTGCGGTCGTCGTTGGCGCCGGACCGATAGGAATGTTGGTGGCAATGACCGCCAGGAATGCAGGTGCGCAGGTTCTGATCTCGGAGGTAAACCCGCATCGTCTTGAAATCGCCAACAAGTTGGATTTTGCGACGATTGATCCAACCGGAGAGGACCTTGCGAAAAAGGTCAATGCCTGCACCGGCGGCCGGGGAGCGGATGTCGTCTTTGAGGTTTCGGGAACCCAAGCTGGCGTTGATGCCATGACTGCCGTGGCTGCGGCCCGGGCCAGAATTGTCATGGTTGCCATTCACGCAGAGAAACCAACTGTCGACCTCTTCCGGTTCTTCTGGCGGGAGTTGAAACTTTCTGGTGCAAGGGTTTATGAACCGGAAGACTACGAACGGGCCATTAAGATCGTCGCCAATGGTGGCATTGATGCCGATGCGATCATTACCGACATCCACCCTCTGTCGGCGATCCAGGCCGCTTTTGAATCTCTCGATTCGAACCCGACTTCAATGAAAAGCCTGATCAGGATAGGGGCCAACGAATGACAAATCCGGCAAATTTCGACCTGAGCGGTAAACTGGCGTTGGTAACCGGATGCCGCCGCGGCATTGGGCGCGCGATGACCGAGTCGCTTGCTGCAGCGGGGGCCGACATAATCGGCGCCAGCGTATCGATGGAGCAGAAGGGAAGCGCGGTCGGTGAGGCTGTTGCCAAGTTG
This sequence comes from Paracoccaceae bacterium, assembly GCA_021296235.1. GTDB lineage: Bacteria > Pseudomonadota > Alphaproteobacteria > Rhodobacterales > Rhodobacteraceae > JAPOXR01. Next base: position 68,825 of record JAGWAS010000009.1, on the reverse strand, counting down.
GGAAGGAAGTTTCGCCCCTATCGCTGCGACTTCGCCAACCGGTCTGCGGTGCAGGATTTGGTTGAACAAATCGTTGCCGAAGGCCCGGTGCCCGACATCCTCGTCAACAATGCCGGAACGATCAGGCGTGAAGCGGCCGCAGAACATCCAGACGAGTGGTGGGACGAGGTTATTGAGGTCAACCTCACATCGCAGTTCATTCTCAGCCGGGGAATAGGTCGGGAAATGATCAAGCGCGGTTCCGGAAAGATCATTTTCACCGCATCTCTTTTGACCTTTCAGGGCGGAATTCGGGTGCCGGGATACTCCGTTTCAAAGGGCGGAATCGGTCAGTTGACCAAGGCTCTGGCCAACGAATGGGCGGGCTCGGGGGTAAATGTGAACGCCATTGCTCCCGGCTACATCGTTACCGACAACACCGAAGCTCTACACAGCGACCCTGAACGGTATCTCGCCATTTTGGAGCGCATTCCGGCAGGACGCTGGGGCAGGCCCGAGGATTTTGCCGGCCCGGCCGTGTTCCTTGGCTGCTCGGCGTCGGACTACATTGACGGTGAAATCCTAACGGTCGACGGCGGCTGGATGGGCCGCTAGTCGACGATTTGAACCAAACTTCCTGTGCTCGATGGTTTGGAATTCCAAGAGGATCACGGACTTTTCGTTTGGCACCGAATTCAAGCTCGCTTGAACTGTTGGTTCGAGCATCGGCCACTGTGCCTTCGGGTATGATCGGCAATTGAATGGCCTTGCGAAGTCCATGAGAGTGTGACACATCCCTGTCTGTTTCCACGAAATCAGGGACATCAATATGAATTCCGATCCGCCAATGTTCTCGGAATCGTGTTCAAATGCATCGGAATACACGAGCGCGCATGACAGGAGGTCATCCCGTTCTTCACCTTCCAGACAGACCTGCACAAAATCATCAACACTTCCAACGCGATTGAGAGCATGAACAGGATCATCCGAAAAACCACCAAAACCTTCGGCCGCTTCTCTTCAGACGACGTTGCGACAATGCTCATCTATCTGGCAATACGTAGCTGCGAAAAGTCAGGCAGAGCCTTCAGGGAACGGGTGACCGCACGCAATCAGTTTGCTATCCCATACCCTGAACGGTTCAAAAATGACTCGTCAAAACCGCATGGGTTAAGCCTCATGCACAAAGTTCTGGTTACTCCCAAGACCCCGCGGTGCCGACCAGTTTCGAGGTGACCTAAACATTCATCTGTACATAGACGAGTGTAATTGCGGCCGCAAAAATAGGGACTTATATACTTAGCTTGACAAGCCGGCTTGAACACCCTATATCATATGCATGGCAATGGGGAACGTATCATGAAGGCACCAGGCAAGTCATTCCGCAAGGGCATTTCGTTGATTGAGTTGACGGCCATGTTTCCTGACGAAGCATCGGCGGTGAAGTGGTTTGAGGATGTCCGCTGGCCTTCCGGTCATCGCAGTTGCGGACACTGTGGATGTTCAAGGACAATCAGGGTTCCGAAGGCAAAACCAATGCCCTATTGGTGCAGATCGTGCAGATCATACTTTTCCGTTCGAACCGGAACCACCATTCAGAATTCACGCTTGCCACTGCAGAAGTGGGTATTTGCGATATATCTGTATGTGACCCATTTGAAGGGCGTTTCATCAATGAAACTGCACCGAGACCTCAAAGTCACCCAAAAGACGGCATGGTTCATGCTGCACCGTTTGAGGGAGGCATGGGACGAAGGCGGATTCGAGCAGTTCACAGGTCCAGTTGAGGCTGACGAAACCTACATTGGCGGCAAGGAAAAGAACAAGCACGCATCAAAGAAACTGAATGCAGGCCGTGGAACGGTTGGCAAATCAGCCGTTGTTGGCATCAAGGACAGAGAAACCAACGAGGTCAAGGCACAAGTGGTCGAGGATACCACAGCGAAAACCCTGCAAGGCTTTGTTGAGGGTCATACAGACAAGGACGCCCAAATCTATACCGATGACGCATTGGCGTATAAGGGTATCGACAGACCGCATGAGTCGGTTAATCATTCCATTGGTGAATATGTCAGGAAAATGGCGCACACAAACGGAATGGAGTCGTGTTGGTCATTGCTTAAGCGTGGATATTACGGAACCTATCATCAAATGTCTCCAAAGCACCTGCAACGATATGTCAACGAGTTTTCAGGTCGGCATGGGGTTCGTTGTCAGGACACAATCAATCAAATGCAGGATGTTGTGATTCAAATGGTCGGCAAGAGATTGATGTATTCAGATTTGATTGAGTAAATAATATTTTTTGCTCAAAAGATTCGACTTCCAAAAAACATTGACATAAAAGACGACCCTCACCGTTGGAAGCGGTGAGGGTCAAAGACCGCGTGTGGTTTGACAATCTGCGCGGGATGTATTGCTTTTAATATCTCCCGAACATTTCGTCAAGCTTCATGCGGCACCGTGAGACGGTGTGGCTCGAATGGTTAGGCAGGTTACTTGAAATTTCCCTCATGCCGGTTCGAATCCGGTCACCGTCTACAACAATGGCCGCCCCCGTAGCTCAACAGGAAAGAGCAACGGCCCGCTAAGTCGAAGGTTGCTGGTTCGAGTCCAGCCGGGGGCACCATTGATTTCATCATGTCTGTTTTGATTGGCTTGGCGTTGATTTCGGTGTTTTCAGAAGTTTGCCAATGGTCTTTTCCTGCTGAGAAAATTGCGCCTGCATGTTCTCATTGGTTGTATCAATGCGCTGGTTTAGTCGATCTTCCATGTTCGACATGTTCTTGTTGATGCGGGTTTCCATCCCTTCCATATCACTGCGGACAGGTTGGACGGCTACTTCCATCGCCTCCGTAAACACTTTGCGCATTGCGTCAGCAAGCAGATTGACGCTTCCGTTCATCTTCTCTTTCACTGATTCCTCCAAAACATGCTTTGCGATAGCATAGATCTATACCATCAATGCTGTCGTAAATCCAACTTCGTCTACTCCTTTGAATTTACAGCGTGAACAAAGTGTTGCCCCTATCGGCACCATTTCATACGATTCTCCAGTCGCCAAACATCTGCGGGAAGCCCTGTGTCGGGCTGCCCGTGAATACAACACCGCGTGCAGCGGAAATACACGGGAATCAACGTGACTCGTGGATTGTTTGGCGACCGGCCCGGCACCCGCCTGGCTGGTGTCGCAGTGGCATTGTTGAAAGGTTGCCACTGGCAAGAAAAGGGTCTTCAAATGCGTAAAATTCTGGCAATCATTCCCGCAGTGTTTTTGGTTGGCTTTGCCACATCAACTCATGCAGAAGTAACGCTCATTGAAAAATCAACAATGAAGTTTTCCAAGTGCCGTATCCAAATTGACCTTGTGGGATTGCAATTGGGAATAGAGCCAATCACAATCATTGACACCAACAGCTTGAAGATTGTTCGGTTTCAGACCAACGATGGATCTGGCGATTCAATTTTAGCGACCTGTTCCAAACCTGACAGAACGTTCGTTCTGCAACTTAGCACTGAGTGATCGGCTGGACCCAAAATGACAAATGTTGACAATTTGGATATTCAATACAAGGAAATCACCGGCAAACGTTCACTGATCTATTCAATTTTCATGGTGATGTTTTGGGGATGGAATGCAATTATGTTAATTGTAATCGTGCAAACCACCAATCCCCCAATGTCAGGCTATGGATCATCGCTGGAACAATCAACATCATCAATTGGAACAACCATTGGATTGATGTTCTGGCTTATTGTTTGGGCGGCTGGATCAGTTATTTTTGGAATTAGTGCACTCATGACACAACCCGCAAAGGCTCTTGTTCCAATCACCAAGGATGCCAAGCTTGATGCGCTGTCAAGTTAAGTATATAAGTCCCCAAAAATAGTTCCCAATGTATTAATCCAAGACAATACGGTAGCTCTACCCCCGCCGTCTATTTCTCCTTGAACCATCGCTTCCCCACATAGCTTCACGAACATCGCCGATGCCATACCCAAGTAGAAAGGAAATAAGCGCAAAACTGACTCAACATAAAAAAAGATGGCAAAGCATAGGAAAGTGACAGTTACACAAAAAATGAAGTACCGCATTTTTAGGACGTAACTATGAAGCCTGGAAACAATGAACGAGATGCAGGCATTCACCAACTCGACTCCACCTAGAATAAGACCAAGACTGGCTACAGAGAGGCCGCCTTCCACTATCGCCAGCTGTGAATAGACAAACGTCGAATACGCAAGTCCCTCAATGCACGCCATTGAAAATACTATTGGGCGGAGCCACCATCTTTTCAGCTGCAACATTGCACCAGTTAGAAGAGAACCCACATGGTCAACGGATTGTCGTACAGTCACGAACTGCCGGTCGCCAGCTGGCAGGGTTCCAAATAAAACTACGGCCAATGCAGATACCAGTAGATAACCACCATAGGGCGCCACCGGCAACCAAGAATACAGCAATCCGCCGACAAAGGTGGCTGTAGCAAGACTTGCGAATGCCACAAAGGAAGTTCGAGCTGCCCATTGCAGGTAGGAGGATGAACCTTTGGTGCGCTCCAAATTCTCGAATAGAAATGCGCGATCTGCGCCAGAGATCAGCGAAGTTCCTGCCGCCAAAAGAAGCATGCCAGCCAGATACGACCACCCTGTCGTCGAGAATATTATCAAGACCGGAAACGCTGCACACATAACGCTGCCAATCCAACAGGATTTCTTATGTCCGATTATGTCGGCAATTAGACCTGATGGCAGCTCGAGAAGACCGATCGTGATGAAGAACACAGCATATATGCGGGCCGCAGAAGTATCTCCTGCGGAGGCTGTAAGATGCAGGTAATTGACTGGATTCCAGAATTCGAAATTGATAAATCCAACCGCGATTACGAAGCGAACTTTCCAGTTCATCAGTGTTCGAATCCTCGTTCTTGCACTAAGTTTCACTAAGTCAATGAGAGATACTTCTCATCAAGCCACAACGTCGTCTGTTGAGCGAGGAACGAGTCAAGACGGCAATGTGTCGCAGCGGTGGTGGATGCAGGGCATGTGAATGTGCGCATACTCATGGAAAGACCAAATATCCCACTGTTTTTCCATGCAAGGGGATAAATGTCCAGTCAGGTACATGATCCCAATTCTTGCCCGCAGCAGCCGAAACGAGTCGGCTGGAATAATCCGATCAACCTCATCTGCGAAGGACTGCGTTCGGCACCAACAACCTATTTCGTCCCAAAGGTCGCCAATTTGACGTCCCAGTTCCCTGCTTCGGCAGGATGGGCGCCACCAGGCAAGTTTCGATTGCCACGCGGAAGATCCGCCTGTATTTTGGTCATACCAAATCCGGACAGCCAACTGGCAAGACAAGAGTTCGGAGCAATTTCGCATTTGGAAAGGGAAGGAAACACCATGAATCTCTTCAGGAAATCAACAGTCCTTGCGCTCGGTGCTGCATTCATCGCCGGAACCGCCATCTCGGCTTCGGGGCAAACCACTCAACTCCGAATTCAAACGCACTTCTCGCCCGAAACCCTGTCGGGCCAGATGGCTGCTGAATTCCTTGAGGACATCAGCGCCATGTCAAATGGCGAAATCCAGGTTGAGATGTTCTATTCAAGCTCCGTCGTGAAATCTGCCGAGACATTCGACGCAGCAGCCACGGGCATCCTGGATTGCGACATGACCGGAGGTTCATACCAAACCGGCAAGAATCCGGCCTTCCAGTTTGCCGGCGATCTGGCGGGCGGCTACACCAACCCCTACCAGCAGCTTGCCTGGCTGCTCCATAACGGCGGATACGAAACGCTCAACGAACTCTACAATGCCCATGGCATGGAGTTCATCGGATGGTGGATTCCCGGGCCGGAATCTCTTTCATCGACCCGGCCGATCCGCGGGGTTGCCGACTTCCAGGACTGGAAATTCCGCTCACCTCCGGGAATGCTGACCCTGGTCTTCAAGAATCTTGGAGCCAATCCGATCGTGATCGATTTCAACGAGGTGTTCACGTCGCTTGAGACCGGAATCATTGACGGCGCAGATGCGGCGAACATCACCAACAATATCGGCCTCGGACTTTATGAGATTGCCAAGCACACCAACTATCCCGGCTTCCACTCGATGCCGGCCGACCATTTAACCTGTCGCAAGGATGTTTGGGACGCAATGCCCGATCATCACAAGGCGATCCTCAAGATCGGCATGCAGGCATTGGCGCTCCGCAACGCAACCATCAATGAAGTTCAGAACTCCAGAAGCGCAAAAAACCTGCGCGCCGAAGGCGTCAACCTCTATGAGTGGTCAGAGGAGGAACTCAACAAGTACCGTGCAGCGGTCAAGGCCGGATGGACAGAATTCGCCACGACACCGGAGGCAAAGTCTCTCCTTGAGAGTCACATCAGCTTCCTCACCGAACTCGGCCTGATGAACTAGGTCCGAAAACAAAACACAATGGTAATGCGGCAGGGCTTGAACCCTGCCGCATCAGGTGCAAATTGATCCGTGACACCTACGAGGCGTTTGGCCAGTTCAGTTGATCCGGAAAATTCCCACAATCGGAATTACCTCTTCACATTCCGGGCCACCGCGGTCACACTCACAATTGCACGGGGCAAATTCCACCCGGCTAATCCGCATTGGGTTGTATTGGGGGTGACACCTTGATTGCGAGATCCGGCTTTCTCCGGCAATGGCTAGTTCCCGCCGCATTCATTCTCTGCACAGGATGGACAGTGTGGCATGCTCCGGGATTTATCTTGGATTTGCTTCCGCCGGGAAACCAAAGCCAGTTTGACCAGACCAGCGAATTGCATCTGCGCAAGGACTTCAACCCTGGGATGAAGGGTCTTTTTGGCGGATTTGCCGATCCGGTCGACTGGGCGGCATTAATTCTGATTCCGGTGATCCTGGTGCTCGGTATTCGCGATGTTCAGGCAGCGCCAATGGAATACCCCAATTGGCGCCGGGTCGACCGCTTTTCCCTGTTCATCGGCCGCATAACGATGCTCCTGATCATCACCATGACGCTGGTCATGCTGTGGGAGGTTTTCCTGCGATATGCGATTGAATCGCCGACGCTTTGGGCAAATGAACTCACACTTTGGTTGGCAGGCTTCGTGTTCCTGTTCTCTGGCCTCTACGCCATGCAGCAGAGATGCCATATCCGGATTTTCCTTCTCTATGACATTGTGCCTCGAGCTGTTCAGCGGGCCTTTGACATCATCTGGACATCGCTGGTTGTCATCTTCGCCGGTTTCCTGATCTTCGGCAGCTACAAGCAGGTCTTTGTCGTCAAGTTCTACAAGTGGGAAATGTTCGGAACCGCCTTCGATCCGCCGATCCCGGCGACGGTGCAACCCACCATTTTGATCCTCATGGCCCTGATCGCGATGCAGGCGGTTGCCAACCTGATTTCCGATTGGAACCTTGAGCCGACGGTCCATACGGCCGCCGACGAAGTCGACCAGGAAGAAATCGACGCCATAAAGCGGGCGCTGGAGGACGACTGATGGATATCGGAACAATTTCAATGATCCTGGTGTTGGGGCTGGTGGTTCTGCTGGCGATCGGAATGCCACTTGGATTTGCATCTGCAGTTTTGGCACTTCTGGTGATGATCTTGAAATTCGAACCCGGCCTCCTGATCAATCCGCTTAGTTTCGGGGATGGGCTTTTGACCGGAAGGCCAGGAACCGGACCTCTCTACATTTTGACCCAGAAGGTCTTTGACTTGATGACAGAGTATGTCCTGATATCAGTTCCGCTGTTCATCTTCATGGCCGCCCTTCTGGAGCGTTCGGGCATTGCCAAGGAGATGTATGACTCTTTGGATTTCTGGTTGTCCAGGGCGCGCGGCGGCATCGCCATAGTAACATCGCTGATGGCGGTCATCATGGCAGCAATGTCCGGGATAATTGGTGGCGAGGTCGTGCTGCTTGGGCTGATTGCCTTGCCGCAGATGCTGCGGCTTGGATACAATCAGAATCTTGCCATCGGAACGATATGCGCCTCAGGCAGCTTGGGAACAATGATCCCGCCATCGATTGTTCTGATCATCTACGGCCTGATCACCGAGACCTCAATCAAGGCTCTGTTCACCGGTGCTTTCGTTCCCGGGTTCATGTTGGCCAGCTTCATAATCATCTACATCATCGTTCGTACCCAGATTAATCCTTCCCTGGCACCGCTTCCCGAGCCGAAGGCCGACGATCCGAGCGGTTTGCAGAAGTTGGGCATGTTCGGCGGATTCCTGTCGGTCCTTCTTGCCGGAGTATCGGCACTTTTGCTTGCACGGGCCTTGTTCTTCACGGCAACCGGCCAAAATTCGAACCTCGAAGCAACCGTCGAACCGATTTATCTCGGAATGACCTACCACCTGCCCTTTATCGCCACCGCCCTGCTCGCTGGCCTTGCCCTTGCGTTCCTTGTCTTTGGGCGGGATCGGGTGCGCAGGGGATGGCACGCAGGCAAAGGCCTGGTTCCACCCTTTGCGGTGATATCCGTGGTGCTCGGTTCAATCTACGGAGGAATATCCGGGATCACGGAAGCTGCGGGCATGGGTGCACTTGCCGTGTTCCTGATAGCGGTTTTTCGCGGCGAAGCGACGGCGGGTCTGCTCTGGGACAGCCTGATGCGGACGCTCCGATCGACCGGGACAATCATTTGGGTGACAATCGGTGCCGCTATGCTCGCCGGTGCCTATACCCTTGCGGGTGGCCCGGTCTATATCGCCAATCTGATTGTCGGCAGTGAGATGCCAACCATGGTTGTCCTACTGGTGATGATGCTTGTCCTTCTGTTCATGGGAGCCTTCATGGATTGGGTTGGGATCGTCCTCCTGATTATTCCGGTGTTCCTGCCAATCGTAAAGCGGTTGCCGATCGAGGAAATCGGATTCATCGGACAATTGCAGCCAAAATACGTTGCCGTCTGGTTCGGTGTGCTGTTCTGCATGAACATGCAGGTCAGTTTCCTGTCGCCACCGTTCGGACCGGCGGCATTCTACCTCAAGTCGGTTGCGCCTCCGCACATCTCCCTCGTCGACATATTCAGGGGCTTCCTTCCGTTCATCTGCGTCCAGTTGGTGGCACTCGCCGTAATGCTGATCTGGCCTCCAATCGTTGAAGTCCTTCTTCCGTAATCGGGTGATACCATGCTGGATCGGGATCAACTGCAATCCTTCCGAAACAACGGCTATCTGGCGGTGGACGGGTTGGTGGACGCCGCAACACTTGCGAACGTAAAAGAGGAATATTCCTCTCTCTTGGATCGACTGTACGGAGATTGGTTTCAGCAAGGTCTGGTTTCTGCGGCTCCAAACGGTCTTTCCTTCTGGGAAAAGTTGGCCGCGTGCTGCATGGGCGGATTCGATTGGTTCCAGCATTTTGACATCAGCCTGCCCCATGATGGAATTCGCGAGGACACACCAATGCACTTTGGCCCGGCCGTGTTCGGGTTGATAACAAACAGTGGAATTCTTGATGTCGTTGAGCAATTGATCGGCCCCGAGATCACGTCCAATCCCATTCAACATGTCCGCATCAAGCCGCCGGGGTCGGCACTGCCCAAATCCGAAACGCGCGCCCACGTAACCGCAACCGACTGGCATCAGGACATGGGCGTTACGCTCGAAGATGCGGATCGGACCACAATGGTAACGGTTTGGCTGGCCATAACCGATGCGACGGTCGAAAATGGTTGCCTTCAGGTTGCTCCGGGCAGCCGCGCTGATCTGCTCCCGCATTGCAGCCGGAACCAGGTCAGCATTGCTGATCCGTTCCTTACCGAACTCGAAGGCATTCCGGTACCCGTCAAGGCAGGCGGCGCTGTGATTTTTGGCCCCTTCACCCCACATGGGTCCCTTCCCAATGTCAGCAACGGATTTCGTTGGTCATTTGATCTCAGATACAATGTAACCGGCCATCCGACTGGCCGAAGTCAATTCCCGGAATTCGTTGCGCGCTCTCGTTCCAGTCCCGGAACTGAATTGCGGGACTGGCGCGCATGGCTGCGGAGTTGGCAGGACACCCGAACCCGTTTGGCGGTATCGCCCCACATGCCCCAGCACCGCTGGAGCGCCGACGCTCCATACTGCGCCTGAATCACGGAATTCAACTGCCGCCATTTGGAACGAATTTGGTTGATGGAAACCCGGCTTGATGCAGGAGAATTCCAAGCAGAAAATTTCGCTTGATTCTGCCGAAAAAAGGCAAAATTGTTCCGATCCGGGACAATTTTCGCGTCAACTCGTTCATGCCGCGAAATCAGGAGGAACCCTCATGCTGAAACAGCTCCCACCGACCTCCCTTGAGGAGGTTATTCGGCCCATCGAAACGGCTCGCGGCCTGCCGAACGCCCACTACATCAGCGATGCCGTCTTCGAGGAGGAGCGTGATGCACTGCTCTTCCGGAACTGGTCCGGAATTGGCATTGCAGCGGATGTTCCCGAACCGGGGGATGTTAAGCCCGTGAATTTGGCCGGAATGCCACTTCTTGTCGTGCGTGACCATGAAGGGTGTGTCAGGGTTTTCCAGAATACTTGCCGGCACCGAGGCATGATCCTCGTTGAGAAGCAAGACAACCTGCGCGGAACAATCCGCTGTCCCTACCACAGTTGGTGCTACAACCTTGATGGCTCACTCCGCGCGACCCCGCATGTCGGCGGCCCGGGCAGAAATATGGACAGCAGTGTGAAACGAGAGGAATTCAGTCTCTTTTCGGTGCGCTCGGCGGTATGGCGCGACGTGATTTTCGTAAATGTCTCGGGCGACGCTCCGGAATTCGAAGATTACGCTGCCAGACTGATGCATCGCTGGAGCGAACACAACCAGCCGCTTTATCACGGTGGCACCTCATCCGGGTTTGCGTTCGATGTCGCGTGCAATTGGAAACTGGCAGTCGAAAACTACTGTGAAAGCTACCATCTTCCTTGGATTCATCCCGGGCTGAACAGCTACTCCCGCCTTGAGGACCATTACCACATTGAGGAGCCCGGCTACTTCGCCGGACAGGGAACGATGGTTTACCGGCAGATTGAGGGTGATCGGGGCGAACGTTTTCCCGACTTTGCCGGATTGTCTGAGTTTTGGAATCAGGGAGCTGAGTACATTGCGATGTTTCCGAACGTCCTGTTTGCGGCACAGCGCGACCACGGCTACGCCATCATACTTATGCCGCAGGGGGCGGGAAGGACCATTGAACGCAACGAGATCTACTACAGTTTCGACCCGGCGGAGCGACCGGATCTCAAGAGTCTCATCGACATGAATGCAAAGCAGTGGAGGAGCGTGCTGGAGGAGGATCTCTTCGTTGTCGAGGGAATGCAGAAAGGACGACACGGGTTGCATTTTGACGGTGGCAAGTTTGCTCCAAAAATGGACGGGCCAACCCACACATTCCACAGGTGGGCGGCCGAGCAGGTGGAGGAGCACAGGCAATCTCTGAACGGGACATGAACGCAACCGAGCTGAATTCCAGAATTCTGGATGCCTGGAGCCGTGGGGATGGCCAGTTGCTGGCCGAACTCTATTCAGAAGCCGGCAACTCACTGCTCGATTCGGGCCTTGAGAACGAAGGATGCTTCTACCTGACACAGGCCTACATTCTTGCCCTGGAAAACGGTCTTGACACTGCGGCCGCACTACATGCGGATCTGGTCAGGCATGGACGCGAGGAGTGACTTCGGTGTTTGCCGCCAATCCGGAACAGTCCCTTGAACGCGGCGCGGTGCGGTTGTAACAGGAAGTTGTGCGGGTGTAGCTCAATGGTAGAGCAGCAGCCTTCCAAGCTGAATACGTGGGTTCGATTCCCATCACCCGCTCCAAATTATCCGAACCGGCCAAACCGGAACCTTCCTTGGGGCGCTGGAACATAAGGAAATCTCCGGCATTCCAGTCAGAGCCATCCTCCATTCCTGCTCTCACTCTGCCAAGCCAATCGCCCATCGCATCAATGTCGGCCTCAATTCGGTGATTCCTGCTTCCTCCTTGGGCCGCTGCGCCGCAGTCCCCAAGCCGGATTGGGAAACACTTGCCGGGCAGAGCAACACCACGGCTCCGTTCCGCGGCATTTGTCGAAGATGCCTCCCGCCCTCGGACGCAAAAACCTATTTCAATTCAAAGTGATATGTCATAAACGGCGCTCTGAAGCTCCGCTCAACCACTCACGGTCTCTGTCAACTCAACACGGACCACGGAACGAAATGCGCTGTGAGCTCGCAACCAAGATCGGCAAAGACAAAAACCAATTCTCACGGTGCCAGCCAATACCGCGTGCCCCTGCGTTCCCCTGTGCGCGTGAGAGCTCCCTTGGCAACCAGATCGCCGAGATCGCGCCGGGCGGTGGCAGCGGCGGCTCCGGTGATCGAGATGTAGTTCTTCGCACTCAAGCCCCCAATGAACCCTTCCGGGCCGACATCAAACATCCGGATCAGGGCTTTTTCCTGGCGGGCATTCAGTTGGCCGTGCAATCTGTCGAGCAAACGTGTCTTGGCGATCAGGTGGCCGATCACGGAAATGGAATACTCCTGCGCCGCCAACACCGTTTCCGCGAACCAAACCAGCCAGTTCGTGGCGTCAAGCGATTTATTGTTTGCCTCCAAGGCGTCGTAGTAGCTCTTGCGCCGCTTCTCGATTTGACGTGACAAAGCCAACTGGCTCGGGTGGCCAATCGCTTGGGCCAATGCCTTTTCGCTGAGTGCGCGTGCAATTCGCCCATTCCCGTCCTCGAACGGGTGGATGCAAACGAAATGCAGATGCGCCAGCCCGGCCTTGGTCAGAGCAGGCAGATTTGCCTCGGCATACCAATCGAGAAATCGTGTCATTTCTTCGGCCATGACCGCCGATGGCGGCGCCTCGAAATGAAGATTGAGTTTGTGGAACGGCCCGGACACCACCTGCATGGCCTCTTCATGGGTCCGATAACCGCCGATCACTGCCAGATCGCTGTGCCCGGCACAGACCAAGCTGTGCCAATGGAACAACACGTCATGTGTCAAATCCGCATCAAAATCATTGAAACAGGTGACCATCAACTCAGCGATTCCTGCCTCGGCAGGACCGGCACGGCAATCGACGCTCATGCCGAACTGGCTGCGGATTGCGGAATGAACCGAAGCGCGGTCAAGATACTCGCCCTCAATCCTGGATGTTTTCACCGCCTCGTCGCTCAACCGGTCGATCTTTAGTTGATCCTTTGTCTCCGATGCCAGATGCTGCCACGCGCCAAACAGTTGCCCGGACCGCAGAAGAAAGCTGTTCTCAAACGCATTGAGCCTACTGGCATCAAAGTGCCATTCGGGCCAGTCGGGATCCTGCCAATTCCATTGCTTGACTTGTGACATGAGCGATATTTCGTGTAGTTATCGCTCACAAATACCCAAATCATGAGCGATAACCAATCGGTTTATTGCTCACAGAAATCCGCTCAACTGTCGCGCCGGACTGAACAACGCACCGAACTCCAGATTGACGCCCAGCAACAGCGGCAGCAAGACCTGGCGGCCTTTGCCAAACAAATAAAGTCCAACCAAGGTGGAAACCAGAAGGGCGAACGGATCGGGAGTGTATTGATCTGCCCGGTCAGTTCGATGACCCCGGTGGCGGCTTACCGCGAACAGGGATGAATTCTTGCGGGTGCCCGGGCATCCGGCCACACAACTCAATTCCAACTCTGCCAAGCGCAATATGCGATTCCACGCAACCTGGTGGAAGATCTCCTTTGACACCCGGAGCGTGAATGGGCGTGCAACCAGGGATGGCTGTCATGGTGCGTTGAAGTCCAGCGGAAAGCTCGGCGCATCAATCTGGGCCACCTGCGCGACCGCCTTGGATGTGCCGGAACCTGCGGACCTCACAGCGCATCGTACTGCAGTCTGACATTCCCGGATGCGGCAAGCTCAAAACGCATCCGGACAGCATAAGGTCAAGAAGGTCCGGCAAAGTCGCCCTGCAGAACCGATTGTGGCTCCTGGCAATGCCTGGAAAGGTCGCTCAGGTCGGACGCAATTCCTGGCAGGTTGCGCCTACTCCGATTTCATCTCCTCATCGCCATCCAGGCAACTCTCCATGACGACGCCATGTTGCCGCGACAATCGAATATTGGCCGCCAACTCCTCTATTCGACGAGTAGGCACTTTGAATTTCCTCCTCACCGCCACGCCATTGAATGAAAATTGAAAACTTGTTCGGGGTGCAGCCTTGGATGATCTGCTCATGGCCGGAGACCGTCGTGCCATTGACCGGCGCAAGATGTTCAAATTCCTGAATCCCCATGGGCCGCATCCCATTCCTCTGCCCAGTAAAGGCGCATTGGATTTGACACGAGCAATTTTTGCTGCTGTTGGGGTGTTTGCGCAATTTTCGGGAGATAGTCGACCAGAGCTCCGTCATCGGGCATGTGTGATTTCATGTTCGGATGCGGCCAGTCGGTGCCCCATAGGACCCGGTCTTCAAACTGACCCACGATTGCCCGGCAGAACGGAATGACGTCAATATAGGGGGGGCCGACCAAGGTCAGGCGTTCGGGGCATGTTACCTTGGTCCAAATATTGTCATTTTCGGCCATGAGCCCGATGAATCGCATGAAGTCCGGGTGGTTGACGCCCTTTGCCACGTCCGGGCGGCCCATGTGGTCGACGACTATGATGCCCGGCAACTGCTTTAGGAACGGCTCAAGCTCCACCAGGTCGGCGGCTTCGAAATAGACAACGATCGACCAACCGAATTCTTGAATCTTCTCGGCTACTCCAATGAAGACTTCTCTTGGGGTGGCATCCACCAGCCGTTTGACAAAGTTGAATCGCACGCCACGAACCCCGGCCTCATGCATTTCGGCCAGCTGGTCATGAGTGATGTCAGCGCCCACACTGGCCACACCGCGGGCCAGGTCCCCCGCCGCCCGGCAGGCATCGGCCATGGCGCGATTGTCCTTGCCATGACAGGTGGCCTGAACGATCACATTGCGTGCAAACCCAAGATGATCGCGCAGCTCAAACAGCCTGTCTTTGCCTGCATTGCAGGGCGTGTATTTCCGTTCGGGTGCAAAGGGAAACCTTGGCGAAGGTCCGAAGACGTGACAATGGGCATCCACTGCTCCCTCTGGCAGAACAAAGTCCGGTTTCTTGGGATTGGGGTGAAATTCCAGCCAATCCGGGTCCATGACTTGCTTGGTCACAAGAACACCTCTCCATCCATCAGCTTGCGCGCAGTACGCAGGATTGCCGCTTCGCAAACGGCACCTTCCTCATCCAAGGTCGCAACCACAGTCATTTCGCCGGTTGGGTGTTCTATTGACAAACTGCGTTTTGTGCCGATGCCGCGATTGGCCAAATCGTGGGCGGGCGTACCCTTGATCAGGCAAACGGTCGCTATGCTCACCGCACCCAACACACCAATCGTCTTGTGGCAACGATGCGGAATGAAGGTCCGCGTTGCGATCGCTCCGCCGGAGCGCGCCGCGCTCACCATCGTCATCTTCGGCACCGATTTCTCGCTGACATCGCCCAGATTCATCAATGGTCCACTCGCCAGCCTGATCGCCTCCAGTCTTTCACGAACCGTCCCGTTGGCGTCCAGTGCTTCGGGCATTTCATCTCCAACAATGCCCATGTCTTTGGCGCGGATCACCACGCATGGCATCCCGTTGTCGATCATCGTAACAGTGACACCTTCGATCATGTCAGCGACATTTCCGGTTGGCAGCAATGCTCCGCAAGACGAACCTGCCGTGTCCTTGAACGTAATCGGAACTGCCGCTGACCCGCCCGGAACCCCATCAATTTTTGCCTCACCGGCATAGCTGACCGTACCGCCCGGAGTCGTTACCCGCGCCACGGCGACCTGACCGGTGTTTTCCATGTAAATGGCCACCGGCGTCTCAATGTCCTGCGCCGCAACCAACCCGCGCTCAATTGCAAACGGGCCCACGCCTGCCAGTATATTCCCGCAATTCTGAGCGTCGGTTACGATGGGCCGATCCACGAACACCTGCAAAAACAGATAGTCGACATCCACGCCGTTGCGCTCGGATTTCTTCACCAGCGCAACTTTCGAGGTCAACGGGTCGGCTCCACCCATTCCGTCAATTTGTCGAATGTCGGGAGAACCCAAAACCCTAAGCAACACTGCATCACGGTCCGCAGTGTCGGCAGGCAGGTCATCGGCAAGAAAATACCCGCCCTTCGACGTGCCACCGCGCATCCACATGCAGCGCAATCCAGAAGTCATCCCGAAATCCCTTCTTCCATGGGCCAATTGTCTCGCAGGCGGATTGCCGGAATTACTCGATCATCATCATTGTGGCGGATTGGCCCGGCCGCAGCCTCAGCGCATCGGGGCAAGCCTGCGCCGTCAGACGTATTTGAGTCCCTTCTCAGCCAGCCTTTCCCGCATCCCATAGATGTCGAGCCCCAACTCGCCCGCTTCGAACCGTGCTCTCCGGCTTTTCTCGTTGGCCTCGCGTGTGCAGGCTTTTTCCAGCACTTCGGCAGCCTCTTCGCGTCGCACGATGCAGACACCGTCGTCATCGGCCACAACGACATCCCCGGGGTTCACCAGTTCGTCGGCACACACCACCGGCACATTGACGGATCCAAGCGTCTCCTTGATCGTACCCTGCGCGTGCACCGTTTTCGACCAGACCGGAAAACCCATCTCGGTCAGATCACGTATGTCACGCACGCCGCCATCAATGATCAGGCCCCGGCAACCTCTTGCCAATGCCGAGGCCGCCAGAAGATCACCGAAATACCCGCCATTTGACGGGGTGGTCGTGCCCAACAGCATCACGTCCCCGGGCCGCAGTTGCTCGATTGCCACATGGATCATCCAATTGTCACAGGGTGGTGCCAGAATGGTAACAGCCGACCCGGCAATGCGCGCTCCCGGGTAGATCGGGCGAATGCAATCTGCCAAGAGCCCCTTGCGTCCCTGCGCTTCGTGCACAGTCGCCACGCCGCATTCGGCCAGCCCGTCGATGATGTTTTGGTCGGCGCGTTCAATGTTCTGAACAACAACGCCCATGGTTCCCGGCTGAAAGGTCATTCCAGTTCATCCACGGTACGCGGAAATATGGTTTGAAAGCCCTCCGCATACTTCGCGGCACGGCCTCCGGCCTGCCCGCCGGAATTTCGGCGGAAGTGATTGGCGCGGTTTTCAGCCACGTTCCTGTAAAAGTTCCACAGATGCTCCTGCCCCTGCATGCACTGAATCGCGGCCCATTTTTTTTCCCAGAAATCTGTGATGTCCAGAAACACGCTGGGTTTCCATTCCATCTGTTCGGTCTGATGGGGTTCAAAAAGGTAGAGTTGCGGCGCACCCAACACCTTTTGTCCCGGATTGTGGCCCCAGGCCTGAGCAATCATCCGACATTCCAGCGCGAATTGCGTCGTGTTCATGTGATCGGTGTTGTAGGGATCCCATTTTGAATGGGACATCATGAATTTGGGTTGCACTTCACGGATCACGTCAACCATCCTGTCCCTGGTTTCCTGCCCAAGATCCAACGGATAGTCTCCCACGTCGAAGAACCGGATGTCAGTCACACCAAGCGCTGCCGCGGCGTTCTCGGCCTCGACACGGCGGGCGGATTTGACCTTGCCCAAGGTCATGCCATCTTGCTTCCACAGCTTGGCGCTCTCACCGCGTTCGCCGTAAGACAGGCAAACTACAGTTACCTCGTACCCCTTGGCCTGATGCAGAGCTATCGCCCCTCCGGCACGCCATACGAAATCTGCAGAATGAGCACTGATCACCAGCGCGGTTTTCCTGTCTGACATATCGTGCGTTCCCCCTCGAATTGGTTCAGGTCGCCTGCAACGGCCTCTGATATTCCACACATATGCCTCAGTGCAGGAATCGCCTATTTCGAAATGAGTTCTTAATATAAGCGTATGCTATAGTGAGCAAAATGCAGAGCGGTTTTCCCAATATTCGGCACATGCGGGTATTTCTTGAGGCTGCCCGCACCGGGTCGGTCTCGCTGGCGGCTGAACGGTGCCATCTTTCGCAGCCTGCGGCAACACAGGCCATCACCCGGCTCGAGTCCGATTTGGGCGCACCATTGCTGATCCGGCGGCGTCAGCAGTTTTCTCTCACAAATTGCGGTGCCGCCTTTGAACGACGAGTCGCTGCGGCATTGAACCATCTGCACGATGGTGCGCGTGCAGCTTTGCGCGCCAATGGGGAAACCAGCCGGCGGCGTCCGACGTTTGACCATTCGGTTACGGCTGCCCAGCTGCGCAACCTCATCGCAATCGCCGACACCGGCAGCTTTACCGTAGCGGCCCGCAAATTGGGCCTTTCCCAGCCCACTGTGCACAGGACCGCTCGCAGTCTTGAAGCAATTGCTGGCGTTCCTCTCTTCACCCAAGTGCGCAAGCCATTGTTCTCGGAACAAAGCTGGCACAATCCGAAATCCGGCAGGGGTTTGAAGAAATCAGCAGAGAATTGGGCACGGACAAGGGCACCATTGTGCTTGGAAGCCTGCCTCTGGCCCGGACGACAATTGTTCCCAAAGCCATTCACGCCATGGTCAGTTCGACCACCGGCGTACAGGTGCGCGTGATCGACGGGCGCTACGCAGAGTTGCTGCGGTCACTGCGGGAAGGCGATCTCGATTGCCTGATCGGCGCTTTGCGCTATCCGCCTCCCGCTGAGGATGTTGAACAAAAACTGCTGTTTCGCGACGCGCTGGCGATTGTCGCTCACCCCAGCCATCCGCTTGCAAACAAACGTGATATAGACATCGAAGATACATTGGCGTTTCCTTGGATTGCGCCGCCAAGGGAAACACCTGCCGGCCAGTACCTGTTTGAAACGCTGCGCCTGCATGAGCGCAAGAAATCTCCGGTACGTGTGGTGTCGTCTTCAATGGCGACGTTACGGGGCACCCTGTCCGAAGGAACTTATGTCTCTATCGTCTCTCGCCACCAGATCAGCGTTGACGAAAAACTTGGCATGATTGCGGCACTCGATATCCCTCTCACCGGCCAGACCCGCGATATTGGCCTGACGTATCGCAAGGAATGGCGACCAACCGAAACTCAGGCAAAATTCATTGAATACCTGCATCAATTCAGCGTCCAAACTTCAGGCAGTCACGCCGGGCAATGAATCGGAGATAGCTTTTTTCAATACTCACCCATTCATTTGAATTGGATTCAAATCAGTTCGGAATGCTATCGTTTGGAGGCTGCCAAAGGAGGAGCCATCCGTGGCCCCAGCCCGCCATAAAATCAGTTTCATCGGATTCGGCGAAGCTGCGCAGGCGTTCGCCGGCGGAATGCGAAAGG
The DNA here is from genome assembly GCA_021296235.1 of Paracoccaceae bacterium. Lineage (GTDB taxonomy): Bacteria > Pseudomonadota > Alphaproteobacteria > Rhodobacterales > Rhodobacteraceae > JAPOXR01. Next base: position 49,561 of record JAGWAS010000009.1, on the reverse strand, counting down.
ACAACCGCTTTCTGGAGATCGGGGCATTTGATGTCAAAACCAATGGCCCCAGGAACTTGGGCGTCATTGGGGCGGATACATCTACCGACGCCTGCAGCGGTGCTGACATGGTTTTTTCACTTGTAACCGCTGATCAGGCTGAGTGTGCGGCTTCGGAAGCTGCGCAAAGGAATTTGAACGGCATACTGTTTCTTGACTGCAACAGCTGTGCGCCCGAAACCAAGCGCCGCTCTGCGGCCAAAGTTGAGGAGGCAGGCGGTTGCTATGTCGACGTTGCCATCATGACACCGGTGCATCCCCAACTGCACAAATCACCGTGTCTGTTGGCAGGTCCGGATGCTCAACTGGCGCTCGAAAGAACACGTGATCTTGGTATGGCAACCGAGATCGCAGGTGATCGGATCGGGACCGCCTCCGTGCGCAAAATGATCCGGTCAGTCATGACCAAAGGGCTGGAGGCCTTGACGCTTGAGTGTTTTCTTGCTGGTCGAAAAGCGGGCGTTGAGGAGGATGTGCTTGCATCATTGGAGATCAGTTTCCCGGGTTTTGACTGGCAGCGCCGCGTGCCTTATCTGCTTGAACGCGCAATTTCCCACGGAATTCGCAGAGCGGACGAAATGCAGGAAGTGGCACAAACGTTGCGCGATTTGGAAATCAACCCAAACATGGCCGAAGCCACGGCAGCGAGGCAACGCGAGGCAGGTTCCCTTGGAATTGATGTCAGCGAAATCGAGGCAACCGATACCGCCGCGCTGATGGATGCCATTCTGGCCAAACTGGCCAAAAATTGAAATGAGCGAAGAAAGAGGAAACGTCCATGAGCACGAAAAAGGACTACGAGGATATTCCCGGCACGTTCATCTTCGATGCCGACCGCGGGCGCGAAGGATATCAACTCAATCGATTCTGCATCTCCTTGCGCTTGCAGAAGAACCGGGATGAATTCAATGCCGGTGAAGAGGCATATTTGGACAAATATCCGATGACCGCGGAACAGCGCGAAGCCGTGCTCAAGCGGGAATGGAACGAAATGCTCGCGCTTGGCGGGAACATCTACTACACCAGCAAACTTGCCGCCAATGACGGAATCAACTTTCAGGAATTGGCGGGCATCATGACCGGCATGGGACGCGAAGCTTATCGCAAGATGATGCTCGAAGGTGGACGCTCTCCCGAAGGCAACCGCTATAAACATGAATGGGACGAAAGGGGAGAGAATTGATGGCCCGTATCACCGCAGGTGTGGGCTGTTCCCACGTTCCAGCCATCGGCGTCGCAATGGACACCAAGAACACACAGGCTCCGTATTGGAAACCGTGTTTCGCCGGGTTCGAGAAATCGCGCAAATGGATGAAAGAGGCCAATGCAGATGTGATCTTTCTGGTTTACAACGACCATTGCACCGCTTTTGATGCCTCGTGCATCCCTACCTTCGCGCTCGGATGCGCCGCCGAATTTCACCCGGCTGATGAAGGTTGGGGCCCGCGTCCGGTACCTGTGGTCAAGAACCACCAGAAGATGGCCAGCCATATCGCGCAATCGCTGATTCTGGATGAATTTGACATCACCATCATGAACGAAATGGAAGTCGATCACGGTCTGACCGTGCCCCTGTCGCTGATGTTCGGCGAGCATGGTGTCGATGACGAATGGCCCGCGCTGGTTATCCCACTTTGCGTCAACGTGGTTCAATACCCCGCTCCGACGGGAAACCGGTGCTACAATCTGGGCAAGGCAATCCGTCTTGCAGTTGAAAGCTATGATGAGGATCTCAATGTGGTGATCTTCGGAACCGGCGGCATGAGTCACCAGTTGCAGTACAAACGCGCTGGCCTGATCAACAGCGAATGGGACGCTGAATTTCTGGACCGTTTGACCTCGGATCCGGTGGGCCTTTCACAGATGCCACATGTGGAATACCTGCGTGAGGCGGGCTCGGAAGGGGTTGAGATGGTCATGTGGCACGTCATGCGCGGATCGCTGGACGACGAGGTCAGAGAGGTCCACCGCCATTATCACGTCCCGGCCTCCAATACGGCCGTCGGGCATATCATTCTGGAAAACAAATCAAGTTGAGGAAACTTCAAATGAGAATTTGCGTTGCCGGCGCCTATGGTGCCTTTGGGACCAAACACTTGGATGCGCTTGCCGCCATCGACGGTGTCAATGTCACTTCCGTCATGGGTCCGACCTCATCAAAGATCAATGCGTTGGCATCAGAACGCGGAATTGGCCATGCATCAACCTCGCTGGACGAGTGTCTTGCCCGCGACAATGTCGACGCCGTGATACTGGCCACTCCCACCCAGCTTCACGCCGAACAGGCAATCGCCTGCATGAGGGCTGGCAAACCGGTTTTGATTGAAATTCCGATGGCGGATTCTCTGGAAAAGAGCAAAGAAATCTGCAGGGTGCAAAGAGAAACGGGCGTATTGGCCATGGCTGGCCAGGTTCGTCGCTTCAATCCATCTCATCAGTGGATCAGGAACAGAATCGCCGCGGGCGAATTGAACATTCAACAGATGGATGTGCAGACTTACTTTTTCCGCCGTTCCAACATGAATGCCAAGGGTGAACCGCGCAGTTGGACGGACCATTTGCTGTGGCACCACGCTTGCCACACAGTTGATCTGTTCCAGTACCAAACTGGCGAAGTTGTGTCGGAATGCTACGGCCTTGAAGGACTGGACTTGTCCATCGGCATGAAGACTCCGTCGGGCGCGATTTGCACCTTGTCGCTGTCCTTTAACAACGATGGACCTCTTGGCACATTTTTTCGTTATATTTGCGACAACGGCACTTACATTGCGCGCTATGATGATCTTTTTGACGGAAGGGAAAATCCGATAGATCTGAGCGGCGTTGCCGTGTCCAACAACGGTATCGAACTGATTGATCGTGAATTTGTCGCCGCCATCAGGGACGGACGTGAACCCAATGGCTCGGTTCACGAAGTTCTTGACGCCATGAGCACTTTGGATCGGATAGAGAAATCTTTCTCGGGGTGAGACCGCTTGCGGGGCAGATTTTCTGTTGTGGCGCTTTGGTTTCATGTGTCGGGAAATGCAGCGATTTGAAGCCGCGGCGATTTCCAATCGGTGGTTTCATGTTCCAGAGGTTGCAGTGTGCAAGCGATATCATAGGCAGGCAAAACAAACGCCGCTCGTACTGGCAGCCGACAGGTCTGGAAGCTCCCCTTGATCCGGCAGGAACGCGATCGAAAACACAGTTCTTGTCGTAACTCTGGCAGGCCTCGAAACAACTTTAGTCAATGCGGCATTTGCAGCGGGTGGCGTCAACATGATGCCAGTTGCCCAACTACTTCCTGCCGATGTCGTTTGCCATACCTCAACAATCCGCCCTTTCCGCCGGATAACCATCGGCGCATATTACTCCGATATGGAAACATACCGACTGGCGGACAGTTAGTTTTATCTTGGTAAGTCTTATCGGCGCCTACTTGGGCATTTGCGCCCTTGTTGCAATTCCGGATGGCACCATAGCCGTTTTGGTGAATTCTTCGGGCAAGAGTGAGAGGCGCACTTCAAGTTCACTATAAATGAAACTTCAGCCTCTTCAATTGACGCCTGATCGGCTGGAAGTCGAAATAATCCGGAACGGCTGATTTCCCTTTCCCGGCAGCTTTGCAGCAGCATTTCCCGGAGCATTGCTCAGCCCAGAGTCTTGCGCATGATCGGGCGGGTTTCGGAGCGACGGGTAACCTCTTCGAATCCTGCATCGAGGAATGCTTGGACGAACCCGGTCCAGGCATAGACCGCCGGGTAACGCTTCCGGGGTGTGTCGATCGGATACCCTTCAAGCACCACTCCGCCGCGGGCCTTCACATGGGCGCAGGCGGCGCGGAGCATCTGGACTGAGATGCCTTGGCGCCTGAAGCCTTTCTTGATGAAAAAGCAGGCCACCGACCAGACCGGCGCATCGTCGATCGGTTTGAGCACACGGGAGGTGGCAAGCCGGGGAAAAGCGGCACGTTCGTCGACCTGAAGCCAGCCGACGGGCTCCTCTCCCATCCAGCCGATGAGACCTGGCGGTGGGCCGGATTCGAACACGGCCTTCATCGCCTCGCGATTGATCGTACCTGCCCCGGCATTCCAGTTCCGGCGGCTCAGGCGCCACATCATACACCAGCAGCCGCCGCAGCCGCCCTTCTCCCCCATCACCTTGACAAAACTCGTCCAATCAGCGGGACGCACCTCAATAGTCATCTAAAATGCCCGTCTCGTAGCCATCGGTGCTGCAAGAGTTCTTTTTCTTCCAGTAGGCGGTGACTCCATCCGGGCCCATCTCCTCATAAAACGGGACTAGCTCGTCAGGTCCGCGTTGTGCCTTGAAATCCATGAAGGGTACATCGCTGCCGGAGATGTTGGGCCAGTGGATATGGGTGTCGCTGAGAACTTTCAGCATGCCCATTCCCTTAGGCGAGAGGTTCATTCGGCCCTCAGGCGCTGCGGTGGCCACGAAGAAGACTGGCTGTTTCTCGATGAGGGCCCGCGAAAGGTTCGGTTCAGTTTGGTCCCGATCGCCAATGTGTTTGCTCCTTACGTGTCTCGCGACTTTCCTAGGAGTTTGTCGAAATACTGACATTCGCCGTTGAAGTCATCCTGTTTGAGGTCGGCACATTGGTCTTGGGTCAATTGGCATTGGCGATCCGGATTTGACTGTCGATCGCGGTTCGCCTATCTTATCTTGTGAATACTCTGGGAGTTCCCTGTCACTGAGACATACTTCCAGAGTAACGTTTTTTTGGAAGAATGAGCGGACTTTCTTTGTCAATTCCCCGAACCGCTTTGTTCTCCGGCAGTTCCATATCCATATCCATGATATTGATCTAAAGGGCGAGGACGGCCAGCGTATTGCAAGTAGCTGAGGAAGTTGAAGGGAGCGGAGCGGCGGCGGTGATTCCTTCGAGGCGGAACCGGACGCAGCCCCGGGATCACGGCCGTGAGATGTACAAGTGGCGGCATCAGATCAAGAATTTCTTTGCAAGAATCAAAGAGTTCCGGGCGATGGCGACGCGCTACGACAAGACCGGCGGGAGCTTTGCGGCGGCGATTAGTCTCGTCGCCGGCGTGGTCGCAGCAACATGATTGTCAACAGGCCCCAATTGACCACGTAAATTTGTCGGTGTGCCGAATGTCCGAAGGTGACCATGAAATGACGCCGGGACCGTGAACGGCGATACACAAACGTCCCCTTACCTGCCGTCAGCCCCGGGCTCGCGGATCCGGTCCGGCATAAAATGATTGTAGAAGGCCGTGCGGCCGATCAGTAGGCTGCTGATCACGTCGCTGATGAAGGGATAGCCATTCGAATCCCTCAGCATCGCCTAGGCTTGGCGGACCAGCTTCGGCGTCAGTTTGCTCGGTGCCAAAACCGTTTCAAATTTCCCCTGTTCTGCCAACGCCATCCGAAAATTCGGCCAGCGTATTCGAGTCGCAGCTTCCGCATGGCACCAATTTGCCCGGTGCTCAATCACCTCCAAGGGTCTTGGCTCCGGCAGTTCGTGAACCAAACGGACGGAATGGAACTGCATCTGCTCGGCGTCGAAAGATGAACCACAGTTTCCGCATCTCTCCGGAACATGATTGACAACGAAGTCGGGATTAGCGGATTGTCTCAGCGCGGTTCCGCGGCGGCCCGGCTTGCGTGCACGCGCCTGCGCATTGCCTGCGCCCTCGGATTTGCCAGACCGTCACCTGAGGGCAGCCATCTCAGCCGCAAATGCAGCGGTGTCTTGCAAACCTTCTGACATGCCGCCGGTAAATCAACACCGCCAAAAGCGCGGCTGACGCCGTCTTATTGACCCAATTCAAACCAACCAGAACACAAGATGTAAACCGTTTTTTGCAAAATGGCCCAACATCAAGTACCGGACCACTGACCTTGGGAATTCTTGAATCACTCGGTGATGTTCATTGCCTGCTACCGTCCCGCAGGCCACGTTACTCTGGACTGGATTCGACCACTTGCCCGACGTTAACCAACAACCGCAGGCGGAGATTTGAACATGAAGCGCCATGGCAATGCCCGACCGCTTCTTCGACTTTGGCCATTTCTGAAGCCCTATCGGCAGCAACTGGCACTTGCGGTCCTTGCCATGTTTGTTACCTCGGGGTTGTCGCTGGCATTGCCGCTGACGGTCAGGCAAATCGTCGACGGATTCTCCGAGACATCCCAGCAGACCGTCGACCGATATTTCATGATGGCACTTCTTCTCGCGGCACTGCTCGCGGTTGCAACAGGTGCCCGTTATGCGTTGGTTGCGCGGCTTGGCGAGCAGGTAATTGCCGACATCCGTAGAGCTGTGTTCTCAAAGGTCATTGGCCTAAGTCCCGCATTCTTCGAACGCACGATGACCGGTGAGGTCATCTCTCGCCTCAATACCGATACGACCCTTGTGCAGACGGTTATAGACTCAACCGTTTCCGTAGCGGTGCGCAACGGTCTATTGCTTGTGGGCGGCATTCTTCTCATGCTCCTGACAAGCCCTTCGCTGTCTCTGCTTGCGCTCATGATCGTACCGGTTGTCCTGCTTCCGCTTCTGGGCCTCGGGCGAAGGCTTAGGACACTAAGCAGAAACAATCAGGACAGGATTGCCGACGCCGCAGCCAACGCTTCCGAAACTCTGCTTGCGGTGCAGGCAGTGCAGGCCAACACACATGAATCCGAAAGTAGATCGACCTTCAGCCTACTCATTGACCGGTCTCTCGAAACCGCCCGCAGGAGAATTCGCGTCCGGGCGATGCTGACCGTCCTGATCATTCTGCTTGTTTTCTGTTCCGTGGTCGGCGTGATCTGGGCAGGAGTCGGCGAGGTCCGAAGCGGTGAAATGAGCCCCGGCCTACTGATCCAGTTCGTCATCTACTCTGTGATGGTTGCCGGAGCAGTTGCGTCCATTTCGGAAGTGCTCGGAGAATTGCTTCGCGCAGCCGGCGCTTCCGAAAGGCTTGGTGAGCTTCTGGAGGCCGAAGATCCGGTCGGTGATCCGAAATGCGCCAGTCTGCCTCCCGAGAAAACGAGAGGAGAGATTACGTTCGACCAGGTGAAATTTGACTACCCGGCACGCCCCGGAATTGCGGCGCTGGATGGGGTGTCCCTGCAGATCGGCCAAGGTGAAACCGTGGCATTGGTTGGCCCGTCCGGTGCTGGAAAGTCGACTGTTTTCCAACTCGTTCTGCGTTTCTTCGATCCGAATTCAGGAAGCATTTGCATCGACGGCGTCGACATTCGCAAGATGCAGCGTCAGCGGTTCCGCAGGCTGATCGCCCTGGTTCCGCAGGATCCGGCAATCTTCTCCGACACGGCACGTGAGAACATTCGCTTCGGAAGGCCAAACGCAACCGATGGTGAAGTCGAACAAGCGGCGCGCGCCAGTCACATCCATGATTTTCTTGCTGATTTGCCCGATGGTTATGAGACCAAGGTCGGCGAGCGGGGAATCATGCTTTCCGGCGGACAAAGGCAAAGGATCGCCATTGCTCGCGCAATACTGCGGGACGCCCCCATCCTGCTGCTGGACGAGGCAACCTCTTCGCTTGACCCGGAAAGCGAGGCGTCGGTCCAGCATGCATTCGAAGAACTTTCGGCGGAGCGAACCACACTTGTGATCGCACACCGACTTGCCACTGTGCAGATGGCTGATCGCATTCTTGTATTCGATCGGGGAAAAATAGTCGGTTGTGGCACACATGACGAGCTTGTTGCCCAAGGCGGACTCTACGCCCGGTTTGCTGAAATGCAGTTCGAACGGAGTTGGAAACCGGACTCATTCGGGCTTGCTCCCGATCCCCAATTGATCCAATCTCTGAAGACAAAGCCGTCGGAAAAACAAACGGAACACTCTGAAGATGAAACTGGCAACCATCGCTGACAAGGAACAGTTCGAGTCCGAAATGCCTTGGGAGGATCGTCGGCCCGCCGCAACTATCCATCAACTTCTGAACCGAGCCAAGGAAAAATTCGGAGAAGGCAATGCGTTGTCCTTTCAACTCCTTTCTGACCCCAATTCCAAAGCGGAAACCCTGAATTGGAACGAGCTTCACGCCAAGGCAACCCAGGCTGCAAACCTGTTCAGATCCCTGGGGGTCGGTGAGAATGACGTCGTGGCGCTTCTGCTGCCGAATTCGACGGAAACCGCAATTGCAATTCTTGGAGCCGAAATCGCCGGAATTGCGTGTCCGATCAATCCCCTGATCGACCCAAAACAGATTGCTCGCATATTGCAGGTATCAAACGCAAAGGTCCTGGTTACGCTGAAGCCGTTTCCCAAAACCAATTTGGCGCAGGTGGCAAGTGAGGCAGTCGGCATGTGCGAGGGGCTGGACCATATCCTGGAAATTGATTTGCGCAGGCATTTGGCCCCGCCAAAGTCGTGGATCATTCCATTGGTCAGGCCGAAAGCTCCATCATATGGATCAAGATCGGTTGAGGACTTTTGCGCCGCACTTGAACGGCAGAATTCCGATCGTCTGGATTTCGCTGATAACGACAGCGACCGTATCGCCGCCATGTTCCACACTGGCGGCACGACTGGAGCTCCAAAACTGGCACAGCATCGCCACACCGGGATGATCTACAACAGTCTGGTGGGACAAATAGTTGGACTTGGCACCGGTGATATCGTTGTCTGCCCACTCCCGATGTTTCATGTATTTGCCGCCTATCCGCTCCTGATGTCGGCCATTTCCGGCGGAATCCATCTGGTTCTGCCAACGCCCGCAGGCTATCGCGGTGAAGGTGTATTCGACAATTTCTGGAAGTTGATTGAACGATGGAAAGCTACGTTCATTGTCGTGGTTCCCACTGCCGCTGCCGCGCTCATGCAACGACCGGTGGACGCCGACATTTCCACTCTCAAGAAGGCATTTTCCGGTTCGGCCGCGATGCCATTGGACCTGTTCAGGCGGTTTGAGGGAGTTGCCGGAATTGAGATTCTCGAGGGCTACGGCTTGACCGAAGCCACCTGTCTTGTCTCGGTCAATCCGCTGCATGGAGAGCGCAGGGTCGGTTCTGCCGGGCTGCCCGCTCCCTATACCCACATCAGGATCCTTGAATGCTCAACTGACGGTTCCGTCATACGGGAATGTTCTGCAGGCGAAACTGGCGAAATTTGCGTTTCCAGCCCCGGAGTCTCGCCGGGTTCCGTCTACACCGATCCAGCGAAGAATGAGGGTCTTTTTGCCGACGGCAAGTGGCTGCGAACCGGAGACCTCGGATTCGTGGATGACGACGGATATCTTTGGATAACCGGACGGGCCAAGGACGTCATCATCAGGGGTGGGCAAAATGTTGATCCGGGCTTGATTGAGGAAGCTCTGGCCGAGCACAATGGCGTGGCTTTTGTGGGAGCCATCGGCCAGCCCGACGCGCGACTTGGCGAGGTTCCATGCGTCTATTTGGAATTGGTTGCCGGAAGTTCGACCACGGTCAATGAATTGCAGGAATTCGCTGCAACGAAAATCAAGGACCGGCTGGCAGTGCCGTCGCACATTGAGATTCTGGAGGAGTTGCCGAAAACGGCAGTCGGAAAGGTGTTCAAACCCGATCTTCGTGTTCGGGCAATCGGCAGGGTTCTGACCGCCCGTCTTGCCGAGGAGGATCTCAAGGCATCCATTGATGGCGTCGTTGATGATCCCGACAAGGGTCTTACGGCATTGGTGTCGATCATGGATCCGTCCTGTCGCGATAGGGTTGTTGAAGTGCTTGGCGAATACTCCGTGCAGTGGAAATTGGCAGAGTCGTAATTCACCGGCCATCCCTTCGCTTCATGGAAATCCGAAGCGCCGCATGACCGTCGTCATCCTGACCCAAGGATTGCACGGAAACCGCTCGGCTGATGCGGTGGTCACTCGGCAAATCGGTTCCGAAGTGGACCCTTTCATCAAGGTTTCCGCCTAAGCGGACGATGAACGCAGGTCTGACACCGGCGATACATGAGCGCGCAATTGCGCTGGCTCGAAGAAGGCACTTCTGCGCGACCACCCTTTTGGCTATTCCGGGGTCATGGCATTTTTCTTACTCTGATCTTGTTGGTCTTTACTCCCTTAACCCAAGACACCACGGCGAATAAGATTCAACCCAAGAGCCAGAAACATGATGAGGAGCCAACGTAGGAAGCGGGCGTCGTCCAAATTTTTCCTCATGGCCTCGCCGATGGCCATTCCGATGAAAACCGGGACAATCAGTGCCAACGCAAGGGCGACGGTGGACTTCGACATATCGCCCACCGCCGCGACACCGAGAGCCATGAATACCGAGAGGAGAAAGAAGAACACGCCGATGGTTTGAATCAGCTCAGCCTTTGGTAGGCGAAGCGCGAAGAGATAGATCATCATCGGCGGTCCCCAAATGCCGCTCATCCCACCCAGAAGCCCACTCAGCACACCGGACATGAGCTGCGCGGGAACAAGCCATGCCGTGCCGATTGGCGGGGCCCGATCGATTAACGAGGTAATTGCGAACAGCGACATTGCCGCGCCGGTCAGGGTCAAGAGGATGGAGGTTGCGACCCCTCCGCTTACATAGGCCGTAACAAAGATTGTCAGCGAAGAGACCGGCAGAAACCAGACGTGTTTTTTCAGGATCTCAAACGGGGAGATACCCACCAACGCCTGCCGCGCATTGCTGGCCACGATTGGGATCAACATCAGCGCCAGTGCCTGGCGCGGATCATAGATGAACGTCAGAACTCCCAGAAGGATGGGCGGAATTCCGATGCCGAAAAAACCCTTGACGATCCCGGCGCCAAAAAACAGGCCTATTAGCAGCGTGATTTCTGAATGCTCAGGCATGGGAGCGGCCATCTGCCGTCAAGCTACCGCTCCGCATTCATGTGCGCAACGCGGACGATATCAAAAAGCCGGTTTGGATTGCCCGTCCGGTCGATGGCACCGGGACGCGGGAAATAGCCTCGGTCATTATCGATCAGTGTATCGCAGAATATGCGAGTTGCGGTAAGGCCAGGCGCGGCTGCCAGCGCCTGAGCGACACGCACGCAGGTCTGGTCCTGATCCAGATGCGTCTCCGCCGGATTGTCGCCCGCGACGCGCAGGTGGGTTGAGGCCCTGAGGCCCCTCTCGGAAGCAATCTTGTCAATCGCTGTCAGGGTTTCGGCGATGTGCATCTGGTTTCCCAGGCGGAAGACGGCACCCTTTACACCGGGAAAGGCCTTCGCGGCCAACTCATCAAGCTGCGACGCGTCCGTCAGGGTAAAGCCGTGGTTGATGACGTGGAAATAGAGCGACCCGGTGGGCAGGTCGCGCTTCGAGCGCATCCGCGACAGGTAGACTGGCAAGCCTGTGCGGTCATGAGCCATGGCGATTTTGTCCCGCATTGCCCAAAGCGTGGGCCAGTCGATGGTCATTTCCCAATCGCGCAGGCAATCCCGACTATCGCTGACCAGTGCCAGATCCTCTTCCGAAGGAACGCCAAAGCCGAAGATCGTCGGGCGGATTCCAAGGTGGTTAAGTGCCCGCAGCCGTTGCGATCGCATCGGGTCGCGCAGATCGGCCAAAGGAATGCGGATATCGCGTATGCCCATCTCGATCAGCGCCAAGAGCGGATAATCGTTACGCACGAGCTTGCGGTCGAATTCGTCCAGCCCGCCCGAGGGCGGAACCTCTGCGATCTCGGCCCAGTTCTGGCGCAGGTCAAAACCGATCCAGGGGGTTGTATTTTCAACCGGCGGCAATGCTAGCTCACGCACCGGCGCGGGATTGTCCCCCTCCGCAAGTTCCGCGCCAAAACTGCGGACAAACTGCACGCTGTGCCCGGCTTCGAAGACCCGCACAATGAAATAACCCAGCTTGGCCCGGTCATCGCGGCCGAATTCACTGTCTTCGGGCGGTGGACTGCGGTGCATCTCCGAGTAATCCTGCCGCACGAAACATGTGGAGGGGGTGAGGTAGTAGTCGGTCTTTCCCAGCCGATCATACCAGAAATTATGGGCGTGACCGGCAAACATGGCCTCGACCTCGTGGCGTTCAAGCAGGCCCAGCAGCCATTCACGCCCGGGCGGGTCGGTGTTGTCATAGTGGCACGACTCATCCGATAAACAAAGGTATGGCGGGTGGTGCAGCATTAGCATGACCCGGCCTTCAGCAGCGTTCAGTTCTGTCTCAATCCATTGGCGCTGGCGCGCCTCGTCGGGCAGGCCCGAATTGATCAGTTGCGTGTTCAGAAGGATGAACCGGATATTCCCATGCGAAAACGCCTGATACTGGGCGCCGAATTCCTGTGTCCAAATAGCGATCGTTGCCTCGGTCGCGGGGCTGGCGGGTGCGCCTCTGACCGGGGTGTCGCCGATGTCATGGTTGCCCGGCACATGGGTTATGGGCACATGCAGATCGGCCTCAATGGCCCGATAGGCTTGCACTGCGGCTGCATATGGGTTGCCGGTATCCGGGACTGGATGCACCAGATCGCCCAAATGGATCACGAAATCAACCTCACGCCGATTCAGATCAGCGATCACATGACGAAACCGCCGATTGGCGCTGGCGTTCACCGGGAAGGGCGAGTTGCTGTTGTCGTCATCCGGGTTCACATGGGTGTCGGATATCACCGCAAATGTGAAAAGGCGTTCTCCCAGATCCTCGCGGCTGCGGGCCATGCCTATCCCCCCGTGGTCAGCACCGACGCCTTGCCGGTGCGCGCGGCTTGGATACGGCTTCGGATCAGTACGAAAAGCGACAAACAGGTGAGGATCCAAAAGGTGATGCAAATGGCGTTGCGGAAGAAGATGGTGTTGTCTCCATCAGCGATCAGCAGCGACTGACGAAAATTATCCTCCAGCAATGGGCCCAGTACATAAGCAATGAGGAATGGAGCGACGGGCATATCGAGTCTGAGCATTCCATAACCCACCAACCCCATCACCAACATCACGAGGACGTCGAATAGGTTGTTGTTCACCGCATAGGCGCCGTAGACACACAGCACGAAGACGATCGGATAAAGTATGCGGTTGGGCACCGTCGCCACGCGGCTGAAGAAGTGGATCGCCACCTTGCCAACCAACAGCAGATAGGCTGAACTCAGCAGGATTCCCATGAATAGCGCGTAGATCATCGGCAGGTTCTGTTCAAAGAGGATCGGGCCAGGGCGCAGCCCGTGAATCATGAAGGCCCCGAGGATAACGGCGGTGATCACGTCGCCGGGAATGCCAAGCGCCAGAAGCGGGATCATTGTCGCGCCTGCGACACCGTTGTTTCCGGCCTCCGCGGCGGCAACACCCTCAATCTCACCCTTGCCAAATTTCTCGGGGTTTTTCGAGTTGCGACGCGCCTCGGAATAGGAAAGGAACGCAGCCGGCGCCCCGCCAATACCGGGGATCGCACCCAAGATCACTCCAAATATGCTACCGCGTATGGTGGATTTCAGCACCTTCAGATAGTCGGCCAAGGTCGCGCCGATGCCAAGATTCTGAGACCGCAACCCGCCCGGACGGGCGCGGCGCGCGGCGCGGTCGATGATCTCGGGCAGAGCAAAGAGACCGATCAGAACGGGTATGAAATTGAGCCCCGCCATCAGGCGGTAATCGCCGAAGATAAACCGTTCGGTCCCGTAGACCAGATCAAGCCCAATGGTGGCCAGCATTAGCCCAAAACAAGCCGATAGGATCCCCTTGGCCAAGCTGGGGCCCGAAACCCCGGCGATGATAGTCAGGGAAAAGACGATCAGGGTAAAGAACTCCGGCGGGCCAAAACGCAGGGCGAAACTGGCCAGGACGCCTGCGAATAGAATGAGCGACAGGTTTGAGATCAGATCCGCGGTGCAGGAGGCATAAAGTGCAATGTCCAGCGCCTTGCGCGCATCGCCCTTCTGGCTGAGCGGGTAGCCGTCGAGCACCGTGCAACTTGCTGCGGGCGTACCCGGTGTCTTGATCAGGATGGCAGTGATCGACCCGCCATACAGGCCGCCCTTGTAGACGCCCAGCAACAACAAAATGCCAGTGACCGGCGACATGGTGAATGTAAAGGGCAATGCCAGGGCCACGCCCATCGGTGTGGTCATGCCCGGGATCGCGCCGATTACCGTGCCAATAGCGACACCAATGCCGACAACCAGCAGATTCTGCCAGGATAGAAAGACCGAGAAGGCTTCTAGAATGATATCCATGGATTAGCCCTTCAGTTTTCGAATATGCCAAGGGGGATGGGTACCGAGGCCACGTATCTGAAAAACAGATACAAAAGCACCGGCAACGCAACGCTTAGAAGTGCGACCAGCCACAGCTTGCGCTCGCCAAAGAACAGCATCATGGCAAAGATCAGAACCACCGAGGCTGCGACAACACCCAGCGTCGTCAAGCTGGCGTAGAATGCAAAGAGTGCGGCGACGAGCACCAAAATGCGCAGCGTGGCGGGCAAGGTGGCCAACTGATATTGTGCGGCATCTTCGGCCTCTTCCTCGTCGAGATGCGGCTGTTGCATGGTCAACGTCTCGACCAGCAGAAAGACCGACGCAGCGATGGCGCCATAGGCGACGAGCCTTGGCCAAAAATCCGGCGAAAGGGCGGCGACTTTGATCGATCCGGGCACGGCAACGCCTTGGGGGATCAGGTAAAGGACCATCCCCAGCCAAATTGTCAGAAACACCAACGCAGCGGCAAGATCTCGGCGACGATCGGAATTCATGCGGCAGTCTCCTGTCTCAGGGCGTCAAGGTCCAGATTACCCTTTGCCACATTGCCATGCAGCGCCAACCAGCGGCTCGCGCCTGTAGGTGTCATGTCGGAACAATGAATGTCCGGCACGTGGTTGGAGTTGCTGACGCACTGCGGAAGCGCCTGTTCGAACCCGGATACGTAATCGCCCGATTTGGCCAGCGGCCCAGCCAGAAGGATTCGGTCGGGCTGGCACAAATCCAGAACCAGCGAGAGATATTGCGCCGTGCGCTGGCCATTTTCACGAAAAAGAGCCAAGGTCTGCGAGTCGTTCTGCGCGCGTTCGATATCTTCGAGGAGCATCGCACTAAGCGCTGCATCCGAGTGACCCACCAGGGACTCGGCGCCACGGATCGCCTTGAGAATCGACAATCCACCACAAGCTTCGGAAAGATTGCGCTTGCTGCCATCTGGGGCCTTGCTTTGGGTCAGCACTCGGCCGAATTCCTGTACCGTGTTTCCATTGTCGCCCATATGGCGCACACCGATGCCGAAGCGTAAAGAGCAGTGAAGCGTGATCAGGTTTGCCACCCCCTGACCCAGCCCGTGATCGGCTTCGGCCTTGTTGATCGCCGACGACGGTGTGTCGAGAACCAAGGGGGCGTCCAGCAATTCGCGCACCATGTCCGCCGCAGCAATCGGCTTTGTCCAGCCAAAAACCGGAGCGCTCAGGATCTCGCCACGTTCCTTGTTCAGCTCCGCAGCGACCGCGATGCCGACGCCGAAAAAGCGGTTCCGCTCGGGGATATGTTCGCGCACCATGTCGCGCGCCTTGTTAAGGCAGATTCCAATGAACTCCTCGCCGTTTTCGTCGGGCGTTTCCTGCGAAATCCATTCCGCGACTTTCCGGTTTTCCAGATCAGCAAGAGTAACCGACTGGCGAAACGCATTGATACCGATCCCGATAACCGCTCCGCCCTCACCCCGAGACGCCAGACCGACAAAGCGCCGCCCCGGACGCCCCCTTGGCCCGAACGGGTCAGTTTCACGCACCAGACCGGCATTGATCAGGTCGCGGGTGATGCGTGAAACGCTGGCAACGTTTAACCCAACCGCGTTCCCGATATCCGTGCGCGACAAGCCGGGCCGCCGTAAAAGTTCGGCGATCACTCGGGTTCGGTTTCGGGCCCCTTGGTCCTGATCAATCTTTTGCAGCTTCATGGGTTGTCCATAAATTTTATTTACTTTCTGTAAGCAAATAACATATAATGCCACCTTAAACAACGTGATGCCGCAACAATTAACAGGAAAAACCAGACACCTGAGAAGCGAACAGAGAGGTAATCTTATGAAAACGCTTAGAAATATTGCCGTTATGGTCGGACTCGCCGCCCTCGGAGCGGCCAGCACCGCAAATGCGGACTATCCGACCAAACCGGTCACGGTTGTGGTTCCCTACGGCCCGGGCGGAGCGGCTGACCTCGCCGCGCGGATCATCGGAAACGAAGCCGTGGACTATTTGGGAGAGACGATTCTGGTGGTTAACCAGACTGGTGCCGCCGGGGTGACAGGCTCGACCATGGTCGCCAAGGGCCCCAAGGACGGCCACCAGGTGCTGATGAGCCGCGTCGGCTCGCAGGCCACGGTTCCGGCGATGAACGAAACCATCCCTTATACTTGGGATGAATTCACCATGCTGGGTATCGTCGAGTTGAACCCGTTTGCCATCGCCGTGGCCGCGGATTCTCCCTATCAGACCTTCGAGGACTTGGCAGCCGCGCTGAAGGGCGACGAGAAGTTGACCTATTCTTCAGCCGGAGTTGGCACACTGCTGCACATGGCGTCGCTGATCGTGATTAACGATTTGGGCGTTGACAGCGAAGCCCATATCCACGTGCCATTCAAGGGCGGCGGCAATGCGACTGCAGCGGTGATTAACGGCAATGCCGATTTCATTTTCCATAACCTGTCGGGCCTGATCGGCGGCATTCAGAGCGGCCAACTGCGCGCGCTGGTGGTTACCACGCCCGAGCGAGTTGACCGCATTCCCGATACCCCCACCGCAACCGAGGTTGGCCATCCAAACCTCAATGCCGTGATCGGCTGGTCGGGTATCTGGGGGCCCGGTGGCATGGATCAGGAAGCCGTTGACAAGTGGGTTTCGGTTCTGGCCAGCCTCAAGGAAGACGAAAGCTGGAACGCGGCCACGACCGAGTTGGGCTCAATCCCCGCGGTAATGTCGCCCGAGGACACCCGCGCCTTTGTCGAGCAGCAGTTCAACACCTTCCGTGTGATTGCCGACAAGCTGAGCATGGTTGTTCGTTAACAAACCGTCAGCAACATCAGCCTGACCGGCTCGCCGGTCAGCCCACCTCCCCCCCCATAAAAGAACATGCACCCGATGACTGCTCCCAACATCGTATTGATCCAAGTCGACCAACTGGCTGCAAGCGCGCTTTCTGCCTATGGCAATCAGACAGTGAAGGATCCGCATATCTCGGCTTTGGCGGACGCTGGGGTGGTTTTTGACAATTGTTATTGCAACCTGCCCATGTGCGGACCATCCCGGGCCTCAATGCATACCGGGCGTTTACCGTTTTCAATCGGCATGTATGACAACGCCAACGAGTTTCACGCCGATCAGCCGACCTTCTGCCATTACCTGCGTGACATGGGCTATCGCAGCGAATTATCCGGCAAGATGCATTTTGTCGGCCCTGACCAACTGCACGGCTATGAAAAGCGCCACACGACCGAGATCTACCCCGCAAATTTCGCCTGGACGGTTGATTGGTCGAAAGGACGAGAATACAGACCCACCAACCTGACCATGGCCCCAATCACCGAAAGCGGTCCAGCTGTTCGAACGCTGCAGATGGATTACGATGACGAGGTCGCCTATCATGGGATTCAGGCGCTCTACGATCTGGCACGCAAGGATGACGACAGGCCGTTTCAGCTGACCATTTCCTTCACCAGCCCGCACTCTCCCTTTGTCATTGGGCAGGAATACTGGGATCGCTACGACCACAACGATATTGAACTTCCGGCGGTGGCACCCCTTAACGAAAACGAGATGGATCACCTCAGCCGCAACCTGCATTACTGCCAGGCACGGCACCTGTTCACCGTCACCGACAAACACCGCCGCATGGCGCGCCACGGCTACTACGGCATGATTTCCTATATTGACGACAAGGTTGGCGAGATCATGGATGTGCTGAATCGCACCGGGTTGGCCGACAATACCGTTGTTTTCTTCACCTCAGATCATGGCGAGATGATGGGCGAGCGCGGCATGTGGTTCAAACAGCATTTCTTTGAATGGGCTGCGCGGGTGCCCTTCGTCGTGTTCGCACCCCGGCGCTTCAAGCCGGCACGAGTGGTACAGAACATCTCGCTCATCGACTTGATGCCGACAATTCTGGATTTGGCCGCCGGCAAGGCGTTCACCGGCCACGCCGCGCCCTGCAACGGGGCCTCTCTGGTACCTGCGCTGAACGGTTACACCTCAGCCATGTCCGATGTGGCGATATCGGAATTTGCTGCCGATGGCTCAACCGGGCCGAGCCGAATGGTCAAAAAGGGCAAGTGGAAGCTCATGTGGCTCGAAGGGCAGGATTCGCTCCTGTACGATGTCGCGACCGATCCGAAGGAACTGGCAAATCTTGCCGGACAACCCGAGCATACCGCGATCGAAGCAGAACTGACCGAGATCCTGTTTGACGGCTGGGATCCGGAAGCGCTTCGAACCGAGATCCGCGCCAGCCAAGAACGCCGCCTTGCCATTCACCGCATCACGCGTGGCGAACCGACCTATGTCAACAAGGTTCGCCTGGACGACGACCAGCGCTATATCCGCAACGCCGGCGCCGCCGACACCAAGGCGCGCGCGCGGCTGCCCTATGTCGCCCCTGCACAACCCGACAAGATTCCATGACCGAAGCCTATGATGTCATCGTGGTCGGTGCAGGTTCGACCGGACAGATGCTGGCCAATCGCCAGTCGGCGGATCTGAAAAACCGTTTATAGCTGATTGCAGCGGGTGGATGTGACACCAAACTGCGGTCCAGTTTACGTTAGCTGTTTCACGACGCTTCATAACCCCAAGACCCGCTAGTTCCACAAGACCGAGCTCGACCCGGAATTGTTGCCTCCTTGGCGCAAACGTTCCATGGCAGATCCACTCTGGAGGAATTCGGAAAGTCGTTTTGATGAGAGATTCCGTTGAAACATTCCATGAGATTCAATCAACTGTTGCTGCCGATCCAATCACCAATGGGAGTCTCCTATTGACATTGGTTTAAATAACTATATACCTAGTTTTATGGTTATTTATCAACATGACCAACCTCCTCCGGCAATGAACATTGAGCAGGCTGCTCGGGGCTTCGCCGCATGCGGTTCTGAAGCGAGGCTGGCTGTGCTTCGTACGCTGATACGCGCCGGCGATGCAGGGCTGTCGGTTGGCCAGATTCAGGAACGCTGCGGTTTGCCCGCTTCCACGCTTGCGCATCATCTCCGATGCTTGGCGGCCGGCGGGCTGGTGGATCAGGAGCGCTGCGGCCGAACTGTCGTAAGCCGCGCCGCCTACCGGCACATTGAAGCGCTTGCCGATTATTTACTCAGCGAGTGCTGTGCAGATGCCAAGCCCTCGCCTGTTGCAAAGGCAGCGCGCGATGCGCTCAGGAGCGAACAATCATGACCAACATGGTTGTCAACGGCATTGTCGGGCTGCGTTCCGGAATTGCGAGCCAACATTTCCCTTGGATCATTGTTCTTGCCATTCCGCTCTCAGTGGCGGCGTTCGACCCGGCAAACCTGGTCACAATTGTTGAAATCGCTACGGGTGCATTTGTCGGAACTACGCCCTTCATCGCTGCCGCTGTGCTGCTCATTGCCGGACTAAAGGCAACCGGATCCGTCACGCTAGCCGCACGTGCGTTCGAAGGACGCGAAATTCGCATGATAGTGCTCGCAGCGTTTCTTGGCGGATTGGCACCATTCTGCTCCTGTGAGGTAATTCCCTTCATAGCAGCCCTCCTTGCGGCGGGAGTTCCACTTTCCGCAGTTATGGCGTTCTGGTTGTCGTCGCCGCTAATCGACCCACCGACCGTTCTCATCACCGCCGCTGCGCTTGGATGGGAGTTCGCGGCGGGAAAGGCCATTGCCGCAGTTGCGCTCGGCCTGTTCGGTGGATTCGGCGTTCGCCTTCTTGTTCAGCACCGTGCATTTGACGCGTCGGCGCGCAATGGCGTGGCGTCAGCTTGTTGCGGCGGAAATGACGAGTTGACTTCAGTCGAACTGTGTTGGAAATTCTGGCGCGAAGCCCCACGGGTAGCATTGTTCCGGGCCGAAGCATTGGCAAACGCATTGTTCCTCGTCAAGTGGCTTGCCCTAGCATACTCGATTGAGGCGCTGCTGATCACCTATGTCCCGGCCGAGTTGATTGCCGGAGTTGTGGGAGGAGACGGCTTCCTTCCGATAGTTATCGGTTCTCTGGTGGGTGCGCCGGCCTATTTGAACAGCTATGCTGCACCCGCCCTGGTCGCGGGCCTCATGGAACAGGGCATGAGCGCTGGGGCCGGAATGGCATTCATGGTTGCCGGTGCCGTAAGTTCAATACCCGCCATGGTCGCAGTCTGGTCCTTGGTGCGCAAACAGGTCTTTGCCGCCTATCTCGGCTTCGGCATTGTGGGCTCGATTCTGATCGGTGCAGCTTTCGGTGGTCTCGTCGGGTAGCTGATGCATTGAATTATCCATGGATCCTAAAGATTGGTCCATGTTCCCAAATATTGACTATTGGCATCATCTCCCACTCTTGCCGAAAGCCACCCACAAAGAGTTCGAGGCATGATTGGCGAGCGACACTACATGAGCGACGCGGAGTGGCAAATCCTCCGCTCGGAACTTCCTCACAAGCACCAGTATCCGGAACGGTTGCATGACCGAAGGATGATGGCGACGGCTCGGCCGGTTCGGTTTGTCTGCGCGCGCTGGATTCCTCTTCCGTACGCGTTCACAAACGCGGCGCCGGAACCTTGGGACGGCGAACTTTCGCAGGTCGGATTGAGCTGCGGCGGATGAACGACAAAGTTCCATCTCGGCATTGACGGGAAAGACATGGTGATCGGCGACAAAGGCTACGATACCGACGCCGTCCTAGACCTGATTGAGACAGCAGGCGCACGGGCTGAAATTCCGTCAAAGTCCAAACGCAATCCACCGCGACCGCGTGATCGTGAGATCTGCAGGATGCGCAGTCTTATTGAGCGGCACTTCGGCAAAATCCGAGAAAGCTGCCGTTCAACGATCTGGAAGTTTCGATCAGCGTTGACCGAACCTCGCTGGCCTACCGACAGTGGTTGCGTGATCTAGACGTCAAGTACGGGACAATCATGTGAGCAATATCGTCAAAGTGGCGCGGCTCTGGGACTATACTCCGGAAATCCGCTGTTTCGAATTGGTTCCGTTGAACGGTTCCGTCGCGGAATTCACCGCCGGTGCCCATATCGAGGTTCATTTGTCCGGAAATATGGTACGACAATATTCGCTCTGGAATGGGCCGGAGGAGCGCAACGCCCATTTGATCGGGGTTAAGCGCGAGCAGGAGAGCCGAGAAGGGTCCACACAGATGCATGAGCTGGCACAGGGAGACACGATCAAGATCGGTGCCCTGCACAACAATTTCGAATTGCGTCCCGACGGTGAGGCAATTCTCTTGGCCGGAGGGTTTGGCATTACGCCGGTGCTGTCAATGTCGCGCCAGATGCAGGCAGCGGGAAGAAGGGCGGTGCTGCATCTGTTTGCCCGGGACGCCGACAATGCACCGGTTCATCTTGGTTTGAATCCGCCAACGCTTGACAAGGTTCTGTTTGGCATCCTGTCGGACCCGCCGGCTGGTGCACACATATACTTCTGCGGACCGGGTCCGTTCATGAATTTGGTCGAACAAACGGCCCTGTCAACAGGTTGGCCCTTGTCAAGAACACATCTCGAGCGGCTTTCCATCGATCCTGAGGACATCGACACTTCAGGCGACCGCTTTGAAGTGGTGCTTAGGCAATCGGGCCAAACCATTGTCGAAGCAATGGAAGCTGTCGGTCTCGTCCCCCTCACCTCTTGTGAACAGGGGGTCTGCGGCACCTGCTTGACCGACGTGCTGGAAGGCAAACCGGATCACCGTGACCAGTACCTTAACGAGACGGAAAAGGCTGCAGGTAAGCTGACTTTGCCCTGCGTATCGCGTTGCAAGGGCGAGCGACTGGTTCTGGACCTCTGAGATGGAGATGGTCGAAATACGGATGACCGTGACCGGAAGATTGCAGATGGAGGCTTGCCTGTCTTTCATGGACCACTACCTGCAACGTCTTGATCTGAAAAGTCGGATCTGTCACGCCGGCACCGACAGGGTCGAGATCGACTTGCACGGCCACGAAGCCTTGATCGACATGTTTGAAATTGCCTGCTGGCTTGGGCCCGCCGACAGCTACATCGACAAAATTTCCACCTCACCGCTGTGCGTCTCATCCAACGGCACTTGCGGGACAAGCGAATAACCCGGATGGATAATGGACTCATCGAATTTCGAGCACAGCATCTCGACTATCAGCTTGGTCCTTGGGTTCTTATGCCGCTACATGGGATAGATTACCCAAGCCGACATCTCCTCTGACCGACGCTCAGGCAGCACCTGCACCACCGAACGCTGTCCAACTTCGCAATGCACGAAAAAGTTGGGCAAATAGGCCAAGGCCACACCGGACACCGCGTACTATTTGGCCATCCAGTAGTCGTGCACTCGGAAGCGCATTTCGTACTCAACCAGCTGCTCGCGCCCATTGTTCTTCAAAAACCAGACCTCAGGGATGCCGCTGCGCAAATGGCTCACTCCGAGCATTGAACGAATATCGGCCCGATTGGTTGGAACGCCGTGCTGTCGCAAAAGATCCGGGCTGCCGTAAATGCCATGGGAAACAGTACCCATCTTTCGGCAGAGATAACTCGAATCCGGGGCCATGCCGACATGGATCAGGCAATCAAATCGAGCTGGTTGATGAGAAGCTTGTCGCTGGTATACATGCATACCTCGAAATCCAGCCTTGGATGCACCTGCGCCAAGTAAAGCGTGGCGGCACCCGGGATCGACGTTCCGAACTCAGCGGCGGTATCCGGATCTTGCCCGAAACTGAATTGTGCGCCCGCTGTGCCGCGCTGGCGGCAACCTCGCAGCTGTCAAAGATCAGTCGACAGGTCTCAAGGTAGGCCCTGCCGGCGTCGGTCAGGATCAAACCGCGTGCCGAACGGATGAACAGTTTGACTTCGTGCGCATCTTCCAAACGGCGCAAACTGTGGCTGTGCGCGGCCTTGGGGATGTTCGATTTTCCGGCAACGCGTGTCAGATTTCTCGCCCGCGCCATCTGGACGAAACCACGGATGCCCTTAAATTCCACCTTTTCCCGCGACGGCTTACACGCCTGTTTCAGTGTTCAGTGTCTTGAATGGAAGGTTCGATCTGTTCGCCTTTTTCAACTTCCAACTAATTGCTAACAGTGAATAGGGAAACACAAACAGGAAGATTTGGGACATGGATACTGATGTCTCTCAGGTCGGCTGGATACCAGTGGCCCTGAACAATGCCGTTCAGGCAGGAAGTGCAATCCGTGTGATTGCGGGAACTGACGACATTGCATTGTGGCGCGGCAAGGACGGTGTTGCTCATGCATGGGAGAACCGTTGCCCGCATCGCGGGATGCGATTGTCGTACGGAACTGTTTGTGGGAACCGGCTGAGATGCCTCTATCATGGCTGGATCTACGATGGCTCGGGGACTTGCGTCGCGATCCCCGCCCATCCCGACCTTACCCCGCCGCAAACAATCAAGGTTCGAACCTATCGCTGCGTCGAAGCTGGCGCGCTGATCTGGATTTCCGACGAGGACAATTCCGCGCCCGCGATTGACGGGCACTGGACCCCCTGCAGGTCACTGCACATCGAGGTGGCCATGCCTGATCTCCCGGAAATTCTCAAATGGACCAAGGTTAATTCGGTGCGACCGCTATCGACTTATGCAGCAGATGTGGCATTGCCCGATCAAGGGCGGCTGATCTTGGCCGTGCATCCCATGGGTTCGAAAGGTGCCATGCTGCATTGCGCCCTGCCCGCTTCTGCCCGAAGGGACTCGCTTCTAAGTGCCAGTCATTGGCTTGGCGAGCTGCGCAGCCGAATTGAACAGGCTGCGGTCGTCTAACCAATCTTCACTTGCAGCCATCTGGAGCCAGGCATGACACCCGATCCTTTCACCCTTTCACATTGGTACGCCATAGGTCGTATCGAAGACTTCCCCAACGGCTACAAGGGCGAACACAGAATACTCTCGACGGATATTGCGGTCAGCCACCATGGCGAGTTGAACGTCACAGGTCCTGAAGGGTCAATGGGAGTGCAGACACGCTATGGTCATGTTTGGACCACATTGAGCCGGGATCCGCGCCCGCTCTACAATATGCCCGAATTCGAGGAAGAAGGCCGCCGCTTGGTAACCGCAGGTGCAATCGCAGTGCGCTGCTCAGGATTGCGCGCGGTTGAGAACTTCCTGGACATGGCGCATTTCCCTTTTGTTCATACCGGCATTCTTGGAGTTGAAGAACATGCCGAAGTCGAAAAATACGATGTCTCGATGGGGGCGGCGGGCGACGAAATCTGGGCAACCAAATGTCGCTTCTTCCAGCCGATGGCAGCTGCTGCGGCTGAGGGTGGACAGGTTATCGAATACAGATACCGCGTCGCCCACCCCTATTCTACAATTCTCTACAAGACCTGCCCACTCCGCGACGGGCACTGGGATTTGATTGGCCTGTTCATCCAGCCCACAGAAGAGGATGAATGCATCGTACATTCCTTCGTTCTGGTCTTTGACGAGCACAATACCGACACCGATCTTCTGCACTTCCAACAGAATATCTTTTTGCAGGATCGGATGGTTCTGGAAAATCAAGTGCCGAACAAATTGCCCATTGATCCGCGATGGGAGATGCCCACGCGTGCTGTGAAATCCCACGGAGTGACATGGAGCACGACCCGCTTCGAGAAGGTTGCCTGAGATGAAGCTTTACGACTACGTGCTGTCCGGAAATTGCTACAAGATCCGGCTATTGCTGGGCTTTCTGGATCTTGACTACGAAAAAAGACCGGTTGATTTTTTCCCAGGCCGCGAACACAAATCTGATGCCTTCCTCAAGATCAATCCGCTGGGGCAGATTCCGGTGCTTGAAGATGGCGAAATCCGAATTCGCGATGCACAGGCCATTTTGATCTATCTGGCCAGCCGCTACGACAAAAGCGGAGAGTGGTTCCCCGGTCAGAGCCATTCCCAAATTGCCGAAGTGGCCCAGTGGCTGGCATTTTCCGACATGATTACCAGTACCGCTTCGGCGGCGCGATTGCATGACATGCTGGGTTACAATCTGGACATTGATGCTGCACGGGCAGGAGCGCACCGCCTCTTGCGCGTGTTGGAAGACCATCTCGCCCATCAGGAATTTGACGGCCATGACTGGCTTGCGGGCCGGCGTCCCACAATTGCTGATATTTCATGCTTTCCCTATGTGGCGTTGGCCGAAGATGGCGGAATTGACCTGTTCTGCTATCCGGCGATCCTGCGTTGGATCCGGCGCTTCACTGCGCTTGACGGCTTCCACAGCATGCCGGGGATAAACGTTTCTCCGTGACTGGGACAATTGAGACTTCGCTTCCGCTTCTGAAACTGCGCAAAATGGCCAAGCGCTACGGTTCATTCGTTACAGATGACGGAATCGACCTGTGACTGCAGCCGAGCGAAATTCACGACATTCTTGGGGAAATCGGCACCGGCAAATCGACTCTGATTCATACCAACTTCGGGGTGCATCATCCCGATGAGGGAACGATTCTGCGGAATTGGCAGGACACAGGACGGCATGTGGCTGTCAAGTTGTGTATGTAGATTCCATATTGTCAACGCGCGCCTTGAGGACCCTTTCAGTGCTGAGAACATTTGCAGGATCGGTTGTGTCTTCGGCATCTATCGGCGTTCCTTCATCTGGGCCGATTGGCAAAGCGATTGCAGTTCCCGAGTACTCGCAATTTGGACAATTGGTCAGGCTTTTGTTGTTGGCAAAAGATGAAGAATTCCCAACAGCCAAGACACCATTTGGCTCAGATTCCCGAGTTTCATTGGACGCGACCGCAGCCTATGGTCCCTGCCCCATTTCAGAAGCCTGCAAGCAGTTCAACCAAGTGCGGTTTGGACAAATTGAGCCTGTCGCCATTCCAATTTCGGCAATCTATAGGTGCGTCAATTCGTTCCCTTCCGATGTGGAGCCCTGAGCAATGATTAATGATAACTGGAAGGCAGAAGATTACGCGTTCCACGCCCGATTTGTTTCGGATCTCTCCCAGGAAGTCATTCGGGATCTCTCGCCGCAGCAGGGCGAAACCATCCTGGATCTCGGATGCGGGGACGGAGTTCTCTCACGTGAAATCATGCGGCAGGGCTGCAACGTGATCGGAATTGATTCAAGTCCCGATTTTGTTTCGGCTGCGCATTCGATTGGCGTTGATGCAAGGCTCTGCGATGCCCAATCGATTGAGTTCGACGGAGAGTTTGACGCTGTATTTTCAAACGCAGCCCTTCACTGGATGAAACGCCAGCGCGAAGTGAGTTTCCGTGTTCATCGAGCGCTCAAGCCCGGAGGACGTTTTGTGGCGGAAATGGGCGGACAGGGAAACATCGCCACCCTCAGTGAGGCCATGCACACCGCACTGGACGAAATCGGCATCGATTTTTCCCAACGCAACCCTTGGACGTTTCCCGATCCTGGATCACACGCCAAACTGTTGTCCGAAGTGGGTTTCGAGGTGCGCAAGTGCAAACTGCGTGATCGAACAACACCCCTGCCGACCGACATTCACGGTTGGCTGGCAACCTTCACGAGGAAATTGCTGTCTGATCTCGACGCGGCAGCACGCGAAGCCGTTACGAACCGCATCGCCGAACTTTGCCGTCCGAAGCTGTGCGGACCTGATGAAACATGGAAGGTCGACTACGTGCGACTGAATTTTGTCGCGATCAA
>JAGWAS010000009.1:0-22717 GCA_021296235.1 Paracoccaceae bacterium | reverse complement strand
GGGCGTCATTTCCTTGATTGGAATGCCGCTCCGGTATTTTTCCGCTGCTTTCCGGCCGTCTGCGGCACCGCAGCTGCCTGCAGCCGAGTTGGCATCGCATGCCAATTGCCTGCACATACGGACAGAAGGTCGCAATTGTTGGGATTGCTCGCCTCACCGCAGTATGCTTGCACCAAACTCAATGCATGTGGAATCAGGCAATGGTGCCGCAGGGGAGGATTGAACTCCCGACCTCACCCTTACCAAGGGTGCGCTCTACCACTGAGCTACTGCGGCGGAGTAAACGAAACCCCTATTTGTCAATTTCACCGGAGGCAAGCAACTTCTGGACGGAATTCCGGTGATGCAATACATGGGCGGCAATGGCCAAAAAACCGAGAGTTGTGCCCCGGCGAAAATCCGGAACGGGGGAAGCAATGCCCAGGCGCGACGAGCGTCTGAAAGCGGCGCTAAAGGCCAACATAAGGAGGCGCAAGGCCCAAATGAGTGAAAGGGATCGGACCGGAACATCGGAATCGGATCGCGGAAAAGGATCGAATGGACAAGATTGAGATCATTGGCGGAACGCCACTGGAGGGCAGGATACCAATTGCCGGCGCCAAGAACGCCTGTCTTGCGCTGATGCCCGCGGCGATACTGTCGGACAAGCCCCTTACACTCATGAATGCCCCTCGACTTTCCGACATCCAGACGATGGGCAACCTGCTTGAGTCGCTTGGTGTCGAGGTGAAGTCGTTGCAGAGTGGACAAGTGATAACATTGAGTGCGCATGGCCCGCTCAAGCACCTGGCAGATTATGACATAGTTCGAAAGATGCGTGCCTCGATACTCGTTCTTGGCCCATTGCTGGCCAGGCAGGGACAGGCTGTCGTCTCGCAGCCGGGGGGGTGTGCGATTGGCGCAAGACCAATTGACCTGCACCTGTACGCGCTGGAGAGGCTCGGGGCGGATTGGGAACTCAAGGGCGGCTACGTGCATGTTACCGCCAAGGACGGGCTCAAGGGTGGCGTGATCGAGTTTCCGACGGTCTCCGTCGGCGCAACCGAAAATGCCGTCATGGCAGCGACACTGGCAATTGGGACCACCGAAATCAGGAATGCGGCAAAGGAGCCGGAAATTTCCGATCTTGCAGTGTGCCTCGGCAGGATGGGCGCAGTTATCGAAGGTGCCGGAACGGACGTGATTCGGATTCGCGGCGTAACTGAACTCGGAGGTGCCACGCATCCGGTGATTCCGGACCGGATTGAAATGGGCACTTACATGCTTGCGGCCGCAATGACGGGAGGGAATGTCGAACTGGCAGGCGCCAAACGCGAGTTGGTTGAAGCCTTTGCCGCAAAGCTTGAGGAGGCAGGTGCGGTCATTGAAGATGACGGCAAGTCGCTCAGGGTTCGGGTGAATCCGGGTGGCTTAAGCGCTGTAAATGTGGTTACGGAACCCTATCCGGGGTTTCCAACAGACCTTCAGGCCCAAATGATGGCTGCCCTCGCGATTGCCGATGGGACCAGCATACTTGATGAACAAATCTTCGAAAATCGTTTCATGCATGTGCCCGAACTGACGCGCATGGGTGCCGACATCAATACCCGCAGCGGAACCGCCACCGTCAAGGGCGTTCGAAAGCTCAAGGGAGCACAGGTTATGGCCACAGATCTCAGGGCATCGGTCTCGCTGGTGCTGGCCGGACTCGCCGCCGAAGGAACGACAACCGTCAGTCGCGTGTATCATCTTGACCGGGGCTACGAGCAGATTGAGAAAAAACTCTCCTCCTGTGGAGCAAAGATCAGACGGATTGGCTCATGACCGTAATGGATGCCCGTTTTGAGGACGCCAATGAGGAACCGCTGCGGCTGAAGGCGGTTGATGCCGATGACCTAGTCGTCGTTTCAGCGCTGATTCAGGATGCAGTCGTTTCTGCGGGCGATATCCAGTGGGACGGCGACAGGCGCGAATTCAGCATGCTTCTCAACCGGTTCAGATGGGAACAGCGCGCCGGTCCGAACGATTTTGAGCGGGTGAGATCCGTTCTCCTGATCAAGGATGCAATGAAAGTCGTTTCCGACGATCTTCAGGGAAAGAACGCGCCATCAGTCTACTCCCTGTTGTCGTGCAGTTTTGAACCCGGCACCGACGGCACCGGAACACTTACTCTGACCTTGGCCGGCGATCGGGAAGTCAAGATTGACGTTGAGTGCCTCGACGCCAGTTTGACCGATGTCACCCGCCCCTATGGTGCCGTTTCCCAAAGCAAACCCGATCACGGTTCGGGTTGAATGCCGGTTGTTCTTGACAGCCGCAAGTCCGGATTTCCTGTCCGTTTTCGGGAATTTCTCGAAGAACGAAGGGGATTTGCTGTGGGCGTCGACGATCAGGTCGCAGCAATCATCGAAGATGTCCGGCTGCGGGGCGACGATGCGCTGATCGAGCTGACACGAAAGCATGATCGGTTTGAGGCAACGCCTGAGAGCATTCAAATGAACGGGGCGGAAATCTCCGAGGTTGCGGCGACGGTTCCGCCTGGGCAGCGCTCCGCCCTTAGCGCCGCCGCCGAACGAATTGCGGCATACCACAAAAGGCAGATCCCGGAGGATGTGCACTGGGTCGACGAGGCCGGAGCAGCGCTGGGTTGGCGGTGGACTGCACTTGCGTCCGTTGGCCTCTATGCTCCGGGCGGCTCGGCGTCATACCCGTCATCGGTTTTGATGAACGCCATCCCTGCAAAACTCGCGGGGGTTGACGCGATCGCCATTGCCGCACCGACACCCGACGGAAAAATCAGCCCTCTCCTTGCCTTGGCCGCGGAGTTGTCGGACGTTCAACGGATTTACCGCGTCGGTGGAGCACAGGCGATCGCTGCACTTGCACTTGGAACAAATACAGTTGACCGGGTTGACAAAATAACCGGCCCCGGAAATGCCTACGTAACCGCGGCAAAACGGCAACTCTTCGGCACCGTCGGAATCGACATGATCGCCGGCCCGTCGGAGGTCGTCGTGATCGCCGATGACAATGCCAACCCGACATGGATTGCGGCAGATCTGCTGGCACAGGCCGAGCATGACCGGGATGCGCAGGCCGTGCTGCTGACCACCTGCTCCGAAATCGCCGACACGGTGGAACGGGAGGTCAAGCGTCAACTGACTTTGCTTTCGAGGGCTTCCATCGCGGCCGAGAGTTGGAACAGGCACGGGGCAATCATGTTCGTAAGAGACATCAACGAAGCCGCCGAATTGTCCGACCGGATCGCCCCTGAGCACCTCCAGCTCTGCGTCAGCGATCCTGGGGTGCTGGCCGAAAAGGTGCGGCACGCCGGTGCGATTTTCCTTGGCGAATGGAGCCCCGAAGTCATCGGTGACTATGTTGCCGGGCCCAACCATGTGCTTCCAACCTCCGGCGCAGCAAGATTCTCGTCGGGCCTTTCCGTGTTGGACTTCATGAAAAGGACATCAATGGTCGAGCTGAGCAGAGAGGCATTCGGCAAAATCGGCCCGCCGGCCGAAACGCTGGCGCTTGCCGAAGGGTTGTCCGGGCATGGTGCTGCGGTAAGATGCCGCCTTGAGCGATGGAGGAATGCGCATTGACCGCAGACAATCGACTGATTGATGTCACAATCGACGAAATCGGCCAGCGCGCAGTCAGCCCGGAGATCCAACAGGAGCGCCGGGTTGCCGTGTTCGACCTGCTCGAAAACAACAGCTTCACCCTTGTGGACAGGAAGGATGCCGCCGCTCCGTCCGGACCCTACCGGCTTTGCATCGCCTACCGGGAAGAGAGGGTTGTCTTCGACGTCGCCGATGAATCCGGTGCAAGAATTGTGGAATTCAGACTGCTCACAAATCCGTTCCGGCAGGTGATGAAGGACTATCTCGAAATCTGCAGCAGCTATTTCGATGCAGTCAAAACTGCACCCGTGAGCAGGATCGAAACCATCGACATGGCAAGAAGGGCAATCCACAACGAAGGTGCCAAGGTGCTTTCGGAACGGCTGAGCGGCAAGGTCGATGTCGATGAGGAAACTGCTCGGCGGCTGTTCACGCTGATTTGCGCATTGCGGCCGGGGCGCTAGGAAGACGCCCATGGCCAACCGGCTGCCATCGTCGGTTCTGTTTTGCTGTGATTACAATGCCGTTCGCTCACCGATGGCGGAGGGCATCATGAAAAAGCTCTACGGCAATACCGTCTATGTCCAATCAGCCGGAGTGCGCGATGATCTTGAGATTGACGGGTTCTCGATTACCGTCTGTCAGGAAATCGGTGTGGAACTTTCCCGCCACACGGTCAGGACCATGGATGAAATGCATGACTGGGGAGACGAGTTGTCAAGCTTTGAACTCATCATTGCCCTTTCTCCGGCGGCACAACGCAGAGCAATCGAGTCAACGGTCTATTTCTCCCTGGATGTCGAATACTGGCCCGTGTTGGATCCAACCGGGATGGGTGAAGCCCGTGAAGAGAAGCTTGCGTTCTACCGCCAGTCCCGAGATCAGATTCACTCCCGGATCATTCGCCGTTTTGGAACTCCGCCGACAATTTGAAGCAGGTTTTCCGCATTCTCAATGCATGGGGTTCATAACCATTTTCAAGCTTGAGAGTGCGGTGGCGGCAGGCGCCACGACATCATGGATGACGGAGTTGCCATACCCGGCATGACATCAACAATCCACTTCCAAACACAGCGACTTGCAAGTTTACGTTTCCGGCACAACAACTTGCCACGCCAATCACTTTGCGTCAGGATTGAAAAACAACTTCACTGCATCTTCGCTGAAGGGCGCGGCCTTCCGAAGCAGGAAAGCTTGGATGCCTTGATCAAATGCCGGAGCATTTCATGTCCAAACCACTTACCTTCTACACCAACCCAATGTCCCGCGGCCAGATTGTGCGTTGGGCGCTGGAGGAAACCGGAGCCAAGTATGAGACCGTGATCGTGGAGTTTGGCAGTGAAATGAAGGGACCGGACTACCTGGCGATCAACCCGATGGGTAAGGTCCCGTCCATAGTGCACGGCGATCAGGTCATTACAGAGTGCGCCGCAATTTGCGCCTATCTCGGCGAAGCCTTTCCCGAAAATGGATTGCTGCCCACGGCAACGGAGCGCTCGGCCTATTTCCGCTGGATGTTCTTCGCCGCCGGCCCGCTGGAACAAGCTGTGATATCCAGGGCATTGAAACTGGACGTGACTGCAGACAAGGCCCAGACGCTGGGATTTGGTACATATGAGGACACGATCGACACACTTGAAGGCCATTTTGTCAAGAACGCCCATGTCTGCGGCGATCGATTCACAATGGCGGACGTCTACGTCGGCAGCCACATTGAATGGGGCATGGGATTCGACACATTGCCCAAGAGGACAGCCTTTGAAGATTATGTTGGACGCATCGCTTCTCGAGAGGCGCACAAACGGGCGCGGGCAATTGACCAAGCTCTGATTGCAGAACGCGAGGCAGCGTCCTGAAACCTGATTTCAGTTGCTGAACCACAGAACAGATAACGTGCAGTTGCCCAAAGTCCTTGCGAAATTCGACGGAGGTTCGCCTACTGCGGATCAGGGATGAAATCGCTGTTGGCAACGAGCTCTGCCGCTGACGTGCCGCAATGCGTGGGATTGAGGCATTCAAGGCCAATGTCACAGCCCAAATGAAATCACAGCAAGGCAAATGCCGGTAGCTTATGATTGCCCCGCACTTTCGGGTACGGTTGAATTGCGCATTCCGTCGGGCCCTGTCCCGGGTGACCCGGCATTCGTTGGTAACCGGCCCCTTGCGTTACATGCTCGAAATATTGATTGCCGGCGGAACTACATCGCTTGGCAAAGGCGCTGTGCTATCGACACTGCCGCATCCAAGTCCAGCCTGGATGAAAGCGCATCGGACACCATGGAGCACCGACCTGACCAACGCATGCCACGTCACCAATGTCGATTCCAAGTTCACGGGTGGATGTGCAGATCGCCGTAAACGGCAAGTTTCCCTGCTTCAGCCGTTGCTCCAAAAACTCCCTATGTTCGCGAGCCAAGTTGGCATGATGCGGAAAGCACTCGTTTGGGAGCTTGCGCTCCTCACTCATCCGGCGCAGCAAGTCCGAAAAGGTCACCACGGAGTTTCACGAACCAACGTGATTGCTCCAATCACGGCCAACAACAAAATTACAAGACCGATTATGATGGCCATCGGGCTGAATTCGCTGCTCATTTCCTGTAGAATTTGAAACGCACTGGGAAATTGGGATCACTGGTATTCGTAAAACAACCAACCGCAAATTCATGATCATGCCGCCGGTTTTGAGCAGGGATACGGCAATTGGCTCGGCAACTGTTGCCGACTTTCATTAAGGTCCGGAAATCAGGTTTGTCTGTCAACTGGGTAGTTCCACAAAATGTGGGCAAGAAATTGTCCTTAACTGCCTTTCGGTTGCATGGCTCATCTTGGCTCCACCAGCGACTTGAAGCCGGGCTTCCACATTCTCAGTGTAAGGGAGTTTACAACCACGCTCACACTTGAGAGTGCCATTGCGGCGGCGGCGACTCCAGGGCTGAGATATCCGAATGCGGCCGCGGGAAGCGCCACGACATTGTAAATGAAGGCCCAGAAAAGGTTTTGCCTGATCTTCGCAAATGTTCTCTGTGCGATCCTGATCGTTGCTCCGACAAGCCGTGGGTCCGGATTTACAAGAGTGATTGCCGCAGTTTCCATGGCTACGTCCGTTCCGGATCCCATGGCGATTCCAAGCGAAGCTTGAGCCAAGGCCGGGGCATCATTTATGCCGTCGCCGACCATTGCAACACCTTGGCCACCTTCCTCCAATTCGGCAATGATACGGGATTTGTCCTCGGGGCGCGTGTTGGCATGATAAAGGTCGATGCCAACCTCACCGGCCATTTTGCCTACAACGATTTCTGAATCGCCGGAGAGCATTAGCGGGACAATCCCGGCCTCCTTGAGACCCCGAACCGCCTCTGCCGCCCGTGGCCGCAGCATGTCCACAATCTCGAACCTGGCCAAAAGCCCACGTCC
Organism: Paracoccaceae bacterium; assembly: GCA_021296235.1. GTDB lineage: Bacteria > Pseudomonadota > Alphaproteobacteria > Rhodobacterales > Rhodobacteraceae > JAPOXR01. Next base: position 15,701 of record JAGWAS010000009.1, on the reverse strand, counting down.
CTGCCCTTCCACGGCCGCCAGCCAGATCTCGGTCCCGCCGAATTCCAATGACCGCTCCGGTGTCTTGATCCCCTCCGACTCTAGGAGTGATGCCTTGCCAAGCAGGTGGCGAACGCCATCAACCAATCCCTCAACACCCTCGGCGACAAGGTTTCGAAAACCCGAAACCGGCAATTCCGCAATGCCCTGTTCCTGCGCCGCGTTACGCAGTGCAGCGGCAATCGGGTGCTCGCTGCCCTTCTGCAACGACGCGGCAATTTCCAGTGCCCTCCCCTTACCGGCAGGCGAATAGGATTCGGTGCTGCGCAGGACCGGCTTTCCGGCCGTTAGTGTTCCGGTTTTGTCGAAAACCACATGCGAAATCCGAACTGCCCGCTCCAGGGCTGAAATGTCCCTGACCAGTATGCCGGCGCGGGCGGCGGCACCGGAACCGACGGTCAGGGCAGTCGGCGTCGCCAGCCCCAACGCACACGGGCAGGCGATGACCAGTACGGACACGGCGCTCAGAATCGCCATTTCAGGACTGTCCCAGAAAAAATGGCCCAATCCCAGTGTCAGGGCAGAACAGGCAATGACAAAAGGAACGAAGATCTGGCTCACCCGGTCCACCAATCGCTGCGTTGCAGGTTTGACGAGCTGGGCTTCCTCCACAATTCGGATCATTCTCTCCAGTGTGGTTTCCGAGCCCACGGCCATTGTCTTTATCGCCAAGAACCCATCAATGTTGATGGACCCGGCTGCGACAGAGTCCCCTTTCCGCTTTACCGCCGGAATGCTCTCACCGGTAAGTGCGGATTCGTCGACCTCTGCCCTGCCCTCAATAACAACCCCGTCGGCGGCAATGCTTCGGCCGGCCCTTGAGACAAGAACGTCGCCAACCTTCAGGTTTTTGACATCGCGCTCAATAATCTTCCCATCCGACATTCGCAGAAGGGCCTTTGCAGGCCGCAACCCGGCAAGTCGACGGATTTCGTAAACGGTGCCGCGGTTGGCATGCGCCTCCATGAACTTGCCTACGAGGACAAGGGTTATGATGGCGGCAGAAGCGTCGAAATAGAAATGCCGTTCTGTGCCGGAAGGGGCGGTTACCAACAGGTACAAGCTGAACAGGTAAGCAACAGTGGTTCCCAGTACCACCAGGACGTCCATGTTCGCTCCACCGTTGCGCAGGGCGCTGTAGGCACCTCGGTAAAACCTCGCCCCGAGCACGAACTGGATTGGTGTCGCGAGAGCCAGTTGCACAAATCCCGGCAGCAATGGGCCATCGATCACTGCAATTCCCGGAATTGTCAAAAGCATGGAAAGCAGGAACGGAAGCCAAAGCAACACCGAAACAAGCGTCAATCTCCGCAGACGATCAAGTTTTGCCTGGCTCCTGTCACCAACGGCCTGCTCCGCATCCGACTGGGTCAGAGTGGCTCCCGCCAACCTTGCCGCCTGCTTCAGTGACCGCAATGGCACCGCTTGTGCCACCGCCTTCACTTCCACCCGCCTTGACAAGGGATCGAACGTTACCCCTGCAACTCCATCGATATCCGAAATGGCAGCGATCAACCGCTTCTGCGCCAACGCGTCCGGCTGGGGCTCCACCTTGAATTGTCGGGTTTCGAGCGCCACATCGAACCCTGCTTTCCTGACGGTCTCGACAATCTGGTTGAGCAACGTCGGCCCGTTTACGTAAATCCTTGCCCGTTCCAACGGGAAGTTCACGGACGCTTCGACAACGCCCTCCGCATTGGACAGAACCCTTTCCAGTCGAGTTGCACAGGCGGCACACGACATTCCCTCAACGATGATGTTGAAGTGTGCTCCAGCTGTGGCGTTCACAACGACCGCCAATATTCACACCTCCGGAGAGAAGTTGGTTGGACACGCGCGCGGGCCGCGGCACCGACCGGTCCGCAGTCCCCGATCGCGAGGGGCACAAAAACAAACTTGTAGCGGCAATTCACAAGAAAACAACCGCTGGACATAATTGCCACACCTATTTTCTCCTGCCATGTGTTCATTCCAATCACAGGATTGCCAGCTGAAAATCAGACGAAACCTGCAACCCGTTTGACCAATTGAAATTTACCGTCAGAAAACGGTGCGGACCCTTTCGACGATGGTATCAAGCACTTCGTCGGGATCACGCAGCCACCAGTTGCCAGCGGAAAAAACCTCCACTTCACTGGGGCCGGAATATCCGGCATTTTCCACGATTTTCCTCAGGCCGCGGATGTCGGCAATGCCGTCCCCCATCATGCCACGATCCAGAAGGATATCCCTGGTTTCAGCCAGCCAATCGCAGATGTGGAACCCGAATATCTTGTCGGACGGCAGTCGCTGAAGTTGCTCGGCGAGCGTCAGGTCCCACCAAACATGGTAAACATCAACAGCAAGTCCGACATGTGAATGTCCAATCCGGTTGCACATGTCGACTGCATCACGAACGGTAACAAGACAGGATCGATCGCCTGCATAGACCGGATGCAGCGGCTCCAATGCCAATCTGACATTGCCGGATGCCGCATGGTCGGCGGCACGAGCTACGATATCGGCAACCGCGTTCAGGCTGCCGACGATTGACCGGCTCTCGGGAATGACCCCGCCGACAACAACTGTCAGTGATTCGGCCTTGAGTTCCGCTGCAACATCGATTGTCTCAAGCAGGCCCTTAAGTGACTCGGCTTGATCGGCAGGCGCGTTTGGACCAACCAGATATGGAGGTCGGCAGAGACCGGTAACCCTCAACCCGGCACTTCGGGTCCGCTCTCCGATTTCAACCGCCCTGCCGTTCAGTTCCCTTGTCCAAAAGGCTATTCCGGCAAATCCGCGTGCAGCACATGCATCAATGACCTGTTCAGGAGACCAACCGGCGCCATGCCCGTCCAGAATATGTCCGAGAGTGGCGGTATTGATGGCAACCGCTGAAGGGGCACAGGAAAGGTTCTGCAATGCTCTCCTCCGAGTCCCGCCAATTGCACCAGAGGCAATTGGTGTCATGTCCGGGCAAATAGATCGAAAATTGCGGGCGAGCAATCGGATTGACGGACGGGTCGGCGGGCTGTGGGCCAATGGGCCGGTGATTTATTCCGAACGGCATTGATTTCCGGGCCTGCTTCACCTCTGTGAAAAACAGGTTGGCTGACAGGAGCCGAGACTCCGATTCACCAAACGGTTACATAGCAAAGGTCACCAGGATCAACCGGTGCAATCCGTCCCGAAGACGCCCTTGGGGCCGCAATACTTGATTTACTCCTGCTTCAACCATACGATGCCGAGCCATAGTTGAGCCCGCTTACGCCATAGGAATTGAGCATGAAACCCTCTGCCAAAGCAAAATTCGGACGTGTTGAACTTGAGGTTACAAGCTTCGGATTTGGCACCGCCCCTCTTGGCAACATTTTCAGGCAAATTGACGAGGCCACTTCAGACGGAATGTTTCGTTCCGCATGGGATTCAGGGATTCGATACTACGATACCGCGCCGATGTATGGGCACGGCCTTTCGGAACTTCGTTGCGGTCAATCGCTGAGGTGGATGAACCGAGATGAGTATGTGCTTTCCTCGAAGGTTGGGCGGCGGCTGATTCCGGCCAAACGTTCCGAAATAGATTTCACGCCCTGGAACAACGCGGCGCCATTCCGGCTTGAGTTCGATTATTCCTTCGATGGAACGATGCGGGCTTTTGAGGACTCCCTCCAACGGCTTGCATTGGAAAGAATGGACATCTGTTTTATCCATGACATTGACGTATTCACCCGAGGCGACGACCAGCCGGAGGTGTTCAAAACTGCCATGGATGGCTGCTGGAGAGCTTTGTCCCGGCTGCGCGACGAGGGCGTGGTCAAGGCAATCGGCGTCGGGGTTAATGAGTGGCAGGTTTGCCATGAAGCTCTCAGGCAACGCGATTTCGACTGCTTTCTGCTGGCCGGTCGCTACACGTTGTTGGAACAGGAGTCCCTCAACGAGTTCCTTCCATTGTGCGAGAAGCGCGGCGCGGCAGTTGTCGTCGGCGGCGGATTCAATTCGGGGATTCTGGCAACCGGTGCTGTTCCGGGGGCCAAGTACAACTACTCCCCGGCACCGGAAGACATCATGGAGCGGGTGCGGCGGATTGAGGCTGTCTGCAACTCCCGCAACGTGCCTTTGCCGGCAGCAGCGATGCAGTTTGTGGTGGCACATCCCGCAATCCCGTCCTTCATTGCCGGAACCAGAACGGTCGGGCAGTTGAAAAGAAACCTTGAATGGTTCAGCCACCCCATACCAACGGATTTCTGGTCTGAACTTAAGGAGGAGGGTTTGCTGCGGCAGGACGCCCCGGTTCCGGTCTGACATGGATGGCAAGACTCAATCCCCGGCCCGCAGGCTTTCTGAGGGATTTTACTTTTTCGACGATCTTGAAATTGGGGACAGCTACGAAACAGGAGCAGCGGAGGTAACCGCCGAAATCATCAGGCGGTTTGCTGCACTGTCCGGCGACAGCTACGCACTCCATCTTGACGATGAATTCGCCAGGGAAATGGGCTTTCCGGCACTGATAGCGCACGGGATCCTGATCATGGCGCTTGCCGATGGCCTCAAATACAATTCACCAGTAAGGCTTGACGCAATCGCCTCCCTTGGGTGGGATATCAAGTTTACGCAGCCGGTGTTCGCAGGCGACCGGGTTTCCGCGACAGTTACAGTCGAAGGGAAGCGGGCAACGGGCAGACCGGATCGCGGAATTGCCACCCTTGCATTCGACACCAGGAACCAGAGGGGCGAAACCGTGCAACGAGGAATCAACCGACTGATGATGCGTCGCCAAGCCAGTCGGGAAACCCGATAGTCCGGCCCCGGTGAATTTCCGCCACCTCTGCCGCAGGTTCGGCAGCCCTCCTCCTCGACAATCGCGGACATCTCCGTAGACAGCCACCGAAGCGGAAAACAGTTTGTGACCGAACAACTGGAATTGCTGGCCTCCAGGCTGTCGGCTGCGTCCAAAACCTGAATCGCCGTTGATTTCCGCACACAATTAACTTTATGGTTACCAAACGGCATGTGCTGCCGAACCAACGCAACATGGCAGGAACCGAATGTCACCGCATAGCCACAACACGCCACCGAAATCTGCGGATGGACGATTCCTTAAGGCCGGCAGCGTCCCTGGCAAGGTTCAGCTCGACACAGCTGTTCACCAATCTCTCCAATTCGGCGGCGCGAGATGAACACCGGGGATCATTTCGATTTTGTCATTGTTGGTGGCGGAACCGCCGGCTGCGTCCTTGCGAGCAGGCTGACTGAGCTCGCCGATGCATCGGTGTTGCTTCTGGAGGCGGGCCATCGGGACAGGAACCCACTCATACACGTTCCTGTTGGATTTGCGAAAATGACCTCGGGCCCGTTCACCTGGGGACTGAAGACCGTGCCGCAGAGGCACGCCGAAAACCGGGAAATTCCCTATGCACAGGCAAAGGTGATCGGGGGTGGGTCATCAATCAATGCCCTCGTCTTCACCCGCGGGAATCCTATGGATTACGACCGTTGGGCCAATGAAGAAGGGTGTCCGGGCTGGTCGTTTGCCGAGATTCAGCAGTACTTCCTGCGTTCAGAGGGAAACAGCATTCTTTCCGGCAGTTATCATGGCACCGAGGGGCCGCTTGGCGTCTCCAACATTCCGGACCCGCAAGGGATGACCCGTGCCTTTCTGCAGGCGTGCCAGCAGACGGGAATGCCGTACAATCCTGACTTCAACGGCGCAGTGCAGGAAGGTGCAGGTGCATACCAAACCACCACGAGGAACGGAAGACGGTGCTCGGCTGCGGTTGGCTACCTGACGCCGGCACTTGGCCGCAGCAATCTCACTGTCAGGACCGATTGCGTTGTTCACCGCATTGACCTTGATGGAAACCGGGCTACCGGGGTTACCTACCAACGCGGGGGCAAGCTGGTCTCGGTCTCGGCAGGCAGCGAAATCATCATTACCGCTGGCGCAGTCGGTTCACCCAAGCTTATGTTGCTGTCCGGAATCGGACCTGCCGGGGAACTCAAACGGCACGACATTGAGGTCAAGAATGAACTTCAAGGTGTCGGAAAGAACCTGAGCGACCATTTCGGCGTTGACATTGTTGCCGAACTGAACGGACCAAAGAGCCTTGACAAATATGGCAGGTTCCCGCTCATGTATTGGGCCGCCCTGCAATATGCCATGTTCCGGTCGGGGCCCGTTACCTCCAATGTGGTTGAAGGAGGCGCATTTTGGTATGCTGACACTTCCAATGAGGTTCCCGACCTGCAGTTTCATTTCTTGGCGGGCGCAGGAGCGGAGGAGGGAGTTCCGGGCGTTCCGTCCGGTTCTGGCATTACGCTGAACTCCTACACACTGAGGCCCAGGAGCCGCGGAGAAATTACGCTGCGTTCTGCAAACCCGAAGGATCAGGCAATGGTCAATCCAAATTTTCTGGCGGAACCGGAAGATGTCAAAACCTCCTCAGAAGGTGTCAGGATCAGTTGCGAGATCTTTTCCCAGCCGGCGCTGCGAAAGCACATTCGACGCATGCACAACCCCGCCGAAACGCCGCCGGACGCTGATGGGTTCGCCGATTATGCCCGCCAGTACGGGCGCACCTCCTATCACCCCAACGGCACCTGCAAGATGGGCACCGACCCTATGGCAGTGGTCGACCCAGAACTGCGCGTTCGCGGCATCGACGGGCTGCGCATTTGCGATTCTTCAATCTTCCCGAGCCTCATTGGCTCAAACACCAATGCCCCGACAATTATGGTGGCCGAAAAAGCCGCCGACCTCATTCGCGGCAACTGAACATGACGACAACCTTCCCTGCCCCAAGAGAATCCGAAAACGCTGCCTTTGGTGTGCGGCACACCAGCCGATGGCGGCTGTTGTCGCAAGCTGCTTGACGCGTCGCGCCATCAATGCAATTTTATAACTAAACGGTTACTTGTGAATCAACCATCTTCTGTGAAATCCAAGGTTGTCAGCGCCGCCAAGGCGGTGTCCGGAATTGCTGACCGGGCAATTGTCGCGGTCAATTCTTCGTCCGGACTTTGCTGCCCGGACGCGGTTCTGGCCGCCCTTGGCAAAAGGTTCAGCAGTGAAGGCTCGCCCCGCAGCCTGACGATGATCCATCCCATTGCAGCCGGCGACATGTTTGGGACCAAGGGCGTCGACCACTTGGCACAGCAAGGAATGATCGACACGATCATTGGCGGTTCATACCCTTCCGGTCCGTCCTCCGCCGAGCCACCGTTGATCTGGAATCTGGTGAGTGCAGAAAAAGTCGCCGCCTACAACATCCCAAGCGGCATCATTTTTGACATTCTGCGCGAAGCGGCGGCACACAGGCCGGGAGTGCTCACCAAGGTCGGCATGGACACGTTCGTGGACCCGAAGCTTGATGGTTGTGCGATGAACGGACGGGCAAGGGCCAATCCGGTCGTGAGGCGCATGGAGTTTGAAGGGGAGGAGTGGCTCTATTTCCCTGCGATAAGGCCGGATGTGGCAATCATTCGGGCGAGCACCGCAGATGAACGCGGAAACCTGACATTTGAGCACGAAGGTGCTTATCTCGGCGCATTGGATCTTGCCCTTGCCGCCCACAATTGCGGCGGAATTGTCATTGCACAGGCAAAGTGCATCGCTCAGGCTGGCACAAACCGACCACATGATGTCCATGTTCCCGGAATTCTGGTTGATCGGGTGGTTGAGGCACCAGATCAGCTTCAGACAACTGCAACAGTTCATGATCCGGCAATCTCGGGGGAATTGCTCCGACCGCTTGGTTCATTCAAGACACCCGAATTCGGGGTCGCCAAGGTAATTGCCCGCCGGGTCGCAAAGGAGATCAAGCCAGGTTGGGTTGTCAACATCGGCTTTGGAATTTCTGCCAATGTCCCGCGAATTTTCCTTGAGGAGGGCCGCCACGGCGATGCAACCTGGGTGATAGAACAGGGTGCGGTCGGAGGGGTTCCGCTGCTCGATTTCAAGTTCGGGTGCTCGTCAAACGCTGAGGCATTTGTGGATTCGCCGCATCAGTTCACCTACTTCCAGGCCGGCGGCTTTGATGCCTCATTGCTTTCCTTCCTGGAAATCGATGGAGCGGGATCGGTGAATGTCTCCAAGCTCTCGTTTCGTCCCCACATTACCGCAGGGGCCGGCGGATTTGTCGATATCACCGCCCGAGCCGGAAAGATTGTGTTTTCGGGATATTTCAATGCCGGGGCGAAGTTTCAGATCAGTAACGGCGAGCTCCAGATTGTTAAGGAAGGCAAAATTCCGAAATTGGTGCCTGAACTTGAACAGGTATCGTTTTCGGGGCACCGCGCCAGACAAATCGGGCAGGACGTCATTTATGTGACTGAGCGCTGCGTCATCAAGCTTGCAGATGAAGGCCTTGTCGTATCGACCCGGCTCGCGACATCATCAATCAGGCGCGCTGCAACCTGAAGATCTCGGAGAATGCAAAGCTTATGGCCCCCGATCTGTTCGTTCCCTGATTCAGAGCAATTGCGTGGCGGTGAACCAAGGCGGTCGCCGAAGGAAGGTATGAGGCGATCAACGGAGGCTGATTTGGCATGCCGAAATTGAATCGGCCCTCTTGCCAGGAACATGGTTGCAACCATGGTGGAATCCCGCTTCAGATTCACAACCACTCTGCATTCGCCAGCTCGACCAGACAATTTGGCGGATGTTTCGGTTGAAAATCCAGCCGGAATTGCCGAGACAGGATCAACCGAACGGGGAAATGGGCTTGGAACTTTCGGCGAGGGCCACGAACCAGACCTTTTTTGCATGGTTTGATCTTTACTGCGGCCGATGTCCGATCGAAAACAAGAAACGAGGGAACAATGAACGGACGCAACAAGCCGACGAAGATTGCCCAGCCAAGAACAAGGGATGCCGAGCGAACCCAACGGCAAATCCTGTCGGCGGCAAAGAGGGAATTTGCAAGAAAGGGGCTGGGGGGCGCCCGGGTTGATGATATCGCCAAAGCGGCAAAAGCCAACAAGCGTATGATCTATCACTACTTCGGCAGCAAGGAGGAGCTGTTCAAGCGCATTGTGGTGGATGCCTATGTTAATCTTCGAACTGCCGAGCAGAAGCTCAATCTTGAACATCTCCCGCCGGAGGAGGCTCTCGAGTCACTGGTCAGATTCACGTGGAAATACTACCTGCGAAATCCGGAGTTCCTGAACCTCGTGAACAATGAAAACCTGCATCGGGCAAGACATTTGAAGCGTTCCGAGGCCATCAATGTCGTCAGCCGCAAATTCGTGGACATGGTAGGCCGAATTCTACGGCGCGGTGAGGACTCCGGGGTTTTTCGTTCCGGTATTGATCCGGTTCAACTCAACATAACCATCGCCGCAATCGGCTACTACTATCTGACCAACCGGTTCACGGGCTCAATCATATTCGAGCGCGACCTAATGGAACCCGACGCGCTGCAGCAGCGATTGGAGTTCAACATTGACACCATATTGCGGCTGGTAAAGGCACATCCCTGAAGAAACCGGAACCGGAACGATCAAACCGGCTTTCTCAATCGCGCCCCCAATCTGAAGAAATCACTTTGCGTGACTTTCAGTGATTCCAGTGCAATTCGCCGTCAAATCGAAGCGGACCGCTGTAGAGGTTGACCGATAATTCGGCCTGCACCTGCACCAATTGAGAACCGTCCGGCTGAACACTGCGAATCCCTTCAACCTCATGCAGAACCGAGGGGCATCCGGGAATTCCTGGTGGTGGATTCGCATTTCCCCGCGCCCGAGGTGCCTGGACATCTCCGTTCAATGTTCGCTGCCATCAAGCGTTTTGGTGGACCACTCTCCGTCCGGCAAATTCCGGACAAGACCGTCCTGCGCCTGCTTGACTTGCCGCCGCCACAGCTTAAAGTAACTGAGTGGTTCATTCTGGAGGAGAGGAGAATCCAATGGGTAAATTTTCACGTCAAACAGTCTTGCTCGCAACGGCAGCGGCGCTGTCGTCGGGCATGGGTGCGGCAAGTTTTGCTGATGACATGACGCTCGCCATATCGATGCGTTCGCTGTCAAACCCCTATCACGCAACGTTTGCGCGCGGCGGTGAGGAGTTCGCCAAGTCGGTTAACCTTCCGTTTGAGGTTTTGGTTACCGAAGGCAATTCGGAAAAGGGACTTGCCGACATCCGTGCACTCATTTCGCGCACCAATGGCAATGTCTGCATCAATGTCGACCCGAACGACTCCCCGGACGCCGCGACCATTGTTGACGAGGCAAAGGCCGCGGGTGCCTATGTGGTAACTCAGTGGAACAAGCCGGATGATCTTCATCCTTGGGACAACGACCCCAACTACGTGGCTCACATGTCGTTCTCGGGTGTCGGAACGTCAAAGGAGATCACCAACGCATTGATTGACGCAATGGGCGGTGAAGGTGGCATAGTCGCAATCGGCGGAATTCTGTCAAACGTTCCTGCGATTGAGCGGAAGCTCGGCATGGAGCAGGCCGTTGCCGACACGGATGGCAAGGTTGAAATTCTCGATTTTCAGCCGGCCGACTGGAACGAAACCAAGGCCTTCGAAATCATGCAGGCTTGGCTCACCCGCTACGGTGATGACGTCAAGGGCGTCTGGGCAGCCAACGACTCCATGGGCATTGGAGCACTGGAGGCCCTTCGGCAGGAAGGCAAGGCCGGTTCCGTTCCGGTGGTCGGAATCGATGGCACGGAGGCGGCTCTGTCCGCAGTCGAGGCCGGGGAAATGGCCGGAACGGTTGCCTGGGATCCGATGTGGACCGGCGGAATGGGGCTTTCGCTATGCCATGCCGCGGCATCCGGTGCCATTGACATCACCGCCGAACCGCATGAGCACCGCGAATTCTATGGCACCGGAATTGTTGTAACGCCTGAAAACATAGCGGAGTTCCGCGAAAGGGATACTTCCTTCGACTACGGTGACTATTGGGCCAAATCAACTGGACAGATCCAGTACCAACAGTAAACTTGAGCCCGAAGTCGGGCCCACCGGCCCGACTTCCATCACTGGGTAGACCTGCCTGACCGTTGAAACCGTGGCTTCGATAAATTTGCGAGCGCTCGCCCCTATAGGGGTGTTTTTCCTTCTGTGCATCGTGATTGCGATTTTCAGTCCCAATTTTCTTTCGGTTTCCAACGCAATCAGGATTCTCAACGCGTCAGCGATTCCCGTGGTGCTCGTGATGGGTGCCACATTCGTCATACTGATGGGGTCCATTGATCTTTCGATCGAAGGAATCGTTGCACTCTGTGCTGTTGTAACTGCTTCGCTCGTGCTCAATGACACCACTGCGGCAAATCTTGGCATGTGGGCCATTCCCTTTGCCGTTCTGACAGGTGGCATGGTCGGCGCCATCAACGGTGCAACGCATGTCTACCTCAGGGTCCCAAGCTTCATGGCAACCCTGGGCATTGGTTTTGTTTGCCTTGGCATTGCTACGGCGGCGCTCGGCGGGTTTCCCGTCCGGATTGCGGACCGTGGATTTCGCGCCCTAACCCTGGGCCGAACTTTGGGGTTGCCCAACGGCATTTGGGTGGCCACCGCGGCCGTCTTGGTTGCCCTGGTCATCCAGGAACGAACGCGGCTTGGCAGGTATGTCTTTGCGATTGGAACCGATGAAGTCACAGCCAGGCAAAGCGGAGTTCCGGTTGAACGGATCCGTATCCTTGTATTCGTGCTCGCCGGACTTTTTTCGGGAATGGCTGGTGTCATGGCAGCCGCCCAGCTTGGTCAGGGACATGCCCTGATCGCTTCCGGCAGGCTCTTCACCACAATTACCGCCGTTGTGGTCGGAGGAACCGCACTGTCCGGCGGTGTCGGGTCGGTTCTGAACTCGGTTGTCGGTGTCCTGATTGTCGTGGTGCTGACCAACGGCATGGTTCTAATGGGTGTGCCGCCGTTTGTGCAGCAGGGGGTTCAGGGATTCCTCATTATTGTCGCCGTTTCAATTGCGCTGGACCGGCGTCAACTTGAGTTTGTGAAGTAGCCGGCAATGAAAACCGTTCTTGAACTCAGAAACGTCACCAAGGAATTCCCCGGTGTTCGGGCCCTTGACAGCGTCAACCTGCATGTCGGCCGCAATGAGGTTGTCGGATTGATCGGCGAAAACGGCGCCGGAAAATCCACCCTTGTCAAGATACTTGCCGGAATCCACCGGATCAATGAAGGCGAGATGCTCTTTGAAGGCAAGCCAACATCCTTCCGCTCACCGCGTGATGCCTTCAATCACGGTCTTGCCATGGTTTTCCAGGAGCAGTCGATCATTCAAACATTGACCGTAGCCGAGAACATCTTTCTTGGCCGCGAGCAAGAGTTCCTGCGATTCGGGATTATCGACAAGAGATCCATGAATTCCGCTGCCAAGGTTGAGTTGGCGAAGGTTCATCTCAACTGCGAGCCATCGGAGAAATGCTCGAAGCTGGACTTTGCCGCAAGACAGATGGTGGAAATCGCGAAGGCGCTTTCCCTTGACGGCCGACTGGACAGCGATATCGTTATCCTGCTTGACGAACCGACTTCAGTGCTCGAACGTCGTGAAATCAACCTGCTGTTCGAAATCATAGGGGAACTGAAGGCAAAGGCGTCAATAATCTTCATTTCACACCGTCTGGACGAAGTGCTTGAGGTCTCAGACCGGATTTATGTGTTGAGGGACGGCGCTGTCGTGCATGAAACCGCATCGGCTGACGCGTCGATTACCGGATTGCATGAACACATGGTCGGACGACAACTCGACCACGAATACTACCGCGAGAACAAGCAGCGCAGTTCATTTGGCGACCCGGTCCTGTCGGTGCGCGACCTCACAATTGATGGTGAACTCCGGAATCTCTCAGTCGATCTTGCGGCGGGAGAAATTCTTGGGCTCGCTGGGGTTGTTGGTTCGGGGCGCGAGGCATTCGCCCGCTGCCTGGGCGGTCTCATGTTGCCGAGCAGTGGCGAGATTCTGATCGACGGAAAGCCCGTCAAGCTGAACCAGCCAAATCAGGCGGTTGATTCCGGTTTTGGATTCGTACCCAGCGAGCGGAAGTCGGAGGGAATTGTGTCAGGGCTGAGTGTTGCCGAAAACATGACGCTTGCTGCCGGTAAGCGGTTTTCCAGATTTGGTTTCATTAGGTTTGACCGGGAACGAACGGAGTGCCAGCACTGGATCAAACGGTTGCAGATCCGCACACCTTCGGTGAAAACGCCAATGCAGAGCCTCTCAGGCGGAAACCAGCAGAAGGTCGTTCTGTCGAAATGGCAGATCGTCGGATCAAAGGTCGCGGTGCTTGACCACCCCACGCGGGGCATTGATGTCGGCGCCAAGGAAGATGTCTACGAACTGATACGCGAAATGGCGGACCAAGGGATTGCCATCGTACTTCTGGGCGACACGCTTGAGGAGGTCATCGGCCTCTCGAACCGAATTCTCGTGCTCAGGGACGGCGAGGTCAGTGCACAATTCGATGCACCCGCCGGTGCGAAACCCGACCAGCTTGACCTGATTTCGAATATGGTTTGACACATGACCGAAAAGCATAAGCAATTTATTCGTAATCTCGTGCCGATTTTCACGCTGCTGATCCTTGTGTTCGGCATTGCGGCATACGAGCCGGGGTTCCTTCGTCCTCGCAATCTCATGACCGTTACCGCCGACACGATGACGCTATTCCTGATGGCATCGGGAGCCACGCTTGTCATCATGCTCGGCAGCATTGACCTTTCGATTCAGGCCATCGCGTCAATGACCAGTTGCATCGTTGCGGCAATGCTGCCCATGTTCGGTGGAACTGCACTTCTCTTTGCACTTGCCGCCGGTGCTGCCGCCGGCATTCTCAGCGGCCTTGTCGTGAACTATCTGCGAATTCCGTCCTTCGTCGCAACGCTTGCGATTGGGGGCATCATGACTTCGGTTGCGTTCTGGGCATCCAATGAAAGATCCATCTACATCTCTGACGAGGATAAATTGGTCTGGCTGAACTGGGCAACCGGCACAACGGCTGGGATTGATCACGAGGTCGTTGTTGGCCTGGCTGTCCTTGCTGTTCTGTCTGTCATTCTGTCCCTGACAAGGTTTGGACGGCTGGTGCGCGCCGTTGGCTCCCAGGAGCGAGCCGTGGTTGCTTCCGGAATAAACGTAAATGGGGTCAAGTTCTTTGCCTTCGTGATTTCAGGATTCATGGCGGGATTGGCCGGATTGGTTATGGCAGCAAGGCTAGGCTCGGGATCACCCACCCTGGCCAGCGAATTCCTGCTGCCGGCAATCGCCTGCATAATCGTTGGCGGCACCGCCATCACCGGCGGTGTCGGCAGCATCTGGAAAACTTTCGTCGGTGCCCTGATAATTGCGGTTGTGCGGATTGGCATGACATTCGTCGGAGTTACCGTGTTCGCCCAGCAAATTGTATTCGGTTTGGTTCTCGTTCTCGCCGTGGCCATGACCATTGACCGCACCAAGGTCTCGGTAGTCAAATAAACCCCGCAACGGCTGCCGTCCCGGTGGCCGGCGCGATCTCATTGCAACGTCATTGATCGTTGCCACAATCGGAACTATAGTAACTAAACAGTTACCAAAGGTAAATTATGCTCCTCAGCGAAATCCATCAGCAAATCCAAACCATGGCCCGGCAATTTGCGTGCGAAGTCGTGCGGCCGGTTGCCGGCGAACTTGATCGCCACGCGCGGTTTCCACGCGAAATTTACGACGAGATGGGAAAGCTCGGCCTGTTCGGAATTACCGTTCCGGAGAATTGCGGTGGGCCAGGATTTGATACGTTGGCCTTCGTCCTTGTCATGGAGGAATTGTCGCGGGGGTATGCGTCGGTCGCGGACCAATGCGGATTGATCGAGTTGGTCTCCACATTGCTGGTGAAGCACGGAACGCCTGAACAGCAAAAGAAATTTCTTGGTCCTGCAATTGCCGCCAAAACCTTGGTTTCCTACTGCCTCACCGAGCCGGAAGCCGGAACCGACCTTGCCGGAATTCGTACAACGGCGCAACGCAACGGCCGTGGATGGACCCTGAACGGCAGCAAGATCTGGATACACAATGCTCCGGTAGCCGATCTCGGTTTCGTTCTGGCAAGAACCAAACCGGATGCAGGCCACAGGGGAATGAGCGTTTTTGTGGTCGATCTGCATGCCAATGGGGTCGAACGCGGCCCAGCCGAAAACAAGATGGGTCAGTGCGCCAGCAAGGTCGGAGCCCTTTCGTTTTCGGATGTAAGGCTTGGCCCCGAAGCGCTCATCGGTGAGGAGGGCCGAGGATTCCACATGGTCATGAGCGTCCTTGACAAGGGGCGCGTCGGCATTGCCGCATTGGCCGTTGGCATCGCCCAAGCAGGATTGGAAGCCGCGCTCGAGTATGCCCGGGACCGCAGGCAGTTCGGGAGCGCCATTGCCGACTTCCAGGGAATTCAATGGAAACTCGCCGACATGGCCAAGGACATTGCGGCAGCGAGATTGCTGGTCCATGATGCCGCGATCAAGCTTGACCGCGGGCAGCGAGCCGTCATGGCTTGCTCAATGGCAAAGTGCTTTGCTGGCGACGTTGCCGTTGCCCGCACGTCGGACGCCCTGCAGATTTTCGGCGGAAGCGGTTACATTCGCGGGTTTGAGGTTGAACGGCTATACCGCGACGCAAGGATTACCCAGATCTATGAGGGAACGAACGAAATTCAGCGCTCGATCATCGCGAGGGAGTTGATGACACAGGGA
>JAGWAS010000023.1:22998-72014 GCA_021296235.1 Paracoccaceae bacterium | reverse complement strand
GTGATCGGGGAAATTGACCTGCGGCACCGATATCCGTTAAGTCTTCCAGCTGCAAATGCACGGGCCGGCTCTGTCGGCGGGTAGCGATGGGAGAGCATCCGATGCAGTCAACCGAACGCGAATCCATGGTGTTTGATGTGGTCATTGTCGGCGCCGGACCGGCCGGGCTGTCGGCGGCAATAAGGCTGAAACAGCTTGATCCTCACCTTGAAGTCTGCGTTCTCGAAAAAGGTTCGGAGGTCGGGTCGCACATACTTTCGGGAGCGGTTCTTGACCCGGTCGGACTGAACGCGCTGATCCCGAACTGGAATGAACTTGGGGCACCCGTGTCCAATCCGGTGCTTGAAGATCGGTTCTTCATTCTCGGAGAGGGCGGAATGCTTCGGGTGCCGAACTGGCCGATGCCGCCGCTGATGAGCAATCACGGGAATCACATTGTGTCGATGGCGAATGTTTGCCGTTGGCTGGCTGAACAGGCCGAAATGCTGGAGGTGGATATCTTTGCCGGAATGTCCTGCTCCGAACTGGTGTTCGGCAAGAACGGTGAGGTTGCCGGTGTTGTTGCGGGGGAATTCGGCAGGCAAGCCGACGGAACGCCCGGACCGTCCCACGAACCGGGAATCGAGGTTCTCGGAAAATATGTTCTGCTTTGCGAAGGTGCCCGGGGATCGCTGTCAAAGCAGGTCATTTCCAGGTTCGAACTTGATCGCGGGAGCGATGTGCCCAAATTCGGTTTGGGCATGAAGGAAATCTGGGAGATCAGGCCGGAGAACCACCGGAAGGGAAGGGTCGTTCACACCTCCGGCTGGCCGCTCGGGAGAAATGCAGGCGGAGGATCCTTCATCTATCACATGGAGGACAATCAGGTCAGCATCGGCTTTGTGGTGCATCTCAATTACCGCAATCCTCATCTCTACCCCTACATGGAATTTCAACGTTTCAAGCATCATCCGATGATTGCCCGCCTGCTTGAGGGAGGAAAGCGGGTTGCCTACGGTGCCAGGGCAATTACCGAGGGCGGCTGGCAGTCGATCCCAAAGATGGTCTTCCCCGGCGGTGCCCTGGTTGGCTGTTCGGCCGGGTTGGTCAACGTCCCGAGGATCAAGGGAAATCACAACGCCATGTTGAGCGGAATTGCCGCGGCGGAGGCGGCGCAGACAGCAATCGCCGAAGGGCGTTCGGCCGACGAGTTGGGCGAATACGAGGACGTTGTCAGGAACGGGCAGATCGGCAAGGACCTGAAACGGGTGCGAAACGTCAAACCTCTTTGGTCAAAATGGGGCCTGACAGCATCGATGGCACTAGGCTGTTTCGACATGTGGATTGCAAACCTGACCGGATGGAACCCTCTCGGAACACTGTCGCACGGTCCTAACGACGCCCAATCCACCGGAAAGGCCTCAATGCACCCGCCGATTGAGTATCCCCGTCCGGATGGCATTCTCAGCTTCGACCGAATCACGAATGTCAGCTACTCGGGGACCAACCATGAGGAGGGGCAGCCTTGCCACCTTCACCTGCTGGACCCTGATGTGCCGATCAGGGTAAACCTGCCCGAGTTTGACGAACCGGCACAACGCTACTGTCCGGCCGGCGTTTATGAGGTGCTGCCCGGCGAAGGCGGGTCGTCCCCCAGATTTCAGATCAACGCTCAGAACTGTGTGCACTGCAAGACGTGCGACATCAAGGATCCGGCAGGCAACATCGAATGGAGGACACCGCAGGGCGGGGAGGGACCAAACTATCCGAACATGTAATCCGGGAGTTGCCACAGTTGGACGGATGCGGGATCAGGAACCGATAACAAATTGGTAAGCAATCTTGTCCCCGTGCAGGTTTCGCCTTAGACCGGACAGGCCAAGTTGGAGCAACGGGCAGTGCAGTTTTCGATTATCAAGACATTTGCCATCGCCTGCATTCTCTTTTTGCAGATGGGACCACAGGCAGACGCTTCCGAAACCGGAGAAGGGGCCGGTTCGTTGATGAGCGACTACCTTGCCGCACGAATTGACGCATTCGGCAATCGGTTCGACCGGGCGGCAGAAAGGCTGACCGCCATCCATGACGCCGTTCCCGCCAGTCCCCACATTCTGCGGAACCTTCTGCACTTCAGGATCGGTTCCGGCGACTTTGAAGGATCGCTTGATGTTGCTCGGCAGCTGGACGCGCTTCAGCCGGGAACCGACGACATCGCGGTCAACTTGCTTGCCATTGGCGATTTTGTTGACGGGGATTTCAACTCGGCATTGCAACGATACCAGGATTCAGAGCTCAATATTGGTTCGACGTTCTTGACCATCCTGTCTGGATGGACGCATTTCGTCAACAATGATGCGGCGGCGGATGCCGTGTTGGAGGGACATGATCCAACCGACCCACTGCTGACGTTTGTGAGGTTTCATCATGCCCTGATCCACGCACTTCGGGGGAATTACGCCAAGGCCGACGAGACTGTCCTGTCAATTCTCGAAATTGAGAATCCCGAGAAATTCATCCCCAATACGCTGCTCGGCGAAATGATGGTGCTCCGTGTCCAACTGCTGGCGGCGCAGGGTCGTGTCGAAGACGCAAAGTCGCTCGCCGGATTGGCACCGACGGGGGTGCCTGAACTGGCAATTGAAAGGCTTGCTGTCCTCAAACAAAGATTGTCACCGGGTGAAACCATTGAATTCGACTATTTGGACAACCCGGTTGACGGCATTGCTCTGTTCGCTTCTGAGATCGGCAGCAGCTTCGCCAGGGAAGGAGACTTTGACACGGGGCTTATCTGGGCGCACTTTTCCTTGTTTCTGAATCCCGACAGCACTGCGCTTGCTCTTCTGGTCGCCAACCGCTTCGAAGAATTGGAGGGTTGGGAAATGGCCGAAGGAGTTTACGGCAGTGTGCCGCCGGATGATCCGTTGTTCAAGTTTGCCGAAATTGCAAGAGCCGAAACCCTTCACCAACTTGACCGAACCGAAGAGGCACTGAATGCACTCAAGGAGCTCATCACATCTCCACTGGTCGATGCCGACGTTCATTTGGCACTCGGAAGAATCCATAATGTTGAATCCAACCATGAGCAGGCACTCGAATCCTTCAATACTGCCATCGACCTGATCGAAGTCGAAAATTTGGAGGCCATCCGACCAAAAAATCCAACCTCCGACTGGTTGGTATACTACTATCGGGCCATCGCACTTGAGCGACTTGGCCGGTGGCAGGAATCGAAGGTCGATTTCCGCCGCGCTGCCCAGGACTCTGGACAAAACCCTTACGTGCTGAACTACCTTGGCTATTCCCTTGCAGACAAGGGCGAGGAACTTGACGAGGCAATGCGCCTGATCAGAATTGCAGTTGAGAAGATGCCCGAAAACGGTGCCTTCATCGATTCCCTCGGTTGGGTGCTGTTCAAACTCGGGAGATACGATGAAGCGGTTCCGCAGTTGGAGCTTGCGATCAGGCTTGAGCCCCATGATCCGGTTGTCATGGATCATCTTGGCGATGCCTATTGGACGGTGGGGCGAAAAAGGGAAGCGGAGTTTCAGTGGCGGCGTGCGCTGGAATATGACGATGAAATAACCGACGAATTCAGCATCATGAGAAAACTCGAAGTCGGTCTTGGTGAAGTCATTGCTTCCGAACGGCTCCAGCCCGTTGTTCCCGACTGAAGCAAAGGGCATCGCTCCGGCCAAAATAAACCTTGCGCTTCACGTCGGCGGTCGGCGAAGCGATGGGCTGCACCGGCTTGCCAGTCTCGTGGTGTTTACCCAGTATGGCGACCAAATCCAGATTCGCTCGGGCAATGGCCTGTCCCTTGAGGTCTCAGGACCGTTCAGGGAGCATGTGCCGGACGACGGTTCAAACCTCGTGCTGCGGGCAGCTGCGCTGATTGCGGATGGAAGGGGTGCTGCAATAGCCCTCTGCAAACGCATTCCAGCCGCCGCCGGTTTGGGCGGTGGATCCTCCGATGCGGCTGAAGTGCTGAGGCTCCTGACGGGTTTTTGGAACGAGCCACTTCCTTCTCATGATGCCTTGATGGATCTTGGGGCCGATGTTCCAGCGTGCTTGGCTGCTTGCCCTGCGATTGTGGAGGGGGCGGGAGAATTGGTCTCCCCGGTGGACTGCGTGCCCAACCTCCATTTTGTGCTGGTGAATCCGGGAGTTCCGATATCCACAGGATCCGTTTTCAGGGCATTCGACGGTACTGGTATACCCGTTCTGAAACCGCCGCCGGATCAATGTTCGGTTTCCGAATTCGTTTCTTGGCTTGCAGTTCAGCGCAATGATCTTGAAGCCGTCGCTGTTGGAATGGAGCCCGAAATCGGGCGGGTTCTTGATCGGATCAGGCAACTGCCCGGCTGCCTGTTTGCAAGGATGTCAGGGTCCGGAGCAACCTGTTTCGGAATTTTCGTTGGCACGGATGAGGCAGGTGAGGCAGCCCGGTGGCTTGGCTCCGAAAACCCGGCATGGTGGGTCGAGGCCACCGCCTCCACGCCGTTTTCTGGTCCGGCAGTCAGCTGTTCCGGCTGACCGCGAATTCGGACAGTTCAGCCAGCAATTCACGAATCGGATGACCCGGAAGATTATGGAGTTCGTTTTGGGCTGTTTTTGACCATTTGCGTGCATCCGTCTGAATACTGTCAAGAATGCCCCTGCGGTTCAGAATTCCCAGCGCATGTTCAAGATCGCCGTTCCTTTGATCGCCTTGGGCAATAACTCTCGTCCAAAATTCCCTCTCTTCCCGGGAACCTTGTGAAAATGCCCGGATTATGGGAAGCGTCATTTTCCGGTCCCTGAAATCATCGCCGACATTTTTCCCGAGGATTTCGGATCCACCGTAATCGAGAATGTCATCCCTTATCTGAAAACTGATGCCGAGGGCATTGCCGAATCTGCCGGCGGCATTAAGCTCGGCTTCGCTTCCTCCGGCGACGAGCGCTCCAACTTTCGTTGCCGCGGAAAACAGCGAAGCGGTTTTTCCCCCGATGATCCTGTAGTACGTCTCCTCGTCCACATCCACTCTGTGGGTTGCAGCGAGTTGGATCACCTCGGCTTCCGAAATCGTTGCCGATGCGTCAGCCAGAACATCCATTGCCCGAATGGAATCGGTCCTGACCATAAGTTGGAATGAACGGGCGAAGAAGAAATCCCCGACCAGTACGGACGATTTGTTGTCCCACAGGAGGTTGGCTGTTGGGCGTCCCCGTCGTTGGGTACTTTGGTCAACCACGTCATCGTGAAGCAGTGTTGCCGTGTGAATGAATTCAACCGCTGCGGCCAGATGGAGATGGTTCACCCCGGAATGATCGAAGAGCCGGGCGGTCGCCAGCGTCAAAATCGGACGGATTCGTTTGCCGCCGGAACCCAAAAGGTGGTCAGTGATCTGCTGGATGCGCGCCACATGATCCGACTTGGCATGCTCCCTGATCAGGGCATGGACGGAACTCAATTCTTTCCGAAGCTCCGTCGCCAACTTGGCAAGCGGGCTGCGCGGTTGCGATGTGCTTGCCATTCTAAAGGATAATTGGTCTCGACAAGGTCCGGTGAACGTTGCTACCAACCCAGAATGAAAGAACTATTCCGCACAACCGACCCCACCGAGATCGCCTGTGCCACTGCGTTGTTGGAGGGTGAAGGTATAGGGTGTTTCGTCATGGACGTCCATATGAGCGTTCTCGAAGGATCAATCGGCATTTTCCCGAGGCGCATGATGGTTGCCAGTGCCGACCTGCTGCGGGCCAGAAGGGTGCTGACCGACAACGGGATTGATGTGTCGGAAGATTGAACATCAGGCCGCAGATTCGGAACTGACTCTCGACGAGTTCCTTGGAGGCTCCATAAGGGCTTGGCAGCCCGCCAAAGGGTTTCGGGCCGGAATCGATTCGGTGCTGCTTGCGGGCGCAATTCCAGCTGAACCGGGCCAGGAAGTGCTTGAATTGGGTTGCGGTGTGGGTGTGGCGGCCCTTTGCCTGCTGAGGCGGGTCGCCGGCGCCCATGCAACCGGTCTTGAGGTGCAGCCCCAATATGCCGAACTTGCGCAAAGAAACGCGCGACTCAACGGGTTTGCGCTCGAAATTCTCGTCGGGGATGTGGCTGATCCGCCGGGTGTGATCAAATCGGCGTCCTTCGGCCAAGTTTGTGCCAATCCGCCCTACCACCGTGCCGGAACTGCGGTTCCTCCGGCAGACATGGGCCGTGCTGCATCGGTGATAGAGCAGGTGCCGCTTTCCGCATGGGTCGGATTGGCATTTGACGTTCTTGATGAAGGTGGGTGGCTGACAATGATCCTGCCATCGGGCAGGCACGACGAATTCATATCGGCTCTGCCCGCATTCGCAGGAACGGTTTTGGTGAAACCCGTCGTTCCGCATAAGGGCAAGCCGGCAAACAGAATCCTGGTTCGGGCACGCAAGGGAGGCAAAAGGAAAATAATGCAGAGTGACTCACTGATTCTGCATGAATTGAACGGAGGTGGCTATACTGCAGAGACGGAAGGGTTGCTGCGTGGGGGAAATGCTGTGCCGTTCAGGCTGTGACCGCAATTTCCTTTGAACACTTACTTCGCACCGCATCAAAATCTGCTTGAAGCATGTGCGATCTCGCCTAAACTGAGAACCTTCAACTCATCAGATCAAGGAGAGCAATTTTGGAAAAGGACCAGCTAGCGGATTTGCGGAAGCAGCATGAAGATCTTGCAAGAATGGTTGAACTTGAACAACAGAATCCATCAGCGGATCAGTTGGCCCTAACAGAACTGAAGAAAAAAAAGCTCTTGGTGAAGGAGCAAATACACCGCTTGTCGGCAGCGTAGCCGCCGAACCCGGTCGGAGAAACGGCCCGACCGGATATCTCGACCGATTCCAATTCCGCACGCATGCAGAGCGCGGCGCGCGGAAAATCATACGAATTCAGCCCTCGCCGGTAGTGAATGAAACCGGCACCTCTTCCGAAGCCTGTTGCACTTCGGATTTTTGAACACGTCCGGGAATTCAGACCATGTATTGGCCGCCATTCGGACTCAGAGTTGAGCCGGTGATAAATCCGGCGTCATCCGAGCAAAGGAAAGCCACACAACGGGCTATTTCCTCGGACTTGCCAAGCCTGCCCACCGGAATTTGCCGAATAATGGCTTCCCGAACTTTTTCCGGAACTGCCATGACCATTTCGGTGCCGATGTAGCCCGGGCAAATTGCGTTCACGGTAATGCCTTTTGCCGCACCCTCTTGAGCCAAGGCCTTCGTCAATCCAATTTCACCGGCCTTTGACGCAGAATAGTTGGTCTGTCCCATCTGCCCTTTTTGGCCGTTCACCGAAGATATGTTGACGACCCGGCCAAATCCGCTTTCTCTCATTCCGGCCCAGACCTGGTGTGTCATGTTGAACGCGCCGTTCAGGTTTGTCTCAATGACTTCACGCCAAGAGTCCGGCGTCATTCGGTGAAACATGGAATCCCTCGTGATGCCGGCATTGTTGACAAGCACCTCAACCGGGCCGAATTCCTGCTGAACGGCCGAGACGCCCTCGGCACATTGTTGGTAGTCGGCGACCGACCATTTGAACGTCCTAATGCCAGTTTCCTTTTCGAAGGCTTCCGCTGCCTCCGCATTGCCGGCATAGTTGGCTGCGACGGTAAAGCCTTCCTGCTTCAAAAGTTTTGATATGGCTGCACCAATTCCCCGTGTGCCGCCCGTTACCAATGCCACTCTTCCCATGACTCTAATTCCCGTTTCTGTTTGGTTGTGTTTGTTTTGAGGCGTCAGTTTCGCTCAACGCACATTGCGACGCCCATTCCGCCACCGATGCAGAGGGTTGCCAGACCCTTCTTTGCGTCCCGGCGCTTCATCTCGTGCAGAAGCGTATTGAGGATCCTGCAGCCGGAAGCACCGATGGGATGGCCAATGGCAATCGCACCGCCATTCACATTGACGATGGCGGGATCCCAGCCCATGTCCTTGTTGACGGCGCAGGCCTGTGCGGCAAATGCCTCATTCGCTTCGATCAGGTCGAGATCGGCGGCTTGCCAGCCGGCCTTGTCGAGTGCCTTGCGCGATGCATGAACTGGGCCCATTCCCATGACTGCCGGGTCCAATCCCGCGGTGGCGTAGGATGCAATGCGCGCCAGCGGTTCAATGCCGCGCCGTTCCGCTTCCTTTGAAGACATCAGAAGAACCGCCGCGGCACCGTCATTGATCCCGGAAGCGTTTGCGGCGGTTACCGTTCCTTCCCTGTCAAAGGCCGGGCGCAGTTTCTGCATGTTCTCAATCGTGGCACCATGACGAATGTACTCGTCGGCATCGACGATTTTTTCTTTTCGTCTTTCACGCACGGTTACCGGAACAATCTCGTCATTGAACCTGCCCGCCTTCTGCGCATTCTCTGCCTTGTTCTGTGACGCAAGCGCAAATTCGTCCTGCTGGTCGCGTCCGATTTGCCAACCCCGGGCGACATTCTCGGCCGTAACGCCCATGTGATAGCCGTTGAAGGCATCCCAAAGACCGTCCTTGATCATCGAGTCGATGAATTCGACATTGCCCATTTTTTGGCCTTGCCGGAGATGGGCCACATGCGGTGCGAGGCTCATGTTTTCCTGACCGCCGGCGGCAACAATTTCGGCATCGCCGAGCTGCACATGCTGCGCGCCGATTGCCACTGCACGCAGTCCGGAGCCGCAAACCTGATTTATTCCCCATGCGGCGCTTTCCACCGGAAGGCCAGCATTGACATGTGCCTGGCGCGCCGGATTTTGACCTTGGCCCGCCGGAAGAACCTGGCCCAGTATTGTTTCCGAAACTTCCTCCTTGCCCACTCCTGCCCGTTCGACAACGGCTTCCAGTACAGCTGCGCCAAGTTCGTGTGCGGCCGTGTTTGCAAATGCTCCATTGAAGCTGCCGACAGCTGTGCGGGCGGCAGATGCGATTACTATTTCGGTCATTCCGGATTTCCTGTTGCGGGCGATTTTCTGATGCTAAGCGGCTGTTCGCTACCTTGCCGCCATCCCGTTGTCATATGGTGCAGTTGGGAAATCTTGCAAGTGCTGCCGTTCAGTCACGGGTGGCGGAACCGTGCCGAGCTCGGCGGTTTCCAGTCAGCCCTTGATTGGGAAAGCGGCGCAGAATCGACAGTGAAATGAGCCGGCTGCAATGCCTCGGGCCAAGCGGTGGTGGCCGCCGATGTGGCCGCCATGATTGTGAGGCATTTGCGGCTCCGGGTGTGTTTGGACATCTCGGATTACTTGGCTTGCGGCTTCAGCCGCCGGACCCAGCCCAAGATGCGCAGCTGCGGGTATGTGCAGGGTGCAGGACCCAGGAAAATCAACCGACGAAAATGCAGTTCTTTGCCGAGACCCAGAAGAGTTTCAGAACTCCCGTCAACCGTTTGACTTGAACAGTGCCAACAACCTTTGTGCAATTTGGGCCGGTCCCGCCAATTGCACTTCACGGGCAAGGGTATTCATGATGATCCGATTGGAATGCCAATCAGTTTGTTTCAGCAAGAATTTTGATCACTTTGATCGCTTCATCGCTGTCCCAGGTGGTGTCGCCGATGAATCGGGCAACTTCGGCGCCGTTTCTGTCAATGAGCACCGTTACGGGGATTGAGATGACTGACATCGCTCCGGAAAGTCGCGTTTTCCTGTCATAAAGGATCATCAACGACCGGATGTCATTTTCCTCCAGAAAATTCTCGACCTTCGCAACGGAATTGCGACCGGTCGCCACCGCCACGACGACCACATCTGCAGGGTCGAAGGATTGCTGAAGCCGATCAAGGGACGGCATTTCCTTGATGCAGGGCGCACACCAGGTTGCCCAGAAATTCAACACGACAACCGAGCCGCTGAAATCCCCAATCGTTGCGGACTTGCCGGATGCGTCGGTGATTTCGACTTCATGGACTTCGCGGGGTTGATCGTGAACAATAAGGCGCTTCATGTCGCCTTCGCGGGCCTGATTGAGGATCTCGGGTTCGACGGTGCCCGGGCCGGCCAAAATTGCACCGGCTCCGGTCAGTGTGTACAGAGCGGCGGCCAAGGCCAGTTTGGTCGCTATTGCCGCCTTGGCCCGGAACCATTTTTGAACGGGAACGATGATGTCGGACAAAATGAGGGGCGGCAGATTTGCCGATCGGCCCGACAGGCTGATGGAAGAGATGAATGCTTCAATTCGGTACGACAAGCGGTTGTGGCGGCAGGACATCTGTGGCTCCCTGGCCCATTCAAGAATGCTGGCCCGTCAGGGCATCCTCAATGATAGGGATGCCGATGCGATTGAGAAAGGCCTGCTCACGATAATTTCAGAGATTGAAAACGGCAACTTCCGGTTTTCCGACGCCCTTGAGGATATTCACATGAATGTGGAGGCCAGGCTGGAGGAGATCATCGGCCGTCCCGCCGGCAGGCTCCACACCGCAAGAAGCAGAAACGACCAGGTTGCCACCGATTTCCGAATTTGGATCAGGGACGAGACCGAAAGGGCCGTTGAGAATCTGACGGGCCTTATCGCGGCACTGTTGGATCAGGCTGAATTCGGGGCCGACTTCGTCATGCCGGGGTTCACTCACCTTCAGACGGCCCAACCGGTAACCTGGGGGCATCACATGATGGCCTATGTTGAAATGTTTGCGCGGGACATCGGTCGCTTCAGGGATGCCGGATCCAGAATGAACGAGTCTCCGCTCGGGGCCGCGGCTCTGGCCGGAACCCCGTTTCCCGTGGATCGCGAAGCGACGGCCAGGGAACTTGGCTTCGACAAACCGATGGAAAATTCGATTGATGCGGTCAGTGCCAGGGATTTTGCCGTGGAGTATCTTTCGGCTGCCGCGATCTGCGTTGCAAACCTCTCCCGGCTTGCAGAGGAAATCGTTTTGTGGACGTCAACCCGGTTCAGGTTCGCCACCTTGGGCGACCGATTCACGACCGGTTCCTCAATCATGCCTCAGAAGCGCAATCCTGATGCCGCCGAGCTGATCAGGGCCAAGACCGGTCGGGTAAATGGCTCACTGATTGCCCTGCTGACGGTCATGAAGGCACTGCCCTTGGCATATTCAAAGGATTTGCAGGAGGACAAGGAGCAGGTCTTCGATACTGCGGACACGCTCGGAATGTCGATCGCGGCCATGACCGGAATGATCAAGGATCTGAAACCCGACCCGGCAAGGTTGCTGTCGGCGGCATCGGAAGGGTTTTCGACGGCGACCGACCTGACAGACTGGCTGGTGCGCATTGCCGGGATTCCGTTTCGTGAAGCTCATCACGCCACCGGGCAACTCGTCAGGCTGGCCGAGGAAAGGAATTGTGGTCTTGCCGACCTTTCGGTTGCGGACATGCGTGCCGTGAGCGAACACATCACCGAAGAGGCCGCTGGGGTGCTTGATGCCAGGCGCTCGGCCGAAAGCCGAACCAGCCATGGCGGAACTGCCCCGGTTCGTGTTCGTGAACAGGCAGATCGTTGGAGGGAGAAACTGCGATGCGGCAAGTATTGATTATCCTGACCCTTTTGTTTGTCGCCTCTTGCGGAGTAAAGGGCGACCCGGTGCCACCTGTCGATTCCGGACCTGAGAAGGCAATGGACTCCGGTGCGGCTGTTGCCACCCAATGAAGTGTGAAGGCATGCCTGCCTTTCCGTCAAGCATTGAGGATACGGATTGAATCAGTTTCAGCACCGCAACGGCATCATGCATGCCGAGGATGTGTCGTTGCCCGACATCGCTGCTGCAGTCGGCACGCCGGTCTATGTTTATTCGGCATCGGCCGTCGCAGAGCAGTATCGCCGGCTGTCGGAGGGCCTTTCCGGCCTTGATCACCTTATCTGCTATGCGCTGAAGGCAAATTCAAACCAAGCGCTTCTCAAACTCTTGGCGGGCATGGGTGCGGGTTTCGACGCGGTTTCCGGAGGTGAGATCGCCAGAGTGCTTGCGGCAGGTGCCCCTGGCGACCGAATCGTATTTTCGGGTGTCGGCAAGACCCGCATGGAAATGCGCGATGCCCTGCTTGCCGGTGTCAGGCAGTTCAATGTGGAAAGCGAACCGGAACTTGAACTGCTCAATGAGGTTGCCCTATCCATGGGGACAAGGGCGCCGGTGGCGGTGAGGATCAATCCGGACGTCGACCCAAAGACCCACCGGAAGATCTCCACCGGCAAATCCGAAAACAAGTTTGGAATTCCCTTGGAGCGGGCACGGAACGTTTACGAAACCGCATCGGCGATGGACGGCATCCGCATCGCCGGTCTGGACCTTCATATTGGTTCGCAACTGACATCGCTGGCTCCACTGGAGCGTGCCTACAGGAAGGCGGCGGACCTTGTGGCCGTCCTGCGATCCGACGGGTTTCAGATCGACAGGATTGATTTGGGTGGCGGGCTGGGCATCGCCTATGACCGGAACTTGCCCGGACCACCCACAATTGAGCAGTGGTGCGACCTCATTGGGCGCGAGACCGACAAGCTCAATTGTGAGATTGTGATCGAGCCCGGAAGGCTGCTTGTCGGAGGAGCCGGAATTCTGCTGGCTTCAATTCTCTATCTCAAGCGCGGCCACGACCGGCGATTTCTCGTGATTGATGCCGCAATGAATGATCTCCTGCGCCCCTCAATGTATGATGCTCATCATGAAGTGCTGACCGTCCGCGATGCTTCGGATGCCGAATCCGCCATTTTGGATGTTGTCGGGCCGATTTGTGAATCCGGAGACACCCTTGCAGTGCAAAGATCAATGCAGTTGCCCGCTGCGGGAGATCTCGTGGCAATCATGTCGGCCGGCGCCTACAGCTCTGCGATGGCATCGGAATACAATTCAAGACCGCTCGTGCCCGAAGTGTTGGTAAGTGGCAACCGGTTCGCCGTAGTCAGGGAACGGAATGACATAGGGAAAATGATCGCGAGGGATCGGATTCCAAACTGGCTCTGACGGTGGCAACGGCCTTGAATCCGGCTTCCGGAATTCATGAAGTGCCGATAGGGAGTTTTATGCTCCGGAACTGCGGTGTGGCACGCTTGGGCCGTTTTGTGTATTTTCGATCACGGCATGTCGAAATAGCCGCTGTGAAGCCGGCCATTGGTCGGGGAGAGCTAGTCAGGTGACGCCAACAGAACCAGATTCCGAACACAGGGTTCGGAGATTCCCGGCCGTTCCCGGTCTGCGGCGGCAGATTTGGCTTACCCTTGCCGGGATGCTTGCCGAGCGGTCGGTTCGTTGCTTCTGGCCCGCTTGGTGTGCACTGCTGGCAACATACCTCGTTTGGAAGGCGGCTCCGCTTGCCCAAATTGAATTGGCAGCATTTGCCTGGTTTGCGCCGGCATTGGTTTCGGCAATGTTGGCATTGTGGGGCGCAGCACGGTTGCGCTTGCCTCGGCGGGCAGACGCCATCCGGCGCATTGATGCCGAACTCCCCGAAAGGCCGTTGGCCGCGCTTGCCGACCGTCAGGCCACGGGGCTTGATGACGAGATTTCCCGATCGCTCTGGGAGGAGCATCTTGCCCGAATGGCGGTGACGGCCAAGACGGCGAAATCAGCGGAACCGGATTTTCGATTGTCTGCTTCCGACCGGTGGTCGCTGCGATACATCGCCGCGACCGCTTTCGTTGTCGCTTTCCTGTTCTTGCCTGAAGCCACCGACACCGAACCAGCGGCATTCAATGCCCTTATGCGGACCGAACCGGGGATTGATCTTCAACTGTCCGCTTTCGACGCTTGGGTGGAACCGCCTGCGTACACAGGCGAGCCCGGAGTTTATCTCAACGAGACCGCGATGGATTCTTCCCTTCAGGTGCCGGTGGGGAGCAGGTTGTCGGTGCGCCTTTATGGCGAGCCAGACAGTTTCTTGCTTGGGTCAACCTATTCCGCAAAGTTTGACGGCCACGTTGCCGGACAGGAATGGAGGATGGACCGCGACGGGCATCTCGAACTGACCACTCCGGACGGCGAGTTTTTTCGTTGGGAATTCACTGCGGTTCCGGACAGGCCCCCGGCCATCAACATTCTTGGTGAAGTCGAGGCAGGACCGTTTGGCCAGACCTCAATGCGGTTTGGGATGGACGATGACCATGGCATCGCCGGAGCCAGCCTCGTGGTTGATCTGGAACTTGCGCAGGTAGAGAGAATGCACGGCCTTGCGCCGGAACCGGAAAAAACCGAAAGCGACAATTTCCGAATTCCACTTCCGTTCGGTTCACGGAGGCAGGAACTTGAAACCACGTTTACGGCC
Organism: Paracoccaceae bacterium; assembly: GCA_021296235.1. Taxonomy (GTDB): domain Bacteria; phylum Pseudomonadota; class Alphaproteobacteria; order Rhodobacterales; family Rhodobacteraceae; genus JAPOXR01. The sequence continues at coordinate 57,829 of JAGWAS010000023.1, read as the reverse complement.
GACTTCGGGGATCATTCCTGGACGGGATTGCCGGTCGAATTCGTCGCAACGGTTACCGATGCAATCGGGCAATCTACGTCGCTGAGAATTCCGACCCCGGCCATGCCGGGGAGAATCATGGTCGATCCCGTTGCCAAGGCGCTTGTCGAACAGCGACGCGATCTGCATTGGAACCGGAACAATGGTGAGCGCGTGGCGAAGATCATTCGCGCAATTTCTACTGATCCAGCCGACATCTTCGGAAATGTATCGGCATACTTGACGACGCAGATGTCGATTAGGGTGCTTGAGACCGCGCTGAGCGACGGCATTGATGATGACGAACGCGATGGGGTTGCCGAACTCCTCTGGCGCACTGCACTTGAATTGGAGGAGGGTGATCTCGCTGTAAGCAGGGAAAACCTTGCTGAGATTGCGAAGCGTCTTGCCGAAGCGATCGAAAGAGGTGCGCCGGATGCGGAGATCAATCGGCTGAAGGAGGAGTACAGGCAGGCGCTTGGACGTTTCCTGTCCGAGTTGGCAAGGAAGTCGCAACAACTTGCCGAGGGTGCAAACGGGTCCGGACTCGATGGGGCAGATTTTGCGGAGACGCGAGAGATCAGTATGTCGGACATTGAGCGGCTGATGGACGAACTTGAACGGCTGCTTGCGGAAGGAAGAATCGACGAAGCCGGGCGCACGCTTGATGAATTGCGCCGCCTGACGGAAAATATGGTTGCCGCACGCCCGGGCGACACGGAGGCAAATGGCAACTTCCGTCAATCGATGCAGGGATTTGGCGGAACCCTGCAGCGCCAGCAGGGCTTGGCGGACGAGGCATTCCGCATCCTGCAGGAGCGTCAGGGGCCGGAGGGTGCCGGCGCATCTGAGGGAAATGTTGGCAGCAGTGGCGGGCTGGGCCGAGGCCAAAGTCACTTTGGCCAGGGGAGCGGTTCCGACGGCTCCGGCGGAGAGGGGGATATCGCAGAACGCCAAGAGATCCTCAGGCAGGAGTTGAGGCAGCAAATGCGGCAACTTGCCGATCGGGGGCTCGCGGGTCGGGATGCGGTCGATGCGTTCGAAAAGGCAGCGCGTGCCATGACGAGGGCAAGGGACCGGCTCCGGCAGAACGAAGTTGAGGATGCACTGGCAGCTCAGTCTGAAGCCATCGAAGCGCTGGGCAAGGGCGTAAGGTCACTCGGGCAGGAAACTGCAGGTCCGGGCAATGGCTATGGCGGTCCGCCGGGATCCGGTGCGACCGATCCGTTGGGCAGGAGGCGGTCCGGCGATGCAGCCGGCACTGGGAATCTGGTGGTTCCCGACGAGTTGTTGCGGCGCCGTTCGCAAGAACTCAGGGAGGAAATCCGCCGCCGCGCCGGAGATTCCGAAAGACCCGATTTCGAACTCGACTACCTGATACGGCTGCTTGAACTCTACTGACGCCTTGAGCGGCGTTTCATCGGTTGGGGAATTGCTCTTCAAGTCGAGCGAACAGCGCGGTTGCCCTTTCAGCAATATCAAGTGCGGTGTCGCGAAATGACTCAATCAGGGGCGCGGCCGCAGGAAATTCCGCGGCAAGTCGGTCATTGTATTCCAGGGCCAGCCAGCCAGCCGTCAGCAGACCCACCAGAACTGCGGCCACTCTGATGTCGCCCTCTTTCCGGACGGCTTCCGGCGGTTTGCGTTCATTGTCATCTTCAATTGCAGTCTCATTCGGCGCCATATGGTTCCGTCTGCGCATTTCGTTGGAAAACCTCGCCTCTTCCCTGAGGAGGTCCAACATTCCCGACCCTTCGGAGAAACTTGCCATCACTTCATCTGCCGCAGTTTCGGTTGAACCCGAATTTCCTGAAGGCGCGCCGGATTGCCGGTCCGTCGGCTGCAATTTCCGTTGATGGCCGCATTTTGGACAATTCCGGTTGGGCTTGTCCGCTGCGGAACCATTTTCGGAAGCAAGTTGCCGGTGGCCGCACTCCGGACAATCCAGCCATTTACCGGAAGGAGTCAATTTTTTGGACTCCCCGGCAGGTGCTCAGACTGCCGCAACCGGTAAATCTGTTGGTGTGCCATGGTGCCAATCCTTACACTGGGCTGGCGGGGATGTTCATCCCTTTTTGAATGTAGTGCGCAAGCCCGCCCATCTTCCGCGGCTGCTCAAGGCAATTTCCACAAATTCCTGCCGCAAGGATACAATCCTACGCCTGGTCCAGGTTGGAACCGGAGCAGACTTTTCGTGTTAAGCGGCAGGTGTGGGCTGCTTTGTCCCTATCACCTCCGCCCGCTGGCGCTGATCCCGATCGCGGCCAGAATGATCAATCCCGTTGTCAGATCGCGGTAGAAGGGGTCGGCGTTAAGAATATTGAAGCCATTGTTGATCAAAGCCAACAGGAAAACTCCGGCGACGCTTCTCCAAACTGCACCCACGCCGCCATAGATGCTCGTGCCGCCGAGAATAACTGCCGCAATGGCCTGCAACTCCATGCCTGTTCCCGCAGACGCTTGGCCCAGGGAGATGCGTGACGCTGCTATCGCCGACGCCAGGCCTGCGGCAAGACCCGCAATGGCAAAAGTCGCGATCTTGATTCTGTTGGTCCGAATGCCCGACAGTATCGCAGCCTCCTCGTTCCCGCCGACCGACAGCACCCTGCGTCCGAAGGTGGTGCGCGTAAGAACAAGGCTCAAGACAAGTGCGAAGGCGATCATGACCCAGACCGAAATGAAGGCGCCGCCGATCTTTCCCCGACCGAGCCAGGTGAATTCATCCATTCGGACCGGAATCAGCCGGCCATCAGAGATGACGATTGCGATGCCCTTGAAAATCAGGCTGGTGGCGATGGTTGCGAGAAAGGAGTGAACGTTGAGAAGCGTGATTGCAAATCCATTGATGATACCAAGGACAAGGCCGATGACAGGGGCCATGAACAACCCGAGATAGGGATCGACGTGAAGGGCAATCCAAGCTGAGCAGACGGCACCCATGGCAAAGATCGACCCGACCGACAGATCAAATCCACCGGCAATGATTACCAGAGTCATCGCTGCCGCCATGATGGCGAGAGGGGTATTTTGGTTGAGAATGTTCAACAGGTTCCGGAACGTCAGGAAGCTGTCCGACATAAAGCTGAGTGCCGCCATTAGGAGAACAATCATGACCAGGACAGCATAGCTTTGGAAAAAGCGCGCGAAACCGAACCAACTCATGATGTCATTTCCGTATTGACTGCCGCCTGATGCTGAAAAAGCGCCGACAGGATTGACGCCTCCGTGTGGTCCTCCGGACTTATTTCCTCAACGGTTCGGCCACGGTCAACCAGATAGCAGCGGTGGGCCAAACCAAGAACCTCGTCAATTTCACTGGAGATTAGAAGGATCGCGGCACCTGCCGCCGCGAGTTCCGCAATGGCCTCATGAATTCGTTCGCGAGCCCCGACATCAACCCCGCGGCTGGGTTCATCAAGAATGACAATGGCAGGGTGTTCCACCAGCCATTTTCCGAACAGAACCTTCTGCTGGTTGCCGCCGGAAAACTTCGACACGTTTCCGTCAACTGCGGCAGGGCGAATGCGGAGGTGATCAATGAGTTCGCGTGTCCGGGATTTTTCTTCCGCGGTCTTCACCATGCCAACCGAGGAAAATTGGTCGAGATGCGGCAACATCATGTTTGCCCGAACAGCCATGGTCATCACGAGGCCTTGGCGGCGACGGTCTTCGGGCACCATCACCAGCCCATGCTCCGCCGACTTGGCAAGTGTCCGGTCCGCATACGGAACCCCATTCAGCCTGACCTCGCCGGAAATCGCCGGATCGGCACCTATGACAGCTCGGGCGATTTCGCTCCGACCGCTTCCCACCAACCCGATCAACCCGACGATTTCACCCTTTCCGATCAACAGGGTTGCTCCCTTTACCCCTGTCGCGCTGCGCAGATCTTCGACTTCCAAGACCGGGGTGGTGGCGGCGGGCCGCATTTTGGCCGGAAACGGCGTTTCCATCTTTCCGCCGCCCAACATGGCTGAAACCAGGCTGCTCCTGCTTTCATCGGAAGTTGTGGATGTCTTTACGAACCTGCCGTCGCGGAGTGCGGTTACGCGGTCGGTTACCGCAAGGATGTCATCCAGAAAGTGGGATACGTAGATGACTGTGCGCCCCTCGTCTCGCAAGGTTTGCATGGATTTGTGCAATTGGTCGACTTCATCCTTGGACAGGGAAGATGTCGGTTCATCCATTACGATGACCTTGGCATTGCGTGCCAGGGCGCGCAGGATCTCAATTTTTTGCTGGTCGGCGATTGGCAAGTCGCCGACCACCGCGTTCGGGTCAAGTTCAAAGCCGCTGTTTTCCATCAACTTCTTAAGGCGTCCAGCTTCGTCCCTGTGCAGAATGCTCCAGCTCTGGTGTTCCAGGCCGAGATACACGTTTTGGGCCACGGTAAGCGCCGGAACCAGCTGCAATTCCTGATGCATCATCGCAACGCCGTTGGCGAGGGCCGTTGGTGGATCCCATTTGGGAATATCCTCGCCAAAAATCCGCAGGCTGCCTGTGGACGCTTGGTAGTAGCCGCCGAACACCTTGCCCAACGTGGATTTTCCGGCACCGTTTTCCCCGATCAGGCCGTGGATTTCGCCGGGTAGAATTTCCAGCGTAACGTCGCTGAGAACAGGTACTCCGCCGAATGAAACACCGATGCCCTCTGCACGAATGGCGACACCGTCATCCGTGGCTAACGTCATGGTCAACGCCGCGGGTCCGATGCGGTCTCGTCAACCTGCATGTCGGGCCCGATCCTTACGCCATAGTCCTTCCAGGCGGCTTCTGCGCCAACGAGCCCCTGGCGAACATCTGCCAGCACTTCAAGAAAGGGGCGAGCCCTCGGATCGCCGTTTCCTCCGCCTCCACCGGTCATGGTTTCTATGACCGTTCCCGCCTTGAATTCGCGCGCCCGCATCTTGAGCAGATATTCAACAGTTCCGTCGGGTTGTCTGATTTCGATCCGTGGTCCGGTTCCGTCGGACCCTCCATTCAGGCCCCAAGCCGGGGTCTTTGACCTCTCGAACCAAAGGGCGCAATGGCAGTCTTCAAGAAGTCTGTAGGATCTGACAACACCACAACCGCCGCGATGGCGTCCGGCACCGCCGGAATCGGCTCGCAGTGAGAATTCTTCCACCCGGATCGGGAATTTGGTCTCATAAACCTCTGCCGGAATGTTCCTGAACCCGCCGTTCACAAGATTAATCAAGGCGTTTTCCCCGTCGCTGTCGGCGCGACCGCCCCAACCGCCGGCAGTCGGCTCGATCGCCATCCACTGGCCTCTCTTGGGATCGACGGAAAAGAACCCGGCGACCATGCTGTCACCGTAATGCGCCGCCGTGGATCTTTCGGGGATTGCTTCCGACATGCAGGATATGAAGAGGTCCGCCAGGAGGCCAAGTCCAGTGAAGTACCATTCGCATGCGACCGGTTCCCGCGCGTTGAACATGCAATCGTCCGGAATCTTTACGGTCATGGTTTCGAAAGATCCGCCGGTGATCGCACGATCGGGATTGATCATGGTCTTGTAGGCAAGACGCAAGAGCGATTCGGTCTGCTTTGCACCGCAATTGACGGATCCGGAAACCGGTCCTGATGAACCGGTCAGATCCACAGTCAACGAGTCACCTTCAATGGTCAGTTTCAACTCAACCTTAACCGGGTCGTCGCTGAAACCGTCATTGTCGAGATAACCCGCGCGCGACCAGGTTCCATCCTTGATTGCAGATATCGCTTCGCGGTCAAGACGCCGCGCCTGCTCGAATATGTCCTGACAGGATGCGCGATAGGTTTTGGTGCCAATTCGCTCAAGCAGCTGGGAAAGGCGTCTTTCGCCGGTTCGGACCGCCGCAATCTGAGCGCCGAGATCACCGATGGATGCATCCGGCAAGCGGGTGTTCAGCCTGAGGTGATCAAACCACTCCCGGATTGGTGTGCCCCCGCTCACGATCCTGGTCGGTCCGAGGCGCAGTCCCTCCTGATAGATGTTGGTGGACTCCATGGTTGAACCGGGATCAATCGCACCGATGTCGCTCCAATGTGCCCTGGCGGCACCAAACCCGATCAGTTCGCCGCCGTGGAAGATAGGCCCGACGGCTGTGACGTCATGAAGGTGTGTACCCTGCATGTAACTGTCGTTCATGATGAAGATGTCGCCTTCGGCGATATCGTCGCCATAATAGTCCATGACATGGTGCACGCAGGCGTCGATGGCACCTATGAACAGCGGAACGCCGGTGGATTGACCAAGCATGTTGCCGTGTTCGTCCAACAGGGCGACTGCACTGTCCTTTCCTTCATAGATCACTGCGGAATGCGCCGAACGCCAAAGTGAGGCATTCATGTCCTCGGCGCAGGAAATGACAAAATTCCGTACGACTTCCGTGGTGATCGGATCGGTGGCCGCGGTCATTTCGACGCCTCCGTTCTTGTCATCGACAAATGCCCGCCTTCAATCGGCATAGCCTGCCAGCCGGGTGGCACCAGAGTGGTCGCGGTGTTTTCCTCAATGATTGCCGGCCCAACGACAATATCTCCGTTGCCCATGCCGTTTCTGTCCAGAACGGTGGTGGTTCGCCGAACACCGGAGAACATTACATCGCGTTCGCGCCGTGTGTCCGTTCGAGTCGCGGCAGGGGGAGCGGTATCAGGCCGAGGCAACCGGCCCAAAGCGGCCAAGCGGACATTTGCCATTTCAACCCGGTTGTCCGGGCTCGAATGGCCGTACTGGCGTTCATAGGCGGCATCGAATGAATGGCGAACCGCGTCCATGTCGATCGGACCGGTCGGCACGGGAATCGTCAGAACGTACTCCTGACCGTAATAGCGGAAATCGATTCCACGTTCGAAACTGATCGCTTCGGGCGCAATGCCTTCCTTGACCAGGAACGCGTGCCCTTTTGCCTCAAGTGCCGAATAGGCAATCTCAAGCGTCTTTGGCTCAATGAGATCCCAGTAGCCGTACAGAGTTTCCTTGAAGTCGTGGCGCACATCGGTTTGGAGCATTCCCCAAGCGGAGAACGCACCGGGATGCACCGGAACGATGACCTCGCCGATCTGGAGTTCCTCGGCCAGCGCGGCGGCCTGTGATGGTCCAGCTCCACCGAAAGCCACCAGCGAAAACTCTCGAGGATCAATCCCGCGCTGGACGGTGATGGTGCGGATTGCATCCGCCATCTTGGCGTTGATTATGTCAACAACACCCTGTGCCATCGCTTCTGCAGACAGGCCGAAAATCCGACCCATCTCGCCGACCGCCTTCACTGCAGCGTTTCGGTCAAGTTTCATTTTCCCGCCCGGAAAGTTGGCGCCGTCCAGTCTCCCGAGCACCAGATTGGCGTCCGAGACGGTTGGTTCCGACCCGCCCAGCCCATAGCACACGGGGCCCGGGTTTGCGCCCGCTGACCGCGGGCCAACCCGAACAGCGCTCGCTTCCTCCCAAGCGATCGATCCCCCGCCGGCGCCGATCACGTGTATGTCGACAACGGACATTTGGAGGGGCAGCCCTTCCAGCTTCTTTTCGTTCGACGTTGAAGGGAACCCGTCGATAACAAGACTGGCGTCGAATGAAGTTCCGCCCATGTCGATGCAGATCAGGTTGGGCTTGCCCGTGGCTTTTGAAAGAGCCTTGCCTCCGATTGCTCCGCCCACGGGTCCGGACAATAGTGTCTGCAACGGTGTTTCGCTTGCGGATGCCGCTGACATGATCCCGCCGTTAGACTCCATGACATGGAGGCATTGCCCGGCGGGAAGCCGAACGGACAGATTGTCAACAAGCGTTTCCAGGTAGGTCCGAACCACCGGTGCAAGGTAGCTGTCCATGACCGTTGTTGACGTTCGGTCGAACTCCCGCCATTCGGGCGAAACCCGATGCGATAAGGCGATTGCAACGCCGGGAAGCCGTTCGCCAAGATATTCTGCCGCCGCGAGTTCGTGTTCTGGATTCTTGAATGAAAAGAGGAACGAAATGGCAATCGCCTCGTAACCCCTTGCAAGGGACGCCTCCACCAGACGATCCAAATCACTGGTGTGGAGCGGTTCCGCGATCTCGCCGTTTGCGGCTATTCTCTCCCTTGCGGTGAACGTGTCTTCCAAGCCGACCAAAGGCGCGGGCTTGTTCCAGTGAATCGAGAAGATCTCACCCCGATCGTTGCCCTGAATGGTGTAGATGTCTCGAAAGTTCTGGGTCGTCAGCAAGGCGACCTTTGCCCCGCGACGGGTCAGCAGGGCGTTGAGGCCAACGGTGGTTCCATGCACGAACAGATCAATTTCCGCGTCATCCGGGATCGCGGCTTCAATTCCCTGCAGCACCGCGACTGCCGGATTTTTCGGCGTGGACAGCACCTTAAAGGCAGAGCATTCGCCGGTCCTGCTGTCTTGCCGGATGATATCGGTGAATGTTCCGCCAATGTCGGCGGAAACGCGGTAACGCGCAACCACTTCTCCGTCCCCCTGCCAAAAATGACCGGCCGGAGCAATGTTCCCCGGCCGTTCTGTTCGTCAAAAAAGCCGTGCGGCTACTGAGCCCACTCTCCCTTGAAGCCCGGGTTCGCGTCCAGAACTGCTTTGTCAATCATGGCTTCAAGCGGGCCGGCCGTATCCATGTTGATGGATTGGGTAACCGGCTTGCCTTCAATCGCATTTGCTATTTGCTCCATGGCCAGCGATCCCATGGTTTTTGGGAAAGACGCAAGGGTGGCGTCCCAGCGACCTTCCCGAATTGCGTCAACCGCGATTGAGGCTGCGCCGCCGCCCGAAAGGTAAAGTTCAGGAACATTGTACCCCGCAGCTTCAAGGGCAATTTCGGCACCGACCAGATGCTGATCCGCATTCGACAGCACGACATGTACATCCGAATTGGCCTGCAGTATATCGGTCATGGTGGTCAGTGACGTTTCCGGAGAGTACCAACCTTCCCCGACGGAAAGGACTTCAATGTTCTCATGGCTGCCGAGAACCTCAAGGAAGGTCTCAAGCCGGAGATTGTCGAAGGGAAAGATCTTGGCCCCGATTATGATGACGACATTGCAGGGATTCTTGCCTTCGCATTCCGACACCACTGAGTTTGCCTGGAACGTGGCGCCGTCGACCGGTGGGGATGCAACGGTGGCTGTAATTCCTTCAACCTGTGGTTCAAGCGTTGTCAAATCCGGGCCAACCGGGAACAAGACGGTGGCGATCGGCGTTCCGGCCGCAATGACCTGCTCGAATGCTCCTGCTATGCCAACGGTATCGTTGGGCGCCACAATGAACCCGGCATAGTTGCCGCTGGCGAGAACATCCTCAATTTGGCTGTACTGGTGAGCCGCGTCAAACTTTCCGTCGAATATGGCCGCCTCATAACCCAGTTCCATGGCCTTTTCTGTCACGCCCTCGTAGATCGCTTGATTGAAGCCATTCTGTGAGGCAGCCGCAAAAAATGCGATTTTCTTGCCCTGAGCGCCGGCTGATGATGAAAATCCAACGGCCATGCCAATTGCTGCGGCCAATGCTGTAAGGTGTCGTGCAGTCATCTTTTCCCCCTGTCTGCATACTCTGTTGCGAGTTAATTCTGCACCCGATCGGGTGATTGATTACAATGGTTTGTGTCTGTAACGATACAAGGCAGTGGTTTTCTTGGTAATGGGATGCTTTCAAATCTTTGAAATAGCGTCAAGGCAAAATACCGAATGCTCCTCGGAAAGCCATTTGTTGCGACCCAATTGACAATCCCCTCCGAATTCGTCGTAGCCGGACACCATACGACCCGCCAGTGCAATTCGCCCGATGCCAACCGTCTTCGTTGCAGATTGGAATTGGAAGTGAAACCTGGTTCATTCTTGTCCGGTGTTGCCGCAGCTTTTGCAGTGTCAACCTTGTGCTTCCCAAGAACTGGTTCTGCCGCCAAGTCGATGTCGAAAATGGAAATCAACTCAACCCCGGGTGGCAGGAATACCCATCGGTGTGGCGTTTTGGATCGGCAGGTCGGTCGAACGAGAGCGACGTTGCGGAGCCGGTTTGAGCCGCCGGGCTTCAACCGTTGCAGGCATTCTGGACAATGCTGACCTCCAATTGTTGGCCTGGCCGGTCATCTTACCATTGCCGCCACATTTCCGCCGTCGACTGTGAGTATGGCGCCGCTGGTCTTGCGCGCCTTGGCGAGGTGCAGGAAGGCCTCGGCGACATCCCTGGCTGAAACCTCGCGCCTGACGAGATTTCCGCGCATGTATTCGGCTGGAGTAATGCCTCGGGCTGCTGCCCGCTCCGCGACAAAATCGTCAGTCAGCAGATTGGTCCGGATGCGGTCGGCGTTGACTGCGTTGGATGTGATTCCCGATGCGCCGTGCTCAACGGCATATTGCCGAACCAAAGCCAGCAGTGCCGACTTTGATGTGCCGTAGGGCCCAAGACCCGGACCCGGATTCAACGCCTGCTTGCTGACATTGAAGACAAGCGCGCCGCCGGTTCCCTGCTGTTCCATAACTTTGACGCAGGACCGGGCCATGAAATGGTGAGACCAGAAATTCAGCTCATGTGCCCTTCGGAACAGTTCGTCGTCAACGCAGGTCAGGTTGCCCTGAAAAGCGGCTCCTGCATTCGAAATCAGGATGTCCACACCACCAAAATGTTCGACGACGGCGCTTACCGAGGATTCAACTGCCTCAGCATCGGTGACATCGCATTTGATGGCAAATCCACCGACCTCACGGGCCGCAACCTCAAGCGCCGCAGCATCGACATCAAACATGGCCACTTCGGCCCCGTCCTCTTTCAGAATGTGAGCGGTCTCCAATCCAAGCCCGCTTGCCGCCCCGGTTACGATTGCGATCTGCCGGTTAAGTGGCTTTTCCGCCGCCTTTGCCAATTTTGCCTGTTCGAGCGACCAATACTCAATGTCAAAGAGATCCTCCTCGGAAAGGGCGACAAAACTTCCGATCCCCTGACATCAACCGTTGTTTCGGCAATGTCCGCCGAGATCGCCGCCTCCTTGGCCGTTTTGCCGACACCAAACAGGCCGACACCCGGAACATAAACGACCCGCGGAACTGGATCGAGAGAGCGGCGGTTGCCTCCGACGCGGGAGTTGTTTCGCTCGAAATACTCGCCGTAATCCCGGGCAAAATCAGCGACTGCGCGGTGAACTCCGTTGCTGAACCCTGTCAGATCGTTCGCATTTGGAGCAGGTGCCACCACTCCAAAACGCTTGATTCGGATTGAGTGGTCGGGGGTGGCATTGCCCCGTTTGGCATAATCGCAAATGCCGACTCCACCTGATCCGAGGTCCGAAATTCCAACAGCCAGCGGTCCGGACGACCCTCCAATGCCGTTTCCCTTGCCAATGCTCCGCGCACAATTGGAGCGATCTTTGCCAATTCCGGAACCTTGTCGGGCAGAACTGCCATGCCGAACGGCCGCATGCGCCCGTCAGCCAGCCGCCTTTCCGCTGCATCGCACATCGCAATCATGTTCTCATAGGATTGGCGGGGATCATCATCAAAGGTGAAGATCCCATGATTCAGGAGGATCAGACTTTTGGCACCCGGCTTTTCATCAAGTATTTGGCGGCATGCCTTCGCAAGCTTGAAGCCCGGAAAAACGTAGGGAACTATCGTTGTGTCCGGAAACAGGTCCTGGATTAGCGACTCGCCATTCGGTTGGTTGGTCAGCGAAACTATGGCGTTCGCATGTGTATGGTCCACATGCTTGTGGGGAATTATGGCGTGAAGCACCGCTTCGATCGAGGGGTTTGGAGCGTATGGGTCAAGCAGCATTCGCCTCTGGGAGGCAACCAGATCCTCATCGCTGAGGGACGATAGGCGGGCAAGTCCTGCAAGTGGCTTCAATTCGACCGCCGGCAGGCCGGCGGGCTCGATTGTTCCCATGTCCCAACCTGAGCCCTTGACGCAAAGCACATCGTGTTCCTTTCCCAAGGAATCGGATGCGCGCGTTTTGACCGAGGTGTTGCCGCCGCCGTGAAGGACCAGTTTTTGATCCTGTCCCAAAAGGCGGGTGGTATATGTGCGGATGGCCAGGTCTTCCGAAATTCCAATTTCGGAATACTCCCTGACCACGGCGTTCATCTCGGATTGGTTCCATTTGGATGGCATTATGTGCACCTGATGATTTGATTTGGCCTAAGCAACGATATTGTTGCCACTTGCCCGATCGAATGCTGGTGCATTCGCATGGGCGGCCGGAAGAAACATGTTGCCTGCAGTTGAGGGTGTGGGCCCTGGTGCAGCGGCGATCAATTCGGAACCCCTTTTTGGTCGGCAAATGAAGTTTGAGTTCGTGCCGGTGTTTTTCATGACCGGAAGTCCTTTGCCGATGGGTTCGTCTTCGACTCGGGTTATTTCGTTGAGCCGAGCACCGCAAGTGGATGAATTCCCGGTGCGGGTCAATTGCTCTCCCATGAGGTTCGCTTCTGTTGCGGCTTGTTGTGCATTGCTCCGGCTTTTCCGTTTCCTGCCCTCTTTTTGGTCGTTACCTGCGCCTCCAGCCGCCAAATGGAATTTCCCTTCACCTGCATTCGGCTCAACACCGGATTCAACCTCTGTTCGGTTTGGCATTGCGCTTTGGCCCTCCACGACCCGGAATTGTTGCTGCCGGTGGCGCTGACGGTGCGCGTGTCGGCAATTTTGGGCTTGGAACCGAATGGCGAAGAAAGACTCCAGCGCCAGAGTCAATGGAATGCCACAGTTCCTGAAATACCTGCTTTGCGTCCCGCGGTTGCGCAGCCTCCCCGTTGAACTTGCACGGATTGACTTCCGTCGCGGGCCCGCGATCACGGCCTGTGATGAAAGGAGCATCGAAAAATGCGGCTGGCCGAAATGCTCATCAGGCACCGGTTCAAGTTCAATCATGCTTGGTGCGTTGCGCCTGATCGCAGCATCAGCAACGGGAGTCCAATTTTGACCGGATCATGCCTGCCCGGATTCCGGGAGTGATGACACCTCCGCCTGCTGAAGAGTTTGCCAATCAATTGAGTGGCTTGCGTCGAGCCTTTTCCAAGATTGCCAAGCTTGTTCAAGATGTTCACTCAGAGATTCCGGAGCCCCTTCAGTCTCACTGCCCCAGTGAACCGTCATTTGCCATCAATCCGGTTGGAGGCAGTGGTATGCTATTCTTCCCGTTGAAAGTATCAAATAATTCAACAGTTTGCAGATGTAAGAATCAATATTGTGTTAAATGTGACACAAGAGTCAAATTCAAAGTTGAGCTCTTGACAAGTTCTCATTGACTATACCGAATCATTGGTAGACGGTTGGTCATTAGACCTTGTCCAAGCTGGCCAGGAGGCCAGAGCACTGGACAGGATTTCGGGAGGAAATTTGAAATGGATGGAATGGGCCCTTATGACCCGACGGTTGATTTTCCCGAGGGACCTGCAATCGCCGAGATTGCAGCGGACGGAAACGTAAAGCCTTGGCGGCCGTTGCATGTATCCCGCCGCAATTTTCTGAGGGGCGTTGTTTGCTCCGGCATTGTAATTGGCGGTTCCTCATACCTGTTCTCGACGGCAACGCCGGCCCGGGCCGATGTGCGCGGCGTCGAGCGAATGATGTCGCTCACGGTGAACGGCAAAACCCGACGTGTGGATGTGGCACCGAATGAAACCCTCGGATACACGATCCGCTACCGGTTGGGACTTACCGGCACGAAGATCGGATGCAATCAGGCCGAATGCGGGGCCTGCACCGTCATGGCGGACGGAAGAACAATCTATTCCTGTTCGACGCTGACGCACAGGATGCGTGGCATCAATATTGTTACGGTCGAAGGTATCGCAGCCCCGGATGGAACGCTGCACCCCGTGCAGCGTGCGTTCATTGAGGAAATCGGACCGCAATGCGGTTTCTGCACACCGGGGCAGGTGGTTGCCGCTGTAGCTCTGCTGAACAGCAACCCCAACCCGACGGAAGCGGAGGCGCGGGTGGCGATGTCCGGCAATCTCTGCCGATGCGGCGCTTATGATCACTACATGCGCGGCATCATGAAGGCAGCGAGGGAGGGATGACCAATGGCTTTTAAACTTATTGGAAAAGACTTTACGCCTCCGGATCTTGAGGCAAAGGTAACTGGTTCTGCAAAGTATGCAGAGGATTTCCGGGCCGACGGAATGGCCCACATCAAGTTCTTCGGATCGCCAATGCCTCACGCAAGGGTGAACGGCATTGACACGGGCGAGGCATTGAAGATCCCGGGTGTTCTGGCGGTTCTGCTTCCGGAAGAGGTCAAGCAGCCGAACGTCACCGGATTTCCGATTCTGACCGCCGAGCCGACCTATTATGGTCAGCCGATCGTGGCGGTTGCCGCCGAAACCGAGCAGGCTGCCGCCGATGCGGTCGCAGCGCTCAACGTCGACATGGATCTCCTACCTTTCGTTGTCGACCCGCTTGACAGCCTTAGGCCCGACGGTGCCAACGCCCTTACGGGAGGCAACGTGTCAGGTCGCGGCGTCGACTTCCACGAGTTGAAGTGGTCCGGCAAGGATTTTGCCATTGCCGCCGAGGATGAGTTGCCGAGGGGACCGGCGCCATTTGAGTGGGGATTCGGCGATTTGGAGGCAGGATTTGCCGAAGCCAAGGTCGTCGTTGAGGACTCATTCGTTCACGCCACAAATTCCCATCACGCCATGGAGCCGCGTTCTGCCGCTGCATTTTGGGAAAATGGGAAGTGCCATGTTTGGGGATCAACGCAGTCGACCTCATTTGCGCAACCCGGACTTGCCCGCCTTATTGGCATTGAACTGAAGGACCTTGTTTTTGTCGCGGAGTATTGCGGCGGCGGGTTTGGAGGAAAGGGAACTTCGTATCCCTTGATGGCGCTGCCGGCACTGATGTCGAAGAAACTTGGTGGCCGGCCCTGCCATCTGCGCGTGTCACGGGTTGAGGAATACAACAACGGCATGGCGCGCTCCGGATTCCAAGGTTGGGGAAAGCTCGGGTTTTCTGCGGATGGCAGGATTACCGCTGCAGACATATTCGTCATCCAGGATCTCGGTCCGACAAGCGGATTTCCCGATTTCAACAATGTCGGAAACGCGTTCAGCATCGTATTCCAGCCGCCCAACATGCGGTTCCGGGCAGTTCCTGTTTTGACGAACACGGTACCCAAGGGACCACAGCGCGGACCGGGCGAAAACCAGGCCGCCAACATGTTTGAACCCTTGATCGACAAGGCAGCCAGTGAGTTGGGAATCGATCGGGTGGCAATCCGGGAAGTCAACGCTCCGGGCGACGGCGGTGCCGGCGCGAAGATTGGAGCCAAACAGGGGCCCCTGACCTCGGCGTTTCTGAAGAATGCGATTGTTCAGGGTTCCGAAGCGTTTCGCTGGGACGAACGTTCGGGCCAGTCGGGGATGATGACCGGGTCAAAAGCGCGCGGCTACGGCGTGGCATCGGCCTACCATTCAGCCGGATCAAGCGGATTTGATGGCCTGCTCAGGATTACACCAGACGGCATTCTGCACGTTCACACCGGGGTTGGAAACCTTGGAACCTTCTCTTACGCCTCAACCTCCCGCGTTGCGGCCGAAGTTTTGGGTTACGATTGGAACAACGTCATCATTGAACGCGGAGGAACGGCAAGGCACATTCCCTATAATCTGGGCCAGTTCGGTTCGAACACCAGCTTCACGATGTCACGAACCAACTACGTTGCAGCCGAGGATGCCAAGGCCAAACTCCTGGAAATTGCAGCAGCCAGTCTCGGTGGCAATTCTGCTGATTACGAGCTTCGCGATGAACGGGTTGTCAGCAGGTCCGACATGGGTGTCGGAATTACATTTGCCGAGGCGGCACAGATGGCGGTGGAAATGGGGGGTAGGTATTCCGGCGAGGTTCTCCCCGAGAACATTCACGAGATGACACAGGCTTCGGCAAAGGCGATTGCCGGAACCGGTCTCGTTGGAGTGGCCAAGGACACCCTTCCCAAGGAAGGGACAACCCCGGCACTGACGGCAAGCTTCATTGAAGTGGATGTGGATCTGGAAACCGGTGCTGTCGAAATTCTCGACTATGTCGGTGTCGCAGATTGTGGGATTGTCAATCATCCGACGGGACTGGCAGCGCAGGTCCGCGGTGGTGCGGTCATGGGTTTCGGCCTCGCAAGGACCGAGCGTCATGTCTACGATCCGGCCTATGGGCTGCCAAACGCAAAGTCCTTCTATCACGGCAAGCCACTATCCTACTTGGACGTGCCCACAAAAATGGACTGGGCCGCAGTGGACCAACCGGATCCGCAGAACCCAATGGGGATCAAGGGAATTGGCGAACCGCTGCAGGGGTCGGCTTCGGCCGCACTCCTTTGTGCGATCTCCGATGCTCTTGGAGGACATCTTTTCAACCGGATACCGGTTGTAACCGACATGATTGTTAACGCCGCTGCAGGCCAACCTCAATCTTACAGGCCGCTTGCAACCAACACGGTTTAAGGGGTGGGAGGAAAGACAATGTCAGATGTAATGCATAATTTTGAACTGTATCAGCCCAATTCACTCCAGGGTGCCGCGGACCTTCTTGATGAGTTTGACGATGCCTGGATCATTGCCGGTGCAAAGGACAGTCTCGGATGGTTCAAGGACAGGGTGAAACAACCGGCGGTCGTCGTTGATTTGGGAGGAATTCCGGAACTGGCCGGAATTGAACCGACTGACGATGGCGGCGTGTACATCGGCGCCGCAACCACCTTGACCGACGTCAGCGAGAGCACTTTGGTAAAAGAGAGGTTTCAGATTCTGTCGGTCGCGGCATCAAACGTTGCTTCGCCGCAGATCCGCAATTCCGGGACAATCGGCGGAAACATCTCTCAGGACACCCGTTGCGTTTACTATCGCGATGGGTTTCCGTGTTACCGCGCCGGTGGCAATACGTGCTATGCCAACACTCCAACGGCCATGAATCGAGAACATGCTCTGTTTGAAGTGAGCAGGTGCGTCGCGGTTACACCATCGGATACGGCTCCTGCCATGGTCGCGCTGGGGGCAATCATGATAATTCGCAGGGACGGCGAAGAGATGGAAGTGCCGGCCAGCGAATATTTCATTGGTCCTGAAATCGACATCACCCGAATGACCGTGCTCGAACCGGGAGACATCCTTCTTGGAATTCGCATTCCGGGTGAGTGGGCCAATGCACGGCACTATTTCGAGAAGATTGCCGACAGGAACACATGGGACTTTGCGCTCGTCAGCGTCACCATGGTGGCCAAGGTGGCAGGTGGTGCAATTGGTGATGTCGCCATGGTCTGCGGAGGTGTGCAGTGCACGCCGCGCAGATTGACCGAAGTTGAGGATGTCATAAGGGGCGAGGTTCCGGGTCCTGAAATGGAGAACCTGGTTCGCCGGGTTGCCTCTCGCGGGGCCAAGCCGCTGAACTTCAATCACTTCAAGGTTCCGCTCATGGAAAATCTTGCGGCCAGGGCGGTTCGTTCGCTTGCCTGATTGATGGAGTTGCTTCGCTTCACAAAGGACATGTTTGGCCAAAAGATGTTGGTGGGCATCAACTGGGAGCTGCTGTGGCTCCCGGTTGCAGCCGCTTTGGCCGTCATCGCACTGCACCTTTTCGTTCGTGCGCTTCGCAAAGGGAACTGATCCAACTTTCAGAAGGACCGGAGAGCATGACGGGCATTCAGTTCCGTCGATTGTCAGGGTATTGGATTGGGATGGCCGCTTCACAAAGGCAAACAGGCGTGAGACATCGGCTCGGTGACAGGCTGTTTCACTGGGTCATGGCTGCTTGCATATTTGTGCTTGGCGGGACCGCGTTCCTTCCCATCATTGGAATTGGTTTCAATTGGGTGCCGATCCACTGGTGGTCGGGCATCGTGCTGGTGGCCGCGATTATCTTTCATCTCTACAGAGTCTTCGCCATCCACGGCATTGGCAGGATGGTGCCCGCAGTTGATGACGCAAGGGAAACCGTGCGGGTCGTGCTTAACCGCAGCTCGAAAGACCTTGAGCCGGCCAAGTATGACGCGTTCCAGAAACTCTATCATTGGACAACAGCTACAGTGGTCATGGCAACGGTGGCCACGGGCCTTGTGATGCTGGCCAAGATCGACACCACTTTCTGGAGGCGAGACCCTTCAATTCTATCCGATTGGGCGTGGGGGGTCATATATGTCATTCACGGGCTCGGTGCGATGCTGCTACTTTTTCTGGTTATTTTGCACATCTATTTTTCGTTTATCCCAAGCCATCGCGCCTACCTGTCTTCGATGGTCTTGGGCAAAGGGCCCGAACTTGCAAGAAAAGGTGAGGAGTCATGATTGATGATGCCACCGCCCGTAATGTGCGTGATGCTTTCGATGTGATTGAGGAAGCATATGAATTCATGCTTGCGTACGCTGCGCAGGGTCGCAGAAGGGAAGGTGCCGACGGAGCGGGCCCGAGCCAGATCCGCCGTTTTCTGCAGCGTTTCCGGTCGGCAACGGAAAGCCTGACCAGCCTGTTGGAAGGAATTCCCGACGACGATGCCGGTGGAGCATTCCGGGAACGTTGGCTCACCGACATCCAAGCTGTTCAATCCGTAATTGACATGCTTTTGGCGCAGCCATCAATCACGTCAGAAATGATCGACAATACAAACGGCCTGATTGTGATGCGGTCCCTGCTCACCGAATTGTTCTTTGCGGATCAGGTCATGCTTCCGAAAAGGTGAGGTTGTGGAACATAACCTGCCGGTTCGCTTTACTGGAATCTGGGCAGTTGCTTGCCGGTTGAGATTATCGGCCCCCGCCGAGGGAACAAATCCAGCTGGCTGGCCTGAACGACAGTGTGGTGGCTCTCAGGAAGGAAGGGATGTGTTGCCGGGCATTTGCAGAAATATTTGCAGCTCAAGGGAGTAGCCATGTTCACGCGGGGACCACCTTCCGGTGTGCGGGCCTTGACGCTCGGGGTTGTGTTGGTTCTCGGCTCAGGTTCGGTTTTGGCCGACAGGCATTGTGCGCCGGTAATTGAAGCGATGTGGCGGGCAAGATCAATTCTCTTGCAGGAAGGTCAAACATGTGTCGGCGCGCTGAGCGAAAGCAAGCCCGATCTTCAGGAAGCCACTGCACAGGCCAAAATCTGTGGCTATGCGTCGCTTCACAACAAACTGAACACCTTGCTGGCTGGCGAAGACCAAGCCGAGGTTGCGGTGTGCGAGACGAAGCTGGAGCGCATCCTCGAATTCAGTTTGGAATTGCGGGAATTGGTTGAAGCCTACCATTGATCTGATGTTGCCGCCTCCGGAAAGTAACACCGCCAAGAAATTCCAATTGCTGAGCGGAAGATTGTGGTTGCTCCAATTCAGCATCCGGTTTTGCTCCAGGCTGTCCCGCAGTCGGACTCTTACGGGTTCACACCGGACATCTGCGATTGCCTGATGCATGCCGGACTATTGAATCACCATTCCGCCATCAATCATGAGAAGTTGTCCGGTCATGTAGTCGGATTCCGGGCTTGCGAGAAAAGATGCGGTTCCAACGACATCCTCGGGATATGAATAGCGCTTCATCAGGATCATGTTTTCGGCCAATTGGTCCATAGATTCGCCTTCATTTTCAAATTTTCCGATTGCGACCAAATCCTTGTCGAGCTGTTCCCACAATTCGGTTCGAACAACGCCGGGACCATAACCATTTACCGTAATGTTGTGTTCGACAAGTGCCTTGGCGCCGCCATTGATCATGGCAAGCACTGCATGCTTCGAACATGAGTATGGAACGACATCGTCAAATGCCTGACGGCTAAGTATGGAGCCAACATTGATAATTTTGTATGGCCCGTTCCGCTTACCCTGTTTGATCATTTGCTTGGCCGCCTCCTGCATGCCCAAAAGCACGCCGAGTGCGTTGACGCGCATGATCCTGTCCCAATTCTCTTCAGTTATGTCCAAAAACATCAACGGCTTGTTGATGCCGGCATTATTGACGATGACATTAATCGAACCGAAGGCCTCAACCGTTGCCGCAACTGCCGCAGCGTGGTCCTCCCGCCTGGTGACATCAAGATTTACCGCAATCGCCTGTCCGCCATTTTCGAGGATTTTGCCGGCAACCTTCCTGCAGCCGTCAACATTGATGTCCCCGAGACAGATCTTTGCGCCTTGTGCTGCAAAGTGTTCGCCAACCGCCGCCCCCATCCCTTGGGCGCCGCCGGTAATCAATACATGCTTGCCCGAGAGCCGAGTCCTGTCCATCGTGCCATCTCCATGCCGATTCAACTGCAGTATTCGGGCGACCAAAAACCCGCCGTCGCCTTCCATTGAGATTCACGTTCGGATCAATTCCAATCAATCAAAATTCTGTCCAATTCGAATAAAATTTATCCAATTTGGATGCAATTGTGAATTCTTGCATTTCTCCTGTTGGCAAGTTCTCCTTCGCGGTTCTCTGAACTGCGACCACTTATCGTCAACAGGGAGAAACCAATGTCATTGAAAAATGCAGTTGCCGCTGGCGTCATTGCATGCGTGGCGATCGGATCCGCTGCGGTTTCGGCGAACGCCCAAACCAGAGGTTCAATCATCTCATTCAACGGCCCGGCGGGAGAGGCCTATATCGGAAAATTCATCAAGGGCATCAAGGAAACGGCGGCACTCAAGGGTTTTGACATCAAGGTCTTTGAAAACCAGTTCAATCAGGCGGAGCAGGACCAGCAAGTGCAGCAGGTGCTGGCTGCGGGACAGTTGCCCGATGTCTTCATATGGTGGCCGTCCGACGCCGTCGCCGGCTTGGGTTCATTGCGGGCATTGGCCCGCACGGGCATTCCGGTTCTCAAGATCAACCAATTGCCGAACGAGCAGGACAAGCAGTACATCTTCGGCTATGCCGGACCGGATGACAGGCTGCGAGCACGCAATGCCGGTTACATGATGCGTGAGGCGGCGGCAAGGAAATTGGCCGAAGGCGGCGACGGATTCAACGTGCTCGTTCTGTCCTATCCGCATTCCTATGGTGGATATGGTTTGTCGATCAATGCATTCAAGGACGCAATTGAAGGTTCGCCGCTCAACATAATCGGAGATGTTGGTGAAGGATTCGGACAGGCTAACGGCTACAAGGGTGCAGCCAAGATGATTGCAAAGCTGAAGGATCAGGGCATTCACTTCGTCTATGGAATGGATGACGCGATCCTTACCGGCGGCATTGGAGCGCTTGAGGAAGCGGGATATGCCATGGGCACGGATGTGACCGCAGTCGGAACCGTATGCAACGGCGACAAGCAGTTGATCGAAGAGGGCAAGCAATTCGGCACGACCCTTCAGTCGCCGCTCCATGAAGGGCAATTGGCAATCAAGATGGTCGAGCAATATCTGGAAAACGGCAAACTTGACAAATACATCAACTTTACGCCAAATCCGGCCGTAACGCTCGACAATCTCGAAACCGTTGCCCTGCGCGGGTATGATGACAAGCTTTACGGCATTGACGAGTTGTGTTCGGGCGCCTGGTAAAGCTAACCTGACAACAATTCCGTTGCCGCACACCTGCTGATTGTGCGGCGGCGGTTCCCCCAAGTGTGGGTTGTGAGCCATGCAATCGTCTTTGCAACTCTCGAACATCCACCGGTCCTTCAGTGCCATTCACGCGCTGAAGGGCGTCGATTTCGAAGTGGGTTCTGGCGAAATCATGGGCCTCGTCGGCGAAAATGGTGCCGGAAAATCAACCCTCGTCAAAATAATCAGTGGATTTGACGACGAGTATATCGGCACCTACCGCTTCAACGGCAAGCCCGTTCGCTTCCCGACCCCGGCACGCGCTGAGCGTGCCGGAATTGCCGTGGCACAGCAGGAAATCAGCCTGATTCCGTCGATGAGCGTTGCCGAGAACATCTCGCTTGTCGGAGACCATGTTCCGGTAATCGCAACAAAGCGGGCGCTGGGGAAAAGGGCCAATCGTTTCCTGGAGGAAGTTGGGCTTGGCAATGTCGACCCGCATATGGCCACCAACAGGCTGTCGATCGGTGAACAGCAACTTGTCGAAGTGGCGCGGCTGCTGTCGCATGAGCCTCAGGTGCTCATATTCGATGAACCAACGGCGGCACTCGGCGAGTCAGACAGCCAGCGCATTCTCGGGATGGTCAAGCGTCTGGCCGCGAATGGCAAGTCCGTTGTCTACGTCAGCCACCGGCTTGATGAGATTTTCGAGATCTGCGATCGTATAACCGTGCTTCGTGACGGTGAAGGCCAAGAACCCCGAAAGACATCTGAGCTCAATGTCCACTCGCTTGTTGAATTGATGCTTGGGAGAGAACTCACAAACATGTTTCCGGCACATGCCCCTGTAACCGGCAGGAAACCGCTTCTGGAGGTTAACGAACTGTGGCCAGACGGGGCCTTGGAGCCGTTCAGTTTCAATGCCCTTCCTGGTGAAATCCTTGGACTTGCCGGTCAATTGGGCAGCGGCTCGGGCGATGTTCTGTCGGCCATCGCCGGGGCAAGGCGTTCCAGGACCGGCACGATCACGTTTGGAGGAAGGTCCTTTCTCCCCAAATCGCCCAAGGAGGCGATTGCCGCGGGCATTGCCTATTGCTCGGACGACCGCAAGCTCGACGGCCTGTTCCTTGGCCGGCCGATTAGGGAGAACATGACCTCACCGGCCTTAAGTGCAATTGCCCGGTTCGGGTTGCTGACACTGCCAGGGGAGCGCCGCCTCGCCCGCGGCAATGCCGAGAAATTCACCGTTGATGTGGAAAGGCTCGGCAACGAGGTGGGGCTCATGTCCGGCGGAAATCAGCAGAAGGTGGCGCTTGGAAAGTGGCTTGCCATAAGGCCCAAGGTCATGTTGGTCAATGAACCGACGCGCGGCGTGGATGTGGGTGCCCGGGCAGAAATCTACAGGATTCTCCGCGATCTGGCAGACGGGGGCGCGGCCATCGTGTTTGCGTCCACAGACCTTCAGGAAATGGTCGGCTTGGCGGACCGAATAGTTACATTTTATCGAGGCATGCAGATAGGCGAAATTCAGTTCGAGGACATTTCGGCCACAAAAATTCTTGAACAGATCACTCAGCCATTTGGCGCCGCGCACGCGGCGCAGGCTAGCGGCACATGACCGGCCGGACGATTTCCGGTGTGCACAACCGCGCCCTTGCCCTGATTGACCGGTGGGTGCAGAAGTATTCGGCTCTTGTGGTAGTGCTTGTGGCTGCGTTTCTCGTGGTTTTCATCTACGGAATGGTTACGGCGCCAAATTTCCTGACCGTATTCAATTTCAAGACCATCATCCGCGATGCAGCGTTGGTTGGGATAATGGCAATAGGCCTGACATTCGTTACGTTGTCCGGGAATTTCTTCTTGCTGTCGATGAAGGAAACGGCTGCATTGTGCATCATAGCCTTCGCGACATCAATGTCGCTCGGCTACGGATTTCCAATTTCATTCCTGTTCACGATGGCGATCGCGTTGTTGGCAGGTGCCATGCAGGGCCTGCTGATTGGACTCGGTGGCAATCCGATTGTCGTTACGCTTGGTGCCGCTGGACTCTTCTTTGGCCTGGGCTCTTGGTGGAGCGACAATCTCGTTTTGTCGTTCCGGCGGCCGCATGGAGCTGAGTGGCTGGGCACGGGTTCCCTGTTCGGGCTGCCGAACATCACCATCGCATTCATCTTGATCGCAATCGCCGCGGAAATGACGCTCCGCTACACAACGTTCGGTCGCCAAGTCTATCTGATCGGCGCCAACCGTGCTGCAGGCAAGGCAACTGGACACGAAAACCTCTCGATGGCGATAAAGGTTTGCATCATAGCCTCCGTCTGCTCAGCCTTCGTCGCCGTTGCGTTTTCTGCCCAGGTCTCAAGTGCGCATGTCAACTATTTCTCGTCGGAGTTCGGATCGTCGGGCGACATGACAATAATGGTGATCGCCACGGTCATGGTTGGCGGCAATTCGATCATGGGTGGCTTTGGGTCGACACTGCGTTCCAGCCTCGGCGCGATTTTTATTTCCACGGTCGACAACATGATGGTTCTGCATGGTTTCAACAGCGGTCCGCGGGTGCTTGCTGTGGGTTTGATGATTGTGTTCTCAATCATCGTATTTGCCCTTCTTCGCCGCGGAAGCCGCGCTCTGGAATAGGAATTGACAATGTCGCGCATCAAGGATTGGCTGGCGGAATCACACGACCTAGCGTTTGCGATTCTGCTTGCGATGATTGTCTACGGCTACTTTGCCGTAACCAATGAATTTTTCGCGACACACCGCACAACATTTGCAATCATGGAACGGTTCGCTGTTCTTGGTCTCGTAGGTCTCGCACTGACGCTGTGCATCATTGCCGGTGAAATCGATCTTTCAATTGGCTCAAACGCCGCCCTGTCGGCCGTCATAGTGGTGCGTTTCACCGACAGTCTTGGGGCGGAAACAGCCCTCCTCATCGCGGTCGGCGTCGCGACGCTGATCGGCGTCATTCAAGGTTACTTCATTGCCTATCTGAGGATCAGGGCGATCGTGCTGACTGTCGGAACCCTTATGCTCCTGCGCGGCGTGGCGCTGTTCGTGGCACAGGAAAAGACAGTAATGCTAACGGATTTTACAATCCCCGATTTCATAGCCACCAAGGTTCTCGGGTATTTCTCCCCGGCTTCACTTCTGGTTGTCGCAATGTTTGTGGTTGTTGGACTGTTCATGACTTTCACCCGGTACGGGCGTGAGATCTATGCAATCGGCGGAGCCCGCAAGGAGGCCTTGGCGGCCGGAATCAATCTCCAGCGGCCGATGATCATCGTCTTTGCAATTTCTGGATTTTGTGCCGGGCTGGGGGGCTGCATCATTGGATTGCGTTCCGGAACCGCGCAGGCTCTGGGGCTGCAGTATCTTCTCTTGGCCGGAACCGTCGCGGCCTTCATAGGCGGTGTGTCGATTCTCGGCGGCAGGGGAGGTGTTGTCGGTGCAGCAATCGGAACCCTGACGGTCAATTTCCTCAATACGGGCCTTGTGTTCAACGTAACGCCCGCCTTCATGGTTCAACTTTATCTGGGCGTCCTCCTCATGATCGTAATCATGTTTCAGACCGGCAGCCGCATGTTCGATGATCATCAAAGGCGTCGGCAGATACTCTCGGATGTGGACGGCCGTCGCGACCAGCTGTTGCGGCGACGGGCTGCAGCGCTGCACAGCGGTCAAGGCGGCGGCGGTCCAGGTGCAGGCTAATGCCCTTGCCCGGATGCGCCGTCCCGGGCCTTTGAACGTTCAATATGCCAAACCAACCCACAAATCATGAACGCTTCCCGATGTCGTCGGCAAAATCGGCTCAGATTCCGCACGGACGCCTGTACGGCAAGCCGGAAGGGCCGTACGAATCTACCGACCGCCATCGTCGTCACGGCATTTCAAACGAAGAACTGGAGAAGTTCCTCGACTTTGTGGAACAGTATGAGGTCGAGGCCGAAAACACGCTGAGCGCCAAGGCGGGCATCCGGGAGATTCGGTTGCTGGCAGTGCTGATGCGCAATCACCTTACCGGAAAGCTGTCAACGAGTTCGGCCCTGATTGCCTCCTCTGGACTGTCCTATGGAACAGGAATGCGCTCGCTGAAGGGGGTCGAGGAACGGGGACTGCTCATCCGCCGGCCCCGCACTGAAACCGGCAAGTCCTTTTCGCTGCATCCCAGCCAAAAGCTGATTGACGAATGGTACAGTTACGCGCGGCGCGTGAGAGCTCTCGTCGGTGGCACATTCGGCATTGGAGGAATCATCGGAGACAGCGAGTATTTCTATGGGGCATCCTACAGTGACGGCTACATTTTGCCGCCGCCGCCTGCCATGGACACAAAACTGGCACTCAGCCGCAACCTGCGGCTTCTTGTGCACGCCGACCCGACATTCATGGCACTCCAAGTGCTCAACAAACAATTCTCCTCGATTTTCGGAATTGGCATCAGCATCCGGTCCTTTTCCATCGACAGGCTGCATCACGAGATTCTCAGGAATGCCAAAGCGGACGAGTCGCAGTACGACATCGTCGCGTGCGACATGCCTTGGTTCGGGGAAATGGCCGACGCCGGGCATTTCCTTCCGCTTGATGATCTGATGCAGCAAGGTGGCTTTGATTCTTCGGATTTTCATGACGCGGCGATGGCAAGTGCGCGCTATAAGGGCAGCCAGTTTGGCATCCCGGTGCTGTCGACACCTGAACTTCTGGTGTATCGGAGCGACATTTTCGAAAATGCCGGACTGCCGGCACCGCAGACAATCGAGGAAACGCTGACTGCGGCCCGAACGATCCACAACGGATCCTACGGTATGTCCGGTTTGGCTTGGAACGCGGCACGCGGCACGCCCCTCGGTCATTCGTTCATGTTCGTCTGTTCAGCATTCGGCCGCCCGGTCCTGAACCTGCGCCGCACGGAGTCCGGATTTGACGCGGAACATGTGTCCGGCGCCGAGATGCGGCCGATGCTGGACAGCGAAGAGGCCCGGGCGACAGCCGAGTATTTTCGGGAATT
This sequence comes from Paracoccaceae bacterium, assembly GCA_021296235.1. Classification (GTDB taxonomy): domain Bacteria; phylum Pseudomonadota; class Alphaproteobacteria; order Rhodobacterales; family Rhodobacteraceae; genus JAPOXR01. The sequence goes on along the minus strand of JAGWAS010000023.1, from coordinate 31,414 downwards.
GCTCAGCTACTCGCCGCGCGGAATCCTCAACATGTCGTGGTATGAGCGCGCACGGTGCTATGCGGACGGTCAGGCGGGCATGGCATATTGTGCGACCCTGCTTGCCCCGCTGTTTGAACTTGACCACCGGTCTCCAGCCCACGGTGCAACCGAATATGTAGCACATCCCTGCGGGTTGAAGGGGCAACGCATTGCACCGCTTGGAGGGTATGGATTGGCCATTCCCAGCAATGTCGGCAAGGATCAGGTTCAACCAATATGGACAGCATTGTCGACATTGACCTCTGCGCCCGCCGTGAAGCTCTACGTGACCAATGGCAGCCTTGCGAATCCAAGATACAGCGTGGGCAACGATCCGGAAGTCAAGCGAATTTCACCGTTAATTTCGATTGTGGACGAGATGGCCAGGTTTGGCGTCCTGCAGATGTGGCCGCGTCCGCCGGTGCCAGAGATAGCCGATGTATTCTCAATTGTCGGCGAAGAAATTCATGACATGTTGCTTGGCGTGAAGTCCACGTCGGAAGCGCTGTCAAATTCGCAGAACCGCGTTGATGCCTTAATGCGCTCAAACGGACACTATTGATCTGCACCCACCAAAACTGTGAGGATATCTTGCCAAACTCTGTCAAAACCACCGATACAGATCCGAACTGGCGTTGGGATCGAAGAATCCCTGCGCTTGGACACACCGCAGTTGATTTCGAATCTCGTGTGAACCATGACCGGCTGCGCCGCTATCGGCTTGCCCGAGCGCGCGATGCATTGAAACAGTCGGGCTGCGGTGCACTGCTGCTCTTCGACGTCAACAACATCCGCTATGTAACCGGAACCAAGATCGGTGAATGGGAGCGCGACAAGATGTGCCGGTTTGCGCTCCTTGCGGGAGATGCGGATCCTTGGGTTTGGGATTTTGGATCCGCCGCAGTGCATCACAGGGAGTATTGCGGGTGGCTGCTGCCGGATCATTGCAGGGCCGGAGTCGTTGGCATGCGCGGCACGATTCCGCCTTCATTTGGACTGATGAAGCGCCATGCTGCCGAAATTGCGGATCTCATCAAGACTGCAGGCGTGGAAGGCATGCCGGTTGGCGTTGACTATGCAGAAACGGCAATGTTCTTTGAATTGCAGCAGGCGGGGCTGAATGTCGTTGACGGCCAGCAGATCATGCTAAGCGCCCGGGAAATCAAGAATTTCGATGAAATTCATCTTCTCAATCAAGCCGCTGCAATGGTGGATGGTGTCTATCACATGATTCATGAGGAGTTGAAACCGGGAGTTCGGGAAAACGACATCGTGGCCGAGGCCAACCGGATGCTGTACTCGATGGGTTCGGACGATGTGGAGGCGATCAATGCCATTTCCGGCGAACGCTGCAATCCGCATCCGCACAACTTCACCGACCGTTACCTGCGTCCGGGAGACCAGGCGTTCTTTGATATCCTCCAGAGCTACCAGGGATACCGCACCTGCTACTACCGAACATTCAATGTCGGCATGGCAACCGCTGTGCAAGTGGACGCCTACGTCAAATGCAGGGAGTGGTTGGATGCCGCAATTGACCTGATCAGGCCCGGTGTCGGCACTGATCAGGTCGCTGGGGTCTGGCCGACTGCGGAGGAGTTCGGCTTTCCGGATGAGATGTCGGCATTTGGTCTTCAATTTGGGCATGGGCTGGGGCTTGCCCTGCATGAGCGGCCCATCATCAGCCGGGTCTGTTCCTTGGAGAACCCCATGGAAATTAAGACTGGCATGGTGTTTGCACTTGAGACCTACTGTCCTGCGGAGGACGGATATTCAGCTGCACGGATTGAGGAGGAAGTGGTTGTTACAGACAAGGGCTGTGAAGTCATAACGCTGTTTCCTGCAAAGGACCTGCCGATTGCAAATCGCTATTGAAACCCCGCTATCGGCCAAGTTGGCCGAGGTGGTTCCTGCTGGCCGTCAACACTCTCCCGCACGGGATTTTCAGCAGGATCCTTGAAACCAAAACCAAGTATCGGGTATCGCAGCAATCTGTGCATGCGGCACGGGAGGCAATATGGGCATCGGTGAAGTGATTGACCTGCATCGCCGCAGCGGTTGCGCAAGGCAGATCGGGCGTGCATCAGCTTACGCTGTCGGCATCGCCTGTTCCGATCTTGCGTTCGTCAGGCATTCCTCTCAAGCTCAGTTGGGATATAATTTGGGCGCAACCTTCCATTGAGATTTGCGGGATGACTGAAATGGCCAAATTGCATTCAAATCGCCGCTCACATGCAGCAGCACTTATTGCGCAGGCAGGCCTTGATGCCGCGGCGTTCGTTCCAGGCCCCAATTTCTATTATCTTACGGGCGAAGCTTTCCATCTCATGGAGAGGCCAACTGTCCTTTTTGTTACGAAATCGGCCGATGTTGTTGCCATCATTCCGGAACTGGAGCGGCTGAAATGGTCGCAATCCTTTCCGGATGCACCAACATTTTTCTGGAACGACAGTGACGGATTTGAGGAAGCGTTTGCCGCTGCCGGCGCGGAATTGAAAGGCATGGCAATCGGTGTCGAGGGCGGCCGAATGCGCGTATTCGAGTTTCAGGCTCTTTGTCGGCACTTCGCCCGCGATGGAGTGAGAGATGCCGATTCCACACTCGCTGGTCTGAGAATTTCCAAGGATGCCTCGGAAATCACAAGCCTGCAGAGGGCGATCGACATCAGCGAAACCGCATTGTCAGAAACGATTGAGGAAGTTCGGGCCGGAATGACCGAAAAGCAGGTGCAGAACCTGCTCAAGAGCCGAATGCTGGAGAATGGAGCTGACGGATATGCGTTCGAACCGATCGTGCTTTCCGGAGCCAAGGCGGCGAATCCTCATGGCGTGCCCGATGGGTCTGAACTGCAATCGGGAGATGCCTTGCTGTTTGATTTTGGGGCACAGATCCAAGGATACAACGCCGACATAACGCGGACATTCTTTGTTGGCCATGTATCCGATCGGCATGCAGCCGTGTATGACACCGTCAAGAGCGCCAACGAAAGAGGCCGGAATGTTGCAACTTCAAACATGACGGCGCACGAATTGGATACGATTGTCACGAGTGTCCTGCTGGATTCACCATTCGCCGACATGATTGTGCACAAGACGGGCCATGGCTTGGGACTTGATGTTCACGAGGCGCCGCAGATCATGATCGGAAACCGGGAGCCGCTTGTCGCCGGTGCAGTTGTTACGATCGAACCTGGACTCTACGGTGCTGGCGATGTGGGGGTACGCATTGAGGATGACGTGCTGATTGAGGAATCCGGTTCCAAATCCCTAACCGGATTTGACCGTCAGATCAGAGTTCTTGGGTGACTTCTCGAACCTTCCCGGGTTCATGAACGTATGGCGGCATCCGAAACAATGCAGTGGTTGCGCTCACTCCTGTTTGTTCTGCAGATGTATTTCGTCATGGCATGCATGGCTGCCTTCTATGCTCCGCTGGCCTTGTATCGCCGGCACTGGGCATATTCGGGGATTAGGGCGTATTGCCGCTGGGTCCGGTTCAGCGCATCGGCGATGATAGGCCTGGATTCGGAAATAAGGGGCAAAGTGCCAGTCGGAAGGGTGCTCATTTGTGCCAAGCACCAGTCCTTTTTTGACATATTGCTGATCTGCAGTGTCATTGAACGTCCGCGCTTCGTGATGAAGCAGCAGTTGCGACACATGCCGATAATCGGGTTGTTTGCGCGTCGGATCGGCTGCATATCCATTGACCGGAGTAAAGGCCGGCTTGCGGTGGGGCAGATGCTGGAGGGAACCAGGGACGGGGAGTTTGCGGATGGACAACTTGTCATCTATCCGCAGGGGACACGTGTGGCACCGGGTGTCCATCTGCCATACAAGGTCGGCGCATCAATCCTCTATGAGACGATGGATATGGCATGCGTTCCTGCGGCAACCAATGTTGGTGTGTTCTGGCCACGGCACGGCATCATGCGCAAGCCGGGAATGGCCATCGTCGAGTTCCTGGATCCGTTGCCGGAAGGACTGCCCCAGGCGAGGTTCCGCCATCTCATGGAACGAAACATTGAGACCGCCTCAAACAGGCTGATGCGTGAGGCGGGCTTTGGAGGGGAACTGCCTGAACCGAAGGTGTGAGGCGGGTCTCAGCCTTCCGTAGCACCCATGGCAAGAAACTTGTCGTGACGTGCCTTGAGCCGTTTGCCGGGCGCAAGAGCCGAAACATCGCTCAGCATCGCCTCGAGCGTTCTTCCGACCGAAGCGATGGCTGCCTTGGGGTGTCGATGCGCACCGCCCACCGGTTCGTCAACGATCTGGTCGATCACGCCGAGGGTGTGCAGGTCCTGTGCGGTAAGGCGCAATGCTTCCGCGGCCTCCCGCATTTTCTCCGAGTTCTTCCAGAGGATCGAAGCACATCCCTCCGGACTGATGACGGAGTATATCGAATGCTCAAGCATGGCGGTTCGGTCGGCCGATGCCAGTGCGACCGCTCCGCCTGAGCCACCTTCGCCGATTATGACCGAGATGATTGGAACCTTCAGCATGAGGCAACGTTCGGTCGAACGTGCAATGGCTTCCGCTTGCCCGCGCTCTTCCGCACCCATTCCCGGATACGCTCCGGGTGTGTCGACAATCGTTATGACTGGCAATCCGAAACGGTCGGCGAGATCCATCAGACGAATTGCCTTTCTGTATCCCTCGGGGCGCGCCATGCCGAAATTGTGCTCGATCCTTGACTTGGTGTCGTGGCCCTTTTCATTGCCGATGACCACAACCGCCTGTCCATTCAGCCGGGCAAGGCATCCGGTAACGGCACTGTCGTCGGAAAAGCCGCGATCACCGGCAAGATGGACCCGATCGGTAAAGAGGTTGATGAGGTAATCGCGGCATCGCGGACGACTCGGGTGCCGTGCAACCAGGCATTTCTGCCAAGGCTGCATTTTGCCATAGAGTTTTTTGATGAGTGAAGTCGCCTTGCGGTCCAGCGATTTGATCTTTTTCGCGGTCTCATCTTTGCGCTCGGAACTCTCGATCGCGCGAAGCTGATCGGCCTCGCTTTCGATTTCGGCAAGTTCCTTTTCGAAATCAAGGTATTGTTGCAACATGGCTCCTGTTTACGGCTAACGGCGCAGGGCACGGCATGACGGATGCGGTTCCCTGAGCCGGTTCTGGGCACTTATACAGAGCACGAGCGGAAACTCAAAAACCGCCGCAGCTTCTTCGGTGCCGTTCATCCGGACCACATCAAATTGGTGATCCGCCTGCCTAATCGGCGAAGGCATCGCGCAAGCGTTCAATCGCATGCTCCAGCACCGGGCGCGGCGTTGCCAGGTTGAACCGATGAAAATTCTCTCCACCGCTCCCGAATGTTGTGCCGCGGTTGGCCGCAATCTTTGCGCGCCCTTTTATGCGTTCGGAAATTTCCGATTCGGATAGCCCCGTTCCCGAGAAATCGACCCACGCCAAATAGGTTGCTTCAAGCGGCATGGACGCAACTCCAATTTCGTTCATGCAGGCATCGAACAATTTTCTGTTTTCGTTTATGTAGGCCATGGCCGCGTCGACCCAGGCTGCACCCTCCGGCGAATAGACGGCCTCTGCGAGAAACAGGCCGAAGCTGTTGGGGGATATGCCAAGCGCTTCCATCCGGCGGGCGAACCGCTTTCTCAGCCTGCCATCCGGAATTATGACATTTCCCGTATGCGCTCCCGCAAGGTTGAACGACTTGGTGGTGGCGGTCAACACCACCAGGCGGTCTTCGATTTCCGGTGCGGCGACATGCGTAACCATGTGTCGCGAACCGGGCATCAACAAGTCGTTGTGTATTTCGTCGGATATCAGGATGAGATTGTGCCGCACGCAGAATTCGGCCATCTGCCGCAATTCATCCCGCCTCCAGACGGTTCCTCCCGGATTCTGGGGAGAGCAGAGAATGGCAATTTTCTCCCGGCCCGTCATCCGGGCCGAATAGGATTCAAAATCAAAGCGGTAGCGGCTGCCGTCGACCGCAAGCCGGCATTCGGCGATGCCGCGACCGGACGCCCCGATCACCCTTGCGAATGCATGATAGACGGGAGCAAACAGCACAATGTCGTCACCAGGTTCGGAAAACGTGTCGATGCACAATGCAGTGCCGTTGACGAGTCCATGAGTGGAGAATATCCACTCAGGCTGGACATCCCATCCGTGCCTTGAGCGCATCCACCAACAAATCGCGTCGTGGTAAGAACGGTCGTCGCCGTAATAGCCGAAGATGCCGATGTCGAGCATCCTTTCGAGCGCCTGACGCGCTGCATGAGGTGGCCTGAAATCCATGTCGGCAACCCACATGGCAATGCCCTCCTCGGCTGGAACACCGAAGAGTTTTTCCATCATGTCCCATTTGCTGCTGTGGGTGTTGCGCCTCTCAATGATCTCGTCGAAATTCATGCCGTCTCCTGAATCAACTGGACGCCTAGGAGTTTGTCGAAATACTGACATTCGCTGTTGAAGTCATCCTGTTTGAGGTCGGCACATTGGTGGTGGGTCAATTGGCATTGGCGAACCGCGATCGACAGTCAAATCCAACAAGTTCCTAGTGGTCTGGAAATTGGATCGGCTCGGGCGATCAACCGTTCAACTGTTGATGTTGCTCGACGACCTGCGCAGTCGCAGTGTCGAATTCCAAGCCATCACTCAGGGCATCGACACCACTACGGCCATGGGGCGCATGGTCTACGGCCAACTTGCAGTCTTTGCCGAGTTTGAGCGAGAACAGAACAGTGTGCGCACTAAGGCGGGCATGGCTTCGGCCCGAAAGCGCGGCAAACACATAGGATGACAGCGAAAGCTCACCGACAGGCAGATCACCAAAGCGGCCAGAAAGCTTGAAGAACACAGCAGTTCGATCACCACCATGACAAAATCGCTTGGTGTGTCAAAGCTCACCCTCAGCCGGGCGATCAAGTAATATACAGCCGCCGCCGAGACTTGGTTTATGGGTATTTACGAGTATGTTTTATGTTCTTGGGTATGTGAGCATCAAGGCGCACGACCTTCGGCAACATTTTTCCCCACTTGATAGCAATGTAGAGCGCATGGAAAATGACGGATATGTATCCCGTCAATGGTGCTTTCAGTTGCGACTGTCTTGGTCGTTGCGCCAGCAGGCGTGCCCTCTGCAAAATTGCGTTTGGCGAATTCGATCAATCCGCGTAACTCGCCCGGTTTGTCGGTTGCATAACGGTCTGACCACTTAATTTCGTAGGCCCATGTTGGCTTGAGGCGCGCAGGATCAACGCGCACCAAATCAACCTCTAATTCAGTTCGACCCTGCTTCCATCGGGCATAGTGCAGGTTTTTCATCAGATCAGAATGAAACCACTGTGAAAAAATGGCCGTTTCGGCCATCGCGCCCATAGCATCATCGCCGTCCGAGATTTGCGCGAATAGCGCTGAACGCATTGATGGATTGGTCAAATACACTTTGAAGTTCCGCATCCGCTGGAACGTCTTACCCGTATCATCGACGCGGCGAACGCGCACGATCAGGAAAGCCGCTGTCAGATAATCCAGATATTTGGTGATCGTGTTTTTGGCAACACCTGAGCTTTGCGCCAACCCATCAAGGCTAATTTCCTGCCCTGTGTGATAGGCAATGGTGGTGAAAAGCCGATTTAGCTCCTGAATATCCTGAATGCCATAAAGGCTGGGCAAATCGCGCAAGAGTACCTTGTCGATAATATCGCGGCCAAGAAAACGTTGAACATCGGCCTGTATGCTCTCATTTAGAACCGCCTCGGGATAGCCGCCAAAGTTCAGGTAGTTGATGAATTCATCGTTCAAGCGTTGGATATCTGGCGTCGAAAATCGCAAAGTGGAACCGGAGGGAGCGACCTCAATCAATTCGCCTTCAATCCCGCGAAATGCCAGAAACTCGGCAAAGGTCAAAGGAGGCAGGAGGAAATCGGTAAATCGGCCGGCGCCGGATTCCTGGCTTTTCAGCCGCAGCGCCGCTGCTGCGGAACCGGAGGCAACAAATCGGGTGTTTGGATACTGATCGGTCAACACCTTCAAATGCACTTCCCAATCTTTGAGATACTGGATTTCGTCGAAAACGATGATCCTGCGATCTTCCGGATCGTGCTCTGTGACTTCTTCGAACAGTTCGATCAGTCGCGACAATGGCATGCCGCTGTAAAGCGGTGTATCGATAGAGACGAAGAGGATGTTCTGCCCCTCGAAGCCATCCATGATAGCCTGTTGGATCATCTGGTGCAGCATGACTGTTTTGCCGATACGTCGCTGTCCCATCAGGATGGTGGATCGGCGCACTGTCCAGTCGAGCGCCAACTGGGCGAAGGGTACGAAATAGGCGCGCTTTTTCTCCGAAGGGCTTTTTGATATCTGATAAGAACTATCCCACCACGGGTTGTCCCGGCGCAGGCTTTTTGAAATGTCTT
>JAGWAS010000023.1:0-22893 GCA_021296235.1 Paracoccaceae bacterium | reverse complement strand
ACTATTTCGACATTCTGCTAGCTGAACCAACCTGCCTTCAAGGGCAAGCCGAAAGAAATTCCTGGGTTTGTCCGAGCACCCGGAAACGTGATCGGACCGTTTGCTTCCGGGTTGACAACAATCGCCAAAAAACTGACCTGCTGCGATTCCGGAATTTGCCGTTATCTTTGTCATTGGCCTGTTCCCCCATCGGAGATCGTTTTTGGCAATCCTCCTCGACAAACAACCGGGAATGGCCAATCTGAAGTTCAAGAAACATGCAATTTGGGAGAATTGATTGCATGATGGCCCGCCGGCAGTTGCTGTTGATCGGGCGAACAAGCTTCCAAAAGGAGATTGATGCCACAAAATGCGCTATTGGAACCGGATTTGGGAATCGATTGAACGGCAAAAGGAGAATGAGGCACAACCCGCCGAGGAGGGGAATGCATCTCTGCCGACAATTTGGTTGCTGGGCAAGACCGGTGCAGGCAAATCGTCGTTCATCAAATTGTTGACCGGAATCCCGGAGATTGAGATCGGCAACGGTTATGAGCCATGCACCCGTCATTCCTGCCTGTTCAAATTTCCCGCCGACGAGCCGGTGGCTCAGTTCGTGGATACCGCAGGCATTGGCATGGAAAAGTTCGATCCGGCAGACGGAATCGCTTCTCAAACCGGGCCCGGAAACGCCATCATTGCGGTTGTGCGCATTGACGATCCGGTGGTTGGGGATCTCTGTGCCGTCATCCGTAACATCAGAAAGTTGCGCCGACGCATCCGAATTATCGTCGTGCACAGCAGGGCCGACGAAACCACCGATTCCGAATACAGGGAACAGCTTCGGAATGCCAACCATCGGTCGATTGAATTGGCTGCCGGACAGCGTCTTCCGCAGGTTGAGATGGGCCTGAATGATCAGGCCGTAGCCGACAATTCCAGAAAGCGGATTCTCGATTTGCTCGAAGATGAGCTTCCGCTTGTCGCCTTTCTCATGGAACGTGAGGAACGGAGCACTGTGGAGCGGGCGAAGTTTTCACAGGTCAGAAGCAGGGTGGCGCGCCGCTCGCTTGAGGCGGGCACGGCCGCCGCCATACCCATCGTCGGAATCCCTGCCGAAGTTGCGGTCCAGGCCCGCATGCTGATTGAACTGTCGCGTCAGTACGATGTTCCGATGAGTCGGGAAGTGTTGGTTGGCATGGGCTCGGCGCTGGGTGCCGGAATTGTCGCTGGCAGGGCCGTCGGCATGATCGCTCGGCAGGCCGGCACTCTGATCCCGATAGTCGGCCAAACCGCGGGACCGGCCATCGCCGGCGTGACTGGGTTTGCATCGACATTCGCAATGGGGCGGGCGTCGGGGTATTACTTCCATCAGCTCAAGGCAGGAACGCCGCCCGATCGAAATGAAATCAGGCGGCTCTACAGATCGGCTTTGCGGAATGCGCAGCACTCCTACAAATCGGGTCGCTAACCTTGTCCGCGTCTCGTTCTGGAGGCGGGCGGACATAATCGTGACTGTGTTGATGACCGGAATACCGGTCATTCTGCTCATTGTCTTCGGATTGCGGTTCGTTTTTGCGGAAGGCCTGCTGCCGGAGTTTCTTCTGCTGTCGTCGTTTTGCATGCTTGTGCTGTTCGGATTCCGGGTGCTGTGGAGGAATCGAACATCCGTCCGCGTCGGAAGAAATGCCGAAATACCACTTTGGCTGGCCGACCCATCCTGGGGGCCCTTCGAAAGGGAGGTCTACGAGAAGACCTGCAGGCGGATTCGGGACGGAACCACCAACCTCCTAGATTGGGATCAGAGCTTGGTCGCATTGGCGCGCGAGACTGCAAATGATGTCGCAGGCCTGATGTCCAATGGAAAGAGAAACAACCTTGATGTGTCCATCCCGGAGATTCTTGGGTTGCTTGATCAGGTAACGCATGAAGGACGCGAGTTCCTTGGCAGGACTGTCATGTTTTCCCTCCTGCACAATGTTTCGGTCAACAACCTCCTGTGGGTTCTGAGAAACCGAAACGTCATGGTCAGGATGGTTGAGGGGGGCGACTATTTCCTGAAACTCACCGGGTTTGTCGCAAACCCGCCGGTCGGGGCCGTGCGGGCCCTGGAATCGCTTATTGTGGGCAACAACACCAAATATCTGTCGGACCAGTTTCAGATTGAACTTCAGCGCGGCATCCTGAGCTATGTCGCGGCAAAGGCGGTAGATCTCTATTCCGGGCGGTACAGGCGCGCTGCCTTGCCGGAAGTGGGTTCCATTGCAGTTGAGCCGGTCAAAATACTGATGGTTGGCCAGCCAGGGGCAGGCAAATCGTCGCTGGCAGCCGCGATCGCCTCATCGCCTGCTGGCGGGGGACGCAGGGAGGCAGCGAATTCGATTCCGAAATCGGATCGCGTTACTCTCGGCGGCATCCAGTGCGTTCTGATGGAGGCACCGGGATTTGACGGCCGACCCGAGGAGCGGCGATTGTTTCGTCCTGTCAATGATCTGGTCTCTTGGATCGCGCGGAGGGAGGTCGTCGATTCAGACATTGTGAAGAGTTTTCTCGACTGCGATTTGGTGATCTGGGCGGTTCGCGCCGACCAGCCGGACAGAAGGATTGATGCCGATTACTTGACCATGTTTCGGGAAGCATTCGGCGGTCAGAAATTGCGACTTGTTCCGCCACTCCTCGTTGCGGTAACGCATGTCGACCGCCCGCCGATCATCAATTCGTGGCCGAACGGATCAGCTCTTTCCCCGGCACAGTTGCTCAAGGTCGACGCGGCGGTCGAGGTCGTGGCCCGGTCATTTGACGGGATGAGTTCCGTTCCGGTTCGGCCGGTTCGGCCGTATTGGAATGTTGATGCGTTGATTCGTGCAGTGAGTTCGGTAATGCCCGATGCATGTCTTGCCCAGAGCAATCGCTTACGGTCGACCAACGGAAGGGTGTCAGGAGGGCACTCCGCATCGAAGAAGCGATCTTGGGATGCAGATCCCGGGAAACCGACGATTGAAGTTGGATCGAAGGTTTTGGAGGGGGCAAGGGCCGGTGCGGTAAATTCGGCCGGTCGGATTGGCAGGATCGCGGCACTGTTGCCAAAGACCGGCAAACTGAAGGAAAGGCTTGGGATTGGACGATGGCGAAAAGGAAAATCCTGATCTTTCCGAACGCAAGTCTGCGGCGGAAAGCCGAACGGGTCGTCAAGATTACGGACCGAACGAGAAAGCTGGCCGAAGACATGCTGGAGACCATGTATGATGCGCCGGGAATTGGTTTGGCCGGACCTCAGGTCGGTGTGATGCAGCGAATATTCGTCATGGACTGCTCGCCGAAGGACGGTGATGCTGACCCGCGCGTGTTCATTGATCCCGAATTGGTGTGGGAATCCGATGAAGTCGAAAAACGGGAGGAGGGTTGCCTTTCGTTTCCCGGCCAGTTTGCCGATGTCTTCAGGCCCGCAAAGGTCGTTGCAACGTTCCTCGACATTGACGGTGACCCCAAGGAGGAGGAATTCGAAGGCATTCACGCCAGATGCGTGCAACATGAAATTGATCATTTGAACGGCAAGCTCTTCATTGATCATGTTTCTCTGGTCAAACGGCAATTGATCAAAAGGAAACTTGCCAAGGAAATGCAGGAAAGGCGGGAGCGGAAATGAATGGCGGAATTCTGACGGCCGATTGGAGGAAAACATCATCATGCGCCTGATCTTCATCGGTACCGGTGAATTCGCTGTGCCGGCACTGGAGTCGTTGGTTGCCGCAGGACATGAGATCGCGTGTGTCTGCTCGCAGCCGCCGCGACCAGCCGGCAGGGACAAACGCATGCAGCCGACTCCGGTTTCCGGGAAGGCGCAGGAACTCGGGTTGGAACTGCGTTTTCCTGTTTCGGTCAATGATCCGAAATTCACCCGTGAAATCTCGGGCCTGGGCGCCGAAGTCGGTATCCTGGTTGACCATGGCGCACTTTTGCCCTCGGCGGTCCTTTCTGCGACCATGCGCGGATTTCTCAACATTCATCCGTCGCTTCTGCCGCGCTGGAGAGGGGCAGCACCGATCCAAAGGGCCATCATGGCCGGCGATACCGTTACCGGCGTATGTGTCATTCAGATGGACGAAAAATTTGATTGTGGCCCGATACTCATGCGCCGTGAGGTTCCCGTCCTCGGAAACGACACGCATTCTTCCCTTGCTCCCAAGCTGGCGGTGGCTGGCGGGGAATTGATTGTCAAAGTTCTTGCAGACCTTGACCGGCTGAAGCCGGTTCCGCAGTGTTCCGAAGGTGGCACCCATGCAAGAAAGATCGATTGGAATCGGTCGGCGGATGATGTCTGCAGGCAAATTCGGGGCTTGGCGACCGTGCCGGGAGCCTGGACCAATCATGGCGCCACGCGGCTCAAGGTTTTCTCAGCGGACGTTGTCGAACAAAAGGGCGGGCGTCCAGGCGAAGTGCTGGATGGCCAACTGACAGTGGCATGCGGAACTGGCGCAGTCCGGCTATTGGAGGTTCAGCGTCCAGGAAAACGCCCGTCGTGTGCTGAAGAATTCCTGCGCGGCTACCAGCTTCAGCCCGGCGAGACCTTTGGAGGCAATTTTGCGGGATATCGTTGACTCCGGCAGGCATTCCCCGGTGCCGATCCAAGGATCGGCGGCTGTCAGGCCGACGAATATGACGCTGGCACGAATGCGTCCTGAGTTGGACAAAATCTCGCGACCTTGCCCTGCGGTTCCGCAAAATTCAGGAAAGACCGGAAACCACAGGCCCACACGCTGTTGGCGGCACTGGGTGTTGGGAGACCGAGTCGCCTGGCCAAATTCGGAAACGGAGGCGTCATTGCAAATCGGATGCGAAAGAGGCTTTCCTTGGGTTGGTGTCCGGAGGGCACATTGAAACGGACGCGGACATCCGAATTCGGCACCGTATCCAGAAGCGGTCATGACGCCAGCAAATTCTACGCCAAGCGCATTTATGAAGATGTGGACTCCGTTGGAAAAGAGCATTCGCCAATCATTGATGAAAATCAACCATCGAACTTGGACGTCATTCATTGCGCCGACAGCCGGAACATGGACCACCTTCCCGACAGGTCCATCCATCTCATGATAACGTCTCCGCCGTACAATGTTGGCAAAGAATACGACGACGACCTTTCCCTATTGGAATACGGGCGATTGCTCAGCGATGTGCTGCGGGAAACGCACAGGGTTCTGGTGAATGGGGGGCGGGCTTGCGTGAACATAGCCAATGTGGGGCGTTCCCCCTACATTCCGCTGCATTCATTGGTCATTGATTCCGCCAGGGCATGCGGTCTGCTCATGCGCGGTGAGGTTATTTGGGACAAGGGTGCCAGTTCGGGGTCATCCTGTGCTTGGGGCAGCTGGAAATCGGCGAGCAACCCAGTATTGCGGGATGTGCATGAGTATATTCTTGTCTTCACCAAGGGGTCATTCAAGCGCACCGCCTCAGGGGAAAACAGCATTGGTCGAGACGAATTCCTTGAATTCACGAAGAGCGTCTGGCGATTTCCGGCTGCAAGCGCCAGGAAGGCAAATCATCCTGCACCGTTCCCTTTGGAACTGCCCCGGCGACTCATCCAGTTGTATTCATTCGTTGGGGATGTGGTCCTTGATCCCTTCATGGGATCCGGCACGACCGCGCAAGCGGCAAACATGCTGGGCCGCAGATACGTGGGCTATGAGATAAACAAAAACTACGTCGAACAGTCGATGCGATTGCTCGGTGAGTGAGGCCAACCGGGACACCGGGAAATGCACTGCATCCGGATGCAACGACCGGACCCCGGACCCCCCGAGTGTCTCGATTGCGATCCCCTTGGCGTTTGCAGATGAAGGGTGAAAACGGATCCGGCTTGCGACGTCGAGGCTGCTGTGAAACCTGTTGAATTGAAGCGGGCGTGAATTGCTGCACTGACATGTTCAGTCGCCGGTTGCGGAAGCGAAGAATTCGCCTCCCCTTTGGGTGCCACACCTAACGTCTGTGGCGGTTCGGGCACTATGTCGCAAACCCACGAAGGCGAGGAGGGCGGAACCCACGGCTTCCGTCCAATGGTGCGACATAGCGGAATGACGCCGACCGAATTCACTTGCCGGGCTGTTCGAGCACAAGGAATTGCCCGCGCAGTTGCGAGCCCGTCAGGCCCGCTTCCCAGCAATATTTGAAACTGGCTGCAGTTAGGTCAGGATCGTGGGGAGTGCCCTTCATTTTCAATCGGCAGCAGCGGTCGTGTCCGGATGTTGGCAACGCCAGAGAATGGCACGATTGGTCGCAATAGGCAGGAACCGTCGAATTATATTGCAGAGATAATCTGAATTGAGATATCCGGCTGACATGAACATCAGGCTTCGTCCTCAGCACCATGTTGCGGCGGAACGGTTCCTCCGACAGGAACGGATGATCTGGCATTGCGCGTGATGGCCGGTCAAACTCCAACATTGGCAAGACGGCACAATCCGCTCTGCGGTGCTCCAAGACAAAGACAGTTGGCCGCGAATTTTGCCGCTGGGCTGAGCTTGCCCAACTGCCTCATGAAGTTTGACAACTCCGTCAATCGAATCCAATTTCACCCTCGTGGTGACTGATTTGCGAATTCCATCCTTTCTGGCGAACATGCGCGTGCAACAACGGCGCACGCCGTACAGTTGGGCGGTTTTTCTTGACGATCTTAAGGCAGGCCTCGTCCTGCTGCTTGTTGAAATTCCCTTCGCAATGGGAATCGGTGTTGTTTCCGGCATGGGTATTCCGGCTGCACTCTACTGCCTCGTGATCGTGGGAATCGTCGGAGCTATTTTTGGGGGAACCCGAGCAATGGTGAGCGGGCCGTCGGTTGCGGTCGCTGTAATTGTGGCATCGGTGCTTTCCTCGGGCGAAGTGAGCTTCGTTGAATTGAGCGTGATCGTCGTGATGTCCGGTGCCATGCAGATCCTGTTTGGGCTGGCCGGGATCGGGCGCTACATGGCTTATCTTCCTCACATTGTTCTGACTGGATTCATATCAGGCATCGGCTGCTACCTGGTTTGGTCTCAGGCTTGGCAACTGATCGAACTCGGAATGACTGACTTGGCGGTGGCCGGCATATGCATTGCGGTTATCTTGATATGGCCACGCAGTTGGCAAAGGTACGTGCCAAGCCAGCTTGTCGGAGTTGGGGTTGCGTGGGCGGTCTCTGCATTCCTTCTTTCGGGAAGCCAGCTTCTGGGACCGCTGCAGTTGGGGCTTCCGGGCATTTCAGTTGCCATTCCGTCCCTCGACTTCCTCCCGCATGCGGCCGGAGCAGCCCTTCTGATTGCGGTGATTAGTTCTGCTTACACCTTGATGATCGCTCAGTCCGCTGACGCAATGACTGGCGGCCAACACAATGCAAACCGTCAATTGGCTGCAACCGGCGTTGCCAACATGGCTGCAGGTTTGGTCGGCGCAGTTCCGGGCAGTGGCCAATTCGGTGCGATGGCTGCGCTTGTTTTGGGTGGAAGGACGGTGGTCGCCGGCATCGTGGTGTCCATCCTTACCGCGATGTTCATCCTTGGTTTCGGCCCATATCTGGCAACCCTGCCAATTGCAGCCATAATTGCTGTGGTGATCTGGATCGGTTGGGAACTGATCGACTGGCACCTGGTGAAACGGATTCCCCGCATAGAGCGGCGCTTCGGTGCGGTTTTCCTTGCAACGATGGGAATCGCAACTTTCGGCGATCCGTTGGCCGCAGTTGTCATCGGTTTCATCATTGCCGGAGTCGGAAACGCGGCCGCACTTGAGCGGGTTGAGATGGACAGTGTGCTGTCGGTTCCGCTGATGGACAGCAGTTTTCTTTCCGGTTCAGATGATTCCGATCCGTTTGCGGCGCGGGCCGGCCTGCTTGCATTCCGCGGGTCCTTCACCGTCGCTTCATCGCGCAAATTGTCGGAACTGCTTGAGGAAGACATTCGGGATCATGAGGTTGCACTGTTTGATCTGTCGGGCATGACGCACATGGATGACAGTGCGGCGCATCTCCTGCGGCTTCTCCTTCGCAAAGCCGGAACGATGGGAATCGAAGTCATTGTGTTTGGAATACCGGAGCGGCTCCACGGTTTGCTTGATGCCTTTGAAGTTCTGCGGAACGTTCCCGAAGGAAGGGTGGTTGACACAATGGATGAAGCACAGAGCATCGCCCAGCGCCTGCTTGCTGCCGGAGATGACACAGGGGCCTGAACCTGCCCGCGGACCGGCGTGCGGATTGTCGTTCCAATCTGTCAAAGGGCGTTGAGGGCACTTTCCAGAACATTGATCCCGCCCGGACAGGAGCTATGCATTGATTCCGGCCAATACCTGATCAGAGAAACGGTTTCATGCCCTCCCTGGCAAGTTTGTCCGCTCTCTCGTTGCCGGGTTCGTCGGCATGTCCCTTCACCCATTCCCAGCGGACTTCATGCCTGCACTGCAACTCGTCCAGTTGCATCCAGAGATCGGAGTTCTTGACGTTCCCCTTGCCCGCAGTTTTCCAGCCATTCAATTTCCAGCCGTGAATCCAATTGGAAATGCCGTTTTTGACGTATTGGCTGTCTGTTCGCACGGTTATGCCGGTCTTGGCTTTAAGTGCCTGAAGCGCCTGAATTGCAGCCGTCAGTTCCATGCGGTTGTTCGTTGTCGCCGACTCGCCTCCGGAAAGTTCCCGTTCCTTGACCAGTTCGCCGTCGCCGTAGGCTTGGAGCAGCACACCCCATCCGCCGGGTCCCGGATTTCCTGAACATGCTCCGTCAGTATAGGCAACGACCCGAAGCAAGCGGTTTTCCTTTCGCAATCCAACAGATTTAGGCAGCTGCCTCGGATTCCATTTTGGAGTCGCTGCCGGAGACGGTTGCCCGGTTGCTCAAACCTCTGCAGCTTACCTGGTTGTCCAGCCGAGGTGGCCGCCCGATGAGGTCCTTCAGTTCTTCAAGCTCAATGAAGTTGTCCGCTTGTCGACGCAACTCGTCGGCGACCACCCCCGAGTTGCCCTTGACCGTTGAAGCCACAGTAACTCGCACCCCCTTGCGCTGAATGGCGGAAACGAGCGGCTTGAAATCCCTGTCGCCCACAAACAACACAATGTGCTGGACGTTGTCGACGAGTTCGAGCGCATCAATCGTGAGTTCGATCTCGGTGCTACCCTTGATCCTCCGCCTCCCGGAGCCGTCGGTGAACTCCTTAGCCGGTTTCGAAACGGTAGTAAATCCATTATAGTTCAACCAGTCGACCAGCGGACGAACTGGTGAGTATTCGTCATTCTCAATGAAGGTTGTGTAATAGTGAGCTCTGACCAGATTGCTGCGACGGGCAAATTCTTCCTTCAATTTCTTGTAGTCGACCTCAAAGCCCAGCCCCTTGGACGCGACGTAGAGGTTGGTTCCGTCAATGAACAGCGCCAGCCTTTCATTCTTGTAAAACATTTGAAACACCTCTCTAACAAAAGTTAACACAGCCGAGCGTCGATGAAAATGCGGAACTGATGTGCAGATCCGCGGTTGGCACCTCGTAAGCGTCCCCGGAGAAAACTGAAACCGGTATCCGCTTGAACTCCAGTGTGTTCCTCAATATCAGTCGCGGTTCTTCCTTTCACTGACGGAGTAGTTGATGGCACGGGTTACAACCGAGGACTGCATTGACAAGGTTCCAAATCGATTCGATCTTGTGATGCTTGCTGCCTACAGGGCGAGGGAAATCTCGTCCGGCGAATCACTGACCGTAAATCGGGACAACGACAAGAACCCTGTCGTTGCGCTCAGGGAAATCGCTGAGGAAACGCAACGGGCGGAAGATCTGCGGGAGCGGACCATTTCCAGCCTTCAGCGCCAAAATGAGGTGGACGAGCCCGACGACGACGACATGTCTCTTCTTAGCCAGCATTTTGAACAGAACCTCAACCGTCCGCTGACCTTTGCAGCCACCCCGGCGGCGGAAGGCGGCGACTCGGACGCAGCGCGGCACGCGGATGAGGAAATTCTCCGCCAAATGATTGAAGAAACAAGGGATAGGGCGGACGGCTGATCGCACACCCCCGGCAGTTTGACGGGATGTTTCGTGACCGAACAAAGGCTAATTGAGAAGATTCGTCTCTATAACAGCGCAACAAATGCGGATCTGATCAAACGCGCCTACCGATTTGCCGAGGAAAAACACCGGGGTCAAAAACGCAGATCCGGCGACGACTTCTTTACCCACCCGGCAGCGGTGGCGGAGATCCTGGCCGATCACATGCAGGAAGACCGGGTCATTGCAGCGGGACTTCTGCATGACACTGTCGAGGACACGAACGCGAGTGACGACGAAATTGCCGCCGAATTCGGGAGGAAGATTGCGGCGATCGTGAACGGGGTCACCAAGGTCGAATACGAACTGAACAACGGCGTTCCGAGCCCCGAGCATTTTGGCGAATTCATCCGCAGCAAGAACTTCCGCAAATTCATCAGTGCAGCCGGTCGTCACAATCATGTGATGATGGTTAAGTGTGCCGATCGCCTGCATAACCTGAAAACTTCGCAATCCATTCCTCCGGAAAAGAAATTGCGCAAGGCCCGCGAGACAATAGGCATTTATGCCCCCCTTGCCGAAATGTGCGGGTTCCAGAGAATCCGCAAGGATCTTGAGGATGCGGCCTTCGCCATAATCCGTCCCGATGAGCGGGCGGAAATTCTGCGCAGATACGTGGATTTGCGGGGCAAAAAACGCAATCCTTCGCCCGAGGTCATTGCGGCGCAGGATTTCCACACGGAACTTCTCCGCAAGCTTAAGTCGGCCAAGATCCCGGCGAAGCTGAGCGGAAGGTTGAAATCACCATACTCGATCTGGCGGAAGTACAGGAGCAACACCGGTCCGGCGGAACTTGCAGGTGAGACAACCAGGCCAGTCCAGGAATGGATTGGATCGATCTTCGATGTGTTCGGGTTCAGAATAATTACTGACAATGTTGAAGACGCTTACCGGGCACTGCGGGTCGTGCACACGAACTGGCGGGCGGTGCCAAACCGTTTCAAGGACTACATCAGCGCACCAAAGGAGCTGAGTGGCTACCAATCGATCCATACCACCGTTGATTTGCCGGTAACCGGGGCGGTCGAAATCCAGATCAGAACCGTGGAGATGGATGTTCACGCTGAATACGGCAGCGCCGCGCACTGGGCCTACCGCAACGGAGTTGTCATAACGGAGAGCGAACGGGATCCGGGCAATGCGCTGCAGATCCTGATTGACGAGACCATGTGGTCAAGGAAGGGCGAAATCTCCGATTCTGAATTCATGAAGAAGTTTGCCAAGGCGGTGACCGTCAGGCAGATTTCCATCGCCTGCTACACGCCAAAGGGCAGGATGATTCGATTGCCACCCGAATCGACGGCACTGGATTTTGCCTTTGCGGTCCACTCAAAGCTTGGGGAACGGGCGGTTGCCGCCAAGATCGGCGGCAGGTGGTCAAAACTCGGTGCGCTTCTTTCGGACGGTGACAGGGTGGAAATAGTAACCGCCATTGACGCATCAAAGACAACCCGCGCCAAAGCCGAGATTCGTCGAGCTCTCCACAGGGTGGAGCGTCAGCAGTTGATCACCCTTGGCCTCAAGATCGCCGATGAAGCCCTGAAATCCCACGGAACGGAGGCAAACGAGGAGCTGCTCAAGATCGCAGCCGAGAATGTGCTCCACGAGGGTGGCGATGTTGACCAACTGCTGTTGCAGTTGGGTTGGTCGGAAAGGCGGCGAAGCCTCGGTGCCGACGGAGGTGGTGCAAATCACGCATTGGGCAATTCGGTGGAGGGGCAGGGAGCGAAGGTTTCGGGCAGTGCAGGGGTGATCCGCAGAATTGACGAAGGTGGCCGGGATTTGACCGGGGCAGATGTGGTCAGGGCGGTGCTGCCTGAGGCGTTTCATGAGGTTGATCCGAAAATAACCGAACCATCAAACTTCTTCATCGGCCTGTCTGAAGATTGCGACCCCCAAATCGCACCCTGTTGCCTGCCAGTTCCGAAAGAGGAAATCGTGGGGGTGAACGACAGGAAGGTTGGGCTGCGCATACACAGATCCGGCTGCGGTGAGGTTCCGACTCAGGACGAACCCGAACGCCAGATTGTCAGACACCTCGATTGGCACGAGGGTCCATTCGTTCCCATCCACTCGGCGGCGATCGTGGCATCACTCGCCAATCGGGCCGGGGTGCTTGGTCGGATTTGCAATCTGATAGGTGAACAGAACTCCAACATTTCCGATCTGTTGTTCCTTGAACGCAAGCCGAAGGAATACCGCATACTGTTCGAGGTTCAGGTGCGTGACTGCACGCACCTCGAACATGTGCTTTCGGCAATGAGAATCGACATGGAAGTGAAGTTCGCCAATCGATGCGCCAATGTAATTCTGGTCAGGAACGCAGTGCAGATGGCCAATGAACGTCGATAACCGACGAAAAATGGCTGGCCCGCGCCGGGGCCAGGCATGGACGCCCGCCGGTTGGCTGCGGTTTGGACGATACCGTTGGCTGCGGGTGCTCAGACTCTCCGATTCACCTCGTCGAATCTCGCGCGGGGTATTCGCCGGAACCTTCATTGCCTTTACGCCGTTCTTTGGTTTGCATTTCGGTCTTGCCCCGCTGATTGCATGGATTCTAAATGGCAGTGTCTTGGCCAGTTTGGCGGCGGTGCTGGTTTGCAACCCACTTACGTTTCCGGCAATGGCCTTCGCCTCATATCGACTTGGAACGTCGATCATTGGCCCGCCTGATCACCTCGCCGCCGGCTATGACACCGGTGATGGCATTGTTACAATTCGAGACAACTCGCTCGCTCTGGTTACAGAGGCGGAATTCGATTGGAATGCGGTCGTCGAGGCATTGCGCGTCATTTTCCTTCCCTACCTCGTTGGCGGCGTGCTGATTGGCGCCATTAGCGGAATTGCATTGGGCTGGCTTTCATACCGGCTCGTTTCGGCGTATCAAAAAAGGCGCCTGACTTTTCGCAGGACCGCCGGTAGTGGTTGAACAACCTGCTCTCGGGAATCGGAGCAGAACGGAAGCAGCACAAGGAGATCGAAAATGGGGCGCCAGCGACTCGGCGTGAATATTGACCATGTCGCAACCGTCAGGAATGCGAGGGGAAGTTCCTATCCGGATCCGCTCCGGGCGGCGCTTTTGGCCGAGCGGGCCGGTGCCGACGGAATCACTGCACATTTGCGGGAGGACCGCCGCCACATTGCCGATGGCGACATCGATGCACTCATGCGCGAATTGAACCTGCCCCTCAATCTGGAGCTCGCAGCGACAGCGGAAATGCAAGCAATTGCACTCAGACATCGGCCGCATGCGGTATGCATCGTTCCCGAAAGGCGGGAGGAGATAACAACCGAAGCCGGATTGGACGTTGTCGGGCACAAGGATCGCCTCGCCGAGTTCATCAAGCCCCTGACTGATGCCGGTTCCCGGGTTTCGTTGTTTGTTGGTGCGGACCTGCAGCAGATCCGCTGCTCGGCGGAAATAGGCGCCGCGGTTGTCGAACTGCATACGGGATCCTACTGCGACGCACATTTTGAAGGGCGCGGCGGCGACAGGGATCGGGAACTCGAACGTCTCTGCGAGGCTGCTTGCCTTGCGGCATCGCTTGGCCTTGAAGTCCATGCAGGACATGGGCTGACTTACGGAACGGTTGCGCCGATCGCAGTCATTCCTGAAATTGTTGAACTGAACATCGGGCACTTTCTGGTTGGTGAGGCGATATTCCTGGGGTTGGAGCAGGCCATTTCCCGAATGCGCCACCTCATGGATGAGGCAAGGTCCGAGACGGCCGGCTGAGCCATCCGAAACGGCGAAAGAAGTTCCGGAATGATACTCGGCATCGGTAACGATGTGGTCAATATTGGTCGGATAGAGGCTGCACTTGCTCGGCATGGCGACCGGTTCCGCAACAGGGTTTACACCGACGCGGAATTGGCACTTGCCCGCAGAATGGCCGACGGCGTGGGCATTCTGGCGAAACGCTGGGCTGCGAAAGAGGCCTGCACCAAGGCCCTGGGAACCGGAATGACCCAAGGTGTTGCCTTGTGCGACATCGAAGTCCTGACGTCACCTGGAAAGCGGCCGGCACTTCAATTGAAGGGCGGGGCGCTCACACGGCTGAACAGGATGATGCCGCCGGGACACCGGCCCAGAATTCATTTGAGCATGTCAGACGATCGCCCGTCGGCGACGGCGCTTGTCATTATCGAGGCCATTCCGTTTGAATAAGGGCTCATCAGTCGGGCAGCTTGACTTTGGAATTGCGGCTGTCCAAGTAGGCACAGTTTTGTTCCGGCAAGTTGCGAGGCCCTGACCAATGCAGGCGGTGATCGAAAATGTGAAGACGATTGTGTACGCACTTCTTCTCGCAGGGCTGTTTCGGACCCTTCTGTTCCAGCCTTTCTGGATCCCGTCCGGTTCGATGAAGGACACTCTGCTGGTCGGTGACTTCATGTTCGTAAACAAGTTGGCCTACGGCTATTCGCGGCACTCTTGTCCATGGTCGCTTTGTCCATTTTCCGGCCGGCTGTTTGCAAGTGAGCCGGAACGCGGCGATGTCGTGGTGTTCAAGCATCCGGTTTCGAACAAGGATTTTGTCAAGCGGCTGGTTGGACTTCCCGGCGAAACGGTTCAGATGAAGGATGGGGTGCTTCACATAGACGGGGTGTTGGTGCCGCAACAACCTGATGGTGTCTTCGAGGAGAGAGTTGGTCGCGATGACCGTCGCGGTGGACAGCTGCGCTGCACCGAGTTGAACGGAAATGTCTGCATCAAACCCAAACTCAAGGAGTTTCTTCCTGGCGGGAACGAACATTCGATCCTTGATCACGGCACGTCCAGAGCGGATACAACGCCGGTGTTCACAATTCCCAAAGGTGAGTATTTCTTCCTTGGCGACAATCGGGACAACAGCAGCGACAGCCGGTTTTCACAATTGCGGGGCGGCGTGGGAACTGTGCCTTTCGAGAATCTCATTGGCCGAGCCGATCGGGTAATGTTCTCTTCATCCGGACGAAGCCTTTTCTATTTCTGGACCTGGCGCAAGGACCGGTTCTTCAAATCGATAAATTGAGCAACAGACCCGAAACGAGGGAGCTTGAGGAGCGCATCGGCTATCGATTCAGCGATCCAAAATTGTTAATGCAGGCGTTGACGCACTCCTCGCAGACGGCGGGAAGGGGTGCTGACAGCGAGAGGTTGGAATTTCTGGGCGACCGGGTGCTCGGGCTGGTGATCGCTCAATTTGTTGTCGAAAGGCATCCCGATGCAAGCGTTGGTTCGATTGCCACCCGCTACAATGCGCTGGTCAATCGCTCCTCCTGTGCCCGCGTCGCCGAAATGATCCAACTCGGAAAGTTGTTGCGGCTTGGAAAAAGTGTTCCGGCTCCGAGCGGAAATCCGGGTGCAGGCGTGCTCGCCGACGCGATGGAGGCTCTGATTGCATCCGTTTATCTTGATGGTGGATTGGAGGAGGCGCGGCGGCTGATACTTCGCTTCTGGTCGGGACCGGAATTTGAAGGGCTTGGAGACGGTGATGACCCCAAGAGCAGGCTCCAGGTCTGGGCGCAGGCGCGGCAGATGAGAATTCCCGATTATCGGGTGACAGAGCGCACCGGGCCGGCGCACAAACCGAGCTTCACCGTGGACGTGGAACTGGAAACGGGAATCAGCGCCAGCGCACAAGCTTCGTCCAAGAAGCTTGCTGAGCGGAGGGCTGCCTCAAAACTGTTGGATATGCTTGATGCAGGAGATGACTGAAACGCGGGCCGGGTTTGTTGCGCTTGTCGGCGAGCCCAATGTCGGCAAGTCGACCCTGCTCAACTGCATGGTTGGAGCCAAGATTTCAACTGTCACCCACAAGGCACAGACCACCCGATTCCGGATCAGGGGGATTGCAGTGGAGGGCAGTGCACAACTCGTGTTTGTGGATACGCCGGGCCTGTTTGACCCAAGGAGCCGGCTCGACAAGGCAATGGTGGGTGCGGCATGGAAGAGTACGGCGGAAGCCGACATAATCCTGCTGATGGCGGACGCCAAGACGGCGTCGTCCGATGGCTCGCACTCGATCGTCGACACATTGTCGGAGCGGATGCGTCCCGGCCAGAAGGTGGCACTTGCGCTGAACAAGATCGACCGCGCATCGCCCGAAGAACTGCTGAGGTCGGCCCACATCCTTGGGAAACAGGCCAATTTTGCAGCGGTGTTCATGATTTCTGCAACCAAGAGGGATGGCGTTGCCGACGTGCTTTCCTGGTTGAGCGATAATGTTCCCCCGGGACCGTGGCTGTTCCCGGAGGATCAGGTTTCGGATCTGCCGCTAAGGGTGATTGCAGCAGAAGTGACTCGCGGCCGGTTGATGCTGCGTCTGCACGAGGAGATTCCATACCGATTGACAGTGTTGCCGGAGAGCTGGACAGAACAGAAGGACGGATCTGTCCGCATTGGTCAGGTCGTGCATGTGGAGCGCGAAAGCCACAAGGGAATGATCATTGGCCAGGGTGGCAGGGTCATCAGGCAGGTATCAGCTGAGTCCCGTCGTGAAATCGGTGAATTCCTCGGTCGGCAGGTGCATCTCTTTCTTCGCGTAAAGGTACGTCCGGGCTGGGAAGATGAGGTCAGCCGCTTCATAACTTCGGAAACTCCGGGCTGAAGCAGCGGCAACCGTTGAATGCAATGTCTCGTCTAAGAACCGATTTCTGGGTTGGAGCCTACCTCAACCGCCTCGGCACCGCCGGCATACCGGCCTTTGTCACCGCCCGGGGCAATTCGGAGGCAGGTTCGGTTCTGGTGAGGTTGAACACGCTGGATGGCCAATCGCGTGTCTATCAGAAGTCTTTTGACCTCCTGCACGACAGGGAGGTTTGGGATCTCATGGGTGAGGGTGAGGATGCCGATGTCGATGGCATGCTTCAGCGACAGATGAGCAGGGATCGCGATCTCTGGATAATCGAAGTTGAGGACCGGGAGGGGCGGACGCTTCTCGACGAGGCCGGATTGGAACGGCATTGAACGATGCATTGGCGCGATCGCGGCATATTGCTGTCCTCCAGAAACCACGGGGAGACTTCGGCCATATTGGAGGTGTTCACCCCCGCGCATGGTCGTCATGCCGGAATTCTCCGCGGTGGAATGTCAAGGCGATACAAGGCCGTTCTCCAGCCTGGCAACGAACTCATCGTCGAATGGCGGGCGAGATTGCAGGAGCACATCGGTGTTTACCGGATCGAACCGGCTAGGTCCCGCCCGGCGGTTCTGATGTCGGATCGGATGGCACTTGCGGCATTGTCTTCACTGTGTTCAGTGCTTTCGGTTTCCCTGCCCGAACGGGATCCGAACCCGGAATGCTATGAAAGGACCATACGACTGCTTGATGCGCTGGAGGCCTCGTCCAACTGGCTTTCCGACTATCTTATATGGGAACTGGATCTCCTTGGGGAAATCGGGTTTGGACTTGATTTGGAACGTTGCGTTGTAACGGGTTCAACCGGCAATCTTGTGTTCGTTTCGCCGAAATCCGGGTGTGCGGTCAGTCTGGTGGGTGCAGGAAAGTGGGCGGATCGGATGCTGCCGTTGCCGCCGTGCCTGCTCGACCGGGGCACTGGAGATGTCGGTGAAGTGTCAGACGGGCTTCGGACCGTCGGACATTTCCTCAGGCTCGGAATAATCAGGGGCGGTAAATCCGCCTCATTGCCACAGGCCAGGGTTCGCTTTGCCGAGTCGATCAAGCAATTGGCGGAGAAAACAAGATCCGGCGCAAGTTGCTGAAGGACGGTTTCGGGTATTGATGACCGTTCGCCGGATTTGTTTTCATTGCAGCGGCAATGGCAGTGATCAAATCGCTGTTGCAGCTTGGCGTAAACGGGATGTTGCCAACCCCGATGCTCTGTTGATCTGAATTCAATCAGCGCAATCGGCCAATCTGATGCCGGTCGGAGGCACTCTTTGTTTTCCGGGTGTTTTCGCAAAGAAGGACTGGTGTATCGCCCTCTTGAGTCGAACCGTTTCAAGGGCGGTGAACGAATTCCACCCTTGCATAGCCCTGAAGGTAGAGAAGGGCTGTTAGATCGCCGTGTCGAATGCGGATGTCCGTTGCCTCGTTGACGGTAGGTTTCGCCCGGAAAGCGACTCCCATGCCGGCCATGCCAAGCATTTCAATGTCGTTGGATCCGTCGCCCACGGCAATGGCCGCATCGGCGTCCAGTTTGAATTTCCTGAGCAGTTTCAGCAAGATCTCCCTCTTGGCCGATTTCCCGAGGGGCGGCTCCTGCACTGTCCCCGCCAGTTTTCCATCGTCGGCATGAAGAACATTTGCATGATGACCGTCAAATCCGAGCTTTGAAGCCAACCGACCGGTGAATTCGGTGAATCCACCGGAAATCAGCACAGACTGCGCTCCGTTGCATTTCATTGTTGCAACCAGTGTCGCCGCCCCTGGTGTGATTGTTATTCGGCGGTTCCAAACTGTCTCAATCATACCGACCGGCAAGCCTTTCATGAGCCGGACGCGGTTCCTAAGCGCGTCGGTGAAGTCAATTTCGCCGTTCATCGCGCGTGCAGTTATTGCTGCCACCTCTTTGCCGACTCCAGCTTCAACTGCGAGTTCGTCGATGCACTCCTGCTCAATGATCGTTGAATCCATGTCAGCGACCAGCAATTTTTTCCGGCGACCGATTCCCGGCTGGATGTTGAGGTCAATCCTCGACATGTCGAATTCACTTCGAACTTCCTCGAAATCATCCGGCCGCGCCGGAAGCGCGAATTCACAGGCGATGCCGGGATCCAACCAGACAGGTGAGGTCCCTCCCCATTTCCGGGAAAGCTCCTTTGCGCGCCTTGCGTCAAGGCAGGGTTGATCAGGAGCGGTGAGCAGGGATGCTGTCAGCATGGTTTGTCCATCCGGGTTGTCCACGCGGGCATTAGCCGAAGTGGCGGTTGATCGAAACCCCGGATGCGCATGTTCAGATATGGTTGGCCAACCGCTGGGTGGATTGAGTCGGTGAGGAATGACATTTGCACCCAATCCATATTCTTGCAGGTTCGAAGGGCACTTGCCATGCAACGGAGCGTTACCAATTTCAGCCTGATCGGGGGCCGGGACCATCGGTCGGGTCTGTGCGGGTTGCACCACCCGGAACAATTCGACGAAGCTCAAGTTCGTGCACGACGCCAACCCGGATGCCGCTGTGTGGCTTTGCTCGGCACATGGCGCCGCTGCGGCATGGCAATGATCATCATAAGAATGTCAAAAAAGGGGGCATTCTGCCATTTCAACTTCAGTTGAAGGTCAGCCAACGGATACGGCAAACGCTTTGAGCTGTTCGGTTCAGGTGGCAGGTTGGTATCTTGTTCCCCGGCCTGGAACGAGCTGACCGGCCATGATGGCAACAGAATGACGTCCGCCGGCATGCACCGGATATGGATTGACCGTTTTGGTTTGTTCCATGAAATACTGTTGGCCACCTTCGTCAGCGGACCAAGAAACCCGGCAGGCGCGTTTCAAACGGTTGAGGACAGTTTTGTTGCCGAGGCTGCGGCTGAGGCATGTGAACTGTCGATGATGGAGAACAGATCGGTCAAGATTGATCTGATTGCCTGAGCCACTTGCGATCGTCCCCTGATCTTTGCTTGACCTTGGACACGATTTTCGCTGCGCCACCTTGTTCGGTGAGTTGCAATTACTTCGGTTATGCAACCTGCCCTCCTGCCTTTGGTTCTTCCTGATGCGGAACGGGCCCAAGCGGAATCCGATGCCTGAGGGGGTGTGGTCGGCCGTGTTTTGGCTTCCTGCGAATGTGCTGTCCCACCGATTGTTGCCGAGAACTCTTGGCAAAGCTGTAAACTCGAAGTGGGGAAGCATGTAGGTCCCAATGCATGGATGCGCTTGCCAGACAGCATGCAAGGCATTAGAGGCCTGCCCGGGCACTCCTCCCCACCGAGGAGCGTTTATCTGAAAGGATAATTCAACATGACCGCAACTCCCGCCGAAAGGCCGGGACGGAATGTGTTTTCGTCCGGGCCATGCGCGAAACCTCCAACCTGGCAGGCGGAGCTTCTTTCCGAAGCTTTGCTTGGGCGTTCGCACAGATCAAAGCCGGGCAAAGCAAGATTGGGCCGGTTGATCGGTTTGATCCGCGAGATTCTTGAGGTTCCCGATTCGCACAGGATCGGAATTGTCCCCGCTTCCGACACTGGAGCCGTTGAGATGGCACTCTGGTCTCTTCTCGGCGAAAGATCGGTCGAAGTGCTTGCCTGGGAAAGTTTCGGGCGGGATTGGTTGGCGGACGTTACCAGGCAGCTTCGGTTGGATGCCGTTGTTCACACCGCCGAATACGGTGAATTGCCCGATTTGTCGCAGGTGGACTTCTCAAACGACGTCGTGTTCACCTGGAACGGAACCACCAGCGGAGTCCGCGTGCCCGACGGGAACTTCATTCCCGAATTCAGGGAAGGGCTGACGATCTGCGATGCAACCTCAGCTGCATTTGCGGTCGACCTACCTTGGAACAGGCTCGATGCCACGACCTTTTCGTGGCAGAAAATTCTCGGAGGTGAAGCCGCCCACGGGATCATCATCCTGTCGCCGCGGGCTGTAACAAGGCTTGAATCCTGGATTCCTCAATGGCCGGTTCCCAAGATCTTCAGGTTGACCAAAGACGGAAAACTGAACGAGGGAATATTTCGGGGAGTGACAATCAACACGCCATCAATGCTCTGCGTTGAGGATTGCCTGCTTTCCCTAAATTGGGCGAAGTCGGTTGGTGGCCTGCGCGGCATGATCGCCCGGGCGGATGCAAACGCTCGGATTGTGGCGGAATTCGTGAACGCAAGGGACTGGATTGAGTTTCTGGCATCAGACGAACGTACCCGTTCCAACACAAGCGTTTGTTTGGTGTTCGATGTCCCCGGTATTTGCAATGATGATATGCCGGCTTTTGCCAAATCGGTTGCCGGAAGACTTGCGGCCGAGGACGTCGCTCACGACATTGAATCCTATAGGGATGCACCGCCGGGTCTGCGGATATGGTGCGGCTCGACCGTTGAAGCCTCAGATTTACGGGCGCTCATGCCTTGGATCGAGTGGGCATACCAAGAAGAAAGGGCTGCATACAATGCCTGCAAATCTGCAAAGTGAGAACGACGGCGGGAGACCCAAGGTCCTCGTTTCAGACAAGCTGTCACAAACTGCCATCTCGATATTCCGGGATCGCGGCATTGATGTCGATTTCAGACCGGAACTTGGCCGGGACAAGGACTCACTTCTGCAGGTGATTGGTGAGTATGATGGTCTTGCAATTCGTTCGGCCACAAAGGTCTCAGGAAAACTGTTGGAAGGTGCCGATCGGCTGAAGGTCGTCGGAAGGGCGGGGATCGGCGTTGACAACATTGATGTGCCGGCGGCGTCGAGAAAAGGTGTGATCGTCATGAACACGCCGTTGGGAAACGCCATCACGACGGCAGAGCATGCGATTGCGATGATGATGTCAATGGCAAGGCAAATTCCGGAGGCGAATGCTTCGATTCGGGCCGGAAACTGGGAAAAATCCCGTTTTGTCGGAACGGAGTTGTTCGGAAAGACCCTCGGCGTCGTTGGCTGCGGAAACATTGGCTCGGCCGTCTGCCGGCGAGCCATCGGACTTGAGATGAGGGTTGTCTGCTATGATCCATTCCTGTCGGAAGAGCGCGCAACACGGCTTGGGGTCGACAAGGTTGATTTCGACGAATTGCTTTCCCGTGCCGACATAATCACCTTTCACGTACCTTTGACCGACAGAACCCGCCGGATCATGGATGCGTCGGCATTCGCCAAAACCAAAAAAGGCGTGCGCATCGTCAACTGCGCCCGCGGTGGCGTGGTGGACGAGGCGGCACTTGTGGATTCCATCCGGAGCGGACATGTTGCCGGGGCGGCACTGGATGTCTTCGAAAGCGAGCCACCCGTGGGCAATCCACTGCTGGAACTTCCGGAGGTCGTGGTTACGCCACATCTGGGCGCGTCGACAACGGAGGCACAGGAAAAGGTTGCCCAGCAGATCGCCGAGCAGATGTCGGACTACCTGCTAGGCGGAGCGGTCAACAACGCCCTGAACATGCCGTCGATCAGTGCCGAGGAAGCGCCGCGCCTGCTGCCGTGGGTTGCACTCGCCGACCATCTCGGTTCCTTTGTAGGTCAGATGACCGACGGGCCGATTGCATCGGTCAGTCTTCTTTATGACGGTGCAGTTGCGAACATGAATGTCAAAGCACTGAATGCAGCGGCGCTCGCCGGAATTTTGCGGCCGTCAAACCCGGACGTCAACATGGTGTCGGCTGAGATGGCGGCCAAGGACAGAGGATTTGTCATGTCGGCGACCACGAGGTCGCAATCTGGCATCTTCGAAGCCTATATCAGCCTGACTGTCGTTACTGACGCCGGAGAGCGTTCAATCGTAGGCACGGTGTTTTCGGACGGAAAACCGAGATTCATCCAGATCAAGGGCATCTACATTGATGCCGAAGTTTCACGCTATATGCTCTACACCACCAACAAGGATGTTCCAGGCATCATTGGCGCGTTGGGCACGACTTTGGGCGACGATGGCGTCAACATCGCCAATTTCAACCTGGGGAGATCGGGAACCGGGAGGGATGCAATAGCGCTGCTGACGCTGGACAGTCCAGTTGATCGGCAGATGACGGAGAAGATTAAGGGCACCGGCTTTTTCAATCGGGTAAGGCCACTGGAATTCAACATTGAGCAATGACCTCTTCCGTACGGGAAGGGGCTCCCGCATGGCCCCCTTTCCGACCCCCAAACCCTGTCTCAAATTCTCCGCTCAGTGAAAAGGCGTCTCAGACAAAACTGGAAATCAAACCGGAATTGGGCCGCCGGAAGCGGACAACGATCATGGCAGCCGTCCTGAGATCAAAACCATGGATGCAGA
>JAGWAS010000008.1:126823-142459 GCA_021296235.1 Paracoccaceae bacterium | reverse complement strand
GGCTGAGAGTGCCGGTGGTGAGGTTGTTCAGGTTGATCCCCGCCACACCAGCACGGATTGCAGCAGATGCGGATGCAGATGCTCAATGCCTTTGAGTGTGCGTGAATATGTCTGCAACGACTGCGGTCTTGTTCTTGACCGCGATGTCAATGCTGCACGAAACATTCTCCAGCGCGGAATGTCGGTGGCCGGGTGGAAAATTGGCTTGCTGAGCCATCCCGGTGTGTCCGAGGATGTTGGGACTTCACATGTCGCCGGGTTTCCGGGGCAGGACACGGAACGGTATTCGGGTAGCCATTCACTCACGAATTGTTACCATTCGACATAATCCCCATCCAAATGATAAGGTTTGTCATTCACAATCGGGCAGAATATGCCGCAGGAATCAGAGGATAAAGGCATCAAGCTGGTCTCTGCCACCAATATTGGAGTCAACAAAGGAGGCCGCTGGATCTTTCGATACGTCGATTTGGACGTTTATGAGGGCGAACTCGTCTACGTGGTTGGTGCGAATGGATCTGGAAAGACCACCTGCATTAAGACGGTACTTGGCCTGATCGCCTGTGACGAGGGATCTGTTTGGCATGCAGCCGGCCTGGAGATCGGCTACGTCCCACAGCGGATCGCCGTCAGCCCGACGCTGCCCATTACAGTACGCAGAATGATGAATTTGGCTGGTCGATTTGCCGCGGCACAGATTGAGGCGGCGCTTGAAGCTGTCGGACTTGAGCGGTTGGGTGACCCTCAAATCACTACCCTCTCTGGTGGGGAGTTCCAGCGTCTGCTCCTGGCAAGGGCGCTGATCCACAAACCAGGGTTGCTGGTCCTGGATGAGCCAGATCAGGGAGTTGATCTTGCAGGTTCGGACGCGTTGCTCGAATTGATCAACAAGATCAGGCATGATTTGAATTGTGGAGTACTGATGATCTCCCACGATCTGGATCGCGTTATGGAACCGGATTCAGATGTCGTCGTGCTTATTCCTCACGAACATGATGATCCTCTCGCGAGTTACGCTGCCAAGCCGGTAAACTTAGCCTGTTCCAGCCAAACTTAACGGGACCTTTCAAATGTTGGACGACTTCTTCATTCGCGCACTTCTTGCGGGCATCGGGTTGGCAATCGTTGCAGGCCCCCTTGGCTGTTTCATTGTTTGGCGCAGGCTTGCCTATTTTGGCGAGACAATTGCCCACTCAGCCCTGCTGGGCGTTGCATTTGCCATTCTGGCAGAACTTGACCTGATGATCGGGATATTCGCGGCCGCTTCACTCGTGGTCGTGCTTGTGTACATGCTCGAACGGCAGGAGTTGATGCCAATAGACTCGTTGCTCGGACTGTTGTCACACGGCGCACTTGCACTCGGATTGCTCACTTTGTCATTCTTCCCAACTTTTCGCATTGACCTCCACGGACTGCTGTTCGGCAACATTCTGGCAGTTTCCAAGCAGGATCTCCTGGTCATCTGGCTGGGCGGCACCATAGCAATTGCAACACTCTTGTGGATATGGAAACCGCTCGTGGCCGCGACGCTGAATGAAGAGCTCGCAGCAGTGTCAGGTCTGCATCCGGATCGAACGAAGTTGATTTTCGGTGTTCTGCTGGCTGCAGTCGTTGCCGCGGCGATCAAGATCGTCGGAGTTCTCCTGATCGTCGCGCTTCTCATTATACCTGCAGTGACGATACGACCGTTTTCGGCCAGCCCGGAGAGCATGGCAGTTCGGGCTGCGGTAACCGGCCTGGCAGCGGTGGTCGGCGGTCTCTACCTGTCCGCACAAATTGATACTCCAACCGGTCCATCCATAGTCTTGATTGCACTGTTGGCATTCGTGCTCAGCCGCCTTGCATTGACTATGTTCCGTGCCCGAAAACCGCAGAATCCGTAGAATTTGGCGGACTGACGGTCCAGAGTCCTTTCGACCGCCTGATTTCCGATTGCTGCCGGAAGGGCGATTCGTACCAGAGCGCTGCCTGCCCCCAGTGCGCCCTATCCTGTCCCGCTACGGACTATGTCCCAATCACCAATTGTAACCAAGGGCACAACTATGGGTTGGGTCGATGCCGCCAGGAACAGGCAAAGAAGAAGCATCGGCCCAAGCAACAGGAAAGATCACCATAGAAAGTCCAAAAGCCCGATCAGTGCGTTCAAAAAAGTGTTCTGCGTTTCCAATCAGATCATCAGGTTCAAGAACCCCTCAACGCTAATGTTCTGCGTGCAGACAGCCGGTGCCCAAGGATTATGGCTGCTGTCGAGTCAAGTATCGCCCAAACACTGCTCAAATGACAATGCAAGATTGTCCATGAGTTCAAACCAGGCATCAGGGCCAGCCGGTATGGTTGCGCCGATCGGATCCAGAACTTCGCTGCCCACGTCCGTCCCTTCAATCAGGGTTTGGACCAGTTCCGGCCTAAACTGCGCTTCAGTGAAAACGCAGGCAACCTCGTGATGTTCCAAAGCCTCACGCAATTCGGTAAGCCTCCTTGCACCAACAGGCCGGGAGGGATCGACAGCCACTGCTCCGAAACCCTGCAGCCCGAACGCATGTTCGAAATATCCGTAGCCGTCGTGGAACACGACAAAGGGGCGCTCCTGCACCGAGGCAAGCCGCTCCCGCAGTTCTGCCGCCTTGGTATCAATGCGCATTGCCATCTTCCCGGCATTGTTGCGCCAGGTTTCGCCATTGGCGGGATCAATGCGAACCAGTGCATCTGCAACAACGGTTACAATCCGCTTGGCGTTCTCGGGCTCCAGCCAAATGTGCATGTCGAATTCGTCATGCCCGTGGCCGTGATCTTCGTGCTCGTCCATGTGGACTTCCGACTCGTCATCGTGTTCCCAGATTCCGCCCTCGCGGTTCGGCAACAAGTTTATTCCAGCTGCTTCATGCAGTGTTACGGTCATGGCGTCGTCCCCGAGTGTCCCGATCGGGCGTACCAGGAAGGTTTCCAGGGTTTCGCCAACCCAGATTACGAGGTCTGCATTCTGCAGCATCCTCGCCTCGGACGGTCGCATTTGGTAGAGGTGAGGCGACGCGGAACCGGGTACCAACAGCTGCGGGGAAGGGCTGACCTCACCCATGACACCGGCAACCAGGGAATGCACCGGCTTAATGCTGACAACAACGTTGGGTGCAACCTCGGTGGCGTGTGCCTGAATCCCGGCGACCAGGAATGCAACTGCAGGGACAAATTGTCTCCACATCATAATACTTCTCCCTTTCAAGTTTGTTGACAAAAATTAAATGCACAATGTTACCGTGGGCAATTGCCCATGCGACCAAAGTTTGCGCCGCGGAGTTGTCTGTTTGGCACCGGTCATGAACGGAAGACTCTCCGAACCGGCGCCGAAAGCCCCGCGAGGAAGAACAGGCTTGCGACCAGTACAATCGCCGGCCCGGCCGGCAGGTTCCAGGTCAGGGAACTCATAAGGCCAAGACCGACCGAGACCGCCCCTATGGCAATCGCGACCATCCCCATGGTTTCGGGCGTCGAAGAGAACCGTCGTGCTGCGGCGGCGGGGATGATCACCAGTGCAACCACGAGCAGCATGCCAACCATCTTCATGCCAATAGCGATGACTGCGGCGAGCAGGAAGATAAGCAGCAATCGAACGCGCTCGACCGGTATGCCCTCGGCGGCAGCAAGGTCACTGTCAATGGTAATCGCAAGCAAGTTTTGCCACTGCCATGAGATGGCGGCCAGGGTTATTGCAACGGTTCCGGCGATCAGCCACAGATCGACAATGCCGATCGAGAGAATATCGCCAAACAGATAGCCGATCAAATCAACGCGCACGTTTTCCATGAACGCGAGCGCAACCAATCCGCCAGCCAAGGACAGGTGTGCAAGCACCCCAAGCAGTGTGTCGAGCGAGACGGGGGCTCGGCGTTCAAGCAAAGCCAGACAGCCGGCAAACAGGAAGCAGGTAATCAGTACGGCAACAACCGGTTCGATCCTGAGCAGGTACCCCAGAGCCACTCCAAGCAGGACAGTGTGAGCAAGCGCAGTGCCAAAATAGGCCACTCGAAGCCAGACCACGAAACAACCGATCGGTCCTGTCGCCAGCGTTATGCCCATGCCGCCAATGAGCGCGCGCAAGAAGAAATCCTCCATCACCGGGAATGTTCCCTGCCGATTGGCGGTGCCGGATCCTCCATGGTGTCGTGCCTGTGGTCATGTGAATGAGGATAGACTGCGAGCCACTCCGACACATGCGGTCCGAACAGCATGGAAAACGCGGGGTCACGCGCAATTGTCCGGGGAGGGCCGGAACAACAGACATGTCTGTTCAGGCAAACCACCCTGTCTGTACCTGTCATGACAAGATGCAGATCATGAGAAACCAGCAGAATTCCGCAACCGTAACGTTCCCGGAATTTTGAAATCAAACTGTAGAGTTCGCTCTGGCTGGCAATATCGACCCCTGCGAGTGGCTCGTCGAGCACAAGCAGATTGGGCTTTCGGAGCAGTGCCTTGGCCAGAAGGACACGATGCAATTCTCCGCCGGAGATTTCGGCCATCGGATGGTTCAGGATAGTACTGGCACCAACCTCCTCAAGCACTGCCGCAAGTCGTTCCTCCCCAAACCGCGCGCCGATCGTGAGAAAACGTCGAACCGTGATCGGCAGTATCGGATCTCGTCTTAGCCGTTGAGGCGAGTAACCGATTCTCAAATCAGGCATCCGCTCGACTGTGCCGACGTCCGGCTGAATTATGCCCAGCAGCGTCCGAACCAGCGTCGACTTGCCAGCACCGTTGAGTCCCACAAGAGTGACAATTTCTCCGGCATGAACTTCAAGGTCAACCTCCTCAAGCACATTTCGCTGCCCCAGACGAACACTGACCTGCCGGGCTCTGATCAGAGGCCCTCGGTGCGCACCAATGTTCATTCGTCTATTGCTCACCGGATTGGAGAAAACAAAGGATCATAAATTTTTCAATGGGCGGTGTCTCTGTGAGACCATGGTCGCAATCGCAGGTTTGGCAACCCTAGCTGCCTGCCAACTCTGTGTCAATTTGACACGGCATTGGACACAGCGAGAACGCTCCGGGGACAATTCGTACCAACCGGACCATCGCCTGGCGCTGCCGGCATGGCATGAGGCGTGACAGGAATGGACTGCGTTTCGATATCGGTTGCCCGCACTCAGCGGCAGCCGGACTGTCGTCCGGTCCGGATTGATTTTGCCTTTGGCGGCGGGTTGGACAGCCACCTCCAGCGTTTCAGGGGAAATTCGGGCGATCAATTCGACCTTTTTACAACAGTCGATTTGGCATTGAGTTTTCTGTTCTCATTAACTGTTGCAGCCCTATGCCGGGAAATTTAATTCCAGCACGAGTTATTTAGGGGCACCTTCGGGTGCCCCATATCCCGTGGAGCTTCCGTGGTGCAATTTGCCGTGTTTGCAGATGCCGGCTATCTCCATGCGCAGGGTTCTGCATTGATGGCGGGTCAGCAGCAACCTCGGATGGCGATGGAACTCAACGTTCAGATTGTCCTCTCTCAATTTTGCAGGGCGGCAAAGACCGCATGCCCCAATGGTTGCGCAGCGCTGCGCTGGCAGGGACAACCCTGTCAACCTCCCTTGCCGTTAACCGTCCTGTGATGGCAAGAATGCGATCCCGGTAGCCGGGAAATGTATGGTCCTTTCCGTTTGGTTGAATGTTGGATCTGTCTTTGCTGACATTGATGCCTGCGATTGGCATTGTCATGTTTTCCCGCACCTGTTCTCGCGGTGATCCGGTTCCAAGCCCAGACATCAATTCAGGATTCCGAAAATGTACCCGCAGGCAGGCCGACCATGCTTGATCGCGGATTTACTTTCTTGGTCAGATTTGACGCTGGTCCGGCTTGCTTTGCGAGGCTTGATGCACCGCTTCGTCGTTTCCGGTCAGCCAGCATATGGTGCTTGGTTGCCGCGATCCTGATCATGAATTGAGAAGAGGGCACGGTTTGGCGGCCGGCAACGGAAGTAGGGCTTGGCCTGACTGGAGTTTCCGGTTGCCGGAGCAAAAGTCAATTTCCCCCCGGGCGCACCGAACTGCGGCGGATTTGTCTGAAACCGCAGTTGCGGGGAGAACCGGCAAAGCCCATACTTCGGTTCCAATTCCCCAATCTGGTGAACGGATGACAGACCTTCCGGTAAGGGCAAACCTGGCGACTGAACCGCTCGGGCTTAGAAAGGTGGTCGAGACGGCAAGGCAAAACCTGCTTGAAATCATACCCGAACTTGCAACGCGCCAGCCGATGGTGTCGGGCAGGATGATCCGCAGATGGCACATGGTCATGGACCCGCCGGCGCTGCGGCGGGTGTTGCTGGAGAAAGCCAAGGACTACCCCAAATCCGAGGTTGTGAAGAATGTGCTCGGGCCGGTCATCGGCGACAGCCTGTTCCTTGCCGAAGGAAGAAACTGGCTCTGGCAGAAACGGGCGGCTTCGCCCGTGTTCTCGAGTCGCAACATAAGTGCCCTTGGGCCTGTCATGTCGGCGTCTGCCGCAAGGATGGTGGAGCGCCTCAATGGGGCGCAAAGCCGGGTCGTGGACATGCATGAAGAGTTCACCGCGGCGACATTTGAAGTCATCAGCGATGTCATGTTTGCCGGTCAGGGCACAATTGACCGGACCGTGGCGGCGCGGGCCATCGACATCTATGTGGCAAGAAGCGCAAGGACATCAGTGCTTGACATCATCGGTGCCCCCTCGTGGTTTCCCAGGTTTGGAAGGTTGCTCCCGGCAAGGGAGGTGCGGCAATTGAAGTCCGTGGCTGACAATGCCATCCGCAGGCGGCGGCTGGCGGGCAGGTCCAACGGCAACGACCTTCATGACCTGCTTGCGGCAGCACAGGATCCGAAGACCGGGCGAAGGATGAGCCCGCAGGAGCTTCGGGACAATCTTCTGACTTTTGTCGTGGCCGGCCATGAAACCACTGCACTGGCTCTTTCCTGGGCACTCTACCTGCTGGCATACGATCATTCATGGCAGGAAAGGCTGAGGGAGGAGGTTTGCTCGGTTATCGGTGGCGAACCCGCGCATGCCGATGATCTGGAGCGCATGCCCTGCACCATTCGGGTGCTGAAGGAAGCTTTGAGGCTCTATCCGCCGGCCGGATTGATTCTGCGAACCGCGCTGGTCGAGGATCAACTCGGCGGAAGGGAGGTCCGTCCCGGCGATACCATCCTTATGCCGATCTATGCCCTGCACAGGAATCAATGCCTGTGGGAGCGGCCCGATGAGTTTGATCCCGACCGGTTTCTGGAACCCAACGAGATTGATCGGTTTCAGTATCTTCCCTTCGGCGGAGGGCCGCGATCCTGCATTGGCAGCAATTTTGCGATGCAGGAAGCCGGAATACTGCTTTCCACCCTCCTCGCAAACTTCCGGTTCTCACTGATCCCGGAGCGCCCCCCGAAACCGGTGCTGATCCTGACGATGAGGCCGGAAGGGGGCGTTTGGCTAGAATGCACTCGGGTGCAAAACTGAACGTGCTTCTACGTGAACCTGTTGTCCTTCGGAAATCCGCGCGGAGGCTTGCGGCCGGTCGAACCGCGTTTGCCGATCCACTGATCAAGTTCCGTCTCAGTCCTGGTGCGTCCCGCCGGATCCTTCCATTGGAGCCCCTTTGATCGCGAAAACGTTCTGATGTCCGACAATTCGCCCTGTCTGTATTTCTGAAGACGCACACCTTTTCCCCTGAGCAGTTCCGGTATCTCGTCGACCGGATAGATCAGGAGCCTGCCATTGTCGCCGGCAACCGCCAGATGATCGCCGTCGATGACTTCACAAACCCTGGCAAAATCCGGCAGCCGAACATTCATGACCTGCTTGCCGTTGCGGGTCGATGCAACAACTTCGGACTCTTGGATCACAAAGCCGTATCCTTTGGCGGAGGCAAGAACCAGCTTGCGGTCCTCCCGGTGCACAAGGAGCGTCACGATCTCGACGTCGTTCGGCAAGTCGACCATGACCCTGACCGGTTCCCCGAGTCCCCTGCCTCCCGGAATGGCTGTGACATTTACGGTGTAGAAGCGCCCGTTTGATCCAAACAGTATGAGCTTGTCGGTTGTGTCGGCATGAAGCACGAACCTTCCTTCATCACCGTCGCGGAACTTGAACTCCTGATCCAGCGGCACGGTGCCCTTCGTCGACCTGATCCAGCCCATTCGGGAGCAGACAATTGTCACCGGTTCCCGTTCGACCATGATTTCGGCAGGAATTTCCGCCGGATCCGGTGCTTCCTCGAACCGGGATCGGCGTTCACCGTCGGGTGACTGCTGGCCAAACCTCTTCTTGACCTCCCTGATTTCTTCGCCGATCCGTTTCCATTGGAGTTTGTCGTCCTCCAGCAAGTCCTCGACTTCCGAACGTTCAATCTGGAGCGCATCCTTTTCGTTCCGGAGTTGCATTTCCTCAAGCTTGCGCAGACTCCTCAGGCGCATGTTCAAAATTGCTTCGGCCTGAATATCCGTAAGGTCGAATTCGGCGATCAGTGACGATTTGGGATCGTCGTCGAATCTGATTATCTCAATGACGCGATCAAGGTTAAGGAAGGCAAATATGAAGCCCTCGAGAATTTCAAGACGCTGATCAATCTTGCCGAGACGGTGCCGCGATCTTCGTTCCAGCACCTCGCGGCGATGATCAAGGAATGCCCGGAGCACTTCCTTTAGCGAACACACTTTCGGTGTGCGCCCGTCGATTAGAACATTCATGTTCAGCACGAACCGCTTTTCAAGGTCGGTTTGCCGAAAAAGTGCCTCCATCAGCACGGTTGACTCAACATTGCGCGAGCGCGGCTCCAGCACAATCCTGATGTCCTCGGCGGATTCGTCCCTTACATCAGCCAGAGATTGCAGTTTCTTTTCCTGAATCAGGGAAGCGATTCGCTCGATGAGGCGCGATTTGGGCACCTGGTAGGGGATTTCCGTAACCGCAATCTGCCATGCTCCCCTCTCAAGCCTCTCGACTTCCCATGTTGCCCTGATCCTGATTGCGCCCTTGCCGGTTCTGTAGGTTTCCCTGATTGACTCCGGGGCCTCGACGATAATGCCACCTGTCGGAAAATCCGGCCCCAGCACGTGATTGATGAGCGTGTCGTCCCGAGCGTCGGGGCTCTTGAGGAGATGCAGGCACGCATCGCACAGCTCACCGATATTGTGCGGGGGGATGTTCGTTGCCATTCCGACCGCAATCCCACTGGCACCATTTGCCAGAAGGTTGGGAAACACCGCCGGCAGGACAATCGGCTCCTCAAGGGAACCGTCATAGTTGGGGCGGAAATCGACGGCGTTCTCAGAAACGCCCTCCATCAGCGCTTCCGCAGCCTCTGTAAGACGTGCCTCGGTGTAACGGGAGGCGGCGGCGTTGTCGCCGTCCACATTGCCGAAATTGCCCTGTCCCTCAATCAACGGGTAGCGCATGTTGAATGGCTGAGCGAGCCGAACCAGCGCATCGTAAATCGCCTGGTCGCCATGCGGATGGTAGTTGCCCATGACATCGCCGGAGATCTTTGCCGATTTGCGGAAGCCTCCGGACGAGTTGAGCCTCAATTCGCGCATTGCATGAAGTATTCTGCGATGGACCGGTTTCAGCCCGTCGCGGGCATCCGGAAGTGCGCGATGCATGATGGTTGAAAGGGCATACTGCAGGTACCGTTCACTGATCGCCCTGCTGAGCGGTTCAACCGACTCCTGCGGAATTTCCATTTCACCAGCCATTGCAAAGCTGATACCTGCGGACGCCGGAAAACGCCATATGGTGATGAAGCGGCTGAGCCGGGTCAGGAACGAAGTATGCCTGAATTCTGATGGTCCGTTGGCTTGGACACCAAGCTTCGGACTGGAGCGCACGGTTCAGGCCGGTGGGAATCGGCATTCGGGTCGGCCGGCTTGCGGCAATTTGAACAACTGGGAACAATGGGCATGAATGACGGCAACGACAATGCTGCTCGCGGCAGCATACTCATAACGGGCTGCTCCTCGGGTATCGGGCTTGACGCCGCAAGGCAACTCGGCGCCCGCGGTTGGCGGGTATTTGCGACCTGCCGCAGGGAGTCCGACTGTGAGCGCCTTCGCCAATCGGGCCTTGAAAGCATGAGGCTTGACTATGATGACGAGGACAGCATTGCTTCGGCGCTTGAAGAGGTTCTCGGGCAGACCGGCGGAACGCTTGATGCGCTGTTCAACAACGGTGCCTATGCGTTGCCTTCCGCGGTCGAGGACGTGCCGCGCGACGCACTTAGGGCAATTTTTGAAACCAATCTCTTCGGTTACCACGACCTGACGCGCAGGGTGATTCCCGTGATGCGTCGCCAAGGCCGCGGCCGAATCGTGCATTGTTCGTCGATACTCGGTTTCATCGCCCTTCCATACCGCGGCCCTTACAATTCAACTAAGTATGCGTTGGAGGGGTTGTCTGACACGCTCAGGATTGAACTTGCAGGCACCGGCATCAATATCTCACTCATTGAGCCGGGGCCGATCAGCACGCGCATCCGCGAAAACTCCCGCATCCATTTTGAGAAATGGATTGATTGGAAAAATTCAGCAATGTCCGAATTCTACCGAACCGCGATCATGCCNCGCAGAAGGATCGGTTTGAATTGCCACCCTCGGCTGTTACCGCAAAACTGATACATGCGCTTGAATCCAAGAATCCCAGGCCGCGCTACTACGTAACCACACCCACATACATAATGGGTGTTGCGAAGCGGATGCTGTCGACCCGGTCATTGGACAAGCTGCTGGCAAGGCTGTAAGCAACTGTACTCCGCCGGATTAACCAGACTCCGGCCCTTGATGTGCGGAACCTGAAATGGGCGGTCCCCTATTTGTGATTGCCACCATTGCGGTGTTGGTGGTGTTGGTCATCCTCATGATCGGAATTGGCGGATTCGCACGGGGAGGAGATTTCAACCGCAAGCACGCAAACAGGGTCATGCGCCTGCGGATCTTGGCACAGGCCGCGGCAGTGGTTCTGATACTGCTGGCGGTGTTCTTCAGTGGAGGTGGCGATTGAGAAATGGTTGTTCTGAGCAAGATCTACACCAAGACCGGGGATGGCGGCGAAACAAGCCTCGGCGACGGAACGCGAACGGAGAAATTTTCTCCGAGAGTGGAGGCATACGGAACGGTCGACGAACTCAATTCAGTGGTTGGCGTTGCCAAACTGCATGCGCCCGCACAGGCCGGCAAATTGTTGGCCGCCATCCAGAACGACCTCTTCGATCTTGGCGCCGATCTTTGTCGTCCACAACTCGAGGGTGAGGAAACGGCCAGTCACCCGCCGCTTCGAATGACCGCTGGCCAAGTCAAAAGGTTGGAACGGGAAATCGATCGGTTCAACGGCGACCTTGAGCCTCTGCGGAGTTTTGTGCTTCCCGGCGGCACGATACTGTCCGCTCACCTGCATCATTGCCGAACAGTAGCGCGACGCGCGGAACGACTGTCGGTTGAACTTGCCGGGGTTGAGTTCGTCAATCCGGAAGCAACCCGTTATTTGAATCGTCTTTCCGACTGGTTCTTCGTGGCCGCGCGCTGGGAAAACGACAGGGGAAGGGCCGATGTGCTTTGGGTACCCGGTGCCGGCAGGGATGCGTCATGATGCGTTCTCGAGCTTGCTGGCAGGGTAACGGGCCGCAGCTTCCCATCGGATGCGGTGCCAGCTTTTAACGCCTTGCCTCGGGGGCCGTGATGCCGGATTGAATTCGCTGTTAAGTTTTGCTGTTTTTTTTCTTTTCATTTTTGTAAGCGTGTTCCCCGCAGTCGGCAGGGACCGGCGGTTGAATCACTGGAGATGTTGCCATGAAGGTGCTTGTGCCCGTCAAGCGGGTCATTGACTACAACGTCAAAGTGAGGGTCAGGCCGGACGGTTCGGGGGTCGACCTTGCCAACGTTAAAATGTCAATCAACCCGTTCGATGAAATAGCCGTCGAGGAGGCTGTCAGACTGAAGGAGGCCGGAAAGGCCGAGGAAGTGATTGTCATTTCGGTCGGGGTTCCTCAGGCGCAGACAGTGCTGCGAACGGCCCTTGCACTTGGTGCCGACAGGGCGATCCTTGTGCATGCGGCAGATGATCCGCACACTGACATTGAGCCTTTGGCCGTAGCCAAGATTCTCAAGGCGGTTGCCGATGAGGAGAAGCCAACTCTCATCCTCATGGGAAAGCAGGCGATCGACAACGATCTCAACGCCACGGGACAGATGCTGGCTGCCCTGATGGGATGCGCACAGGCGACATTTGCCTCGGGTCTGGAGGTCGGAGAAGGCAGTGCAACCGTGGTTAGGGAAGTCGATGGCGGACTTCAGGTTGTCAAGGTTGGACTGCCCTGCGTCGTAACGGTGGATCTGCGCATGAATGAGCCTCGATACCCCTCCTTGCCAAATATTCAGCGGGCCAAAAGAAAGCCCTTTGCCACCATCACTCCGGAGGAACTCGGGGTCGATGTGGCCCCGCGGCTGGAAATCCTCGAAACGGTTGAACCGCCGGAGCGCAAGGCAGGCGAAATTGTCAATTCGGTTGATGAGTTGCTCGAAAAACTCAGGGAAGAGACGGAGGTGGTCTGATGGCGGTTCTTCTCATTGCCGAAATCAACGGAGGCGAACTTTCTGCCGATCTCACGGCAAAATCGTTGACGGCAGCTCGGCAGCTCGGCGACGTTACAGTGCTGTGTGCAGGTGCGGCCTGTTCGGGTGCCGCAAATGAAATTGCTGCCTTTGAGGGTGTATCGAAGGTGTTGTGCGCCGATGATCCGAAATATGGAAACGCATTGGCCGAACCCGTGGCGGATCTCATTGTCGGCATCGCATGCGAATACGACCATGTGGTCGGACCTGCCACGACAACCGCACAGAACATACTGCCGAGGGTTGCGGCACTGATTGATTCCATGATGATTTCAGACATATCTGCCGTCATAGAC
The DNA here is from genome assembly GCA_021296235.1 of Paracoccaceae bacterium. Taxonomy (GTDB): domain Bacteria; phylum Pseudomonadota; class Alphaproteobacteria; order Rhodobacterales; family Rhodobacteraceae; genus JAPOXR01. The sequence goes on along the minus strand of JAGWAS010000008.1, from coordinate 129,545 downwards.
GGCGAGACCTTCGAACGGCCAATTTACGCCGGAAATGCCGTGCAGAGGGTCAGGTCGAGGGACAAAACCAAGGTCATTACCATCAGGACGGCGGCGTATGATGCAACCGGAACCGGCAATTCCGCGCCGGTGGAATCCCTTTCGGCAGCGGGCGATCCGGGATTGAGCGAGTGGCTTGAGGACAGGGTGGCCGAGAATGATCGGCCGGAGTTGACCTCGGCCAAAATTGTTGTCTCGGGTGGCCGGGGAGTTGGTTCGATTGAGGATTTCTCATTGATTTCGTCATTGGCGGACAAAATTGGCGCGGCGGTGGGAGCTTCAAGAGCGGCGGTGGATTCGGGATATGCACCAAATGACTGGCAGGTTGGACAGACTGGCAAGGTCGTGGCTCCCGACCTTTATATCGCGGTCGGAATTTCCGGAGCGATCCAACACTTGGCCGGGATGAAGGATTCCAAGATCATTGTGGCGATCAACAAGGATGAGGATGCGCCAATATTCCAGGTTGCCGATTTTGGACTTGTCGCGAACTTGTTCGAGGCGGTTCCGGAGTTGACGGACAAACTGTGAATCAGGCCGGTTCCGCCTGACTGCGAGCGCGGCGACGCTCCTTCGGCGGATATCGGGCAAACGGAGAAACCCCTGTGGACATCAACAGAGTCGGAATCATCGGCGCCGGCCAGATGGGCAACGGCATTGCCCATGTTTTTGCATTGGCAGGATTCGACGTCGTTCTGCACGACAATGCGGAAGATGTGCTCAACAACGCCCTGTTGCTGATTGAAGGCAATCTCGAACGTCAAGTGTCGCGCGGAAAGATTTCGGACGAGGAGAAGGATGCAGCTCTGAAGAGGATCAGGACAACCCGCAGGTTGCAGGACACCGGAGACACCGGTTTGGTGATTGAGGCTGCAACCGAAAGGGAAACGATCAAGTCCGCAATATTCGAGGATCTGGTTCCGCATCTGCGGCCGGAGACAATTCTGACGTCGAACACATCCTCGATTTCGATCACGCGCCTTGCCTCCAGAACCGATCGGCCCAACCGTTTCATGGGATTTCACTTCATGAATCCGGTCCCGGTCATGCATCTGGTCGAACTCATTCGCGGCATCGCGACCGATGAACAGACCTACAAGGAGTTGGTCGAGGTCGTGCACAGACTCGGCAAAACCCCAGCCTCCGCGGAGGATTTCCCGGGTTTCATCGTCAATCGGATTCTCATGCCGATGATAAACGAAGCCGTCTACGCCCTCTTGGAGGGAATCGGTACGGTCGAGTCGATCGACAGTTCAATGAGGCTCGGCGCCAACCACCCGATGGGACCGCTGCAGCTTGCCGATTTCATAGGGCTCGACACCTGCCTTGCGATCATGAATGTCCTTCACGACGGATTGGCCGACACAAAATATCGACCTTGTCCATTGCTGACAAAATATGTCGAAGCACAGTGGCTGGGCCGCAAGACAAACCGCGGTTTCTATGACTATCATGGTGATGTGCCGGTTCCGACCCGGTAGGATTTGATCCTGTCTCAAGACCAAGAAATCAAGATCCCAAATTCAGTGGCTGGGTCACGGTGCATGACATCCATTCCAGCGCAAAATCCTGCCTGATTGCCGGAGATGAGGTCAGATGGGAGGCAAATGGAAAGAGCTGTTGGAAGATGGCTCAATTCGAAATTGTAACATTGACCCGATATTCAAGAGATGTCCCCGAAGACATTGCAGACGTAAGCAGTTGCATTGATTTTCCTACAAGGAGATTTTGGATGCACAATGAGCCGCAGAGACAATGGCTTCATGCCGATCTGGCGGGTTGTGCAGCGATATTCGCCATGATTGAGTTTGGGGAAACTGACGAAACCAACTAAAGTCGCTGATCGCGACACATTGGAGGGGGTGGGGCAACCAATTCTTGATTTTGATTTGGCCCCGATGACTTACGAATGACCCGAGTGGATTTGCCGACGCATTCAACAAGAAAATTGGACACAACCTGCACATCGTCAGTTTGCATTCTGTTCAACAACACCTCGTTCGCATGATCAAGCAACCGCTCATTAAGCCAGCCATGGCTGCCAATGTGCTCGACACCATGCACGGCATTAAGCGAATTGTTGCTCGGATTGATGCCCATGCACCTAGATCAGACCTGCGTGCGAACCACACAGGATGAAATTCAAACCGAGACCTGCCGGCTTCTGAATTTTCGCAAAACGCAAACCGTCAGAATTTCTCGCCGAATCGTTGCGCAAGCAACTCCTCCAACGCATCGGCGACCTGTTCGGCATCACTTCCATTGATGCGAACTTCGATTTCCGATCCCTTCGAAGCGGCAAGCATCAGCAGTCCCATGATGGAATCTCCTGCGGCCGACAACTCATCCTTGACCACCTGAACCTCGGACTGGAACTGCTCAACCGTTTCGACAAACTTGGCGGAAGCACGGGCGTGAAGGCCCTTCTCGTTTACGATTCTCAACTTGCGGATGACTTCCATTGCTGCAGCTTCAATCGACGATGTTGATGTGCTTCCGGCCAGAATCGGCAACAATTCGGGCAGCTTCCTGAAGTCGACGGTTCCTGATCTTTGCAAGCTTGATCAACATCGGCATGTTCAAACCCGAAATAATGACATGGCCGGATCCTGAACATGCCGACTTGCAAAGGTTGAAGGAGGAACTTCCCTGAACGTCCGTCATGATGATGACCCCGCCTCCC